>DATAQN010000249.1:0-2741 GCA_036264635.1 Xanthobacteraceae bacterium | reverse complement strand
GACATCGGTTACCGCATCATCACCGGCGGGTGCATCACCCGGCACGACGTGATCAAACATTACGACTATGAATGCGTCGACGGCTTGCCGAACGCCAATGTAGTGCATGACAACGGCTTTTTTGTCGGCAACCATCCGTTCGACCTGACGCCGCAGATCACGCGGCTGCGCGAAGTTCTGGATGTGGCCGCGCGCTGACGCAGCGCGTGAAGTGTGCTGTAAGAGGGCATGTTGGGGAAAAGCGCGATGGGACAATCAATTCTGGTCACCGGCGGCGCGGGCTATCTCGGCGCGATCCTGGTGCCTGAACTCTTGGCGGCCGGTCACCGGGTGACCGTGCTCGACAACTTCATGTACGATCAGAACAGCCTCGCGCATGTGTGTGCCAATCCGAATTTCGACGTGGTCAATGGCGATGCCCGCGCAGCGGACATTCTAAAGCCGCTCGTCGCCAAGGCCGATTACGTTCTGCCGCTCGCGGCCCTGGTCGGCGCGCCGCTGTGCAAGAAGGACCCGATCGCGGCGACGACCACCAATCGCGATGCGGTTGCGACTTTGGGCAAGCTGATGTCGCCGCAGCAGCGCATCGTCATGCCGATCACCAATAGCGGCTATGGTGTGGGCGAAGAGGGCAAGTTTTGCACCGAAGAGTCGCCGCTGCGGCCGGTTTCGCTCTACGGCACCACCAAGATCGAGGCGGAGAAAATCGCGCTCGAACGTGACAATTCAATCAGCCTGCGGCTGGCGACGGTGTTCGGCATGTCGCCGCGCATGCGCGTCGATCTTCTGGTCAATGACTTCGTTTATCGTGCGGTCAATGACCGCTTCGTGGTGCTGTTCGAGGCGCACTTCAAACGCAATTACATTCACATTCGCGACGTCGCGCGCGCCTTCATCCACGCCATCGATCATTTCGCGGACATGAAGGGGCGTCCCTACAATGTCGGGCTGTCGGACGCCAATCTCTCGAAAGCGGAATTGTGCGAGCGGATCAAAATCCAGATTCCGGCCTTTGTTTATCTGGAAGCGCCGATCGGCGAAGATCCCGACAAACGCGATTACATTGTGTCGAATGCGCGCATCGAGGCCACCGGCTATCGGCCTTTGCACAGCCTGGACGACGGCGTCGGCGAGCTCATCAAGGGCTTTCGCATGATCCGCGACCGCATTTACGGCAATATCTGAGTCACAAGCCGTCGGGCTGATAGAGAACGACCTTGCTGCCGTCGTTATCGGTGCTGATCGACACGTGAATGAGTTTTTTCAGGCGTTCGCGAACCTGTTCGCGTGCTGATTCTTCGACGAAAAACACCATGAAGCCGCCACCGCCGGCGCCCAAGAGCTTGCCGCCAATGGCCCCGGCCTCGCGCGCGGCCTCATAGATCTCGTCGATCTTCGAGTTGGACACGCTATCGGCCAGTTCGCGCTTGAGCCGCCAGGAATCGTGCAAAAGCTCGCCGAGTTCGTGCAGCGGCGCCTTTTCGTCCTGGAGAATCTCGATCGCACTGTCGACCAGTCTGCGAATGGCCATCAATTGGCTCTTCCGATTAGGGATGTTCCTGACCTGGTCCTGGGCGAAGTCGCTGGCAAAGCGCGAAAAGCCGGTAAAGAACAGCATCAGCGAGCGATTGACCTCCTGGCGCCGCTCCGGGGAAAGGATGATCGGCGACACCGCGAAGGTGCCATCGCGGAAGAATTCGCAATGATTGAAACCGCCATAGGCCGCCCAGATCTGGTCCTGTGATCCGACCTGTTCTTTGAGCACCTCCTGCTCGATCCGGATGGCCTCGCAGGCGAGTGCGCGCTTGGCGATCATCTTGTTGTCGAGCGCATGAAGTGCGTTCAGAAGTCCGACCGTGAAAGAACTGCTGGAGCCGAGGCCGGAACGCGCCGGCAAATCGGCATCGTGATGGATCTCCAAACCCTCGGAGACGCCGAAGTGGGACAGCACGGCGCGAACGGCCGGGTGCCGGATTTCAGATGTCGATTTGACCAGTTCGATTTGCGAATAGACTATCCGCGAACGATGCTCGAAAAACGGCGGCAGCCGCCGCAGGGTGATGTAGCAATATTTGTCGATGGCCAGCCCGACGACCGCGCCGCCGTGCTCGCGGAACCAGGCCGGATAATCGGTCCCGCCGCCGAAGAGTGAAATGCGGAACGGGGTTCGGCTGATGATCATGACCGCTTTGGTCCTCGATACGGAAAACGGGAAATTATAGGTCAGGCGTGATCGCTGCCTGTGCGCACAGCGCAAGGAGAGAGGCGGCGACAGCGGTTGTTTTTGCTTTGATGATCAAGTCCTGATCCATCCTCGACGAACATATTCGAGCTAAACCCCGGGCAACACAACCCTTCGCCGCCCGGACGTTAATGCGCGGTCAGATCGTCGAATTGCGCCACCGACGGAGGCTTGTCGCGTCGCTCCATGTCCTTCCGCTCCATGTCCTTCCGCCCCATGTCCTTCCGCTGCATGTCCTTCCGCTGCATGGCGAGCCAAACAAGCCCGCCGGGGAGGCCGGCAATGAATGTCGCGATGCCGAGGAGAGTGGACACCAAGAGGCCGTCGCCCGGTGGCAGGCCGGAATACGTGAAGGCCATCACGGCGGCGCTCTCGCGCACGCCCCAGCCGCCGATCGAGACAGGGATGGTTGCGGCCAGCATGACCGGGGGCATCAGCAGGAGCGCGTGCAGGAGATCGAGGGGTGCGGCAACGCTTTTGGCCACAAACCACGCGGTCG
>DATAQN010000190.1:0-2144 GCA_036264635.1 Xanthobacteraceae bacterium | reverse complement strand
GCTCGGGATGGTGCGCATCGACGACGAACTCAAAGGCGCCTACATCCTCGCCGCCGACACCGTCGTTGCCGTCGGCCGGCGCATTTTGCCGAAAGCGGAACTGCTCGACGAGGCGGCGCAATGTTTGCGCCTCCTATCGGGCCGCAATCACCGCGTTCATACCGCGATCTGTCTGGTCACGCCGAAGGAAACGTTCCGCCAGCGCTACGTGGAGACGCGCGTGCGCTTCAAGCGTTTGTCCGAACAGGACATCGAAGCCTATCTCGCCTCCGGCGAATGGCGCGGCAAAGCCGGCGGCTATGCCGCGCAAGGCATCGCCGGCGGATTTGTGGTCAAACTCGTCGGCTCTTATTCCAACATTATCGGCCTGCCGCTCTACGAGGCGCTGACGCTGCTCCGCGGCGAGGGCTATCCGGTCCATTTCGGCTGGATCAACGCCGGGTGATCACCGTTCCTTACTGCCACTGGCGCGGTTTTCGCTATTTTCCCATATTGCGCTTATGCCCGACGCCAAGACATCGAAAGAAACAACCAAACGAGGCACCGCTAAATGCCCAATCTGCGGCAAGCCCGCCGATGCCGTGCTGCGGCCGTTCTGCTCCAAACGCTGTGCCGACGTCGATCTGCACCGCTGGCTGTTCGGCATCTATGTCGTACCGGTGACCGAAGACGAGGAAGAAGATGAGCGGCGCGAAGAGAGCGACGGACGGGACGAACCGCCGCAATGACCGACGGCATCGTGGCGCGGATCCATTCTGGACAGCGGCAGGCTTACTCTCTATAACGGCGCGCCGAATAAGAGCTCAGCTCGAAACCAATAAGCCCAGTTACTAACCCGTAACTAAGCCCAGGTAGCTCAGTCGGTAGAGCACTGCACTGAAAATGCAGGTGTCGGTGGTTCGATTCCGCCCCTGGGCACCTTTCGCCAAAATTAGATTTTGATTGCTTGGCTTTTTCCAACAAAGTCCCACGCTAAGAAAACGGGATCGAACCCCGATACTTCTGTCGGTCGCTGCGCGATGCATGTCCGCTTTCAAACGTGCACCGGACATAGCGCGCCAATTGTGTCGCCGCGCCAACCGGCCCATATAGTAGCGTCATGGATGCACCTAACCCTTCGGCAGTCCCTACTGCTGCGAGCCGCGCACCGGTCCACGTCGGTGCCGTCGGCATGATGGTCCGCGATCTCCATCGCGTCACCGCCTATTATCGCGACATGCTTGGTTTGACCGTGCAGGAGCACACTAGGCAAGTTGCAATACTCGGCGTCGGCGGCATCGCGTTGCTGGAGCTGATCCACAGACCTGATGCGCTGCCAGACGATCCGCGCGAAGCCGGCCTTTATCACACCGCGTTCCTAATGCCGACGCGCGCGGATTTGGCACGCTGGATTTTGCATGCGGCTAAGGCTCGGGTGGCCTTTACCGGTGCCTCTGATCATGACGTGAGTGAAGCAATCTACCTAGACGACCCAGAAGGCAACGGCGTCGAAGTCTATTCCGACCGGCCCCGCGCGAGAAGTGGCGCCGCGACGGTGAATTGATTTTCCAGAAAACCGACCCGCTCGACATCGACGCGATCATCCGCGAGATCGATCCCGCGACCGCCACGTATCCCAGTGCACCGGAAGGATTGCGCATCGGCCATATCCATCTTCGCGTCGGGGACATCGCCAGGGGCGGAAGCGTTTTATGGCGGCGCGCTCGGCCTCGATGTGATGCGGCGCCGGACCGGAGCGACTTTCTTATCTTCGGGGGGCTATCACCACCACCTGGCTGTCAATGTCTGGCACAGCAACAGCGCGGGCATTCGCAACGACAAGCGAGCGGGCCTTGATTGGTTCGCGATGGAAATCAATGATCAGCCGACTATAGACGGCGTGAAAAAGCGTCTCGAGGCGGTCGGCATAACAATCGACGCAATTCCAGACGGCTTTTCCGCGACGGACCCTTGGGGCACCTGTATCCGTTTCACCACTGCGCCTTAGATGTCGCGTGCCGTTTCGGCAAGACAGCGTTCTACAGCGCGATCCGCCGGCCCTCCTCGGCGGACCAATAGCCGACATATTGGATCTTGATCGTGTCGCGCGCCAGATCAAGATCTGCGCGCGGCTGCCGCCCGTAGGCTACACACTCCATGAAATC
>DATAQN010000174.1:0-29498 GCA_036264635.1 Xanthobacteraceae bacterium | reverse complement strand
AAAAATCTCACGCACGATTGGTACTGCTTCCTCGAGCAGGAGCGGAGTATCGGCATCTTCCAGATTGGCGAGGATGAGCCGCCGCGCAGCACGGATCTCGGCAGCCGTCGTGAAGGCGCGCACCAGGCCATGCTTGCTGCGCCCGCTTTCGAGGATTTGCGCTTTGAGGACAAAGCCGGGCCAGCTTGCCGCGTTTTCCGGCACGTCTTCGCCGGGGGCGATCAGCACGCTTTTCGGCACCGCGATGCCATGGCGGCGCAGCAGGGCTTTTCCCTCGACTTCGGCAAGACGCATGATCTGGGCTTCCTCGCCTGTATTGTTCCCGGGACTCTATCGCATGTCCGGTGGGATCGGCAGTGCGCGAGGGCGAAGGCGTAGCTAGGTCAGGATCTCGAGCGTCAGCGGCTTCAGGCGAAAGTTGTTGCAGGAGTTGAAAAGGATCGGGCAGTTCGAGATGGCGACGATCTGCGGCATCAGCGCGCGCAAGATCATGTAATCGCCCGGCTTGCCCTTCGGCGGCCTGATCTCCCATACGCCATTCGCGTCATAGGCAACGGTCATAAAGACATTGAAACAGGCGTCGATATTGAAATTCCAACGGTCCATGCCGTAGCCGCGGATCGCCGTTTCGAGATTGGACTGGCAGTTCGGCGCGCCGGCGCCTTTTTCGCCGTAACGCGCAATGTTGAGATGTTCGCTGCAATAGCCGCCGCCACAATAATTCTCGCCCGTCAAATCCTCCTCGATCGCAAGCATCGGGCGCGTGCGATTGCTGTAGAGCGTCTGCGGCGCTGTGAGCTTCCAGCTCAGATTGACGGCGCGGCTCGAGTGGATCGACAGCAATTCGCGCACATCGTCGCGATTGAACGAGATCAGGTCAGCCACCTGCTCGCCTTCGGGCTGGGTGAGGCGCAGACGCTGTTCGGCCTCGATTTCGAAACTGATATTGCCGGCGGGCGCCAGCGTCACGGGCACGCCAGGTGTGAGGATCGTGGTCGCTTTACTCATGCCGGTAACGGTTGTCCCTTGGTCTCTGGAAGCAATGGCAGCACGATGAGGCCGATGACGAAGATGCTGGCAAGCGTCGTTGCCGCCACGCCATAGCCGCCGAAGAAGGCGATCAGGCTCGACGCCAAGATCGGCCCAAACATGGCAAGGAAGCGGGCGAAGTTGAAGATCAGGCTGATCGCCGTCGAGCGGATGCTGGTCGGGAAGAGCTCCGGCGGATGCACGGCGAACCAGCCATAGAGGCCGCCGGTGAGGTAGCCGTTGGCGAGCTGCAGGATCACGACGATCGTCGCGTCGCGCACATATAGGAAGACGAGCGGGGTGATGGCGATCGAGCCCACAAGGTAAAAGGCGAGCGTCCAGCGGCGGCCCCAGCCATCGGCCAAGAGGCCAAAGCCGATACAGCCGAAAATTTCGCCGATGGCATAGAGCAGTCCGGCCATGCCGGCGTAGTAGACGCCGCTCTTGGCGTCGGGCGCCAGCGTCGCGACATAGGTCGGCACCCAGGACGAGATCGCCCAAAAGCCGAGCGTGATGGAGATCGAGATGATGATCGCGAGCACGAGGTTGCGCGCATTGGCGCGTAGCGTCGCGCCCATCGCTTGCGCGGTATGACTGGCCTTAGTCCAGCGTTCGGATTCCGGAATGTTGCGCGCCAATATCGCAACGAACAGGGCCGGCACGATACCCACGGCATACATCCAGCGCCACGACCCGCCGAATGAGCCGCCGACCACGAGCCACAATACCGAAGCGACGACAAAGCCGCCGGAAAAGGCCGCCTGCAGAATGCCGGCGCCTTTGGTGCGCAGCCGCTCCGGCCAAGTCTCCTGCAGCAGCGAGGTGCCGACGCCCCATTCCGCGCCAATGCCAAAGCCGGTGAGGAAACGCGTCAATGCGAGAATTTGCCAGTTCGGCGCCAGCGCGCTCGTGCCGGTGAAGATACTGTAGAGCACCACCGCGCCGATCATGGTCCAGCGCCGCCCGAGACGGTCGCCGGCAACGCCGCCGATCACCCCGCCCACGGCCCAGCCGAACAGCGTGATCGAGATCAGATAGGCGGCCACGCGGGGCAGCGTGCTGAGCTCGTTCGCCGGCAGCAGCTCGCGCAGCGAGGGGCCGATGGTCAGCAGCAGGGCGTAAGTCTCATAGCCGTCGAACAGCCAAAACAGCATCGTAATGCCGAGTACGCCCCACTGCCGGCGCGTCAGGCCTTCGGCGTAATGGGCGGCGATGTCGGTGGCAGCCATTTTGGCGATCTCGTCAATTCGCGGAAAATCTTCGACGAAGACTATTGCAGCGGTTTCACCGAGGTCAATGGAAGCAAATAAACCCGCGGCGTGATTCGGCCGGGCGATTGCCGCTTTATTTTGCCTGTTGGCTGCATTTTAAACTGAAGATGTTCAGAACGACATCAGGCACGAGCAATCTGTCCTATTGCGACGCATAGCAGGTGTGAGACTTGGCATGCCTGGGCTCTCTCACGCCCGAAATTCACGTCGAGTGCGATACCCGCGGCATTTCGAAAATGTTGTCCACGACGGTGTAGTCGCCGCGATAGCCGAGGCGTCCGATGGCGCGGATCCGCGCCATGTCGACGAGGCCGTCGACGATCACCGCGTCGTCGATATGTACGTTGACGACTTCGCCAATCACCATTTCGTAGTTGTGCTTTTTGCCGCTGCCGCTGACGAGCTTGACGGTTTGTGAATAGACGCACTCGAGTGCAATCGGCGAGCCCGCCACCCGGGGCGGCTTGACCTTGCGCGACGGCGCCATGGTGAGCTTGGCCAGTTCCGGCTCGCTGACATTTTCAGGATAGTCGCCGCCGGTGATGTTCATCTCGTTGCGCAGGTCGTAGGTCGCCAAGTTGAACACGAATTCGCTGCCGCTTTCGGCATGAAGCTGCGAGTGTTTGCGCGTGTTCGACGCGAACATCACGAAAGGCGGGCGGCTCGCGATCATGTTGAAGAAGCTGTAAGGCGCGAGATTGACCACGCCCGCAGGACTGATCGTCGTGATCCAGCCGATCGGGCGCGGCACGACGAGGCAGGTCGTCGGGTCATGCGCGAGATTGTGCGGCTCGCTGCGCGGGTCGTAGTCCATTCGAAAATGTCCGCTGTTCAATGGTGAGGAAGGGGAGCCGAGCGGTCCCGGGCTTGCTCGACGGTGATGACGCGGAATGCTAGCGTTTTGCGACGCCGAACGCCATTCGCTCGACGTTGTTGTCGTTGCCCAGAACACGGCCGGATATTTGATGAAACTGCATTGGTCGCCGCGCTCGCCCTTTGTGCGCAAGGTCATGATCGTCGCCCATGAGCGCGGCGTTGTTGATCGAATTACCTGCGTGCGGACAGTCGCGGCCGCCGCCAAACCGCATGCCGAATTGATGAAAGACAATCCGTTGTCGAAGATCCCGACTTTGGTGCTCGACGACGGCACGGTGCTCTACGATTCGCCGGTGATTTGCGAATATCTCGACGGCCTCGACGCCTCGCGGAAATTGTTTCCTCGCAGCGGTAAGGCGCGCCTCGCCGCGCTGCGCCGCCAGGCGCTCGGTGACGGGTTCTTGGACATGATGGTGCTCCTGCGCGACGAACTGATGCGCGCGGCGCCCTCGGAAAAGCACATCGCCAGCACGGCGGTGCGCAAGACGGCCATTCTGGACAGTCTGGAGCGCGAGGCGGAGGCGCTGACCAGGACGCCATTCAGCATCGGCCATATCGCGATTGGTTGCGCACTGTCCTATCTGGATTTTCGTTTCGGTGACGATGACTGGCGCAAGGAGCGTTTGCGCCTCGCCAATTGGCACGCTGCCTTTTCAGCGCGGCCATCGGTGCGGGCGACGTTGCCGGTGGACGATTCCTGACCATCCGGATTTATTCGTTTGGGGCCTGTTTTTTCTCAGGAAAGCCGCGTGCCTTGAGATTCGATAGGCTTCAATCGGCCTTTCACAAAAATTTTATTTGATGGCGTCTCGGCCACGCACAATTGCAGTTGCAACAAACAATGGCAGTATCCATGTAGCGGCCATGATGTTGGACGCTGACTACTGCCTAGAGAAAGCCGAACAGTGCTTCCGTCTTGCGCGCCTCGCCAAATCGCCGGGTGTTGAGCGTACCGAGATTGTCTCCAATCTCGAGGTAATCGCCCATGAGCTCATGGCGAAGGCTGTTGAAATAGAGACGCTGCGCCAACGCAATTATCGTAAGCACTGATCAGTTCAAACAAATCAATCGCAGGCGATCAATCCATCGTCGGGTCGAGCACGATCTTGCCTTGACCCTCATTGGCTTCCACCATGCGATGCGCTTCAGCCGCGCGCGACAGCGGCAACACCCGCTCGATCTGCGGAATGACCTTGCCCTGCGCGGCCGCGGCAAGGCAATGCGGCAGGTCCGACGGCGTGTAGCCCGGCCGGCCGCGGATGGTGATCTGCTTGTGGTAAAGGTGGGAGAAGTCGATCGTGACATTTGGCCCGGCGTGGGCGCCGGCAGTCACAAGGCGGCCATGCATGCCAATCGCGCGAAAGGCGAGCGGCAGGACCTGCGGGTTGGCGATATTGTCGTAGAGAACATCCACCCCCTTGCCGTCGGTGATTTTCAGGATTTCTTCGCGCAGATCATGCGTGTTGTAGTTGATGCCGAAATCGGCGCCGAGCTTTTTGCCGAGCGCGACGCGGTCGTCTGAGCCAGCTGTCGCGATCACCTGCGCGCCGATCACGTTCTTAGCAATCTGGATGCCGATGCTGCCGAGATTGCCGCCGGCGCCCATGATCAGCACCGTCTCGCCGGCTTTCAGTTCAGCGACATGAAACAGCAGGTTCCAGGCCGTCGGCACGTGGCGCATGACCACGGCGGCGCGGTGAAAGTCCAGTCCGTCCGGAAGCGCAACCGTGGCGCAAGCCGGCACAGCCACGCGCTCGGCGAAGCCGCCCGGTCGTTTGATGCCCATCATCCCCTTGGGGCCGTTATAGCCGGCGCCGTCTTCGGCACAGATGCCGAGCGGCATGATGCCGGCAGCCGCGACACGGTCCCCGACGTGCCACTGGCTTACACCTGGTCCCACCGCATCGATCACGCCAGCGCTGTCGACGCCCGGAATGAGCGGCAGGACCGGATTGCGAAACATCTCTTTGCCGGCGCGCAGGCTCACATCGAGCACGCGATTGACGGTGGCGGCGTGGACCTTGATGCGGATTTCGCCGGCCCGCGGCTCCGGATCTGGAATGTCTTCGTAACGCAGAACGTCGGGCGGGCCGTATTCGTGGATGACAATGGCTTTCATCGCGGAATTTTTCGTGTGAGCGGCGGGAAGCGCCAAGGGGGAGGGGACTGCAGGCGCAAGTCATTGCGCCGCTTCGGACGCCTATTTATGGTGCCCGCGCACGTGAGGTCCAGTACCTCCGGTGGAATTCTTCGCCTTGGGACCACCCATGGATTATGCCGATAAGCTGGCCATTGCCGAACTGATCAATGCCTGGGGGCTCTATCGCGACCAGGGCAAGTGGAAAGAGCTGCGTGGCACGTTCACCCATGACGGGCACATTGCAGTGTCCTGGTTTCGCGGGCCGTTCGAGCAATTTGTCGAGCGCTGCCGGGCGAGCCATGGTTCAGGCCACATCTGGTCGCGGCATCATCTGTTCGCGCCTCTCGTCCAAATCGACAAGGACCGCGCGGTTGCCGAAACCAGCGTCATCATCCGCGTACGGCAGAAATTCGAAGGCGTCGAGGTCGATCTGACCTCGTGTTCGCGCTTCCTCGATCGGATCGAGCGCCACGGCGGTGCCTGGCTGATCGCCGAGCGGGCGGCGATCTATGAACGCGATCGGCTGGACCCGGTCGAGCCGTCGCCGGCATTCGATGCGCTGTTCGAAGCGGCGGAAACCTCGCACTACCCGGAACAATACCGCTACATGGCGTTTCGCATCGCCCATGCCGAAGGCCGCGCGCTGGCCGCCGTGGTCTATCGCGATGGCGGGCCGGAGACGGCGGACCTCTATACACGGTTTTCCGCCTGGCTCGCCGGCGGCGCGGCTTGACGCGGGCCCACATGCCGGGTTAGCCGCGACGGACCTTTGGAGCCCTTCATGGCGGTCTATACCGACGTCACGGCCGAAGACCTCGGCCGCTTTCTTGCTGCCTACGATGTCGGCGAGCTCTTGTCTTACAAGGGCATTGCCGAGGGGGTCGAGAATTCGAACTTCCTCGTCCATACCGGGCGCGGCAACTACATTCTGACGCTTTACGAGCGCCGCGTCGCCGAGCGCGATCTGCCCTTCTTCCTCGGCCTGATGGAGCATCTGGCGGCGCGTGGCATCACGTGCCCGCAGCCGGTGAAGAACAGCGAGGGCACGGTCCTGGGCCGGCTCGCCGGCAAGCCGGCGGCGCTGGTCACGTTCCTTGACGGCTTGTGGATCCGCCGGCCGAGCGCGGCGCATTGCGCGGCGCTGGGCGATGCCTTGGCGCGGCTGCATTTGGCCGGCGCGGATTTCCCGATGCGTCGCGACAATGCTCTATCCGTCGCCGGCTGGCGGCAGCTTTACGACAATTGCCGCGAGCGCGCCCATAAAGTGGAGCGCAATCTCGAGACTCTGGTCGCGGCGGAGCTCGACGTGCTTGAGCACCATTGGCCGCGCGGCCTGCCGCAGGGTGTCATTCATGCCGACCTCTTTCCCGACAATGTATTTTTTCTTGCCGATAAGCTGTCGGGTTTGATCGATTTCTATTTTGCCTGCACCGATACGCTCGCCTATGACGTTGCCATTTGCCTCAACGCGTGGTGCTTCGAGCCCGATCATTCTTACAACGTGACTAAGGGCAGGGCGTTGTTGGCGAGCTACGCCAAGACGCGTCCGCTGTCGCAAGAGGAATGGAACATGCTGCCGCTGCTGGCGCGCGGGGCGGCGGTGCGTTTCTTGCTGACGCGGCTGGTCGATTGGCTTGACGTGCCGACCGGCGCCTTGGTGAAACCGAAAGAGCCGCTCGAATATGCGCGCAAGCTCCGCTTCCACCAGAGGGTCAAAAGCTTCCGCGATTATGGAGTCGGTGAACCGTGAGTGAGGGGACAGTGCTGCCTCATGTCGTCATTTACACCGATGGCGGCGCGGCTCCGAATCCAGGTCCGGGCGGCTGGGCCGCTATACTCAAATCCGGCGAACACACCAAGGAGCTCAAAGGCGGCGAGATCAACACCACCAACAATCGTATGGAGCTGATGGCTGCGATCTCGGCGCTTGAAGGCCTGAAGAAACCTTGTCGCGTCGATCTGCATACCGATAGTCAGTATCTGCGCAACGGCATCATGACGTGGATCGCCAAGTGGAAGCGCAACGGCTGGCGCACCGCCGACAAAAGTCCGGTCAAGAATGTCGATCTGTGGGAGCGCCTTGATGCCGCACTCGGCCAGCATCAGATCAGTTGGCATTGGGTGAAGGGTCACGCCGGGCACGACATGAACGAGCGCGCCGATGCTCTTGTCGGTGAAGCGATCGCCGAGATCAGGGCTGCCGGGAAGGTGGCAAAATAAAAACCCTCCCCCGAAAAGGGGGAGGGTTGATTCATTTATCAGTTCCACGTCATGCGGAACAACAAGCGCTCAGAGGCCCTTCAGCAGATTGTCCGCGCCGGAGATATCGGCCTTGCCCGGCGAGTCTTCGACATTCAGCGTCTTTACGACTCCGTCGTCGACAATCATCGCGTAGCGCTGCGAGCGTACGCCAAGCCCGCGCTCGGTGAGATCGGCGGTGAGGCCGAGGGCCTTGGCCCAGTTGCCGCTGCCGTCAGCAAGAAACTCGATCGAGTCGCCACCAGATGCCTTCTTCCAGGCATCCATCACGAACACGTCGTTGACGCCGGTGACGGCGATCGTATTGATGCCCTTGGCCTTGATCGCGGCGGCATTCTTGACGAAGCCCGGCAGGTGGTTCTTGTGGCAGGTCGGCGTGAAGGCGCCGGGAACGGCGAACAGCACCACCTTCTTGCCCTTGAACAATTCGTCTGTCGTAAGCGGCTTCGGCCCGTCGGCTGTCATCACCGTGAAGGAGCCGCTGGGGACGCGGTCGCCGGCCTTGATAGTCATGATCCTATTCCTCTCGCGTTTCTGAACATGAAATTGACGCCACCCGCGCGGCGGCGGGCCATAACCTAAAGCATCGGACGCGAATTAGTCGAGACGGGCGGGAACCTCGATGGCGTCGCTGTCGGACACCGCGGTCAGCGTCAGCAATGCGCCTTGGGCCTTGGCGTCCGGCGGCAGCCCGTCAACGTCAAAGGTGAACAGCCGCGTCGGTCCGTTGCTGGAGCTTTTCGTCTCGGGCAGCGGCAATGACCAATCCGGTGTCGGTCCTTCGGCAAACAGGTCCACGGCCGCGCCTGCGGGGGCCGCGACTTCCACGACGACGCGATCATGAGCGCCGCCGGGCTCGCGATGCACCGAGAGAATGGCGAGACTTTTGCTGCCGCTGCCACCGCTCTTGGCGTCGCCGCCTTCGCCGAGCGCGACACGCCGCGGCACGCGAATTTCAGCTTTCTCGATCGTCGCCTCTTCGGCGCCGTCGCCGCTGAGCGAAAGCTTCAGCTCGGACTCGACTGGAACGCACATATTGCTGCAGATGTCGTAGCCGAGCTTCAGCATAAGGGAAGAGTGCTTGGCTGCGTTCTGCGGCGTGACGCGCAAAGGCAGGATGACGTGATCGAGATAACCGATCGAATTGCCGCCGGCGCCGTCAGGAAATCGTTCCGGCGCGGGCCACAGCACGGCAACGGATTTGACATTGTCCGAACCTGAAAAATCCAGTTTTGGCGGCACGCCGGAATCGCCGGGATCGCGCCAATAGGTGTGCCAGCCGGGTTCAAGCTTGATCTCGACGCCCGCGCGCAGAACCCTGGTGTCAGAACTTGCAATCTTTGAACCGGCGATCAGGCGCACGGCTGTATGAGTCTGCGCGTCCCACTCGGACGCGTCTTGCGCCCACACCGCGGTGATCATTCCGCCGGCCGCGAGGCAGACTGCCGCCGTCGCGATAAGGTCTGATGAAAATCGTCTCGATAGAAGCATCGTCGTAGAAACAGAAGATATTGCGCCGGACCAGTTCATGGGTGCTGTTTAGGTCGGTCCGTGGGCAAGTGCCACTGACATGATTGTGACTATAACTTAACTTGACGGGCCGATGGCCGATCACCGCTGCCTAAATTCGGTCGCAGACATGAAAGGCATAATACCGTGAACTTTTCGCCGCCAGGTTCATTTGCAAATACGAACCGATGGGCTAACCTTCCGCCTATGACAGTGTCGCGCGCCAAAACGCAAAGCAGCCGGCGCCGAGGTTTTCTCGACGGCCAGATGCTCATCGCCATGCCGGCGATGCTCGATGAGCGGTTTGCTCGTTCCGTCATCTATGTCTGCGCGCATTCCGCCGAAGGCGCGATGGGTATAGTCGTCAACCACCCCGCGCCGAACATAAATTTTTCCGATCTTCTGGTGAAGCTGAACGTCATACCGTCGGCTGACGTGATCCGCCTGCCGACGCGGGCAGAGGTGGTGAAGGTGATGCGCGGCGGTCCGGTCGAAACCGAGCGCGGTTTTGTCCTGCACAGCTCGGATTTTTTCATCGAGAATTCGACGCTGCCGATCGACGACGGCATCTGCCTCACCGCCACCATCGATATTCTCAAAGCCATCGCGCGCGGCGATGGGCCGGCAAGCGCGATTCTTGCGCTCGGCTATGCTGGCTGGGCGCCGGGGCAGCTCGAGAATGAGATTCAAGGTAACGGCTGGCTGCATTGCGCAGCCGATCCGGAACTGATCTTCGGCACCGATATCGGCGGCAAATACGAATTGGCGCTAAAGAAGCTTGGCATCGGTCCCGGCATGCTGTCGAGCGAAGCCGGACATGCTTGAACGGCGACGCGCCGTCAGAACACCGCCATCAAAACACTGCCATCAGAACACTTTGGTCTTGATGCCCGTTTCCTGACGCTTGGCTGCTGCCGCGTCTGGTTCGAGCAGCGCGCGCGCCCGCTCAGCGGTCATCGGCTCGCCGAACACAAAGCCTTGCGCATATTCGCAACCGAGCTGTGACAGTTCGACCGCATCTGAGTCCGATTCCGCCCCTTCGGCGACGACATCCATGCCGAGATCATGCGCCAGCGTAATGATAGAGCGCAGGATCACCGGCCGGGTGCCTTTGGATGTCGTGCGCACGAATGACTGGTCGATCTTGATGGTGTCGAATGGGAAGCGTTGCAGATAGGACAGCGACGAATAGCCGGTGCCGAAATCGTCGAGCGCAAGCCCCGCGCCGAGCTCGCGGATACGATGCAGCATTTGCGCTGCATGCTCCGGATTTTCCATCACCACGGATTCGGTGATCTCCAGCTTGAGCGATCCGTTGGTCAGCGGCGAGCGTGCCAGCACCGTGCGGATGTCCTGGATCAGATCGTGCCGCAGCAATTGCCGCGACGAGACATTGACGCTGCAGAAAAGCGGGTCGCGCTGGCGCACCGTGCGCTGCCAGGTCGAGAGCTGGCGTGCGGCACGGTCCAGTACGAACAGGCCGAGCTCGACGATGAGGCCGGTTTCCTCGGCGATGTTGATGAACTCGACCGGCGACATGCGGCCGAGCTTTGGATGATTCCAGCGCGCCAGCGCTTCGAAGCCGGCGATGGCGCGGTCTTCAAGGCGGATGATCGGCTGATAGAAGATGCTGATCTCTTCGCGCTCGAGCGCGCGCCGCAGATCGGATTCGAGCGTCAGCCGGTCGGTCTTGCGCGCGCGCATGGCAGCTTTGAACACGTCGATGCGATCGCCGCCGCCGCGTTTGGCGTGATACATCGCGAGTTCTGCATCTTTCAAAACTGCGTCGGCGCGCTGCGGTTCATTGTTGCTCTCGCCGAGCAGAAGCCCGATCGAGCCAGTGAGGAAAATCTCGCGGTCGCGGAACGTGATCGGCGCGCGCAGCGTGCGGCGAATGGTTTCGGTAAAGGCGGTGATGCGTGCCGGCTCTTTTTCCGACAGCAGAATGAGTCCGAACTGATCGCCGGACAGCCGCGCCAGCGTATCCTGTGGCTTGATCAGCCGGCCCAGGCGGCGGGCAAGTGTCAGCAGGATCGAGTCGCCGACCGCCATGCCCACGGAGTCGTTGACCTGTTTGAAGCGATCGAGATCAACGACCATGACTGTCGGGCGGATCGCTGCGTCAGTCTTGGCAAAGCCGAGGACGGCGTCGAGCCGGTCCAAAAACAATTCACGATTGGGCAGGCCGGTCAGATTATCGTGCACCGCGTCGTGAAGAAGCCGCTCCTCGGCGGTCTTGAATTCGGTCACATCGGTAAGCGTGCCGACGAGACGGATCACCTCGCCGTCGGAGCCGACCACGGGCCGAGCCTTCAGCGCAAACCACAAATAGTGACCGTCAGCGGTGCGCATACGGAAGTCCTGTGACACCCGGCCGCGGCGTTGCTCCAACACGCTGTCAAGCGTGGCGCGGAAACGGTCGCGGTCGAGCTGATGCAACACGTCGAGCCATTTGGCGGCCGGACCTTCAAGCGATCCGCGACTCAAGCCCAGCGCCGCTTCGGTCTCGGGGCTCGTATAGACTTTGTCGGCCGCGACGTCCCAGTCCCAGATCATGTCGCCGGCGCCGGTCAGCGCCAGCGCGCGGCGCTCGACATCCGATACGATGCCGCCGGTCGCACCGCCCGCGAAGGCATGCTGCATCACCGTGAATCCGATCAGCATGACGATCAGGACCAGGCCGCCGAGCAAGGCCGGGCCGATAATGTCATTGGTGACAAAACCAAGCACCGTCATGGCGGCCGTAACCACCCAGACCACCAGTAGCAGCCAGGTCGGGATCAGCATCACGGCGCGGTCGTAATCATGCGTCGCGAGATAGATCACCAGCACGAAGCCGAAGACCGCGATCATGAACAGCGAGATGCGCGCAATGCCCGATGCCACCGCCGGTGAGAACAGCGCGACCGCAACCAGCGCGCCGAGAAAGAGTAGCCAGCCCAGCGTGATGTGGATGTAGCGGACATGCCAGCGATTGAGATTGAGATACGCGAACAGAAAGACCAGGAGGGTCGCTGCCAGGATCGCTTCACCCGAGGCGCGCCAGATGCGCTCCGAGGCCGACGACATATCGAACACTTTTGGCCAAAAGCCGAAGTCGATGCCGATATAGACCAGCACCGCCCAGCCGAGCGCAGCGGCGGCCGGGAACATGACGCTGCCTTTGACCACGAAGAGGATGGTCAGGAACAGCGCCAAGAGGCCGGCAATGCCGATGACGATGCCCTGATAGAGGGTGAGCGAATTGACCTTGTCCTTGTAGGCGTCGGGTTCCCACAGATAGATCTGCGGCAGATTGTCGGTGCGCAGTTCGGCGACAAAGGTGATGACGGTGCCTGGATCCAGCGTGATGCGAAATATGTCGGCATTCGGATTGTCCTGACGGTCGGGCGGATCGCCGGACGAAGGCGTGATGGAGACGATGCGCGAGATGCCGAGATCGGGCCAGATCAGGCCAGAGTCGACCATGCGGTAGTGCGGCACGACAATGAGGCGGTCGATCTGCTCTTCGCCATTGTTGGCGAGCGCGAAGACCGCCCAGTTCCGTCCGGCCTCGCGGCCGCGCACCTCGATGCGGCGGATGATGCCGTCGGCGCCGGGCGCCGTCGAAACCTGGATACGGCCGTTATCGGTCTGCTGAAGTTCGACGGCATCGGTCAAATCGATTGCCGCGGCATCACTGCGCACATTGACAGCGTCCACGGCGCGCGCTGCGGAGGCGCCCAAAAGCGTCGCCACGGCAATCGCCAACATCGCGCAGAGATACGCGGTGCCTGAACGTGCGGCGCGCGAAAATGACAAAGACGACCTCCGAGGCCGGCGGCGGCGCCATTCGCGCCGCAATCATGGTTTCCGACCGACTACCTAACAGGCTTTGCGCCGAATTCGCGACTGCCTGTTCCACGTTCCCGCATCGGGGGCATGCGCCCGATGGCAGTGCAGGGTCGAACTAGTAACGGCTGCGGGTGGGCAGAGCAAGAATTTTCTCGTTTACTTTCAAAGGGTCAGGCGGAAGTCAGTGGCCACGATGCGGCCGCCGGCATTGGCCGCGTCCGACCGCCGCGAACGGTCCAGCTAAGGGCCGCCGGCATGACAATACGTGCAGCGAAAGCTAAAATTCGCGTGGAGGAGACGAGCTATGCCCGCTTTCAACGACGAAGACGTGCCGAAGAAGAAGCTCGCCTATGAAATCGGTCAGGATTTGACACTGCTCTCGGCCGGCGAGCTTGCAGATCGGATCGAGCTCCTGAAAGGCGAAATCGCACGCCTTGAGGCTGATATTGCAAAAAAGCAGGCAGTGAAATCGGCCGCCGATCAGTTCTTTAAGAAATAGCCTTTTCAAAACCTTAGCCGCCGGTTTCGCCCGCGCTCGTACTATGCTTGAGAAAGATTCGGCAAGTTTCTGAGAATCCTTAACCTTTCGTTAAGCTTTCTCGTTCATTACATCAACGTGTCCATCTTCTGGACATTGAGTGGCTCCTGTCCACTCTGTTTGACGCCTCCCTGTTATCACCTTGAGCCGCCGGCAACGGCGGCTCTTTTTTGTTCATCTTTTCGTTCCACTCATCGCCTAACATCGCTTCGTTCGGCACCGCATCAAAACCGAGGCGGTCCGCGGCAACTATGTCGCAAGCTTCATCGTCGTGACGCTGGACAGTGCGCGCCCGTCGCGCGATGTTACAGGCAGTGCCCCGCTTCCGAAGTTCGTGAGACACGGCACAGATTCCGACACGAACTTCGCAAGCTAGGGGCACTTGTAGATTTGGGGTCCTAGGGCCGCATTTCGATTTGAGGTTCTCAGACGGAGCGCGCCGCAAGCCGCGTGGGAACCGCAATCGGCGGCACTAGTTTGTGAGGCGTATATGTCAGACAAGCGTGCAGCAGAAATCAGCGCGGCGGTTTCATTCAGCGAGCACCTCGCGAGTTCCCAGGTCTTCGCGACGCTCTTTCGTGATGGAATGGCGCTGGTCGAGGAGACCGCCAGCTATCTTGACGGTGCCGGCCGCACGGAATCTAAGCGGCTCGAGCGCAGCGCCAGCTTGGTTTACGCCACCGAAAGTATGCGGTTGACCACGCGATTGATGCAGCTCGCATCGTGGCTCCTGCTGCATCGCGCGGTCAAAGAGGGCGAGATGACGCTCGCCCAAGCCAACAAGGAAAAGAGCAAGGTGCGCCTTGCCGCTTGCGAGCCGGGTGACTCGCAGTCGCTCGCGCTCTTGCCGGAAAAGCTTCAGGAACTCATCGCGCGGTCGACCAAGCTGCAGGCCGATGTGCGGAGGCTCGACGCCACAATGCACGCGCCACAGGACTTGAGTGTTACAGCGGACAATCCGGTCGAGCGGCAGATGGGCCTATTGAAGGCCGCTTTCGAATCCGAGATTTAGCGGCCGACCGAAAGCCCAGGTCATGTGCGGGCGCATGATTTTGGCCGAAAAGCTGCAGCCGCTCTTCGGCACCACGCCCCAAGCGCTCTGGATATTTACTTCTTCAAGAAGCCTTCGAACCTCTTGTTGAACCGCGACAGGCGCCCACCGCGGTCCAGCAGGTGCTGCTGGCCGCCGGTCCAGGCCGGATGCGACTTCGGATCGATATCCAGGTGCAGGGTATCGCCCGGCTGGCCCCAGGTCGAACGAGTGGTGAACTCGGTGCCGTCGGTCATGAGCACCTTGATCATGTGGTAATTGGGATGCGTTTCGGCCTTCATGGCGTCGTTCCGGCGCTTTCTCAAAGTCGATGAGTTTCAGGAAATTTGGCGGGTGTATAACGCGTCAGTGACGTTCCCACAAGCGCTGACGCTGCGGTGGTTGGCACGGCAAGCCAACATTGCCAGAGCAAGGCCAAAACGGGCATTGTCCCCCCATAAAGCCGGGGGGCGTGGAAAAATCGATGATTTTACGTGCTTAAATGAATTTGCGCGCCCAAAACGATACGGCCGGGGCAACCCCGGTGGAACCGGTCCAAGGCGTAGCCGGGCCTTCGGCTCCGGCCGGAACGCTGCTCGCAAGCGCTTCCACCGAGCCGGCAAGCCGCAGGCCAAACATTAGGCCGCTCGCCTCGCTGCTCCCCTATATCGGCCGGTACCGCGGGCGGGCGCTCGCCGCCTTGGCGGCGCTGGTGCTCGCCGCCCTTACCACGCTCGTTGTGCCGATCGCGGTGCGGCGCATGATCGATTTCGGCTTCACCGAGCACGGCATCCACCTGATCAACAGCTATTTTCTGGTCATGATCGGCATCGCGGCGGTACTCGCCTTCGCCAGCGCGTCGCGCTACTACCTCGTGACCTCGCTTGGCGAGCGTATCGTTGCCGATCTACGCAGCGACGTGTTCGCGCACCTGACCTCGCTGTCGGCCGTCTTCTTCGACGCCGCCAGAACCGGCGAGATGGTGTCGCGGCTGACCGCTGATACCACCCAAATCAAAGCCAGCGTCGGCTCGTCCATCTCCGTGGCGCTGCGCAATTTCGTCCTGTTCATCGGTGCCAGCATCATGATGGTCGCGACGAGTCCGAAGCTGTCCGCCTATGTGCTTGCCGCGATCCCGATCATCGTGCTGCCGCTTTACGCCTTCGGCCGCGCGGTGCGACGCCGTTCGCGCTTTGCCCAGGACACGCTCGCCGAAGCCTCGGCCTATGCGTCCGAATTGATCGGCGCCGTGCGAGTGCTGCAGGCTTTCACCAATGAGCGGCTCGGCATCGCGCGTTTCCGCGGTGCGGTCGAGGAGGCTTTCCAGGCCGCGCGCGACTCGATCCGGGCGCGCTCGCTGCTGACGGCGCTCGCGATCTTTTTGGTTTCGACAAGCGTCGTCATTGTGCTCTGGATCGGCGCGCAGGAAGTCTTGTCGCTGCAGATCACGCCCGGCCGGCTCGGCCAGTTCATTCTTTATGCGGTCCTGGCATCGAGCGCTCTGGGCTCGCTGTCGGAAACCGGCGGCGAGGTGGCCGCGGCCTCGGGCGCGGCGGAACGGCTCTTCGAGATTCTATCCATCAAGCCTGCGATCGTGAGCCCGGCAAAGCCGATCGCGCTGCCGATGCCGCCACGCGGCGAAGCCGCCTTCGAAGATGTGCGATTTAGCTATCCGACGCGGCAGAACGCCCCGGCTTTGAATGGCGTGTCGTTTCGGGTGCGGCAGGGCGAGAAGCTTGCGATCGTCGGCCCTTCGGGCGCAGGCAAGAGCACGATCTTCCATCTGCTGCTGCGCTTCTACGATCCGACTGCAGGCCGCGTCACCTTCGACGGCGTGACCCTCACCGATCTCGATCCGGCTGATTTACGGGCGCGCATCGCGCTGGTGCCGCAGGACAGCGTGATGTTTGCAAGCTCGGTGCGCGACAATATCCGCTTTGGCCGCCCGGGCGCCTCCGATGAGGAGGTCGTGCGTGCGGCGGAGCATGCCAATGCCGCGGGCTTCATCGCCGCGCTGCCGCAGGGTCTCGACACGCCGGTCGGCGAGCGCGGCATCACGCTGTCGGGCGGCCAGCGCCAGCGTATCGCTATCGCGCGCGCCATTTTGCGCAACGCGCCGCTGCTCCTGCTCGACGAGGCGACGTCGTCGCTTGATGCCGAAAGCGAGAAACAGGTCGCCGCCGCACTCGCCGATCTGATGCGCGAGCGCACCACGATCGTGATCGCGCACCGATTGGCGACCGTGCAGTCGTGCGATCGAATCCTGGTGATGAACGAGGGCCGCATTGTCGAAGAGGGCACGCATCAGTCACTCTCCGGCGGCAATGGCCTTTATGCGCGTCTCGCCAAACTGCAATTTCAAGACGTGTAGTGCGAGCGCGTGACGCGCGCGCCAGCGTCGATAAAGTTTTACAGAAATGCTTAGCGAAGCCGCAGCATGCCGCGGTGCACTAGACCCTGATCCATTTCGATTGAATCGGATCAGGGTCTAGATTTTGCATTTGAGCATGATCTTTTCCGAAAACCGGTTTCCACTTTTCGGGATCATGCACTAAGAGCAGCAATCAGCCAGAAGAAAATCAACGATGAATCTCGCGCCAGACAGCCGCATTCGCGTATCCATTTTTCCGGTCGTTACCAACTTCGAAACGATGGCCCGGCGCCCCGGTGGTCTGCCGCGCGACAAGGCGCTGTTGAATGCCCGGATCAGGATGCAGCAGTTGAGCGGCAGCAAGCCTGCCGCCAAAGCCGGGCCTTTGCGGCGCGCGCCGTGGCCGACCAGGTAGGCATCAGCTTTTTGGCTTTTAGGTTGATCAGGCCACCGTCATTGCGAGCGAAGCGAAGCAATCTAGAACGGCGCCGCAGCGCTGGATTGCTTCGTCGCTTCGCTCCTCGCAATGACGAGTACGATTCGGCCGAATATCATCAAGGTCTAGGCCGCCAGCTCATGCGGTGGATCGGCCGCCCCGTGATCGGGTTTTTGCCGTCGCCAGTGACGACAAATCCGCATTTGCCGTAGAAGGCGAGTGCACGCGCATTGTCGGTATTCACGTCAAGGTCGACGCCCGTCGGCGACAGTCGCTTGGCCTCAGTGATCAGCGCAAGACCGACGCCTGTCCCCCAATATTCCGGGGCGACAACGAGTTGGTCCAGGTAGCGCGTGGCGGTGTCGATGGTGACGAAGCCGGCCATGCTGCCTTCAGCTTCGGCTACGACAACCTTGGCAACCGGCAGCAGTTCGTTGCGCCAACGCTCGCGCCACCAATCGAGCCGCTTGGCGAAATCGATCTCAGGAAAAGTCGTCTGCCAGGTGCGCAGCCATAGGGCAATGGAAGCGTCTTCATCGTCCGCTTGATAAGCCCGAAAGGAAATTTCGGGCGACGAGGTCATGGCGCCGAAACTTCTCTGCTGATTTCCTTATTGGCTTGCTTGTCGGCTTCTTTACCGGCCGCTTTCAGAAGCTTTAGCAGTTCGCGATGCATCGTATCATTGCCGGCGGCAACCTCGCCCTTGGTGAGAATGGCGTCATGGCCGTCAAGGTCGGAGACGAAGCCGCCGGCTTCGCGCACCAGGATAATGCCTGCGGCCATGTCCCAAGGCGAAAGGTCGCGTTCCCAATAGGCGTCGAAACGTCCGGCCGCCACCCAGGCCAGATCGAGCGCCGCGGCGCCGAACCGGCGCAGGCCGGCAAAATGCTGCTGCGCGGCGGCGATTTCGCAGCGCGCGAGTGCGAGATCGCCGCGGCCATGGTGGGGCAGACCGCAGGCGACAATCGCTTCGGCAAGGCGCTGCCGTCCGGCGACGCGGATGCGCTTGTCGTTGAGGAACGCGCCTTTGCCGCGTTCGGCCACGAACAGGTCGTCATTGGCCGGATTGTAAACCAGGCCGGCGACGATCGTGCCGTTGCGTTCCAGCGCAATCGAAACGGCAAAGTGCGGAATGCCGTGCAAAAAATTGGTCGTGCCGTCGAGCGGATCGACGATCCAGCGATGACTCTTGTCGCTGCCTTCGCGGGTGCCGCCTTCTTCGCCAAGAAAGCCATAATCGGGCCGTGCCTTGGCGAGTTCCTCGCGCACGATTTCCTCGGCGCGCCGGTCGGCGGCGGTGACGAAATTGGCCGGCCCCTTCATCGAGACTTGCAACTGCTCGACCTCGCCGAGATCGCGCTTGAGGCTGCGTCCGGCGCGGTGCGCGGCCTTGATCATGACGTTGAGAACGGCGGAGTGAAGCATGTGCGATCAATCTCTGGTTACGAGAGGCTTCGCGTAACCTTGCCGGCGCCGCGGCGCAAGAGCGAAGCTGCGCTGCATTCGAGCCATGCGGCATTCATGGATTTTGCGGCCGCGGTGTCGACTGCGCCGTCATTTTCTGTGCGTCGAGCCAGATTTTTGCTGCTTTCTGGCCCGCGGCGCGTGTTTCCGGATCGAGCTTGGCGACGTAAGCGTCCAGCTCGAGATCGGTCTCGCCGTTGGCTTGGGAGATCAGATGCCATTTCGTCGCGTTAATCGGACTGACCGGCGCGCCCTGGCCCCTGGCCAGAATAAGCGCCAGCCGGTCCTGTGCGATCGCGCTGTTGTGCAGCGCGGCTTTGTGAAAAATCAGTGCGGCGACTGCTTCATTCCGTTGGACGCCGTCGCCGTTATAGAGCGCGATAGCGTATTCGACCTGCGCATCGGTGTTGTCGGCAAGCCCCGCTTTCGCCCAGAGCTTGACCGCCTCCTGCATGTCCTTGGGCACGCCGCGGCCTTCTTTGTAGAAGGTTCCGAGTGCGTATTCCGCATCGGGACTGCCGGCGTCGGCCGCGACGCGCAGCAATTCCGCGGCGCGCTTGAAGTCCTGCGGGAAAAGCTGGCCTTCGATGTACAGTAGCGCGAGATCATAGGCGGCCTGCGGATGACCGAGCTTGGCCGCCGCGTCGAGCCATTTGGCGCTGGCTTGGCGGTCGCGCGGTCCGGCACGCCCCGCGAGCGCGAACATCGCCAGCGCAAACATCGCATTGCTGTCGCCGCGCGCAGCCGCAAGCTTGTACCAGTCCGCCGCCTTGGCATCGTCGTTCGGCACGCCAAACCCGTTGGCGTAGAGCTCGGCGAGCAGCGTCATCGATTTCGGGTCTTTGTCCTGCTCGACGCGCTGCTCGGCCAGCCGAAAAGCCGTGAGGAAATAGCCGCGCTGGAATGCGCCATAGGCCGGATCGGGCACGGCTGTGCCGGCGCCGGACGGGGTCAGCGTTGCGGTGGCCGCGGCGTCCTTAACGCCGCCAGCCGTTGCAGGCTTGAGCCTCGGTCTGGTGGTCGGTTTAGCCGCCGGCCGCGCAGCGGGCGGCGCCGGTGCTGCGCTCTGTGCCTTCGCTGGCTGCGGCATGACCGGGGCGAAAATTGCAACGGCAATGATCGTGGCAATGGAGCGAGCGCGCCAGCCGGCGCAAATCGGCATCATCGGCGTGCCGGTATCGTCAGATGTTCGGCGGCTTTCGCGATTGCTGCAGCGGCGCCTTGTGGCTGCGTCCATATCCAGTCACCGAGTGCGACGAAATCGGCTCCCGTGCGCGCCAGCGCCGCGACCTCGTCAGGATGGCCGGCATAACCGACTCCGGGTATTTCGAAGAGCTCCGCCCACCATAGCAGACGTTCTTCAAGCTCTTCGAAGGCAGAGCGTCGGCCGCGACGATCCGGCTCGCCGAACATGACATAGTCGGCGCCGGATTCGCCTGCGAGCATGGCATCATGGCGGCTGAATAGACTGCCGGCGCCGGCAATACGATCAGGCTTCAAGAGCGGCAGCGCCGCCACGAAAGCCTCGATTCCGCTGATATGCGCGCCGTCGGCGCCAGCGCGCGCTGCGATCTGGGCATGGCCGTCGAGGAGAAGTGCGACATCGCGACGCTGTACCACGGGCGCTATCGCTTTGACGCAGGCAACCTGTTGGCGCTCGTCGCCATCGGCGAGCCGCAGCAAAACCGCGGCGACGTCACCCGCGGCCAGGGCTCGATCGACTTCAGAGACAAACGCGGCCGGATCTTCGATGCGAGGCGTGACGAGATAGAGTCGCTGGCGCGGGATGTTGTCCCGCGTCACGCCGCTTTCCGCTCGAGATCGGCCTTCCATTGCCCAAGTGCGGCAAGGCCGTTCATCATCGCACGGTGGCCGAAGGCGCGCTGCGCGGCCGCGACATTTTCCGACTTGCCGGACCAGGTCTTCTGCGGCGCGGCCTGCAAGGCGCGGCCGTAGGAAAAGGTCAGGTGCCAGGGCAGGGGGCCCATTTTGTTCATGGCGTCGAGATGCGCGGTGGCATCTTCGTCGGACTGGCCGCCGGAGAGGAACGCAATGCCGGGGACAGAAGCCGGCACGCAGGCTTTCAGCACTTTCAGCGTCTTCTCGGCGACCTCTTCGACCGATGCGCGCTTGGCCGACTTCTTGCCGGGCACGACCATATTCGGCTTGAGCACCATGCCTTCAAGCGCGACGCGCTGATAGTACAGCTGCTCGAATACGGTCTTGAGCACCCATTCGGTGATCATGGCGCAGCGATCGGCGTCATGGTCGCCGTCCATCAGCACTTCCGGCTCGACGATCGGGACAATGCCTTCCTGCTGGCACAGTGCGGCGTAGCGGCCGAGCGCATGCGCATTGCTCATGATGCAATCGTAGCTCGGAATGTTGGCGCCGATGTCGATCACGGCGCGCCACTTGGCGAATTTGGCGCCGAGGCCGCGATATTCGGCAAGCCGCTCGCCGAGGCCGTCAAGCCCTTCGGTGATCAGTTCGCCCTCGCAAAACGGCAGCGGCTTGGTGCCTTTGTCGACCTTGATGCCGGGCAGCGAGCCTGCCTTCTCGATGACCTTGACCAGCGGCGTGCCGTCCTTGGCGTTTTGTCTGATGGTCTCGTCGTAAAGGATGACGCCGGAAATGTATTTCGACATCGCGTCGGTGCTGCGGAACAGCATCTCGCGATAGTCCCGCCGGTTGTCGACGGTGGATTCGACGCCGAGCGTGTCGAAGCGCTTTTTGATCGTGCCGGTGGATTCGTCGGCCGCCAGAATGCCGCGCCCGGGCGCGACCATGGCTTTCGCGACCTTGTTCAATTCGCTGAGATTCATCGTGCTCTCCTCGACATTCCTGTGCCGGCGATCCGGCGAATTCGGGTTGCTTCTAGCTTAGTTAGATGACGGCGGGGATACCATAAGCACCCGCACGCCCGGCAGGGTTTTCCCCTCGAGCGATTCAAGGAACGCGCCGCCGGCGGTCGAGACATGGGTCAGCCGGTCACGGACCGCGGCCGCGTTCAGCGCCGCCACCGTGTCGCCGCCGCCTGCAAAACTGACAAGCTTCTTGGCCGTTGTCAGTTCCGCGACCGCTTCGGCGACCGCGAGCGTCCCATTGTCGAAAGGCTCCATCTCGAACGCGCCGAACGGGCCGTTCCACACCAGCGTCTTGGTGCGGCCGAGCACTGAAATCACGTGCTCGACGCTCTTAGGGCCGATGTCGAGGATCATGTCGTTGTCGCCGACCGCATCTACCGAAACGACGCGCGAGGGCGCATGCGCGGCAAATTTCTCCGCGACCACGGCATCGACCGGCAAGACGATCTCGCGCTTCATCGCCTTGGCCTTGGCCATGATCTCCTGGGCGTTGGGAATGAGATCGTTTTCGCACAGCGACTTGCCGATCGCCTTGCCTTGCGCCGCCAGGAACGTATTGGCCATGCCGCCGCCGATGATCAGCGTCTCGACCTTCTGCAGGAGGTGGCCGAGAAGATCGAGCTTAGTCGAGATCTTGGCGCCGCCGACAATGGCCGCTACCGGATGTTGCGGCGTCTCGAACGCCTTGTGCAGCGCTTCAAGCTCGGCCGCCATGGCGCGGCCGGGATAAGCGGGCAGGTTCGAGACAGTCACGATCGCGGCATTCGCGGCATGCTCGCGATGCGCTGCGGAGAACGCATCGTCGACGAAGACATCGCCGAGTGCTGCAAGCTGTTTGGCGAATTCCTTGTCGTTCTTTTCTTCGCCGGGGTGAAACCGCGTATTCTCCAAACAGAGAATGTCGCCGTTGTTCATGGCGGCGACGGCGCTCTCTGCCTTCGGGCCGACGCAATCTTCACCGAAAGCGACCGGCCGCTTGATGATACGCGCCACTTCGGCGGCGACCGGACGGAGCGAGTCTTTCGGATTCGGTCCCTTTGGCCGGCCAAGATGCGACAGCAAAATCACCTTGCCGCCCTTGTCGGACAGTTCGGTGATGGTAGGGGCGATTTCCTCGATGCGGGTCGAGTCCGTGATCCTGCCGTCTTGCATCGGGACGTTCAGGTCGACGCGGAGCAAAACGCGTTTGCCCTTGATGTCGGCGTTGTCGAGGCTGCGAAAGGTGGGCTTCATCAATACGCCGACGCTGGAACTCATGACGCTTACATTTTCCCCAGTTGTCTATTCAATTCTCGACACTCTATCCAAGCTCGCTATCCAAGCTTCCCCATGGCCACCGCGGTATCGATCATCCGATTGGAGAAGCCCCACTCGTTGTCATACCAGGACATCACGCGGCACAGCGTACCGTCGATCACCTTGGTCTGATCGATGTGGAAGATCGAGGAGTGCGGGTCGTGGTTGAAGTCGCTCGACACATTGGGCGCGTCGGTAAAGCCGAGAATGCCCTTGAGTTGCTGTTCGGCCGCACGCTTCACGGCGCTGTTGATCTCATCGGCGCTGGTCGCGCGCTTGGCGACGAACTTGAAATCGATCACTGAAACATTGGGCGTCGGCACGCGGATGGAGACACCGTCGAGGCGGCCGGCAAGTTCCGGCAGAACCAGGCCGACAGCTTTTGCCGCGCCGGTCGAGGTCGGGATCATGTTGAGCGCTGCGGCGCGCGCGCGATAGAGATCCTTGTGCATCTGATCCAGCGACGGCTGATCGTTGGTGTAGGAGTGCACCGTAGTCATGAAACCTTTATCGATACCGATGGCGTCGTGAAGCACTTTGACAACAGGCGCCAGACAATTGGTCGTGCATGACGCATTGGAAACGACCAAGTGGGCTTTCGTCAGCTTGTCATGATTGACGCCATAGACGACGGTGAGGTCGGCGCCATCGGCGGGCGCCGAAACAAGAACACGTTTGGCGCCGGCGTCGAGATGCGCGGACGCGGTCTTTTTCGACGTGAAAATGCCGGTGCATTCAAGCGCAATATCGATGCCGAGATCCTTCCACGGCAGTTCCGCCGGGTTCTTCACCGCGGTGACTTTGATGGCGCCGTTGCCGCAGCTGATCGTGTCACCTTTGACCGTCACCTCGGCCGGGAAGCGGCCATGCACGCTGTCGTAACGAAGCAGATGCGCATTGGTTTCGACCGGGCCGAGATCATTGATGGCAACGACTTCGATGTCCTTACGCTTGGCTTCGACTGCAGCACGCAGGACGTTTCGGCCGATGCGGCCAAAACCGTTAATAGCGACGCGTACGGACATCCCGGTCTCCTTAGGAACCGCCCTTATGGCCACCGGGCGGCGATCTTTATTTATTTATTCACGACCTCATAGTCGAGCCAAAGCTGCCTCGGCCACCTTTTCAGCAGTCAGCCCGAAATGTTGGTAAAGAGCCTTTTGGGGCGCGCTGGCGCCAAATCCGGTCATGCCGACGAATGCGCCGGAAGAGCCGATGATCGCATCCCAGCCCTGGCGGATGCCGGCCTCAATGGCGACGTTGACTTTGGCCCTGCCGATAATCGCGGCGCGCTGGTCTTCCGGCAATGCCAATAGCAGCTCGAAACAGGGAACCGAGACGACGCGCGCGGAAACCTTGCTGGTGGCAAGGAGTTTCCTCGCCTCGACGGCGATAGCGACTTCCGAACCCGTCGCGAACAAAGAAACAGCCGCGGCGCCATCCTCGGCGGCAATCAGTTCATAGCCGCCGGTGGCACAGCGGTTCTGCGCATCGAAAGCCAGGCGCAACTGCGGCAGGTTCTGCCGGGTCAAAGCAAGCACGCTCGGCGCGTCCGCCGATTGCAGCGCGAGCTCCCAACATTCCGCCGTTTCGACCGTGTCGCACGGGCGGAACACTTTCAGGTTCGGAATGGCGCGCAGCGCCGCCAGATGCTCGACCGGCTGATGTGTCGGGCCATCTTCGCCAAGCCCAATGGAGTCATGTGTCATCACATGGATAACGCGCTGCCCCATCAATGCGGCAAGCCGGATGGCCGGTCTGCAATAATCGGAGAACACCAGGAACGTGCCCGAATAGGGAACGATGCCGCCGTGCAGCGCCATGCCGTTCATGGCCGCCGCCATGCCATGCTCGCGGATGCCGTAGTGAATAAAGCGGCCGGCATAGTCGGCGGCGTTCAACACCTTCGTGCTTTTGGTGCGGGTATTGTTGGAGCCGGTGAGGTCGGCCGAGCCGCCGATCATTTCCGGCAACGCCGCGGTCAGGGTCTCGAGCGCGAACTCGGAGGCCGAGCGGGTGGCAATTTCCTTCGGCGCCTGGGCGAGTGTCTGCTTGACCTCAGTGACCGCGACAGAAAGCTTATCGGCAAAATCGCCGCGCAGGCGCCGTTCGAATTCGGCGCGTTTGCCGGCGTCGAGCGCCGCGAGCCGCTGCTGCCAAGCGGCGTGCGTCGGCTTGCCCCGGGCGCCAGCGGCGCGCCACGCCTTGAGAATGTCCGCCGGGATTTCGAAAGGCGGTGAAGTCCAGCCGAGCTTCTGCCGGGCAGCGGCGACCTCTTCGGCGCCAAGCGGCGAGCCGTGCACTTTTTCCGTACCGCCCTTGTTCGGCGCGCCGAAGCCGATGGTGGTGCGGCAGGCGATCATGGTCGGCTTGTCGGAGCGCTGAGCCGCTTCGATCGCAACCGTAATGGCTTCCGGATCGTGGCCGTCGATGCGGCTCGCCGTCCAGCCTGCGGATTCGAAGCGTTTGACCTGGTCGACGGAATCCGAAAGCGACGTCGGCCCATCGATCGAGATGTGATTGTCGTCGAACAGGACGATCAGCTTTTTCAGTTTCAGATGGCCGGCAAGCGCGATCGCTTCTTGACTGATGCCTTCCATCAGATCGCCGTCGGAGGCGAGCACATAGGTCTTGTGATCGACGACGTCGCTGCCGAACAGAGCCGCGAGATGGCGTTCGGCAATCGCCATGCCGACCGCGGCGGCGATACCCTGGCCGAGCGGGCCTGTTGTCGTCTCGACGCCCGGCGTATGGCCATGCTCGGGATGGCCCGGCGTGAGCGAGCCGAGCTGCCGAAAGCGCTTGATCTCGGCAATCGTCATCTTCTCATAGCCGAGCAGGTGGAGCAGCGCGTAAAGCAGCATTGAGCCGTGGCCGGCCGACAGCACGAAACGGTCGCGGTCGGGCCAAGTGGGATCGGCCGGGTCGAATTTCAGAAATAGGGTGAACAGCACGGTCGCGATATCGGCCGCGCCCATCGGCAAGCCGGGATGGCCCGCTTTAGCCTGCTCGACCGCATCCATGGCCAGCGCGCGGATGGCATTGGCCATGCGGTCATGCTCGGCTCGCGAGGCAGGGTCAGCGCCGGAGGCGGAGAAATGTGGAGCATGAGCGAGACTTGCGTCCGCCGCGGCAGCTCGATCCGGCATCGTCATCGTACAGGCCTAACTGGGACAGGCCAAAACCGGCCAGGCCAATGAATGACAAGGCCAATAATGGACAGGCCAAACGCGGCGCGAAGCTGGATGGCCGCGATCATGGAAAACAGGCCGGACAGATAGCATGCGAGGCCACATAGTCAAACGTCGCCATTCCATGCGGTAAGTCATGCACAGTTTCCTATGCGAAAACCGCCCTGATCGTTGACGCGTTCCCTCGATACGACGTAAAGTTCTGGCGGTAAACATTTGCCGTCGCACAATTTTTGCGTTCATTGTGACGGTTGGGATGGCCGCGGTGAATGGCCAGATGAGTGACGCCGATTCAATCGAGACGGCTACGCGGCGGCTCGCGCTCGCGCTGGATGCCTTGGAAGCGGCGGCCGAGCGGCGATCCGAAGCTGCTCGCGGCGAGAAGCTGCTTGCCAATCAGGTTCACGCGCTTGGTACCGATCGTGCACGGCTAGCGGGCGAGCTTGATGAGGTGACAGCGCGCGCCCGGACGCTCGAGACCGCGAACCGCCAAGCCATGCAACGCATTGATCGAGCGATCGAGACAATTCGCGATGTCTTGGCCCAGGATCATTCGGAGGCGGATGACCCGGCGGAAGAGAATGCGGCGGAAGCGGAAGATGATGAGGCGGAAGGCGATGCGGCCGATGAGTGACTTTGCAAGTTGAATGAGTTCGCCGTCGATCTGTTAAAGTAAGAGTGCGACCAACGGAGCGTTGGGGGCGTCAGCGCAATGGCTCAAGTCAATGTCACCATCAATGGCCGGCAGTTTCGGATGGCTTGCGAGGACGGGCAGGAAGGCCATCTCATCGAGCTCGCGCGCGATCTCGATATGCGCATCAGCGGCTTGCGCAGTAAATTCGGCGAGATCGGCGACACCCGGCTCACCGTGATGGCGGCGCTCACTGTCGCCGACGAACTCGCCGAAGCGGGTCAGCGGCTCAAACGCCTGGAAGAGGAACTTGCGGCGCTTCAGGACGCCCGCGTCCTCACCTCCGATCGCAACCGGGCCGCTCAAGCCTCGATCGCGGCAGCCCTTGGTGCTGCCGCCGAGCGCATCGAAAACATCACCAAAAAGCTCAACCAATCCATCGGCAACAGCGACGTCGCGCTCGGCTAGAGCATGATCCCGAAAAAGTGGAACCCGGTTTTCGGAAAAGATCATGCTCAAAGCAAAATCTAGACCCTGATGCCGCTCGATCGAGCGCATCAGGGTCTAGGGGCTTGCGTCATTGGATGGGTGCAGTGGGATGGGCGCGGCCGGTGGGGGCGATTGGCGTTTACCCGCATTGCGCATTACATTGCCCAGGCGGGGCTGCGCGGTACGTCAGGAGACATATCCCCGGGGCCTTATCGATCCTGAAGGGAGCTGTCCCTGGCCGGACCCGTGGGTTCGGACATATGGCGCCCACCTACTTTCGTAGGGAACCCGGGATCGACGCTCCAACGGCCGGTGCGGCTCCGCACGTTTTATTCATCTCATGATCTCATCAGCGGCTTCTTCAACAGACATCGAGCAGACCAAGGCTGCGCTGCGGCGCGAGGCGGTGGCGCGCCGCGACGCCTTGCCGGCAGACGAGCGCCAGGCCGCGGCCGAGACGATTGCGGCGCGCGAATTTCCGCTCGCGATTGCGGCGAGCAGCATTGTGTCGGGCTTCATGCCGATGAAGACCGAGATCAGTCCGCTGCCGCTGATGCGCAGGCTCAGCCAGGCCGGTGCCGCGCTGGCGCTGCCGGCCATCGCTGGCCGCCGCACGCCGCTCATCATGCGCGCGTGGCAATGGGGCGAGCCGCTCAATTCCGGCGTCTGGGGCATTCGCGAGCCGAAGCCCGAGGCCAAAGAGGTCGATCCGGATATCCTGCTGGTGCCGCTTTTGGCCTTCGACCGCTCTGGCTTTCGCCTCGGTTATGGCGGCGGCTATTACGATCTCACCATCGCGGGCCTGCGCGCGCGCAAGCCTGTTGTGGCGATTGGCATCGCCTTCGCCGCTCAGGAAGTCCAGCATGTGCCGACAACGCCTCGCGACGTACGGCTCGATCTCATGCTAACCGAGCGCGAGATCATCGACCTGCGAGGCCATTGAGGATGCGCATTCTGTTCATCGGCGACGTCGTCGGCCGCAGCGGGCGCACTATTGTGTACGAGCGTTTGCCGAAACTCGTGCGCGACTGGAAGCTCGATTGTGTCGTGGTCAACGGCGAAAATGCCGCCGGCGGATTTGGCATTACCGAGACGATCTATCGCGAGCTCGTCGAAGCCGGCGCCGACGCTGTGACGCTCGGCAATCACGCCTGGGATCAGAAAGAGGCGCTGGTTTTTATCGAGCGCGCGCCGCGCATGATTCGCCCGATCAATTATCCGGCCGGCACGCCCGGACGCGGTGCGGCCGTGATCGAAGCCAAGAACGGCGCGCGGGTTCTGATCGTCAATGCCATGGGGCGCGTTTTCATGGATCCGCTCGACGATCCGTTCGCGGCCGTCGAGCGCGAGCTCATGGCATGCCCGCTGCAAAGCAGCGCCGACGCGATCATTGTCGACTTCCACGGCGAGGCGACCAGCGAGAAGCAGGCGATGGGTTTCTTCTGCGACGGCCGCGCCAGCCTTGTCGTCGGCACCCACACCCATGTGCCCACCGCCGACCTGCGCGTGCTGCCGGGCGGCACCGCCTATATGAGCGATGTCGGCATGACTGGCGATTTCGATTCGGTGATCGGCATGGCCAAGGACGAGCCGCTGCAGCGCTTCATCCGCCGCGTCGCTTCGGCGCGTTTCGAGCCGGCGAACGGTCCGGCGACTTTGTGCGGCGTGGCGGTCGAGACCGACCCCGAGACCGGGCTCGCCGCGCGCGTGGCCGCGGTGCGGCTAGGCGGCAGTTTGGAACAAGCGGTGCCCGCCTTCTGGGCTTGATCCCGTTCTGGCTGCGCCTTTATTTTCACTAAGCGCGGCCTTATAACGCGGGCCGCATCAATTCATTCCCAGTCTGCCGGCGCGCGAGAGCGCGGCTGGCGGGCTTCGCAGCAACGACCGCCAACAGACACCAAGAGCGCACGATGGCCGGGCATTCACAGTACAAGAACATTATGCACCGCAAGGGCCGGCAAGATGCGGTGAAGTCGAAACTCTTCGGTAAGCTCGCCCGCGAAATCACGGTTTCGGCGAAACTCGGTGTGCCCGATCCGACGATGAATCCGCGGCTGCGCGCGGCGATCATTGCGGCGCGCGCCGAAAACATGCCCAAGGACAATATCGACCGCGCCATCAAGAAGGCGGCGGGCGGCGAGGGCGATAACTACGAGCAGATCCGTTACGAGGGTTATGGCCCGGGCGGTGTCGCGGTGATCGTCGAAGTCCTCACCGACAACCGCAACCGCACGGCGGGCGAGGTTCGCGCCTCCTTCACCAAGAGC
>DATAQN010000103.1:0-2882 GCA_036264635.1 Xanthobacteraceae bacterium | reverse complement strand
ATTTCGGGTACGTGGACGACTGCATCGACTCCGGTGGCCACGCCGAACGCCGCGTCCTGCGGCACGTAGACCTGGGTGCGGATGACGTCGCTTTGCATCAACGTGAACATGAACGTGGTGCCGGACTGCACGAGGCTCCCTGTATCGACGTTCCGCTGGGTGATGATGCCGTCGAATGGCGCGACCACGCTCTGGTAGGCCTTTTGCTGGCGAAGCACCCGGATCAGGGCCTGCTGAGCCGCGATGTTTGCTTGCGCAACCGCGATCGCCGCCTGCTGGGCATCGAGGGTCAGACGGTCGGTGTCGCCCTGCTGAGGCGTCACCCATCCCTTTTTGACCAAGTCACTGTCACGATCGTTGGTGACCCGTGCAAGATCCCGGCTCGCCTGCGTCTGCTGCAACGTCGCTTGGTTCTGGCTAAGCGTGGCCTCGGCCTGAGCGATCTGGTAATCGAGCTCGGGAGCCGTAATCTGCGCCAGCAAATCGCCAGCCTTCACGTGATCACCGATATCGACCTTGCGCGTCTCGATATAGCCGTTGGCGCGCGCAAAGATGTTCGCTGACGCGAATGCGAGCGTCGTCGCCGGCAGGGAGACGGTTATCTCGCTGCCGGCGGCGCGCACCTTTCCGACGCGAACGGCCGGGACAAGGTCCCGCTGCTGCTCGTTAGTTCTCATGACCTGACGATCCTGCGCGTAATGCTGCGACGCGCCGTATGCGACGCCCACGGCGAGCGGCAACAGCGCGCCCAAGCCGAGCAGCCAAAAGCCGCGTGGGCGAATGGCCTTATGACTTGGCGCCGGTCGTGCGCCGGCCGCCGGCTTGGGTTGGTCTTCGTCCTTCGGCGGCAAATCCTCGATGTCGATCGTTCGATTCACGTCGTTCATGCGATTTCCTCTTTGAATACCCCGTGGGCCGTCTTGCCGTCGTTGCCCTTGCGCAGCCGCGCGAACAGATATGGCACGACCAGCAGAGTCGTTGGAGTTGCGAACAGCAGGCCGCCGATGACCGCTCGCGCCAGTGCGGCGTTCTGCTCTTGACCGGGGCCGCCGATTGCCATGGGGATCATGCCGACGATCATTGCCGCCGCGGTCATCAGCACTGGACGAATCCGGGTATAGCCGGCGGTGATCGCGGCATCGAACGCCGGCCGGCCGGTCATCTGCAGCTCGCGCGCGAAGGTAACCAGCAGGATCGAGTTCGCCGACGCGACGCCGACCGCCATGATCGCTCCCATCAGCGAGGGTACGTTGAGCGTCGTGCCGGTGAGGAAGAGCATCGTGAGAATGCCGCAGAAGGTGGCCGGCAGGGCCAGAATGACGACAAACGGATCGCCGAAGTTCTGGTAGTTCACGACCATGAGCAGGTAGACGAACACGGCGGCGAACAGGAGGCCCATGCCAAGGTCGCGGAAAGCGTCGTTCATGCTCTGGATCTGGCCGGCAATCTGGATCGAATTGCCCGGCGACAGTTGCGAGCGAAGGCCGGCGACGACCTTGTTGATGTCGGCCGCGACGCTGCCGAGATCGCGGCCCTGAACGCTGGCATAGACATCGTAGACGGGCTGGACATTGGTCTGGTTGGTGTTGGTTGGCACGGTGCTGCGCGTGATGGTCGCCACATTGCTGAGCAATCCCGGAATCACCGCGCCTGCGGGCGATATCGTGCCGGAAACAGGCGTGTTGGAGAGGTCGTTCAAGGAGGCCACTCTTGGCTCCGGGGTCTGCACCGCGATGAAATACGGAATGCCGGAGCTCGGATCGGTCCAGAAATTCGGCGAGACCTGCTCGGACGAGCTCAGGCTGACATTGAGGTTGGTGGCGATCGTATTGGCGTTGAGGCCGAGTTGCTCCGCTCGGGCCCGATCAATGGTCGCGTAGAATGCGGGGGCGTCGACTTCCTGCTGAAGATGCGCGTCCTCGATCCCGGGGATCGCCGCCATCCGGCGCCGCATCTCCTTGGCAACCCGAAGATTGGTCGTACGATCATAGCCGACGGTTCGCACGTCGATCTGCGCGGGGAGCCCGAAATTGAGAATCTGCGTAACGATGTCGGCAGCCTGGAAATAGAACACGTCCTCCGGAAAGGCGGCTGCCAACGCTTCGCGCAGCTTGCGGACGTATTCGGCGGTCGGCGCGTGACCTTCCTTGAGCAAGACCAGGATGGTGCCGTCATTGACGCCAATCGTCGAGCCGTCGGTGAAAGCCAGATTGTATGCCCGCGCCGGCAATCCGATATTGTCGACGATCAGCGCCCGTTCGCTTTCGGGGATGATCTCGCGAATCTTGTCCTCTACCTCCTGAAAAATCTTTTCGGTGGTTTCAATCCGGGTCCCGGCAGGCGCGCGGACATGCAGCTGGATTTGACCGCCATCGATGAGCGGAAAGAAATCGCGGCCAACGAACACCAGCATCGTTCCGCCGAGCCCGAGTATCAGAACAGCCGCGGCCGGAACGATGATGCGGTGATGCAGCACGTAGGTGAGGAGCGCGACATAGCCTTGACGCATACGCTCGAAGCCCCGATCGAACCCCGCTTGAAATCGGCTCAACAAGCCTCGCCGGACGCCATCGGAAGCATCATGGCGCTCGCCCTTGAGCAGGAGGCCGATGACGATTGGCGTCAGCGTCCGCGAGAGCGCATAGGAGGCGAGCATCGCGAAAACCACTGCAAACCCGAGCGGCGTAAACAGGTATTTCGAGGGGCCCTCGAGGAAAACGACCGAGGTGAACACGCAACTGATGGCGAGCGTCGAAACCAGGGTCGGCACCGCGATGCCGGCAGCGCCGTGAAGCGTCGCCTCAGGCAAGGGCTTGCCTTCCTCGGTGAGCAGGCGATGGGTGTTTTCAATCGTCACCGTAGAATCGTCGACCAGAATGCCG
>DATAQN010000078.1:0-28306 GCA_036264635.1 Xanthobacteraceae bacterium | reverse complement strand
GTTCCCACGTGTTACTCTCCCGTCTGCCGCTCCCCTTGCGGGGCGCTCGACTTGCATGTGTTAGGCCTGCCGCCAGCGTTCGCTCTGAGCCAGGATCAAACTCTCAAGTTGGATGAGATTGATCTCGGCTGATCACACGTTTGACGAGGTCCCACTCTTGTCTTCCGCAAGGCCGAAGCCCTGCGAATTCCAACAGTGTTACCTTAAACGTAGACCGCCTTGTCTCTTCCAATGACCGCACCTCTTCCGGAAGAAGCCGAAGCTTCGCCCGATCGAGGAAGCGGCCCGCAAGGACACCGCCGTCCACGTTTCTCTTTCTTCTGATTCACTTGTCAAACAACCCGAAACCTCACGGTTTCGTCGAAAACCCCGGCCTCGGCAACAACCAGCCTGAGCCAGAGCCGCCGACGCCCGTACATCCGCCATGGCCAAAGGTTCTGGCCGGATGATTCACCGCGTAAACAGTGAGGGGCTTCGCGGACGCGCCATCGCGCCAAGGCGGCGGTACGTCCAAGAGCCGCTATATAGTCGCGGCCCACACGAACTGTCAACCGTTTTAGAAGCTGAAGGTCGCGATTTGTGGAGAGTGCCGAATCCGGCAGGTTTTGCCGGCCCCCGGAGGCTTTCGCAGATGCGAGATCCCCCGACGTCCATTAGATGGGTATCGCGGCCGTCGCCGGCAAGACGCCGCACTAGAGCCACATTCCTCGGCCGTTCTTTGCAGCTAATACCGCTTTGGGATATCGCGCAAAGTACGGGGATGCGATGTCCTAATCTTTTTAGGTCTCAACTGTCGTCCATCGGGTCGCGTTGACGCCCCTCAAACCGCGGGGCATCGTGTGCGGTACCGCTTCGCCGGAACGGCTTGTTTCTTACAGCTTGGTTCTTGCGGCTTGGTTTTTGCACCGTCTGGCGAATGCGGAGGATGACGCGGAATTCTTTGCCGGACTGGCCACCAGGGTGGTCCGGCGCGGCGTCGGCGTTTTCCCGCGTGCGGCCGTAGCCATCCGGCCGAGGGACACGCGAATAAAAGGCGCCGAAGTGGGGACGTCGGCTCGACGGGGTCAGGGGACGTAGGCTTGGACCAAGCTAGGCTGCGTAGCGGGAAAGATTGGCACCATCGGCGCATCGACGCTGAGGTGATCCATCTCGGCAACGAGCCGCCGCTTTCGGTAGACGGCGGTGCGGGCGGCCTCGTTGATCGGCGCCGGCTCTCGGTACAATGGTTCTCCGGCACAATCTTAACCGGCCTGTGCGGCGCGGCCCTGATGGGCGGCGCCGTTTTTGCGTCGCTTGATGGCGAGACCAATTTCGCCACTGCTCCTGAACAAGTTGAGAGCGTGCTGCGCGGCGCGATCTCGAGCATCGGCGAACATCTCAACGCCTTGCGCAAGACCGATCGGCTGCCGGCGATCAGCGAGCCGAGCGTCGCCCGCCAGGTGTTGCGCGTGCCGACAACAAGCCATGTGCGCGATCGCGAAATGGTGCGCATGCGGCCTTTTGTTCGTGTCGGCGGCAATCTCTCGCTCACCACGTCGGATCTGTCGGCGAAAATCCCGGCTTATAATCCGCAGAAGCTGCTCACCGACAGCGTCGGCGGCGACGATCAGGCGCCGGCGGCCGAGCCGGATGCCGAAGTCAGCTTCGTCGAATGCGATCTGGCCGGAGCGCCGGGCAAGAGCAGAGGCGTGGCGCCCGGCAGCTGCGATCTCAATTCGCTGTTGTCCAAGGTGAAGGCTTCAACGCAATTGCCGCTCGACGACGTGATGGCACGGGTGCGCGACACCGCCTTGCGCGGCAATATCGGTTCGCCGACGTCTAACCTGTTGGCCAGCGCCGATGCCACGGCCAGCCTGAAGATGAGTTACGCCGCGGAGGGCGAGCCCGATGCCTATTTCGGCTTCGTGCCACGCGCCGTTCCTGAGAACGTCACGCTGCTGCCGAAGACCACCAACTTGACCAACGGCGGCGGCGACTGGAGCGAAAAGCAGATCATCGTCAAGAAGGGCGAGACGGTCGGCTCCATCCTGCGCGAGCTTGGCGCCGCGCCAGAGGAGATCAAGGCGATCATCGCGGTGATCGGGCCGGCGGCGCTCGATGGCGGGCTCAAAGACGGCCAGAAGCTGCGCGTGCTGATGACGCCCGCGGGCCTTGGCCACGTGCAGCCATTGCGCGTCATTATTGCGGGCGACAGCGGCATCACGGCCGCCGTGGCGCTGTCCGATGTCGGCCGCTATGTGCCGGTCGACATCCGCAATATCGACACTGGCGTTGCCGAGAGTAACGGCGACGAGCAGGCGAGCGACGACGATTCAAGCGGCGTGCAACTCTATCAAAGCCTCTACGAGACGGCGCTGCGCAACAATGTACCCAAGTCGGTGATCGAGGATCTCGTCCGCATCTATTCTTACGATGTCGATTTCGAGCGCAAAGTGCAGGCCGGCGACAATTTCGACGTGCTCTATTCCGAGGACGAGACCGGCGATCGGCCGGAAGTTCGCTTCGCCTCGCTCACCGTTGGCGGCGAGACCAAGAAATACTACCGCTTCCAGACCGCCGATGACGGCGTCTCCGACTATTACGACGAGACCGGCAAGAGCGCGAAGAAGTTCCTGGTGCGCAAGCCGGTGGCGGTCGGCGTGGAGACTTCGCCATTCGGCTGGCGCACGCATCCGCTGCTTCATGTCAGCGAATTGCATTCCGGTGTCGACTGGGGTGCGCCCTATGGCACGCCGATCTTCGCTGCCGGCAACGGCGAGATCGAAGAGATCGGCCTCAAAGGCGGCTACGGCAAATATGTGCGCGTCAAGCACGCCAATGGCTACGAGACCGCCTATGGCCACATGACCGCCTTCGCCAAAGGCCTCGATGTCGGCTCTAAAGTGCGCCAAGGCCAGGTGATCGGCTTCGTCGGCTCCTCCGGCATGTCGACCGGCTCGCACGTCCATTTCGAGATCATCGTCAACGACCGCTTCGTCGATCCGATGCGCATCAAGCTGCCGCGCGGCCGCGTGCTTGATGGCTCAACTCTCGTCAATTTCGAGAAGGACCGCGACCAGCTCGACGCCGTGCTGTCGCACTCAGCACCGCCGGCACCGCCATCGTCGTCGCCGTCCGCGCCGCATGTCGCGCAGGCGCATTAAACTCTGCTCCCTCCCCCTTGTGGGGAGGGATGGGGTGGGGGTCGGGGCGTAGGGCGTTTATCTTGACATTAATTGTGTCGACATAGGGCGCTGCCAACATGAGCAGCGTCCGCATCATTGCCCCACGTCCCGACCCCCACCCCTACCCCTCCCCACAAGGGGGAGGGGAAGATGCGCGCAGGAGATTTCAGTGCCCCAAGCCACCCCCGACATTCTCAAAGTGCAATCGAGCCGGCTTTGGGCGATCTTTCATTGCAATTTGACGCGCTGGATTTTTCCCGCGTGCCTGATCGCCGATCGCATCGGCGTGTCCACCAATATCATCGGCTTCTGGCTGACGCCGTGGAAGCGTGTCGACGAGCATCTGCCGCTGTCGCACGTCGCCGAGGTGACCCATATCCGCGGCTTCTTCTGGGATGCGATCAGTGTCGAGAGCTCGGGCGGGCTCAATCCGCTGCGCGTCCACGGCCTGCCCAAGGGACAGGCGCGCTATTTCGTCGACCACGTGCGCGAGCGGCTCAATGAGGTCGCCGTGCAAGCGCAGTCGCGGCGCTAATTTTCCCCTCCCCCTTGTGGGGAGGGGTAGGGGTGGGGGTCGGGACGCGTCGCGCAAACGCTGACGTCTTCTCGGCAAGTCGCCTGTCAACAAACGTCTTCGCGGAAACCTACGTCACGACCCCCACCCCATCCCTCCCCACAAGGGGGAGGGAGGCGCGAGCTTTGGGCTTATTTTTGTCCTGCTGTGGCAACGAAGCGTCAATTCAGACGCCCCTTCCACCGCGCAAGGGCGCGGTCCCCCTCCCCCGCTTTCGCGGGGGAGGACGATTTGCGTTACGCCGCCGCGGCGATCTTCGTGCCGTTGAACACCAGCCCGTCTTTGCTGGCGGTGATGGCGACTTTCTCGCCGTCTTTGATCTTGCCGGAGAGCAGAAGCTCGGCGAGCGGATCCTGCACCGACTTCTGGATGGCGCGCTTCAAGGGCCGCGCGCCATAGGCCGGGTCGTAGCCTTTCTCGGCGAGCCAATCGCGCGCCTTGGCATCGAGCGACAGCACGATCTTGCGATCGTCGAGCAGCTTCTGCAGATAGCGGAGCTGAATATCGACGATGTGCCCCATCTGCTCGCGCTTGAGCCGATGAAAGAGAATGATCTCGTCGATGCGGTTCAAGAACTCCGGCCGGAAATGCGCCCGCACGTCCGCCATCACCAAGTCGCGCACGGCTTCCGTATCCTGGCCTTCCGGCTGGTTCACCAGATATTCGGCGCCGAGATTCGACGTCATCACGATCAAAGTGTTGCGGAAGTCGACCGTGCGTCCCTGCCCGTCCGTCAGGCGCCCGTCATCGAGCACCTGCAACAGCACATTGAACACGTCCGGATGCGCCTTCTCGATCTCGTCGAACAAGACGACCTGATACGGCCGCCGCCGCACCGCTTCCGTCGGCGCGCCGCCTTCCTCATAGCCGACATAGCCGGGCGGCGCGCCGATGAGGCGGGCCACGGAATGCTTCTCCATATATTCCGACATGTCGATGCGGATGAGCGCATGCTCATCGTCGAACAGAAACTGCGCCAGCGCTTTGGTCAGCTCCGTCTTGCCGACGCCCGTCGGCCCTAAGAACATGAACGAACCAATGGGCCGGTTCGGATCCTGCAACCCGGCGCGCGCCCGCCGCACCGCGGTCGCCACGGCTTTCACCGCCTCGGCCTGGCCGACGACGCGCTTGCTCAGCGCATCCTCCATCTTCAGAAGCTTCTCGCGTTCGCCTTCGAGCATGCGGTCGACCGGAATGCCGGTCCAGCGCGACACGACTTGCGCGATATTGTCCGCGGTCACGGCTTCGGACGCCACCATGGCGCCCGCGGACTGCTCCTCGGTCTGCTTCAGCTTCCCCTCGAGCCCGGGAATGACGCTGTACTGCAATTCGCCGGCGCGCTGGAAATCGCCGCGGCGGATCACCTCGGCGAGATCGTTCTTCGCCTTGTCGAGCTGCTTCTGCAATTCGGCCGCCGACGACAGCTTGTCCTTCTCGGACTTCCACTTCGCCGTCATCGCATCGGCGCGTTCCTGCAGGCCTGCGAGATCCTTCTCCAGCCGCTTCAGGCGATCCTTGGAGGCCGTATCGGTTTCTTTCTTCAGCGCCTCCTGCTCGATCTTCATGCGCACGATTTCGCGGTCGAGATTATCGAGCTCTTCCGGCTTGGAATCGATCTGCATGCGCAGCCGCGCCGCCGCCTCATCGACAAGGTCGATGGCCTTGTCGGGCAGGAACCGGTTGGTGATGTAGCGGTTCGACAAGGTCGCCGCCGCCACCAGTGCCGCATCGGTGACCTTCACCTTGTGGTGCGCCTCGTATTTCTCTTTGAGGCCGCGCAGGATCGAGATCGTGTCTTCCACGGTCGGCTCGTCGACATAGACCGGCTGGAAGCGCCGCGCCAAGGCGGCATCCTTCTCGATATATTTCTTGTATTCGTCGAGCGTGGTCGCGCCGACGCAATGCAATTCGCCGCGCGCCAGCGCCGGCTTCAACAGGTTCGACGCATCCATCGCGCCGTCGGCTTTGCCGGCGCCAATGATCGTATGCATCTCATCGATGAAGAGGATGTAGGCGCCGGCCGACGCCGTCACCTCCTGCAGGATCGCCTTCAGCCGCTCCTCGAACTCGCCGCGATATTTCGCGCCGGCGATCAAGGCGCCCATGTCGAGCGCAAGCAGCTTCTTGTCCTGCAGGCTTTCCGGCACATCGCCATCGACGATGCGCAGCGCCAGGCCCTCGACGATGGCGGTCTTGCCGACGCCAGGCTCGCCGATCAGCACCGGATTGTTCTTGGTCCGCCGCGACAGCACCTGAATGGTGCGGCGGATTTCCTCGTCGCGCCCGATCACCGGATCGAGCTTGCCGTCGCGCGCCGCCTGGGTCAGGTCGCGCGCATATTTCTTCAGCGCATCATAGGCGTTCTCGGCCGTGGCCGAATCCGCGGTGCGCCCTTTGCGCAAGGCTTCGATCGCCGCATTGAGGCTTTGCGGCGTGACGCCGGCACTGGCGAGGATCTTTCCCGCCTCGGTCGTCTTGTCGAGCGCAAGCGCGAGCAAAAGCCGCTCGACCGTGACAAAACTGTCGCCGGACTTCTCGCCGGCCTTTTCGGCCGCGTCGAACACCCGCGCCAGCGCCGGATCGAGATAGATCTGGCCGGCGCCGCCGCCGGACACTTTCGGCCGCTTGGCCAAAGCCGCCTCGACGGCCTTGAGCGCCGCACGCGAATTACCGCCGGCGCGGTCGATCAGTCCCGCCGCGAGCCCTTCCGGGTCGTCGAGCAGGACTTTCAGGAGATGTTCGGGTGCAAATTGCTGATGTCCCTCGCGCTGCGCGAGCGACTGGGCAGACTGAACGAAACCGCGGCTGCGGTCCGTATATTTTTCAAAATCCATATCTTTTTAAGCCAAGCTGGCTTCCTTCCCTCGGCCTGTAATTACCGCCCCGAAGGCACGGCAAAGACATCGTCATGGGGTGAGATTTTAGCGAGCTGCCGGACTAATCCATGACGGAAATCAAGGTTCCCGGATCAACATTCGTAGAGCCAAGTTTGCGTAAGGTTTCGCACCGGACGCTAAACTTAAGGCTTGCGAACAAAGCTCCCTAAACCAAGCTCCCGCCGCAGCTTAGACGGCAAAAGCGGATCCCCCGAAAGGCAATCCGACAAGGAGGATATGGGGGCGGAAAGTTCCGGGAAAAGAGGCGGAAGAACCATTTCCCTTACCGTGGCCAGCCCGCGTCTCCGCACGTTCCCCCCCTTGTGGGGAGGGGCTAGGGGTGGGGGTCGCGACGCCAAACGACAAACGCCAACGCACGCGCAGCGCCCTTACCTTCCGCCGCAGGGCGCCGAGGTCGCGACGCACGTCGCTTTCTTAACCCTCCCCTGCAGGGGGAGGGCTGCGCACCAAAGGTGCGCGGGGTGGGGCCGCCGCGCCGCCCCCCGCCAGAGGAAATAAAGCAAAGGCAGCGGCGTTAATAACAAGGAGCCAACAGGAGACCGATCATGAGACACGTCCTCCTCGCGCCAATCCCTCGCTTCACACCAAGTCTTTTGCTTTTGACATTAAGTTTTCTTGCCGCCGCCAGCATGAGCGCCCAGGCGCAAGACTATCCGTGGTGCGCCAACTACACCAAAGGCTCCACGAGCTGCAGCTTCGTCACCTACGAGCAATGCATGACCGACGTCAGCGGCATCGGCGGCTTCTGCGAGCGCAACACGTCATACCACCCCGCCACAGCACCAGCGCGGCCAAAGTCGCGCGCTTCGTCCAAGCTGAATTAAAACAAAGCACCCTCCCTTGCGGGGGCCGCACACCGAAGGTACGCGGGGCGGGGCAATCGAGCCGTAGCCTGAATTGAGCACCACGCTGCGCGAGCCACGCGCGGTGCCCCTCCCCGGCTGACGGCGGGCCGGATTAAGATGCGCCTGCCTGGAAGGCATTGCGGAGAATTGGCATGCTCAAGCTATTCGGCTCATCGATTACAGCAGCACGGCGCCCGCGCCAGTTGGCGGTGCCCACTTTCGCCGTCGCCGCGCTCGCGGTGAGCGTAAGCACCGCCCACGCCTTCTCCGTTTCGTTCGACTGGTGCCAGGGCCGGCCCGACGGCTCGCCGAATTTTCAGCTGAGCGACGTGCCGAAGGGAACGGTCAATCTGCGCTTCGCCATGAGGGATCTCGACAAGCCGACCTTCCATCACGGCGGCGGCACGGTCGGGTATCGCGGCCAGCCGGAAGTGCCGTGCGACGCCTTTGCCTCAGGCTTCGTCGGCCCTTCGCCGCCGCCCGGCGAGGTGCACACTTACGAGTTCACCATCGAGGCGCTCGACCCGGCCGGCAAGGTGCTCGCCGCGACGACCGCGCGGCGCAAGTTTCCGCAATAATGTTTCACCCTCCCCTGCAGGGGGAGGGTTGCGCCCGAAGGGCGCAGGGTGGGGAAGGCAGCGCCGCGGCAATTGATGGCGCCTCGCACTTCCCCTTCCGCCGCGCGGAGCGCGGCTACCTCCCCCTGCAGGGGGAGGTGAAATGAACGCCTCACATCTTCAACAACCGCTTCGCATTGCCCGACAGAATCTTCGCCTTGTCCTCGTCGCAGAGCGGCGCAGTTTCCATCCAGCGCACCGCCGGCGGGTTCATCACGAAGGGCCAGTCGACGGCAAACAGGATGCGGTCGATGCCCATTTCCATGACGCAGCAGAGCAGCGCCGGATTAGAGAAATTGCCACTCGTCGTGACATAGAAGTTGTTGCAGAACACGTCGCGGAAGCTGATCGACTTCTGGCCCGGCCGCGCCAGCGTGTGGTCGACACGCCAGACCAGGAAGGGCAGCGTCTCGCCGAGATGGCCGAGAATGACTTTCAGCTTTGGGTGCTTCTCGAACACGCCCGACAGCACCAGGCGAATGGCGAGCGTCGCGGTCTCGACCGTATAGCCCCAGGTGGCGCGCGGCAGCATCGGGAAGTCTTTGACGTAATCGGCGTAGTAGGTGTTGATCACGTCGGGATGCGGCTGCGAAGGGTGCATGTAGATCGGCAGATCGAGCTTCTCGGCGCGCGCATAGATCGGCCAGTATTTCTTGTGGTCGAGGAATTCGCCGTTGGCGAGCCCGTGCAGCATCGCGCCTTTGAAGCCGAGCTTCGCGGTGCGTTCGAGCTCGTCGGCGGCGGCTTCCGGCACCGCGGTCGGCAGCGCCGCGAAGCCGGCAAAACGCTGCGGATTCTTGGCGACGATCGCGGCGAGGCGATCGTTGACCCGGGTCGCCATCGCGGCGGCCGTCTCGGCGGGAAGCTTCTGCGTCGACGGCGCGCCATGCGACAGCACCTGCATGTCGATGCCGGCCTCGTCCATTTCCTTGATGCGCAGCGGCCCGAAATCATGCAGCCGATTGAACTGCTCGCCCGGCCTTCCGGCTTCGCCGCCGGTGTAGGTCTTTTCCAGCTCCTCGTCCCAATAGTGTTCTTCGATGGCGATGACGGGACAGTGCGGTTTACGGAACATTTATTTCCCCCTTTGGGCCGGCTGCTGTGTGGGCAGGGTGTTAGCAAGGCAACGGTGGCAAGTCATCACCAGCCGTCATGGCCGGGCTTGTCCCGGCCATCCCGATCAAAAAAGCACAGGCCGTGTCACGCTAGTCGGGATGCCCGCGACATAGGCGAGTGAAACGACGCCGTTCTTTGAACGGCTATGCGCGGGCATGACGGCCCAGGAAAGCTGCGTGGCCATGACGATGTCGTGAACGAAGAAGTGAAGCCGAGCGGTGTTTATCAGAAACGGTGGGAGCCATACCTCATTGGCGTGCGATCCAAACAAGGAGATTTCCGATGCGGCTGATTACCTCTGCTGTTCTTTTGTCTTCGGCCTTATTTGGTGCGGCCCTCAGCGCTTCAAGCGCCCAGGCCCAATCCGGCTATGTGCACCACAATTTTTGCCTGCTCACCGGCCCGGCGCGCGAATGCGCTTACGAGACCTTCGGGCAATGCCTTGCGGCCAAACGCGGCAATGCCGATTTCTGCGAGCCGAACGGCGCGCCGCTGAACCACCCGCCGGGACGCTATCGGTATCAGTAATGCGTCATTGCGAGGAGCCAACGGGTCCGGCCCGAAGTGGCCGGCCCGATGACAGGCTCCGCGACGAAGCAATCCAGCACGGCGCGGCCGCCCTGGATTGCTTCGCTTCGCTCGCAATGACGAGGTTGAACCCTTAGTTACGCCCCCACCGGATGCGCCTTGTAATACGCGGCGTCTTCCGGGCTCTGCGTCCAGCCCTCCCGCCCGCGCCAGTCGAGATGGCGGGCGGCCATATCGGTGCCGTAGCGGACGCGGAACAACAGCGTGCGGTGGGCTCCATTGGCATATTCGTGCACCTCGCCGGGCGGGTGCACGACAAAGGCGCCGGGCTTCACCGTGATGGTTTCGGTCGGCGTGCGCATGGTGCCGCCGCCTTCGAAGCAGAAGTAGATTTCGGTTGCGAATGGATGGCAATGGTAAGGGCTGATCTGGTGCGGCTCCCAGCAGGCCACCGTGACGTCGCCGTCCTCGATTTTGCCGAGGATTTTTTCGACGTGCTTTTTCGGATTGTACTGCGCCTCTTCGACGATGCTGAACACATGCATTGCTGGGTCCCTCCCTTGCCGTTGGTCTTGTCGTGCGCTCGCGCATTGCGCGGCTTTTTACGAATTTCGCCCGGCGCGGAAAGTTACGCAATCGGGTTCCGATTGCGGCCGGTGCGGGACGTAACCGCGACGTAAAAATGTCGGGTGATGCGAATTGTCAGATTTCGTGAATAAGATTGCGCCCTCGCGAGCCACGCAACTGTTGCAAGGCTGACCCGCTGGAGCGCAACATTCCTTTCGGTGAGTCGTTTGTTAGATAGAGCGTGTTCCATCAAGGAACGGAGCTGGTTCTCTGCAAATGGGTCACTTCGCTGGATCATATTTGGCCAAGGCGCATCCGGTCAGGGACATCCTTGATCGGGTGGAGTCGGCGATCGTCGTCGGCCTCATCGGCACGGGGCTCTTGGCTTGCGCACTCGGCGCGATGGTCTATGACGTTGAGCGCTGGCTGACGATCTTTTAGGCTTGTGCGCGCGGCCCCGCGGGGGCTGTGAGTACGTGCCCGGGACGCTTGCGTTCTCTTTGAAAATCCTTGGCTTTTTACCCAAATCGAGCGGTAATCCGGTATTAATTGCTGCGGCGTAACTTGCCGCGCGATTAAGGATGGATTTCCCGGAGAGCCGGTCTTCCGTTTCTCCGATCGCGCTTGAAGCTGAGAGTGAAGATGAGCGAGCGCCGAAGTTCGAGACGAACCAAAAGCTTCTTGCGCGGCTTTGTCTATGTCAGCCGCAAGCGTGGCGCGCTGTCCTGTTTGATCCGCGATCTGTCGGACAAAGGCGCACGCATCATTTTTTCCGACACGGTGATGCTGCCGGATACGTTCGACCTTTACATCCCACAGCGCGATCAGACGTTTCGCGCCAAGGCGCGCTGGCGCCACGGCGACGAAGTCGGCCTCGCTTTTGTCGCGGCCGAGCAGATCCAGTCGGACGAGGCCCAGCTTTCGGAGTCCGAAGTCGTGCAGCGCGTGGCAATGCTCGAGGCAGAAATCGCTTCGCTGCGCTCGGTGCTCAAGCGGCTGAAGGGCGAAAAGGCCCGCGCCGACGACGAAGCCGCCTGACATTCCTTCGCGGCGCAGCTTCCCGCCTTTACATGCCGTTTATCCCGGTTTGTGCCGGTTCGTTGCAGTGCCCTCGCCTTCGTGCCGCGAGGCCGATACTGTGCCGTCCGCAACAACGTTCGCGACGACAAGGGAGGCAGTGATGGCCAAGGCTTATTGGATCGCAACTTATTTTTCGGTCTCCAATCCGGACGCGCTGGCGGAATATGCCAAGCTCGCGGGACCGGCGATCACCGCCGGCGGCGGACGCTTTCTCGCTCGCGGCACCGCCGCCAAAGCCTATGAGAAGGGGCTGAAGCAGCGCACCGTGCTGATCGAGTTCGACAGCGTCGAGCAGGCCGCAGCCGCTCACGACAGTCCTGGCTATCAGGCCGCGCTGAAAGTTCTCGGCAGTGCCTGCGAGCGCGACCTGCGTATCGTAGAGGGCGTCTGAGGGCGACCTTCGATCTCGCACGTCAGCCTTGATCGAATATCCGGTCGCCCTGCAGGTCGACGATCTGGCGTGCCTTGTTCTCGGTGAAGTTCACCGCATCGTCGTAGGACGCATAGGAGTCGGCGCGGATGAAACGGTGCTCCTTGCGCACGCCGTCGACCTCCCGCGTGATGCTGCCGGCCGTCTGATATTGGCCGTTATGGGCAAACGGCGCGGCCGTGATGACATAGCCCTTGTATTCGATCGGGGCGGCGGCTTTTGCCGCGGTTTCCGAACCGGCGGAGCCGCGGCGAAACAGCGAAGTGAAAAACGACATTGTTGGCTCTCCCAGCTGGGCTTGATGGCTATCCTGATCTAAAGCCTAGCAAATTTTGCCCTTGCCGTCCGCGCTGGCTTTTGCCGGCCAGATTCGAACCTGAACCGCTTGCGGACCGACAAAGCTGTGCGGGGACCCAATTCCGCACATCGCTGTCCGTCCGAGAGCAGGCCCATGCTCCAGCTGAATCTGCAGGCTCAGCACTCGCAGCTGCATGACGTCTATTTCACCGCCCCTGGCAGCCGGCGCTTTGTCTGGCGGCTCACCAATCACGGCATCAGTCTCGACGACCGCATCCTTTCCTACAGCGTCGACGACAAGGCGCAGACGCTGGCCTTTACTGATCTCGCCGCCATTCATTTAAGCACCGCCGGCCTCGGCAATGCCGACCGTGTCATCGACCAATGCAAAATCGTCTTCACTTCGGGCGAAGCGATCACGGTCTCCAATGTCACATCGAACGGCTTGCCGGATAACGCACAGACCCGGATTTATCGTGATTTCGTCGAAGATCTGCACGCCCGCCTGATCGGCCGCGGTCACGACAAGATCCGCTTTACGGCCGGCATGTCGTCGGCGCGCTATAAGGGCGCGCTCGTCACCATGATCATCGCCGGCCTGTTTTTCATCGCCACTCCGCTGGTGCTGACCTTCATCACCGGTGACCTGCATGCGCTCATCGTGATGGGCGCCGGTGCATTCTTCGTCTGGCCATTCATGCGGCTCGTGAGCAACAATACGCCGCGCAACTACACGCCCGACGCGCTGCCCGACAAACTGATGTCCTGAGCGGCCGCCGTTACGAGCACATCGCAGCGTCAGTCTAGATTCTTTCGTTTGAGCATGATCTCCTCCGAACCGGTTCCCACCCTCGGATCAAGTCGGAGGGCAAGCTTGGGATCACGCTCTAGGGAGAATTCGCAAATGCCGAAAGCCTATTGGGTCACCGTCTATCGCTCGATTTCCGATCCGAAAAAAGTCGAGGCCTATGCCAAGCTGGCGCCGCCGGCGACCATGCCGTTCGGCGCCCGCTATATCGCGCGCGGCACGGCGGCCGAAGCCTTCGAGGCCGGCCAGAAGGAGCGCATCGTCATTTCCGAATTCCCGAGCGTCGAGAAAGCCATCGCCGCCTATAAGAGCCCGGCCTATCAGGAAGCGCTGAAAGCGCTCGGCGACGGCGCGGTGCGCGACATCCGCATCGTCGAGGCGGCGGAATAACGCTACGGCCGCGAAAGGCTCAGCGCCCCGCAGCGGCAGCTTTCGGCACCGCTGAGGCATTGATCGTTTCCGCCGCTTCCGTCACCGCACGCGTGCGATGATCAAGCCGTAACGTCAGGCAACAGGCCGAGCCGCCGCTCTTCTGGAAAACATCGAGCGGCGTTTCGACCACTGCATAGCCGCGGCGTTCAAGCTTGGCGCGCAATGCGTTGCCGCAGCTCGACAGCACGATGGCGCGGCCGACGTAGACCGCATTTGCGGCGAAACGCGCCGCATCGGACTGGCTCAGCTCGATGCGGTCGGCCGGCGCGACATGTTCATGGATGGCCGCCAGCGCCACCGGCGTAAAGGCTTGCGGATAATAGATCACGCCGCCGCCCGGCAGTGCGCAGAGCGCAGTGTCGAGATGGTAGAAGCGCGGATCGGCAAGCGGCAGCGCAACGCAGCGCAGACCCAGCGCCTCTTCGATCGCCGGTGCCGCCGCGGCATCGGAGCGAAAGCCACAGCCGAGCCAGAGAAAGCGGCGCCGCGGATCGAAAATGCAATCGCCGGCGCCCTCGAGCATCACGCCCTCCGGCAGTTCCAAAATCTCGTCGATCAGGCCACGTGCCTTAAGAGACTGGAACGCGGCGTCAAACACCGGCTCCTCGTTGCGCCGCTCGCCATGACGAAATCGCGCCAGCACCGCCTTGCCGTCGAACACCACCGCGGCATTGGCGGTGAAGACGAGATCGGGCAGACTTGGCGCGGCGTCGAGCGTCTCGACTTCGGCGCCGAGCCCTTTGAGGACGCGGCGCAGGCTCGTCCATTGCTGCTCGGCTTGGGCGTGGAAGCTCGCGGCGCTGCCGGCCCAGGCCGCAGGGTCCATCCAGGGATTGATGCTGTAACTGACCGCAAAGAAACGCGGCGGGCACATCAAAAAGCGAGGCTGCGATGTGGCTTGAGCGAGCGTCGCGTGGATGTTCATCGGTTCTCGTCGCCGTCCCTATTGGTTGGATACGCCGGTGAAGGACACTGCCGAATCAACGCGCGGCAGGAATCCTAACACGACAATCTGATAAGGAATGACACTTAGTATCCCACACGCGCAAAATGTTCGCGCAATAGCGCGACATTGCGGCGGTTGGCGCGGAAGAAGACGTCGAAGGCGTCACCCGCGATCGGCACTGCGCCGACTGTGCCTTCCAGAAGCACATTCATCACCATGCGGGCGAATAGCAGCCGCGGCACACCGAGCCGGTGCGCCTCGTAGAGCAGATAACAGGACAGCAGCGAGGCGGCGGCGTCGCCGATACCGGGCACAAGTCGAAGCAGCGACTCCATGCCGAAGCGCACTTTGGTGCCCGGCAGGACAAAGGCCGTGTCGAACACGGTGGCGAGCACGTCGAGCCGGTCGAGCGCCGCCCGCCGCGACCGCGCGTCATAAGGGCGCCGCGCCGACGAGTAGCGCGAGGCCGCAAAATCGCGGAAGCCTGTAAACCCCGGGCCGAAGCCGCGGCCCCCGGCAAAGCCAGTACGGGTGAAGCTCATCGTCGTGGTCCCTGCGCCGCAACAGCGTTGCGCGCCCTTTAGAGTCTCAACGGCCGTCAAATGGTGAAGGCAAGGCAAAACGCAAGCGATCCGAGCGAGTGTGACACAATTATAATGTCAGCAACCAAGGCCCAACCCCGCCTTGCCAAGCCGGCAAAACGCACCAAACCTGCATTGCCAAGCCAATCCAGCCCCCTTATATAGCCGCCATTCCGATTGAGCCTGCCTTGCTGCTGCGCCCGGACTTCCCTCCGGGCGGTATTCAAGACCACGCGAAATCCGGATTGAAGACCGTGCGAATGGTTTGCACGGCCGCAAACGCGTTTTGCGACGTCAAGGAGGCCATCATGGCTCAAGGTACCGTCAAGTTCTTCAACGCCCAAAAGGGTTACGGTTTCATCGTTCAAGACAACGGCGGCCCGGACGTGTTCGTCCACATTTCCGCCGTCGAGCGCGCCGGCATGCGCACGCTGGTCGAAGGCCAGAAGCTCAGCTTCGACATCGAGCCCGACCGCCGCAGCGGCAAGTCGTCCGCCGCCAATCTCCAGGGCGCGTAACCTTACGATCTTGACGTCACACCGGCGCCTTAAAGGCGCCGGTGTTTGCATTTCTAAAGCTGACCGCGACGGACATGCCTGCATTTTGATTCGGACCGCTACTGTTTCCCGGACGGGAACCTATCTGCCGAATAACTCCCGCCACGGCGAACAAGGAGAACAACAATGCCAAGGAAGCCGGGATTGAATTCCGAATTCGTCATGTTCGACGTTGTCTATGAAGACGGCTCGCAGCGCTCCAATCGCAAAGTGCCGCGTGAGCTTCTTGGCGGGCTCGATGGCGACAAGCCGGCGCACGGCTTCCTCATCGAGCAGGACCGCGAGATCGCCGAAAAATCCGGCCGGGCGCCGCTGCAGATCAAGTCGATCAGCCGCTCCGGCGCCAAGAAGAAAGAGCGCAATTACGGCGAGCGCCACGCCGGCTGACCGGACAACAGCCCTCCGTTTTTTGTTTAAGCATGATCTTTTCGGAAAACCGGTACCCACCCTCGGATCAAGTCCAAGGGCATGCTTTTCCGAATCATGCTCTAAGCTCCACCGTCCGGCAAAATCGTCTGCCAATAACGGAGGGAGCCGCTCATGTCATCGCCACAGATTCAGATCCTCAACCCCGACAGCCTCGGCAAGCCGCTCGGGCAATATTCGCAATCACCCGCGTCAAGGCGTCGGAGTTTCTGTCCATCGCCGGCCAAGTTGGCGCCGGCAAGGACGGCAAGACGCCCGCTGATTTCGAAGCGCAATGCGAACTCGTCTTTGCCAATATCGGCGCGGCGCTGACGTCGCAGGGCGCGAGCTTTGCCAATGTCGTCGAGTTCACGACCTATCTCGTGCACTCGCAGGACATTGCAAAATTCATGGCCTACCGCAGCCGTGAATTTCCCAAACTGTTCGCGAACGGCGCCGCCTATCCACCCAATACGCTCTTGATCATCGACCGCATGGTGCAGGAACAGTTTCTGATCGAAGTGAGCGCGGTCGCAGCGCTATGAAAACCAACTTCATCCTCACCTCTAGACCGCGTGCCGGCGGACGCGCTTCACGCGATAAACCGGCGCGGTTGCCGCCGGCTCGGCCGCCGGAAACAGGACCGGCGTGAAGCTTGCCGCAGCGGGCGCAGAAGCGGACGCCGCAGCATAAGGCGAGAAGCCTCGCGCTTTGGCTTGCGTGTAATAGCCGCTGGCATAGAGCGCGACGGCGCGGTTCTCGTTGCCGCCGGCGGCGCGATAGGCGCCGGCGAGATAACGCACCGCATAGGTCATGTTGGTTTGCGGATCGAGCAGCCCCGCAGCCGAGCCGGTGTAGCCCATGGCACGCGCAGTGCTGAGCTTGATCTGCATCAGCCCGTAATTGCCGGCATGGACCGCGCGCGCATTGCCGCCGCTCTCGCGCTTGATCACGCGCGCGACGAGCGACGCCGGCACACCGGCAGCACTCGCTTGCGCCGCAGCCATTGTCGAAATGCCGCCATCAGCCGACGCGCTTTGGCCGAAACCGGAATAGCCGCTACTCGCTGCCATCGGCAGCAGATGGTGGCCGGCAAAATGCCCATGCAAGTATCTGTGCGCGCGATACTCGCTCGCCGACGCCGCAGTCAAACAAACAAAACTACCGATACAAATACCGGCGACGAGAGCCGGCGATGTCACAATCGCACGAACTTCCCCGACAAAATTCGAACGTTGCATATCAAAACTCCGGTGCAACGCCCCTCACCGGAGAAACTTGTCACGGCCAAATCCGGCCGCGCTTCGGCCGTTTGATGCGTCGGAGATGGTGATGTTGTGGCGGGGGAACTATCAGATGCAGGAGCCGGACGCGTTCCCGGCAAAAACGACGATGCCCGGGCTTGAGCCCGGGCATCGGCGATAACAACCAAGCGGGTTGCCTCAGAATGAACCTGCTTCAGCGACGCTCGCGCAGCTCGTGCGTCCTGCCGTCCGCTCCGTAGCCAGGCGCCGGCACGACGTTGGCTGGACCGTAGCCCGGCGCGTAAGCAAAGAGGCCGCGGCCGGTGGAGGAGCCGTAGGGCTCGGGCGAGGGATAGCCCGCGCGTTCGTTGCCGGCGATGGTGCCGGTCGTATAGGCGCTCTGCGCCAGTGCGGCGGAAGCGCCGCCAAAGGCGGTGGCCAGAACGAGTGCAGCGGCCACTGTGAGTTTCTTCGTGTTCATGATCTTCTACTTTCTGCTTCCTGTGAGGCGGAAGCCCAGCCTGCGGCTGGGCTTCGTGATTCCGCTAGCTAGGGATTAGCTCTGCGAGGCGATGCCGGCGCCGTGCGTCGCATCCTCGAAAGTGGTGGCATGAGCGAAGGCCGGAGCCGAAATAACAGCCATGGCCAGTGCAACAATCGCGATGAGCTTCTTCATGTGATTTCTCCAAGTTCCAATGATTTACGCCTGAGTTACGCGGAGCGGCGGGAGGTGTGCCCCACGACCGTAAATAGGTCCGGCTTCGGCATCCATCATCCTGCTGCACTGCAACACTGTGTTGCGCGAGGCTGAATAATAAAATCGTGAGAAGGGGTTGCCTGCGGCGGCATCGCGGATTTGCCGCGTTTTGATCGACGCAGCGCCGGATTTGCTAACGCCGGCGCGAAGGCTTGAACCGGCAACCGGCTTTTGCGATGTTTTCGGCGCTCTTTACGCGAATTGAAGCTATCGCTTCAGTCGGGCGTTTCGCCAGACTGCAACGGACTGTCGACTTTCACGGCAGGAAAGAGGGGAGCCTCTCACCTCTCGTCGGCCAAGCGGCCTCCTCACCCTTTCGGGCCGGTGAAAGTCTCCCCTCTTTCCTGCCTGCCAAAGGTAAAGAGCACTTAGGTAGCGCCAAAGGGAGTTGCGCAAAGACTTGGTCGCGCCGCTTAGCCGCCCCGAGCCTGTCACCGAACCTTCCGGGAATGGTCGCAAAGACCTGTTCTTTATGCGCACCGCTCGCGGTTGGCCCGGAACCGGGCGAGACTATCCATTGCCGGTGAATAATCGGGTCGTCGACTTTCCAGCGGTGAAGCGTGGGCTTGCTGAGGGATTTGGCTGTCGCGCTGGACATGTCCGAAAGCGACATTGCCAGCATCGTGCGAACGGCGCCGCGCCGCTACAAGCTTTTCACCATCCCAAAGCGCTCGGGTGCGGATCGGCGCGTCATTGCCCAGCCGGCACACGCGCTGAAGGCCATCCAGCGCTATGTCGTCGCCACCAAGCTCACGCCCTTGCGGATTCACCCGATCGCGACCGCCTATCGGACCGGCCGCAGCATCGCCGACAATGCGGCCGCGCATGCCGCCAAGCGGGTGATCCTGAAACTCGATTTTCACGACTTCTTCAATTCGATCACGCCCGGCGATTTGCAGGCTGTGGTCGAGCGCACGCGCCTCGACACCATAGAAGCGTCCGACCGCGTGCTGTTGAACTTGATTTTGTTCTGGCTCCATCCGCTGGAAAACCGCCTGTGCCTCGCGATCGGCGCGCCGTCCTCGCCTTTCATCTCCAACGCCGTGATGGAGCCGCTCGACCGCCAGTTCCAGGATATCGCGCGCGCGCATTCGGCACGCTGCACCCGCTATGCCGACGACATCACGCTGTCGGCGAATTCGATCGAGAATCTTTTGCAGGCAGAGCGGGAATTGCGCCAGGTCGTGGGTTCTTCGCTGCACCCGCGGCTGACGTTCAATGACAGCAAGCGCGGCCTGTTCACCACCGCGGGCCGCCGCCTGGTCACCGGCCTCGTGCTGACGCCAGACGGCAAAGTGTCGTTGGGCCGCGAGCGCAAGCGCAAGATCTCCGCCGCGCTGCATCACATTTCGGTCGGCCGCAACGTCGCGCACGCGCATCGCGAAGAGACGCGTGGCTGGCTCGCTTATGCCAACAGCGTCGAGCCCGCGTTCGTCGTGAGCATGGCGGTGAAATATCCGCTCGCCTTCCGCGCGGTGATGGGCATGGCGTTCTCGTCGCGTGAGGCTTTGGCGGAGACGGCACCGGAGTGATGAACAAGGCAACTCGGCCATCTTCAACTCGCTCCCCTTAAATTCCGGCGCCTTCGCGAATGGCCTTAACGAAACCCGCGAAAGCGGCCACGTCGCCCTTGTGCGGCTGCGTCAGACCCCAGACCGGTTTTGGCCATAGCGGATCATCCCTGCGGCGCGCGACAATATGAACGTGAAGCTGCGGCACGACATTGCCGATGGCGCCGACATTGATCTTGTCGCAGCCGGTCACTGATTTGAGCAGACGGGATATCTGCACGATCTCGTCCATCAAGATCGTCGCATCGGCGCCGAGATCGGCGATCTCGACCGCGCCGGCGCGGCGCGGCACCAGAACGAGCCACGGATAGCTGACGTCGTCGATGGCAAGCACCCGCGACAGCGGCAGATCGCCGACGTGAGACGCGTCAGCCTCAAGCTGCGGGTGGAGCGACCAGTTGGGGTCAGACATTAGCCACGCGTGCCTTTGACCACGTCACGTGTCAATTCCCATCGAATTTAACGAATTTGCCGTCGCGGTAGACGAACAGGTCCGACGTCAAGCCATAAGGTCCCTGCGCGACTTCGCCTGCCACAGCGTGCATGCGAGCGATGGCGCTGTGGTTATGCGAGCCGGTAACGAACAATGCGTCCTTTGCCGGTACTGCAACAACGATCTCGCCATCGACTTTGATTTGGCCGCCCGACCACAGTCCGTCGAAGAGCAACAGGCTCGATTCATAATCGCCGCCCGCGCTGATCAGCCAAAGGCCTTCATCGGCCCCCTCCATTTCAATCTTGGGCAAGAGCCGTTTCAGATTGCCGACGGCCAGGTCGTCTAGCTTTGCCGGATCGCCGATATCGTCGCGCGTGGTTAGAAAGCGCATGGTCTTGGCATTATCTACGGCGTAGACGACCACCAGTTCGCCAGCGACGAGACTGGGCGCGTGTTGCAATTCCATGCCCTCCTTCCGCAGAGCGCCTTCGGTGTCATCGAACCACTTCTGGTTCTTGATGACCGGCACAATATGCGAGCGATCAACCACATGCGCATTGGCGTTCAACTCTGATGGTGAGAAACTGGAGACGTAGGTGTGAATCACATCCTTTAGACGTGCCGGTGCCTCGAGGTACAGACCATAAGCGTTGCTGAGATCGGGCGTGACACTGCCTCCACCGTTCAGGGGCCGGATCTCAAGCTTCAAGTCGCCGATCACGGTCACCTTTGCGGACGGCATGGCGGCGCTCGCGGCGGCAGCCACAGCGTCCGTAAAGGCGCGCGGACTGAGCAAATCGGCTCTGGCCGCGCCGATGAAAAGCATCAGCGCGCTCAACACTGTAAAAAATCGCATTTTTCGACCCCTCACCTGCATACAACCATGACGGGTATTTGAGATCAAGCCTTTTAGCAGTCCTTCATCACTTGTGTTTGACGTCCGTTAACCAATTCCATGCTATGCCTACAACCGCGAGTCGCGCTTTGGGGGGTCCGGCGCGCTCGCGGAAATGCACGGCAATGTCTCAGATCGCGGCCGGCCTGATCGGCGGGCTCAATTCCGCTGCTCTCATCAACGCGCTGTTGTTCGGCGCCGATGCGCTGATCTATTTCGCTGTTCTCTCCGGCTTGTTTCGCGCGCGCCACCGCATCGGCATTGGCGCGTTCTTCTGCGCGCTCGGCGTGATGCATTTCCTCGAGACTTATCTCGCCTCGATCCTCTATGTGACCTTGCCGTTCGGTATTGTCGCCTCGCCGGGCTCGACCGTGCTGTTCACCGGCAAGCTGATGCTGCTGCTGCTCGTCTATATCCGCGAGGACGCGGTGGTGGTGCGGCAGCCGATCTATGGTCTTTTGATCGGCAATCTTCTGCTCTTCGCGCTCGCCTTCCTGATGCGCCAGCACGGCGCGGCCGCGCTCGGCGACGGCCGCAGCGCCGATTTCGCCTTCCTCGACCAGATGGGCGCGCTGATGGTGTGGGGCACGCTGATCCTGTTCGCCGACTGCATCATGATGATCCTGCTCTATGAGCGGCTGCGGCCGCTGTTCGGCGAGCGCGTGCTCGGGCGGCTTGCGCTCACCGGGGCGCTGATCCTGACATTCGACCAGGCCGCTTTCTATGCCGGCTTGCGCTATCTCACTGATGCGCCGCTGTCGGTACTGTTCGGCGGCTGGGTGGCGAAAATGGCGGCGGTCGCGATCTATAGCGCGCTCGGCGCGGCTTACTTGCGCAAGCTCGAATTGCCGCGCCCCGGCACGAAGCGCCCGCCGCGCGTGAGCGACGTGTTCGACCTGCTCACTTATCGCGAGCGCTACGAGGATCTTCTGGCGCGCTCCGGCCGCGACGCGCTGACCGGCGCGCTCGATCGGGGCCGGCTTGAATTCTTGGGAAGGAAGCGCGTCGAGGACGCCGTGCAAGCCGGTCGGCCGCTGAGCCTGATCATCATCGACATCGATCACTTCAAGAGTTTCAACGACCGCTTCGGGCACGCCGCCGGCGATATCGTGCTGCTGCGCATCGTGCGCATCATCATGGGGACTGTCGGCCTCGAGGACACTGTGTTCCGCTATGGCGGCGAGGAGTTCGTGGTGATCGCCGACGCGCTGCCACGGGCGGCGGCGCTGGCGCTCGGCGAGAATATCCGCCGCACCGTGGCGACGCACATGGATGCCGAGACGCCGCTCGTCACCGTGAGCATCGGGCTTGCCACCTGCGCCGACGATGCGTCCGATTACGATAGCCTGTTCGTCTGCGCCGACCGGCGGCTCTATATGGCGAAATCGGCGGGACGGAACTGCGTGGTCGGCGACAGCGGACCCGACGGCGGCTCGCCGCGCCTGGCCTGGGCGGGCTAGTTCAATCGAATTTATTCGCGGTCTCCCATGTTAGCGTCTCCCATGTCAGCGCGGCGCACAGCTCTGCGCGAAGGCACCGCGCGCTTTGACGAAGGCCGCCGTGTTCATTTTGTCGTCTTCGATGAGATCGGTCATTGCGGTCGCGAGATCGTCGCAGCCCGAGCGATCTGACGAAGCCGCCGGTTGCGCGGGCGCAGCCGGCGCCGCGGGGCCGCAGGTGTTGACGACGGTGGCGAATGTCTCGCGATAGAGCGCGCCATTGTCCGTCTTGCCGTCCAGCAGCGAGATCAGTCCGTTGACCGCTTCGCGGCAAGGACCGGGAGCCGAGCGTTGCGCGGCGCGTGCGGGAACAGTGGAGGTTGCGGCTGCGAGCATAAATGTCGCTGCTGCGACGAGATAAGATTGGCGCATTCGCGACCCTCGCATGTCATGGCCGGGTCTGTCCCGGCCATCCCGACAAAATTGGCATGGCAGTGTCGCCCTAGCCGGGATCGCCGGAACAAGTCCGGCGATGACGCGCGAGAAAAGCCCGGCTATGACAGGCCGCCAGTTGTCGTCGCAAGCGTAAGGAGAATCCATGAAGCTCGCCGTGCCCGACATGATCTCGAATTCCTATTTTCCCGCGGAGGCCGCTGTCGAGCTTGGCTTCTTCAAGGCCGAGGGGCTCGATGTCGAGCTGCAGCTGATCTTCCCGGTCGACAAGTGCTATGCGGCGCTGCGCGACGGCGCGGTGGATTTCGTTGGCGGCTCGGCGCATTCGGCGCTGGCGGCATTTCCGCGTTTCCAAGGCGCCAAGCTGATCGCCGCGCAGGCGCAGGGCATGTACTGGTTTCTCATCATGCGCGCTGATCTGAAAGCCAAGCGCGGCGACATTTCGGTGGTCAAAGGCAAACGCATTGGAGCTGCGCCCTGGGTCGATATGGGCCTGCGCGCGCTTCTGGTTGAGGCCGGCATTGATTTGCAACGCGATCGCGTGACCATTGCGCCGGTGCCGGGCGCGGTCGGCGCCGGCACCAATTTCGGGCTCACGGCGGCGAAGGCGCTCGAGGAGCGCAAGATCGACGGCTTCTGGGCCAACGGCATGGGCGCCGAAGTGGCGCTGCGGCGCGGCGTCGGCACGATGGTACTCGACGTGCGCCGCGGCGACGGGCCGAAGGCTTGTTTCAATTTTACCGCCGCGACCATTGCCACGACGGATGCGCTGATTGCGCGCGAACCGGAAACTGTTGCCGCAGCAGTGCGCGCCGTGGCCAAGACGCAAGCCGCGCTGAAAGCCGATGTGACACAGGCCAAGAAAGTCGGCGACAAATTGTTTCCGCCGTCGGAAGCCGAGTTGATCACCGATCTGATCCGCCGTGACCTGCCTTACTACGATGCGACACTGTCGCGCGAATTCGTTGCCGGCATGAGCGCCTTCGCGCGCAGCCAGAACATTTTGGATCGGGACCTCGCTTACGAGGATGCCGTCGCGACCCAATTCAGTTCGCTGTGGAACGCGTGACGATACCGTCATTGCGAGCCAACGGGTCCGGCCTTCGGCCGGCCCGATGACAGGCTCCCCGAAGCAATCCCGTGGTGAAGCGCCGTACTGGATTGCTTCGTCGCTTCGCTCCTCGCAATGACGGCTCCGCTTCCGTTTTGCCGACGTGATCATTTCGCCTGCGGCTTGAGCCGTTCGTCCGGCGGCGCGATCTCGGTGACGAGGTCGCTGATCAGCTTCTTCTTCGGCAGCGGCAGGACCGTCATTTCGCCCTCGTGCAGCCGCGTGGTGCAGGCGTAGTCCACGTCGCCGTCGATCAGCATCATGCATTCCTTGCAGGCATTGGCATTGATGCAGGAGAAACGGAAGGCGAGCGTCGGATCGAAGTGGGCGCGGATATGGCGCAAGCCATCGAGCACGGTCTGGCCGGGAACGAAAGGCACCTCGAAGCGCTCGATCTCATGCGGTTCGTTGGCGGCGCCGCGTTGAATCAGAAGGGTCGCATTCATGCGGTCGCGCTCGCGAGCTTCGGCGCCTGTGACGCCTTGTTGGCCGATAGCGCGAGCCTTCCGTCGCGCAGTTCTACGATCTGATTGAACGCAAAGCGCGGATCCATGCCGGGAAATTCCTCACGCTGATGCGCGCCGCGGCTTTCCTGCCGCGCCAAGGCGGCGAGGCAGACGCTTTTCGCCACCAGCGTCATGTTGCGCAGATCGAGCCAGTCCACGAGCATGGCGTCGGACAATTCGCCTGACGACATCGGATCGGGCCCGATTGCCTGCGCAATACGATCGATCTCGACGAGCGCCTCGTTGAGCTTTGCCTCGGTGCGGAACGGGCCGACTTTGTCGGTCATCACCGCCTGGAGGTCGACGATCAAGGCGGCGGGATTGGCGCTGGCTTTGGTCGTGCGGCGCGCGAGAAGATCGACCGCGGCGGCCGAAGTGCGCTGCGTCCAGCGCTGCTTGTTGGCCGTGCGCGCAGCGGCGGCCGCGCTCTTGCCGGCGCGGGCGCCGAACACCAGCGCCTCGGTAATCGCATTGCCGGAAAGCCGCGTCGCGCCATTGGCGCCGCCGACCGCTTCGCCGGCAGCAAACAGATGAGGCACCGCCGTCTCGAAACGCGTGTCCACCTTGACGCCGCCCATGTGGTAATGCGCGATCGGTGAGACTTCGATTGGTTGTTTGGTGAGATCGATGCCGTTCCTGGCGAGCGTATCGATCACCGGCCCGAAATTGCGGCGCAGTTCTGCCTCCGGCACATGCTGGAAGCTCAGATAAGCGCCGCCCGCCGGACTGCCGCGCCCGGCCTCGACCTCTTTGAGGATGGCGTAGGTCGCGAGATCGCGCGTCAGCACATAGGTGCCGTCATTGCGGCCGCCGGCGACGGCGTAATTCTGTTCGAATTCCTGCATCTCCCCGTTGAGCAGACGACCGCCGAGCTTGTAGCGGAACGGATCCCACATGATGGGATCGAGGCCGACCAGGCGCGGCGCGAGATGGCCGATCGGGAAGAACTGCACGAATTCCATATCGATCAATTGCGCGCCGGCGCGCAGCGCCAGCGCATAGCCGTCGCCGCCCATATTGAGCGAGGCGCTGTTACGCCGGTAAAGCCGCGTCAGCCCGCCGGTCGCGATCACTATCGCCTTCGCCGCGATGGTCACCACTTCGCCGCTCTGCATGTGCACGGCGGTGGCGCCGCAGGCGACGCCGTCCTCGAGTGCGATGTCGACGATCATAAGATCGCCGATGCGGCGGATCGCGGGCGCGCTCTGCATTTGATGCCGCAGCGTTTTCGACACCGCCGGGCCGGTACTGAGGAAATCGACATAGACGCAGCGCGGCCGGTCGTGGCCCGGCGCATGCGCCTGCTTGATATGGCCGTTCTCGCGCGCCCAGCCGACATGCCAGGAATCCATTTCCAGGATGCGCTCGGGCCCATCCTGGCACAGGATCGCCGACAGCTTCTCGTCGCACAGGCCGTAGCCTGCGGCGAGCGTATCGGCGAGATGATGTTCGGGACTGTCCGGAGTCTGCTGGCCGATCGCGACCGCAACCGTCATCATCGCCATGACAGTGGCGCCGCCGCGCCCGATCAGGCTTCGGTCGGCAAGAATGACGGACGAACCGCCTTTGGCGGCTTCCAGCGCCGCATACATGCCGGCGCCGCCAGCCCCGACAATCAGCACGTCGGTTTCAAGCTCGATCAAGGTTCACCTTTCAAACGCACCGGCGGCCTTCTGTTGCACGCTCCGCCGCAGCCGGAAATAGGCGCAGATGCATGCGTCGAATGCGCAAGGCTGGAGCAGCAGCGCCCGCATCACACAACCTCATGTAGACATCACGGAGGCCAAGATCAAAGCCGTTGATCCAAGGCGGCGCACGCGCATCATCCTCCCCCGTGATAACGGGGGAGGTAACCGTGCGAAGCACGGAGGTGGGGGCGCGGGCCTCGACGTGTGGCAAAGAATCCACTCGCTCAGACATCGCAACCACACCGCGCGTTTTTAACACCGTGCCCCGCTGCATCGCCGTCGCCCCTACCCGCCGTGCTTCGCACGGCGTACCTCCCCCGTTATCACGGGGGAGGATGAAGGCGGAACCGCCTTGAACCGCACCATCGCTGACTGCATCGGATCGGGCGTGACCACATCGTAGGGCATAAGCTGCCGTACTTCTCGCTCGGCGCTGGCGGCATTCTTTGGCGTCGCTACGAGAATCGCTTGCCGCGCCTGAAACTGTTCGCGGCGCGGAATTTCGCCGATGTGGCGCTTGAGGCATTCGCTGGCATCACCACAGCAACGGCGGTGGCGGCGGCAACGTTTGTCGCGACAGGCGTGCCAGAATTTGAACAGGTTGCAGTAATGCAGCTGCAGCCAGGCGCGCTCGGCGGCAAATCGCGCGTGCCAAGCTTTCGCAGGCTTGTTGCGCTGGACTTGTGCTGCGCGTGTCATCGTCGTTCTCCTTTTTGTCGCGCAAGCTCATCCGTTCTCGCTCGCGTGTGTGCGAGCGCTTCGACGCTACGATGCTGCGGTCACGCCCCTCCCCCCGTCGCCACCGGGCTTGACCCGGTGGTCCATGCTGACTCGCGGCTTGCAATTGCGATCTGAAAATCTCGATCGCGTTTCGCTTCCGCATGGATTGCCGGGTCAAGCCCGATCGTCGCAGGGCGACGAGCGAAATCAATTTTTGCAAAGATATGATGTTCTTTTGAAAAGATGGCGGAAGCTTCGAGACAAGCGTTAAGGATCGACGCTGCAATACGTCGACGCCCCAGAAGCGCGGACTAAGCTTAAGCAGCGCGACACTTGCCCGAGCGATGCGCGACGCCTCCCCGTGGGACGGGGAAGATCAGGTCAGCGAAGGCTGCTTGGTTGTCCAAGACTTCCCCACCCCGCGCACCTTTGGTGCGCGGCCCTCCCCCTGCAGGGGAGGGTTGAGGGGGCGTGGCTTCAGTTATCCAGGAAGCTTCGCAGCTTCCGTGACCGTGACGGGTGCTTCAGCTTGCGCAGCGCTTTCGCTTCGATCTGGCGGATGCGTTCGCGGGTCACAGAGAACTGCTGGCCGACTTCTTCGAGGGTGTGGTCGGTGTTCATGCCGATGCCGAAGCGCATGCGCAGCACGCGCTCTTCGCGCGGGGTGAGCGAGGCGAGGACGCGGGTCGTGGTCTCGCGCAGGTTCGACTGGATGGCGGCGTCGATCGGCAGGATCGCGTTCTTGTCCTCGATGAAATCGCCGAGGTGCGAGTCCTCTTCGTCGCCGATCGGCGTTTCGAGCGACAGCGGCTCCTTGGCGATTTTGAGGACCTTGCGCACTTTCTCGAGCGGCATGCCGAGCTTTTCGGCGAGCTCTTCCGGGGTCGGCTCGCGGCCGATTTCGTTGAGCATCTGGCGCGAGGTGCGCACGATCTTGTTGATGGTCTCGATCATGTGCACCGGGATGCGGATGGTTCTTGCTTGGTCCGCAATGCTGCGGGTGATCGCCTGGCGGATCCACCACGTCGCATAGGTCGAGAACTTGTAGCCGCGGCGATATTCGAACTTATCGACCGCTTTCATCAGGCCAATGTTGCCTTCCTGGATCAGGTCGAGGAATTGCAGGCCGCGATTGGTGTATTTCTTGGCGATGGAGATGACGAGGCGGAGGTTGGCTTCGACCATTTCCTTCTTGGCCTGGCGGGCTTCGCGCTCGCCCTTCTGCACCATGTGCACGATCTTGCGGAACTCGCCGATCTCGAGACCGGTCTCCGAGGCCAACGTCTGGATATGCTGGCGCAGATCCTTGATGCGATCCTTGTCGCGGGCGACGAAATTCTTCCAGCCTTTTTCGGCGAGCTTGGAGACGCGATTGAGCCAGCGCGGATCGAGCTCCGAGCCCTGATACTGGCGCAGGAAGCCGTCGCGCACGACGCCGTGGCTTTCGGCAAGCCGCATCAGCCGGCCTTCATGGCCGACGAGGCGCTTGTTGATATCATAGAGCTGCTCGACCAGCGCATCGATGCGCGCCTGGTTGAGGCGGAGCGACTTCACCTCCTGGATGATGTCGTCCTTGAGCTTCTTCGACTTGCGCTCCTGCGCGGGCGACAGCGTCTCGTTCTTGAGCTTGCTCTGGATGTCG
>DATAQN010000062.1:0-4143 GCA_036264635.1 Xanthobacteraceae bacterium | reverse complement strand
GAGGCGGACACTCCCGAACCGACGCCCACGATCAACGCTGTCTGATACCCATGCTCCGCCATGATTTCCTCTTGATTGCTGCCGCCGATCTCCCCACCTGCCAACCCGGAATTAGAATGACATGCAGCGTTTGCTGATTGGAATTGGGCTTGCGCTGGTGCTTGCCGGGATGGCCTGGCCGTTTTTGTCGCGCATCGGGCTCGGCAGTTTACCCGGCGACATCATGATCCGGCGCGGCAGCACAAGCTTTTACTTCCCTCTCGTGACCTGCATCGTTATTAGCATCGTGCTCAGCGCTCTGATGTGGCTGCTTAACCGCTGATAGTCAATCGATCACCGCAGTGGCGTTGATCTCGACCAGGCAGCGCGGATCCGTGGCAAGCCGCACGACCTGAACAGTGGTCGTTGCCGGCTTGGCGTCGCGGAAATATTCGCCCCAGACCCGGTTGAGCGCGTCTTGGTCGCTCAGATCGGTGACGAAGCGGTCGGAGGTGACTACGTCGGCAAAACTGGCGCCCACCGCCTCAAGCCCGCGCTTGAGATTTTCCAGCGCCGCCCTCGCCTGCCCGGCCATATCGCCCGGCATGGCGTCGAACTCCTCCGGCCGGTGCGGATGATGGTGATAGACCGGCGCCGCGGTGACGCCGGCGAGATAGACGGTCGTTCCGCCCTTCACCTTGATCGCCGGCGCATAGGGCATCCACAGGTCAGGCGCATCAGGCCAGTGCACGTGCTCGATGGTTTTGGGCATCTCGCGCTCCTTCTTCAGGCCGCGGGCGGCCTTAAGTCGAAAAACCGGCAGTTACATCCTAAACACGCCGAACTTGGTCTCAGGGATCGGCGCATTCAGCGTCGCGGAAAAAGCCAAGGCGAGGACGCGGCGCGTTTCGCCCGGGATGATGATGCCGTCGTCCCACAGCCGCGCCGTGGCGTAATAGGGATTGCCTTCGGCATCGTATTGTTGGCGGATAGGCTGCTTGAACTCTTCTTCCTCGACCTCCGACCACTTCTTGCCTTCAGCCTCGATATTGTCGCGGCGCACGGTCGCCAGCACCGAGGCCGCTTGCTCCCCGCCCATCACCGAGATGCGCGCGTTCGGCCAGGTGAACAGAAATCGCGGGCCATAAGCGCGGCCGCACATGCCGTAATTGCCGGCGCCGTAGGAGCCGCCGATGATGACCGTGATCTTCGGTACCTGGGCGCAGGCGACCGCTGTCACCATCTTGGCGCCGTCCTTAGCGATGCCGCCGGCCTCGTAATCGCGCCCGACCATGAAGCCCGAAATGTTTTGCAGGAACAGAAGCGGCACGTGGCGCTGACAGCACAGTTCGATGAAATGCGCGGCCTTGAGCGCGCTTTCGGAAAATAGAATGCCGTTGTTGCCGAGAATGCCGACCGGCATGCCGTGGATATGGGCAAAGCCGGTGATGAGCGTCGTGCCATAGAGCGCTTTGAACTCGTCGAGATCGGAATCGTCGACCAGTCGCGCAATGACCTCCCGCACATCGTATTGCTTCTTCAGATCAACCGGCACGATGCCGTCGAGTTCGGCGGCGTCGAATTGCGGCTCGCTGGGCTTGCGCAAGGTGACGTCGAGCGCTTTTTTGGCGTTCAATGTGCCGACGATCTGCCGACATAGCGCCAGCGCATGACGATCGTTCTCGGCATAGTAATCCGCAACGCCGGACTTTCTCGCATGCACGTCGGCGCCGCCCAGCTCTTCGGCGGTGACGACTTCGCCGGTGGCTGCTTTGACCAGCGGCGGCCCGGCAAGAAAAATCGTACCCTGATTGCGCACGATGATGGTCTCGTCCGACATCGCCGGCACATAAGCACCGCCCGCCGTGCATGACCCCATCACCACCGCGATCTGGGGAATGCCGGCCGCCGACATGCTTGCCTGGTTGTAGAAAATGCGCCCGAAATGCTCGCGATCAGGAAAGACTTCGGTCTGATGCGGCAAGTTGGCGCCGCCGGAATCGACGAGATAAATGCAAGGCAGCCGGTTCTCGCGCGCAATCTCCTGCGCACGCAGATGCTTTTTCACCGTCATCGGATAGTAGGTGCCGCCTTTTATCGTCGAGTCGTTGCAAACGATGACGCATTCGCGCGCCGCCACCCGGCCAATGCCGGTGATCAGACCGGCGCCATGAATGGCGTCCTCGTACATGTCGTTCGCGGCGAGCGGCGACAATTCCAAAAACGGCGTCCCGGAATCGATCAGCGTCATAACTCGCTGCCGTGGCAGAAGCTTGCCGCGCGCGAGATGGCGCTCGCGCGCCCGCGGCGGGCCGCCCTCGGCTACCGTAGCGCGCCGGGTCTCGAGTTCCGCGATCAGCGCCCGCATGGCCGCTTGGTTGGCGCGGAATTCCCTGGATTTGCCGTCGATCTTTGAGGCGATTGCGGACACCAATTCCTCGCATTCCAGCTGAACGAATATACAGAAACGAAACTCTTTCTCCGCACGAAATATCACACGAGCGAGTTCCAGAGAAACCTTGCCGACGAGTGTGCGTTAGGCAAGAGCTCGTCGACGTGTTGCCCGTTTAATCCACCGGCGGTACAACCGAAAAACTTCGAGGGCGGCTTTTGGGCCGCCCTCTTTGTTCTTATTGGATGCTCGGAGAAGGGGCTTGGTCTCCTAGGCGCGGACTTCTTGGCGCTGAAAGATCACATAGCCAATGACGAAGAGGACGATCGCGGTGGCGATCATTCCCACCATCTGCGGCCACGCAATTAAGACACTCTCCGCGAAGGGCAGCGGCGCCCCGAGCACGGCACCCTGTAATTGGCTCAAGTAAATCGGGCCAAGCGCACGCGTTGTAGGATCGAGCAGCGCCACGACGACTTCTGCGTATAGCGTGGAAGGCGAGAACCGCGCCAGGATCTGCTCCAGTTGCGCGGTACCCGGCGTTTGCAGCCCGAGCGCCGTGTAGCGCGGATCCGGCGGCACGATGATTTGTGCCAGCGCGCCGGAAAGCACTGGCCAGATGAACGTCACCAGGAGCCATAGGCCGAGCGTGACCAGCGCCGCGGTCGCAGCGGAGCGGAACAGAATTGAGAACAGTAAAGCAAGCGCCAGCCAAACGCCGGCATAGACGATGGTGACGAGGAGAAATACGAAACTGCGGGCCATTTCCTCTGCGCCGGGCGGAATGCCGATCAGGAACAGACCGAGCCCGATGACAAGAAGCCACAGCGTGATCAGGCTGATCGAAAGCGTGACCAGGCCGGCCAGAAATTTTCCGAACAACAGCGCATCGCGATAAATCGGTTGCGACAGGATGCGCGACAACGTGCGGCGATTGTGCTCGCTGTTGACAGCATCGAAGCCAAGTCCGATCGCCATCAGCGGCACAAGGAACGAAAGGAACGAGACAAACGACGGCAACGGGTCGCGCGATGTTGTGAACAGCCGCAGGAACAGGAAGGGATCTTCCGCCGTCGTGTCCTTGATTTGTTGAATCGCACCGTAGAGCGCGGCGAGCGCCACCAGCACGACCAGCCATTCCAGCACGCGCATGCGGATGCTGCTCAGGTGGTCCGAAAGCTCCTTGAGCATGACCACGCCGAGCCCGGAAAAGGCGGAGCCTTCACGCTGCATGGCGGGTCTTCTCCTGCACCGCCTGTTCCGGCGTTGCCTCAAAATAGCGCGTATAGATCGCCTCGAGGCTCGGCTCCTGGATGCCGAGATATTTCAGGCGGCCCTGCGTGGCGACGACCTCGGCCGCGGCTTCTGGCCGTACGTCCCGGTCCGCTTGGAGGCGAATTTTGTTGATGCCGACTTTCTCGACTCCGCTGACACCCGGAATGAGCGCGAGCCGCTCGGCCAATCCATTGCCTTCGGCCTCGATCTCGACGACGTAGCCGCCACCAAGCACATGCCGGCCAAGCTCGGCGACCGAGCCCATCAGCACGATGCGCCCACCGTTGAAGAGCGCGACCCGATCGCAAACGCTCTGCACCCGCTCCAAGAGATGCGAGGACAGCAGAACCGAAACTCCCTCGCTTTTAAAGCCGCGGATAATGCCCAGAAGCTCCGCCGTCGCGTGCGGATCGAGTCCCGACGTTGGCTCGTCGAGGATCGCGATTTGCGCGCCTTTCATCACGATCTCGGCCAGCCCGAGCCGCTGGCGCATGCCG
>DATAQN010000038.1:0-4153 GCA_036264635.1 Xanthobacteraceae bacterium | reverse complement strand
ACCGACAGGCGGCTGACGTCATAGGAGACCTCGACGTCGTAGATCCCAACCGGCCGCTTGTCTTGATCGTAGACCGACACCCGCGTGGTGCCGATCTTCTTGCCGAGAATGGAGATCGAGTGATCGGTCAGCGGACTGGCGTCGGCGACATCCGAATTGCCCACTGAGATATCGGCGTAGGCCAGGTCGGTGCGCACGTCCTGCGACTTGCCCATGATCACATTGACGGTCGACGTGTGCAGCGGCACGGGCAGTGCTGCCGTGTACGGCGACGCCGCATTCTGTGACGCCGTGCTCTGTGGTGCCGTGGTCTGTGGCGCCGCGATCTGTGGCGCCGCGTTCTGCGATGCCGCGTTCCGCGACGACATATCCTGCGCCCAGCCGGTTTGACTGAACGAAACGTTGCACATCAAACCGATCATAAGGCCGGCGCTCATGCGCCGCGCCGTGACGCGCAAGCCGCGGCCGTCCACCCAGACCGGCGCGGCCTTCTTCATCAAATGAAATCTCGACACACTACTCTCCCCGCCCGTTCAAACCCGCTTGGTTCTGACCAAGCTTTCCCCTTGCCCCGATCACGTGCTCGATTCCCGCCGAAGGTGCCGCGGCGCCTTCGACCGGAACGGAGTAGTCCATGCGTTCTTGCTTGGCCGGCCGATTGACCTGGATATTGACGAAGCGGCCGTCTTGTCCTGCGCTCGCAGGCCGTCCGATATCGATCAGCGTGATGCGGCGAGATTTTTCATCGCCCATCTCGCCCGCCTTACGCAGCAACAGAGACAACGTGCCGGCTGTGCCGGCCACCGCGACCTTCTGGCCGTCAAGTTCGTTGACTTCCAGCGTGACGGCCTTCACCACCGATGGCTTGTCGGTGCGCTCGTCCGCGAGCTGGTCGATGGCCAGGACGCGGATGTTCTGAATGACGACGTCGTTAAGCGTGAGGCCCTTGTCGTTGCGCGTCAGCAGCACGTCGACATGGTCGCCCGGCAAGACGAAGCCGGCGACGCCTTCGACGTCATTGACGCGTACGGTGACAGCCTTCATGCCCTCGCCGAGCATCGCCGAAAGCGTTGCGCGCTGGCCCGGGCCGGTGATCTTGTTGCGCAGGATGGCTTCGTTCGGATCGATCGCCGCGAGCACGATGCGCTTTCCGACGAGGATGTCGGAGATCTTCGGGAACGCTCCCGCCGGCAATGCATCTTCGGGCCATGCGACTTCGCGCAGCGCAGATGCACCGAGTTCGTCGCCAAAGCGCAGCGCCTTGGTCGCGACGACGATCGTGCGCGCCGGCGGCGCGGCCTTGCGTTGTGCTTCGAGATTTTTGCGTTGCTGATCGGCGGCGTTGTTCAGCCACACTTGCGCGAGAAACACCGCAAGCAGGCCGAACACGGCCGCGAACCCGATCATGATCAAAGTACTGACTCGCACAGACGCCCCCTGATCGGCGCACAGAAAAAGCTTTTGTTGTTTGGAGTGTGGGGCGACGATGGTTTTAAATAAATGAAGTGAGCGCGAGTTCTGGCTTCATACTGAAGATTGCTTGAAGCCGTATTGTTTACGCGTCGTGTATTCATTCAATAGAGATGAAGATGAAATCTTCACTAGCGAAGACTGCAGAGATCATTAAGGACGATGCCTGCGCAACGTGCGTGCGATCGTTTCGTTTTCACGACGCAAATGAGCGCGCGCGTCGGCCGCAATCTCTAACAAAACTTTTCACGCCCGAATTTCGGCGCAAGTCGCAATGGCGATGCAGTCTTTGTTCGCTGTCGATTTGTCGAAACATGTCCGTAGTTACAGAACGGGTCGCTTACGGAGTTTGGTTATAGGTTGAGCAAGGGACTGTTGTGCCGCGCCCGCGCGCGGACGCGTCTGGTTAATTAAATGCGCGTTCTCGCTGCTGCCGCGACCCCCGCTCAAGCCGCGATCGTCGCCGCAGGAATTAGCGGCGCGTTAAATGGACGGCTAAAGCGTGCGGGAATCAATTAACGCTGATGAGGACTCTCGCTCTGCTCATGAGCTGGAAAAGCTTCGCACTGCGGTCAAGCTCGCCGCGATAGAATCGGATTGCCGCGCCGTCTAGTAGCAGGCGCAATAGGGATTGCCGAAGGAATCTGGGCGGCAGGTGTAATGATAACCGGTGGGGCAGGCCGGACGATCTCCGCCCGCCCAGCACCCGCAGTGACGGTCGCCATATGAACCGCGCCAGCAGGTGTAATGTGAGCCGGCGGGGCAGGCCCAAGGCCAGGGCGAGTAATATCCCGCTTGCACCACGCGAGCCGCGGGAGCGAGACGCGCGATCGCGAGCGGATCAGCTTTGGCGGCCCAGGGCGCCATGGCAGAAGCGACCGCAAGCACCGCCATGACAACGGCCAGGCGATGTGCGTTTCCGATATTCCTGCTGATGGGTCCCATCGTGGCGGCCTTTCCTCGGGGGCGGTTTCCCCTGATTTCGCGGGGTGCGAAACGCGATCGTCACGACTCAACTTTGACCAGCTTATTTAAGCGCGTTTTTAATCGAGCGCCCATATATTTTGAGCAAAGGCGTGAGAGCAGTTCGATGTCTGGCCCGGAATCGCGGCGGTCACTACGCATAGCGCCAAGAGGGCTCGTGCCCCGAAGCGGCAAAGTGCTGATCTCGGCGCAGGCGGCGCCGATTGATTGCCAAGTCATTAATCTCTCGGCCGGAGGCGCCTGCCTCAAGCTGTCGGTGATGCAGCAATTGCCGAAGCGCTTTGAATTCCTCCATGGCGCGACGCGCAAGCTGGCTCAACTCGTGTGGCAGCGCGGCTACCTCATCGGCATCTGCTATGAGGCGTCGGTGAGCAAATCCCTGCTCGGCTCCAAATCCGGCAGCGGCGGCGTCAAGCAGAGCATTCTCGCCCGCCGTCGTCTTTAGCCGAGGGCTCGGCGCGGACACGGCTTGGTTAACCGTTCGTTTCTTTCGGGCCTGGCCCGCAATTGCGTGTCAGGTAAAACCCGGTGGTCGATGCGGAATTGCCCAATGTTAATTCAATTTTAGAACTGAAAATTCATCCTGCTGTTTCAGCAGAAGTTGTGCGCAGGAAGGATATACCCCGCTAACGTGTGCTCTTTGTCAGAGAGGCGAAGTGCCTCGCCGAGGAGACGGTCAAAGTGGGTTTGCCGCTCAAGCGCGCGGTCATCAGATTGAATAAGTGCGCGCAGCCAATTGAGCGTCATTTATGTCCGGCACGAACAAACCGATTGAGTCGACTGTGACCGGCGCGGCGTCCGCCAATTCTCTGTGTTTCATCATCGACAAGGACTTCATCTTTCGTCAGGGCCTGGCGGCGGAATTGCGCCGCACCGGTATCGACATCGTCGAGCTTTCGGCGGCCACGCGTCTGTTGGAAATGGTCGAGAACCAAAACCCCGACATGGTTCTCATCAGTGTCGAACGGTCGTCGCCGCATGAATGCATCAGGGCGCTCCTGGTGCTCAAGGATTGCGGCTACAAAGGCGTGGTTCAACTCTTCGGCAATAGCGACGTGGGTGGGCTCGATTCGCTCAATCTGGTGGGATCAGATTGCGATCTGACGATGCTCGATCCGCTGCAGAAGCCGATCAAGGCGGCCACGCTCCATCGAATCATCCGCGAGCGTAAGCTCGGCTCAGGCTCGCCGGCGGCGGACGGCATCACGCTTGCTGAAGCTCTGGCGAGGGACCTGGTCACGTTCCTCTATCAGCCGAAATTCGATCTCAAAGCCGGGAACCTGGTTATCGGCGCCGAGGCCATGGCCCGGGTCAATCATCCCAGACTCGGCCTGCTGACGCCGGACTGTTTCTTGAAAGGCGCCGATCAGGATGATCTGCTCAACCTCTCGAACCATGCGCTGGTGAACGCCGCCAGATCGAGCCTGCATTTCCAGGAGCTTGGTCTCGCCATGCAGATCTCCATCAATATCGGGGTGGAGAACCTGTTGGCCCTGCCGGTCGACGACATCGTTTCGCGATATCGGCCCGAGCGCAACGACTGGGGCGGCGTGCTCCTGGAAGTTACAAGCCGGCAGTTGATGAACAAGAGCGGCGCACTGAAAAGTATCGCAGCCAAGCTGACGGAAGCCGGCGTTCCGATCGCCATCGACAATTTCGGCATCGGCGTCATTCAATTCGATGTGCTCAATCGCGTCCC
>DATAQN010000034.1:0-7152 GCA_036264635.1 Xanthobacteraceae bacterium | reverse complement strand
GACGATTTCCTGCGGCGTGTAGAATTTCTGCAGCGTGGCGAAAGTCGGATCGTCGACATCGCCGCCATGCGCCATCTGTTCGACATAGCCGAGCGTGGCGCGCTCCTTGTCGTCGAACAGATGCGACGCCTGCCATTGCGGGAGGGCCGCTATCTGCGCATCGCTATAACCGCACATTTTCATCAGCGGAATGTGCTGGTTGACCTCATAGGTCGAGCCGACGATCTGCGCGGTGCGCAGGATGATGAGCTCGCGCAGGCGGCGCGGCGTCTTGGCATCGAAGCGGATGGTGAAGGCCATGGTGCTCGCGGCGCGGGTGAATCGCGGCGCGTGGCCGGTCGCGATCTGCAGGTTGATGATGTCGCCGCCTTGGGCGCGGCGCTTGGCGAACATTTCCTGCAAGATCGGATCGAGCGGCTGCGGCAGTGGCGGCAGCCGCGAGATCCGGTGCTGCTCGACCGGAATATTCTGCGGCTGCTTCTGTTCTTGCTTCGCATCTTGAGCCAGCAATGCTCCGCCGGCCGCAAGCGTCATAATCGCCGCACTGAGCACAATTCCCTTTCGCATATCACTTCCCCAACTTTGCTTCACTCGCCCCGAATGCCGAATTCCTTGATGATCGGCCACCATTTGTCGATTTCGCCTTGTGTGAACGTGCCGAGCGCTTGCGGCGTCTGCTGTTCGCGCGGCGCGACATCGAGCCCGAGCTCGGCAAAACGCGTGCGTACGGCGGGATCGGCCAGCGCCTGCACCATCGCGCCATTGAGCTTGCCGATCACATCCGCAGGCGTGCCCTTCGGCGCATAGAGACCGAACCAGCCCGAGACATAGAGGCCCGGCGTGCCTGACTCATCAGCCGCGGGAATGTCAGCAATCGAAGGCGAGCGCTGCGGCGAGAGATTGACAATGGCCTTGAGCGCGCCGGCGCGCACTTGCGGCAAGGTCACCGCGCCCTGCGCGATCATCAGATCGACCTGCCCCCCGATCATGTCGGTGATGCCGGGCGCAGCGCCGCGATAGGGGACCAGCAGCAATGTCGTATCGGTCAGTTTCTGCAGCAGGAGCCCGCCGATCTGCCCGCCGGCATTCTGATTGACCAGCTTGGCGTCGCCCGGATGCGCCTTCATCCAGGCAATGAGCGATTTCAAATCATCGGCCGGAAATGATTTGCGCGCCACCAGAAGCTGCGGATTGAGCGAGACAAGCCCGATCGGCGCAAAGTCGCTCCGCAGGTCGTAATTGAGATTGTAGATGATGCCGCCGACATGCGTATCCCACTGCCCGATGTCGATGGTGTAACCGTCAGGCGCCGAGCGCGCGAGCCGGCCGACGCCGATTGAGCCTCCCGCGCCGCCGACATTTTCCACGATCACCGGCTGGCCGAGCGTGGCCCCCATCTTGTCGGCAAGGATACGGCCAGCGACATCCGTCGATCCGCCGGGCGGATAAGGCACGATCAAGGTGATGGTGCGGGAGGGAAATGTGTCGGCGTGAGCCGAGCTGTTCAATGCGAAGAGCGCAAAGGCCAAGGCCGCGAAGACACTTCGCATGTTTCCCTCCCCTGAATTCGTTCTTGTTGCCGAGGATGATAGTCGAGGCGATGGGGAACGATAAGGGGGTGACCGTCCCCCGCCCGTCATGCCCGCACTTGTTGCGGGCATCCCGATTGCAATGGAAAAACGTGCCATTGGAATCGAGATGGCCGGGACAAGCCCGGCCATGACGCCCGCAGGAACGATCAACTCAGTCCTTCGTCTGCGGACAGGCGCGATCTGCCAGCCGCGAATCGCACACCGCGACCGAGCGCAGATATTTCATCCACTGCACCACTTCGTCTTTGGACGGCGTGAACTTGAACGCCTTCTGCACGACATAGAAACTGTCATTGCCCTGCACGGCCTTGATCCAGGTGAGCTCCGGCTTGCCGGTCGCCGGATTCTTCGGACAGTTCAGAAGCGACACGCCAGCCGGATACCCGTTCTCGGGACCGCTCGCTATCGCCGTCGTGCTGGCGCCGGGACACGCCGCAGCCCAGGTGCTCGCCATTTTGCCGAGGAACTGCGGGGGCGTCGCTTTCATATTGTAGAAGATCTGCACCGTGACCATCTCGGTCCAGTCATTGACCGTCTCGCCCGTCGGCACCATCTCGTTCATCACGCCGCTGGGTTTCTTTTGCTGAAAATCAATCTTGTAGCCGGGCGGCACCTCAACCAGCAGGTTTTCGTTGACGAGTTCGGCGCGTGCGACAGCGACGCCTGCGAGGAGCGCAAGTGTAGATGCAGCGAAGAAGCTTCGCATGTTTCCTACCTTAAGGATCATTATCGTTGGTCGCAAAATCCCTCACAACGCCAGCCCCGTCACCAAGCCAAGCTTGAGCAAGTCGTTGTTGGACAGCGGCGTCGAGCGGTGGGTTTTGCTGTCGCGGTCCATGATGGAGACGATCTGCGGATTGACGCCCATCTGCGACAGATAGAGTTCGAGCTGGTCGTTGAAATAAGTGCGCAAGCCTTGGCTGGACTCGGACGATACATTGGGCGCGACCCGGTTGCGGATCTGCAAGCCCCCGATCACGACCTTGGCATCGGCTGGCAGCGTGCGATGCACGCCGCCCGCCAGAACCACGACACAGACCAGGTCGCATTCGACGGATGAGGTGTCGAGCATGGCGTCGAGCGGAGCGCTGCCGCGCTTGAGCGCAAAGCAGTCCGCGTCCGTGAGTTTGGCGCAGCCGGCAACCACCGTCGTGCCGGCGCTCGCATCGAGCTTACGCTCGCGGATGATCTTGCCGAGCGACATTGCCGCTTTCAGATCGCCCGCGTCCTTGACGTTGAGCACCAGCATCTTGCGCGCGCCGAAACGATCAAGGAACGCAAACAGCCGCTTGAACGTGTCCCACTCCACATTGCCTTCGGCCGCGATCCAATCGGAGCAATTGTTGCCGCAGGCGTCCTCCCCGCCATGCGCAGCATAGAAGATCATCGCGTTCTCGGGCGAAGTGACGCCGCCAACCGGCGGCCGCGCCTGGTCCTGCGCACGCGCGCAAGTGGTGAGCAAAGCGACGACCAGAGCGAGCGCTCTGGCCAAACCCGATCGCGACATTTCCACTCCAGCAAGATGGTCAGACGTGCGCCCCGATGTCGGAGAGCACGCGCATTCTACTTTCCCCTCCCCCTTGTGGGGAGGGGTTAGAGGTGGAGGTCGGGACAGAAGGTACGCGAGCGTCGACGCTTGCGCGCTCTCCTACTTCCCCGCCCTGACGCGCTGCGCGCGTCGGCCCTCCCCCTGCAGGGGAGGGTTAAACGGGCAAATTGTCGTGCTTGCGCGCCGGCAGTTCGACTGTCTTTCCACGCAGCATCGCAAGCGCGCGCGCAATCCGCGAACGCGTCGCGTGTGGCATGATCACGTCGTCGATGTAACCGCGCTCGGCGGCGATGAACGGCGAGAGAAACCGCTCCTCGTATTCCTTGGTGCGGGCGGCGATTTTGTCCGGGTCCGCCATGTCGGCGCGGAAGATGATCTCGACGGCGCCCTTGGCGCCCATCACTGCGATCTGCGCCGTCGGCCAGGCGTAATTGACGTCGCCACCGATATGTTTGGACGCCATCACGTCATAGGCGCCGCCGAAGGCTTTGCGCGTAATCACGGTGACCAGCGGCACGGTCGCCTGCGAATAGGCGAACAAAAGCTTCGCGCCGTGCTTGATCAACCCGCCATATTCCTGCGCGGTGCCGGGCAGGAATCCCGGCACGTCGACGAAGGTGACGATCGGAATGTTGAAGGCATCGCAGAAACGCACGAAGCGCGCCGCCTTGCGGCTGGCGTCGCTGTCCAACACGCCGGCCAGCACCATCGGCTGATTGGCGACAAAGCCCACGGTGCGCCCGGCAATGCGGCCGAAGCCGACGACGATATTGCGCGCGAAAGCCTCCGACAGTTCGAAGAAATCGCCCTCGTCGACGACTTTAAGGATCAGCTCCTTGATGTCGTAAGGCTTGTTTGGATTGTCCGGCACCAGCGAATCCAGCGATGGCTCGATGCGCTCGGCATCGTCGAAGCTCGGCCATTCCGGCACGCCGGCGGACGAATTCGCCGGCAGGAAATCGATCAGCCGCCGCATCTGCAGCAGCGTTTCGACATCGTTATCGTAGGCACCGTCGGCGATCGACGACTTCGCCGCATGCACCGACGCGCCGCCAAGCTCTTCGGCGGTGACGATCTCGTTGGTCACCGTCTTCACCACATCGGGCCCAGTGACGAACATGTAGCTCGTATCGCGCACCATGAAGATGAAGTCGGTCATGGCCGGCGAATAGACATCGCCGCCGGCGCACGGCCCCATGATCACCGAGATCTGCGGAATAACCCCCGAGGCGATGACATTGCGCTTGAACACTTCGCCGTAACCGCCCAGCGCCGCCACGCCTTCCTGGATGCGCGCGCCGCCGGCATCGAACAGGCCGACGATCGGCGCCCGCGCCCGCATCGCCATGTCCTGGATCTTGATGATCTTCTGGGCATGAGTTTCCGACAGCGAGCCGCCGAACACAGTGAAATCCTTTGAGAAGACGAACACCGTGCGGCCGTTGACGGTGCCGAAGCCGGTGACAACGCCGTCACCCGCGATATGGCTCTTCTCCATGCCGAAATCGGTCGAGCGGTGCTCGACGAACATGTCGAGCTCCTCGAACGAGCCGCGATCCATGAGCAGCTCGATACGCTCGCGCGCGGTGAGTTTTCCCCGCTTGTGCTGCGCCTCAATGCGGGTTTCGCCGCCGCCCTGCCGCGCGCTGACGCGGCGCTCTTCAAGCTTGTCGAGAATGTCTTTCATGATCCGCTACTGACCCGCTGAATGGCGGCCGCTCCTGGCACGAATTTGCCGGCCGGATGAATAAAGCGGAGTCATAGCAAGCATCGCGCCAAGCGTCATCTTCCCCTTCCTGCCCACGCAAGCGGGGGCGGATGAGGCGCACCTTCCCGTTGCGGACCAACCAGGGCTTGTGCGATGATTCCGATACGGACGGATGGGTACCCGCGCAAGGAGCCGGTAAATGACCGCAAGCGTTCGCACTCAGGCAGTTCTATTTTCTCTTCCCCTTATCGCAATCATTTCATCGTCGGCCTTGTCGTCCTCGGCCTTGGCGGCCGATCAGATCCCCGACATCAAAGGCAAGTGGGCGGGCAAGACCTATACGATCGTCGCCGGCAGCGGCCTGCATTGGCCGAGCAACAAGGGCACGTTCGACAAGCCCGGTCTATTCGAGAAAGACCTGGTGATCGAGGTGACGAACCAGGACGGCCGCCGCTTTTGGGGCAATCAGACCTTCATCGGCAACGGCGAGAACACCCAAGAGCCGATGATCGGCGAATTGACCGGCAAGGGCAACAAGACGGTCGTCATCGTCGATACCGACGGCTATCTGAACGGCCAGCTGGTCGACAACAACACGCTCACCTTCTGCTACACCCAAGCCGGCGGCAAGACGCCGGCCAGCGTCGTGAGCTGCACCGAGATCAAGCGGCAGCGCTAACTTCGCTCCGCGTCTGGCGCATCAGGGCGACAGGTCCTCGAGCACCTTGCCCCTGGTCTCGATCGCGAACAGCAGCGTGATAATCCCGCCGGCGAATGCGACGGCGGCGAAGGCGGCGAAGACGTATTTGATGCCGAGATCGGCAACGATCGAACCGACCAAAAGAGGGCCGATCGACGATCCGGCGCGCAGCCAGGCGCTGCCGAGCCCGGTGCCGATGGCGCGCAGCCGCGTCGGGTAAAGCTCGGCCGAATAGAGATAGAGCGAGAAGGCGATGGTCTGCAGCACGGCATAGCCCGCGGTCGCCAGCACGAGCACCTCGGTCGCGGACTTGGCGCCGAGCCCGTACAGCGCCGCAAACGGCACGACGGCGATGAAGAAGGCTGCGGCATACCAGCGTTTGCGCCCAACCTTGTCGATCTGCAGTGCGCAGATGACCGATGCGACGACCGCCAAGCCCGAAGTGATCCAGCCATAAGCCAGGCTCTGCTGCAACGGCAGCTGAAACACCTGCCTGTAGAGCGTCGGCAGCCAGGTCACGAGACCATTGTTGATCAGATAGACGCAGATCCACAGGCCCCAGATCATGAGGGTCCGCTTCAAATAGATGCCCTTGAACAGCTCCCGCCAATCGGACTGCGCCGGCGCTTGCGCATCGAGCGTCCGCGCCACCGGCTCGCGCAGCGGCAAGCCGCGCCGCAGCGCATCGTCTTCGAGGCGCTTCACGACATCGCTTGCTTCCGCGATCCGCCCTTTGGAGGCGAGCCAGCGCGGCGATTCCGGCATGAACCAGCGCAGCGGAATGGTCAGCACCGAGGGGACCAGGCCGACGATGAACATCGCCTTCCAGCCATAGATCGGCACCAGGAAGTAGCCGGCCATGCCGGCGAACATCAGGCCGACCGGGAAGATCACTTCATAGAGCAGAAAGAAGCGGCCGCGCTTCTCGGCGCCGATGAATTCATTGATATAGGCGCTCGCCACCGGCACTTCGCCGCCGGTACCTACCCCTTGCAGGAAGCGGAAAGCCATCATCGAGATGCCGCCCCAAGCGAACAGGCATGCGACATCCATCGCTACGAACAGCACGATGGTGAACATCAGCGTCTTCAGGCGGCCGATCCGCTCGGCCAGCAACCCGAACAGCACCGCGCCGAACAACTGGCCGATATAGCCCGCCGAAATGATCATGCCGACCATGGCCGGCGTGAGTTTCCACTCCGACACCAGCTGCGGCATGGCGAAAGCGATGGCGAGGATCGTATAGGCATCGAAGAACGTGGCGATGCCGACGATGACGCGAAGGAGCATCAGTCTGGGCGTAACCGGAAGCCGCTCCAGCCGCGCGACGAGCTTCGCATTCGCGGCGACGTGAAATGGCGTGGCGGCGGCCGGTTGTGACGCGGCGCGATCCGCCGCAAGCGCAGACATCAATTTTCCTCCCCATTTATTTCGCAGCAAGGCGGGAATCGTGCTTGCCACTTTAGGTCACATACCCATAAAGGGGATTCCGTTTTTTGGCGAACAGTGATTCAAGCTTCCAAAGGCTGGAGGTTTGGATGGCACGGTTTGATCTGACGGATTTCGAGTGGTCTGTGATAGCGCCGTTGTTGCCGAACAAGGT
>DATAQN010000024.1:0-16895 GCA_036264635.1 Xanthobacteraceae bacterium | reverse complement strand
AACCGTGGTGGAACGCCGACAGGCGAGCGCGCCCGCAGCGGAGGGTCGGCGCGAGCCGATCTCTTCGTGGCGCGCAGCCGTGCCCGCTGGCACGGCGACATGAGACACTGCGTCTGTCGGCGTTCCGCTTCCTTCTTTTTCTTTTGTTCTTCTTCGTAGCCCGGATGAAGCGAAGCGTAATCCGGGGTCAGCGTTCAAGCGTCACGATCGTTCCCGGATTGCGCTTCGCTTCATCCGGGCTACGAGCGCCCGTCGCTGTTTGACATTGCGAGCAAGGACTCGGCGCGCGAGCGCACGTCTTCATCCTCCACCGTGATAACGGGGGAGGTAGCCGTGCGCAGCACGGAGGTAGGGGCGACGTCGGTGCAGGTGAAACTCGTGATGCTGTGAGCTTATGACGCAGCGCAAGCTTGCGACGGAGCGCAATACGTCACCGCCCGCGCCCCCACCGCCGCCCTTCGGGCGGCACCTCCCCCGTTATCACGGGGGAGGATGAGGAAAAACAAGCGCCTTTCGCCGTTCTCGAAACTTGGCTATCTCAGGTCCCGGAACAACGTCGGCAATAAATCGGCAGCAGGAAACGCGATATGGATCTCGGTAACGGGCTTGGCCATCTGACTTATTCGACGCTTGTGCATCCCGGCGACAATTGGGAGCAGATGTGGGCGTCGGTGAACACCTATCTGCCGCAGGTGAAGGCGCGATTCGCCGGCAACAGGCCGTTTGGCGTGTCACTGCGGCTGTCGGCGGATTCGGCGCACACGCTGGTCAACAGCGCGCCCGAGCGCGGCAAGCTGAAAAAGTTTCTCGCCGACAACGACATGTATCTCTACACCGTCAACGCCTTTCCCTATGGCGACTTCAAAGGCACGGTGGTGAAGGAGCAGGTCTACGAGCCGGACTGGCGCTCCGAGGAGCGCACCCGCTACACCATGAATGTCGCCGATGTGCTGGCCGATGTGTGCCCGCCGGAAATCTCACCCTCGATCCAGAGCGCGCCGCTTGGCTTCAAGCCGCGGGTCACCGGCAGCGAGATCGTCGACAGCTATACCGATCACGTGATGCGCGTGGTGGCGCATCTCGTCGGTCTCGAACAGCGCACCGGCCGCGTGGTGACGCTGGCGCTCGAGCCGGAGCCTTATTGCTTTCTTGAGACCACCGACGAGGCGATCGATTATTTCACGCACCATCTTTATTCCGGCGCCGCCGCCGAGAAGGTCGCAAAACTCGCTCATATTCCGATCTCGGAGGCGCATGTAGCACTGCGCCGCCATCTCGGTATCGTCTTCGACATCTGCCATCAGGCGGTGGAATACGAGAACATCGCCGAAAATCTGCAAAAGCTGGTCGACGCCGGCATTCCGATCTTCAAGCTGCAGGAAGCCGCCGCGCTGCACATGCCGGAAGTGACGCAATCGATCGTCGACACGCTCAAGCGTTATGCCAAGACGATCTATCTGACCCAGACCGTCGAGAAGAAAGATGGCAAGCTGACGCGCTTCCTCAATCTCGAAGACGCTTTCATCGCCTGGGAGAAGAATCCGGGCCCGCGCGAATGGCGCACGCATTTCCACGTACCGGTGTTCCTCGACGATCTCGGGCCGTTCCGCACCACGCGCTTTGCCATCGAGGAGGCGCTGCGCTTCCACAAGCAGAAGCCATTGTCGCGCCAGCTCGAGATCGAGACCTATACCTGGGACGTGCTGCCGGACAATCTGAAGACCGGCGATATCGTCGACTATGTCTGCCGCGAGCTCGATTGGGTGAAGGGGCAGTTAAGCTGATGCAATGCGATGAAATTAAATCGTCATTGCGAGCGAAGCGAAGCAATCCGTCCGAGGTCTGGATTGCTTCGTCGCTTCGCTCCTCGCAATGACGAAACTGATGAGCGAGGATACCCATGAAAGTCGGATTCATCGGGTTGGGCCGTATGGGCTCGGCCATGACGCGCCGCCTGATCGAAGGCGGCCACGAAGTCGGCGTCTATAATCGCACGCCCGAGAAGCTCAAAGACCTGATCGCGCTCGGCGCCAAGCCTTTGGACTCGATCGCGGCGGCCGCCAACTACGGCGAAGCGGTTTTCACCATGCTCGCCGACGACGCCGCAGTGACGGATGTCGTCAGCAGATCTGGCGGCTTGCTGGCGTCGCTCCCGAAAGGCGGCATTCATATTTGCGCCGGAACGCACAGCGTCGCCTGCATAAAGGCACTCAAAAAGACTCACGAAGAGGCCGGGCAGCTTCTCATCGCAACGCCGATGCTCGGCCGGCCGGAAGTTGTTGCTTCGGGCCAGGCCGGCATGGTGCTTGGCGGCGACAAAGCGACCGTCGATCGCTGCCGGCCCCTGTTCGACGCGATCGCGCGGCGCACCTTCGAAGCCGGCGCCGATCCCGTCGCCGCCGCAGCGATCAAGATCGCCAATAATTTCGTGCTCGGCTGCGCCATCGAGGCGATGGGCGAGGGCTTCTCCCTCGTGCGCAAATACGATGTCGTCCCCGACGTGTTTTATGACGTGATGACCGAAGGGCTGTTCGCCTGCTCGGCCTACAAGATTTACGGCAAGCTGATCGCCGACGAGCGCTATCAGCCTGCCGGCCAGCGCGCCATTCTGGGATTGAAGGACGCCAATCTCGCGCTCGAAGCCGGCGGCGCCGTCGGCGTGCCGCTTCCCAGCGGCAACGTGTGGCGCGACCGCCTCGTCGGCGCCGTCGCCCATGGCGAAGCCGAGCATGATTGGGCCGTGATGGCCAAGGACCAGGCGCGGGCGAGCGGATTGGAGTAGGGAAGCGTCATTGCGAGGAACGAAGCGACGAAGCAATCCAGTTCTGCGTCGCCACCTGGATTGCTTCGCGGAGCCTGTCATCGGGCCGGACCCGTTGGCTCGCAATGACGAGCTGTTACGCCGCTTCTTTCACTTGGCCGAGCGCGTCTTTCATATTCTGTGCGCTCCTGTGCAGGCCTTCGCGTTCTTCGTCTGACAGTTCCGGCGGCAAAACATCGATGACGCCGCCGCGGCCGACCACGCTCGGCAACGACAGCGTGACGCCAAAGTCTTTTTGCAGGCTGCCGATTGGAACGACGACGCGTTCGTCGCGCAGGACCATCTCGGCGATGCGTGCCGAGACGATGCCGATGCCATATTGGCTGGCGTCGTGGCCTTCGATGATCGTGATATTGGCGTAACGCACTTCTTTCTCGACCTGTTCGCGTAAGGCTTTCAGTGTCTCGCTGCGCTTTTTCAGAAGCGTCTCGATCGGCACACCGCCGATCCGTGCCGAAGACCAGAGGAACACTTGCGACACGCCATGATCGCCGATCACATTCGCTTCGACAGAGCCGGCATCGACGCCGAAATGGCGCGCCAGGTGAACGCGAAAGCGCAAGCTGTCGATAAGCGTTCCGGTCGAGATCACAGACGCTTCGACGCGCGCGTTGCGTGCCGCATCGCGAGCAATGTCGGCGAGCGGATCGGGCGGATCGGCCACGATCAGAAGCACAGCATCGGGCGCCGCGCGCACGATGCGCGGAACGATGTCGCGATAGATCGCGGCGTTCTTGTCGAGGAGCCGCAAGCGGCCTTTCGGATCGCTGCGATCGGTCGCGCCGCCGGTCTTTTCGTTGACGCCCGAGGTGATCATGACCACGCCAGCACCGGCAAGCGCGTCATAATCGCCGTCAGTGATGTCCACTTTTGGCGTCAGCGGCGTGCCGTAGCGCAGATCGGTCGCAACAGCTTCCGCCGTCTTGCGCGTGCGATTGACCAGTACGATTTCGCGCGCGCTGCCGCGATTGACGGCCGCCATGGCGCAGGCACAGCCGACCGCGCCGGTTCCGATAATGCCGATTTTCATCATGTTTCAACCTGTTTGAAGAGCCGACATTCACACATTTTTCCGCGTTTCACGCATTGCCTGCGGCCACAGCGGGCGTATGCTCAATCAAATAAACACAAGAACAATAAAACCAAGACACGAAACAAGACACGATCCTGGGAGGGAACAATGGCCGTGAACACGCGGGCCGTCGAGCAATCGGCGATGCGCAAAGTGTACTGGCGGCTCCTGCCGCTGGCGATCCTGGCTTACTTCCTGGCTTATCTCGACCGCATCAATGTGGGCTTTGCCGCATTGACCATGAACAAGGATCTCGGCCTCGATGCCGCGACCTATGGCATGGCCGCCGGCGCGTTCTTCTGGGGTTATTTCCTGTTCGAAGTGCCGAGCAACATGATCCTTGAAAAGATCGGCGCCCGCATCTGGATCGCCCGCATCATGGTGAGCTGGGGCCTGATATCCGGCGCCACCGCGTTCTGCGTCGGGCCGTGGAGTTTTCTAACCATGCGCTTCCTGCTCGGCCTTGCCGAGGCCGGGCTGTTCCCGGGCATGATCCTGTTCTTCACCTACTGGTTCCCGGATTGGCATCGCGCCCGCATCGTCTCCGGATTCATGATCGCGCTGCCGGTTGCGGTCGCGGCCGGCGCGCCGTTGTCGACCGCAATTCTGGAAAACTTCAACGGGCTAATGGGGCTCACCGGCTGGCAATGGATGTTCATCACTGAAGCAGTGCCGACCATTGTGATCGGCTTTGTCATTCTGTTCTTCATCACCGACCGGCCGCATCTTGCGGGCTGGCTCAATGACGACGAACGCAGCTGGCTGATCTCGACGCTCGAGACCGAGCGCAGCCTGGTCGAAGCCAAGCGCAAAGTCGGCATCTGGGAATCGTTCTGGAATCCGAAGGTTCTGCTGCTGACGCTGAACTATTTTGGCATCGTAGGCGCGAGTGTCGGCATGCTTCTGTTCGTCCCGCAGATCGTCAAGCAGCTCGGCCTGACCACCATGCAGGTCGGCTGGGTCAGCATGATCCCCTATATCTGCGGCGCGGTCGCGATGCTGGCCTGGGGCTGGTACTCCGATCGCACCGGGGAGCGGCGCTGGAATCTGTTCGTGGCCTGCACGGTTGCGACCTTGGGCCTGATCTTGGCCGGGCGGACCATGGGTACGGCCTGGGCGCTGGTCGGCATGTCGATTGCCGCGATCGGCTTCTACGGCTCGAAGGGACCGTTCTGGACCATGCCGTCGATGTTCCTGACCGGCACCGCGGCAGCCTCGGGCATTGCCTGGATCAATGCCGTCGGCAATCTTGGCGGCTTCTTCGGTCCGACGATCGTGGGCTGGGCCAAGAACTATACCGGCAGCTTTTCCGCCGGGCTCTACGCGCTAGCCGGCTTCTCGCTGGTATCGGCCATCGTGTCGGCGCTGTGGCTGAAAATCCCCAACCCCGCGGCCCGCCAGAACACCGAGGAGCAGATGGCGGTGCCGGCGGAGTAGGGGCGTTCGCCGATCAGTTGCTTTGCTTTCCACTTTGTTGGCCACGCATCTTAGAGCATGATCCGGAAAAGCATGCCTTTGGACTTGATCCGAGGGTGGAAACGGTTTTCCGAAAACATCATGCTCCAACGAACAAACTAGACCATGATCCGATTCAACTTGATCGGATCATGGTCTAGGACGCGTGGCCGTAGTGCCTGTCGTTGAATTGGTCCCCGGAACGAAATAGCGGCGACAACGGCTGTCACACTATGTAGCGCTGCGTGTGTTATTGATCGTTAATTGTACGATGCTACATTTGCAGCCTCACGGTTGTGTGCGTTCAGCCGTTTGGCATCGAAGCGACCTCTGGAATTTGGAATAGATTATTGGAAGAGGAATATGACTGACTCAATTCTATCGGCGGAGCGTTTCGCCGAACGCGATTTCAGCATCGGACACGTCTTCAATCAGACTTTCTCGGTCCTTTCACGCAACTTACTGCCGTTCTGTCTGGTGAGTTTGGTTGCCCACTTACCTAACGCGTTGACTTTCGCGCCGAGGATGGGCGCTGTGGCTCAAGGCACCGCCAACGCCAGCCTCCTGTTGGTGTTCGGCGGCCTCGGGACCACGGTGCTTGCGACCATCAGCCAGGCGGCCGTCCTCTCCGGCGCCTTCGATGACATGCGTGGCCGACCGGTCGACATTTTCGAGTCTCTTAAAGTTGGTTTGCGCCGATTTTTTCCGCTGCTGGGCACGACGATCTGCGTCATCATACTCTACGCGCTCGCATTCATCGCCCTGGTGGTTCCTGGGCTCATTGTGCTGACGATGCTGTTCGTGGCCATACCGGCCTGCGTCGTGGAGCGGCTCGGTCCGATCAAGAGTATGGGCCGCAGCGCGCGACTGACCAAGGGGCATCGCTGGAAGATTTTCGGGCTTTTATCTGCGACGACTATTGTCGGGCTCGTCTTGCAGTTCACGCTCGGGGGAGTGGGCCGCACCATCGGAGGCCCGACGCTCGGGATCATCGTACTGGTGCTTTGGAGTGCCGTGTGGGGCGCTTTCAACGCTATTCTGGGCATCGTCGCCTATCACGACCTGCGCGTCGCGAAAGAAGGCGTCGACACCGATCAGATTGCCGCCGTGTTCGACTGAGGAAAAAGGAATATGACGGACCAATCTCTTCCGCCGCCTCATAATTTCACTGAAATGAAATCCACTGCCGGAAATTTCGATGCCGGTCATGTCTTCAATCAGACCTTCTCGATATTTTCGCGCAACCTGCTGCCGTTTGGCATCGTCACCGCGGTAGCCTATTTGCCGAGCGTTCTCACTTTCTCCGACGGCTCCAATCCAGCCGTTTTAGCCAAGGCGGGCGGAGGCGGGATTGCCGTTGGCGTAATCTTGACGCTGGTGATGAACGTGCTCAGTCAGGCCGTCGTTCTTTATGGCGCATTCGAAGAGATGCGAGGGCTGCCGGTAAATTTGGGCGAGTCGATCAAGGTGGGATTGCGCAGGTTCTTTCCTGTCTTGGGCGTGTCGATCTGTGTGCCCCTGCTGGCGGGTCTCGCGGCGCTCGCCTTGGTGTTTCCGGGCCTGATGGTTGGGACGATGCTTTTCGTCTCCGTGCCGGTTTGCGTCGTCGAGCGGCTTGGCGTGTTCAAGAGCATGGGACGCAGTGCGCGCTTGACCAAGGGGCATCGCTGGAAAATCTTTGGCATTTGGATTGCGGTGTTGGTCGTGGGCGGCATCGCTCAGTCCTTTCTCACCGCCATGGCGCGGACGATCGGCGGCGTGATGCTTGGCCTGGTCATTTCGCTGGTGTGTGGCGCCCTGGTCGTCGCCTTCAACGCAATCCTGGCGGTCGTGGTCTATCACGACCTGCGTGTCGCCAAGGAAGGTGTCGATACCGACCAAATCGCCTCTGTGTTCGACTGAGCTGGTCTTATTTTTGACTATGCGTTCGGCTGCTGCTGCGCATATTTGTCAGCACGCGCTTTGCCGTAGAGCTGCTCGCGTTCGAGGAAGGCACGCTCGGCGGTATAGAAGTCGCGCAGAAAGGCCGTGACATCGTTGCGCGGCACCGGCCCGGTCCAACCGATTTTGCGGCAGATCTTGTCGCAGACGTCGTCGAGGACTTGCCCGCCTTCGCGACTTGGCGGCCGCCGCAACAGTTCTTCGAGCACTTGCAGCTCGAAGGTGCCGTAGGCCTGCAATTGCGCCGGCGTGAAGGAGAATTTCAGCGTGCGCTCGACCAGGTCGCTGAGCAGCGCGACTTTCGGCAGCGAAATGACGATGGTGCCGGCGATCAGGTCGCCGCCACGCATGCGGTCCTTGGTGAAGGCAGGAATGGCGAGGCAGAACATGACCCAACCGACGATCGCAAGCTGCTCCCAGTCGACGCCGTTGCCGGATTGGCCGCGCAGCAGGATGCCGAGCGGAATGAACATTTCTACCTCGCGCGTCAGATTGCGCGCGATGACCGCGGATGCCACCAGCGGCCCACCGTTGCGGTCGATCACGCGCAGACCGACGATACGCTTGCCGGGCGTCGCGCCGCGCCAGGCAAGCTCGAAATAAATAAAGTAGAGATTACGGATGAGAAAACCGACGAACAGCGCGATCGAGATGGCGATGAGGCTGCCTCCGGTTCGGCCGATCAGTGAAAGAATGGGGATATAGATCGCAAGCGTCAGCAGGAACCAGATCGTCAGATCGATTACAAAGGCGACAAGACGCGCGCCGTAATTGGCGATCTCGATCGGCACCGGCACGCCCTCGGGCGTAACAATCTGGCGCCTGAGCTTCTTGGTGCCTTCGAGGAATTCGGTGGTTCGCTCGTGCGTCAGAACAGGGGAATCCGAATCTGCGGCAGTCGTCATTGGCGCGATCTCCTGCCGCAAAGACTGTAATAGGCCAGCCACAGCGCGCCGATGGTAAGCCCGATGGCAAAGCGCAATGGCGTGCTCTGTACGAGCTGGCGGAAGCCGCCTTCGAGAATGCCGGCGACGAACAGCATGAGTATGCCGCCGACCGCCATTTGCGCGGCCTGGCGTCCGTGCAGAGCGAGATTTTCGATCCGGGAATAGCGGCCGGGAAACAGCAGTTTGTCGGCGATCACCAACCCGCCTGCGGATAGCAAGATGAGTGCGCCGAGCTCCGACGTGCCGTGGATCGAGAGCCAGCCGAGACATTCGACCAAGAGGCCGCGGTCGTAATGGAGCGCGATAAAAGCCCCGAGACCCAGGCCCTGATAAATGACCAGCAACAGCGTTGGAATGCCCGCGGCAAGGCCAAGACCGAAACACAACAGGCCGACGCCGGTATTGTGGCTGAACAGCACATTGGCAAAGACGCCGAACGCCTCGACCGGCCCGGGCCAAGGCGCGAACAATTCCTTGTCGCGCAGCGAAGCGGCCGTCGACGAAGGTCCGCGACCGCCCGCGATACTGCTGGGCGTAAACGCGGTGAACCAGGATTCGTCCTGAACCGTCAGTATGAAGCCTGCGGCGACGCCGGCGAGCAAGGCCACGGTGACGATCAGGATATGCCAGCGCGCCGCCCGCACCGCCGCGGGCAGATCATAGACGAAGAACTTGCGCAGGCCATCGATCGGGTCGACGTGCGGCCCATAGACCGCCAGATAGGCCCGCAGCGCGAGATTTTCGAGATAGAGCAGGAGATTGCGGTCGAGCGCGATGGTGCGCGCCACCGACAGCGAGGACAGCGCCGCGCGGTAAAGGATCGGCAGCCGCTCGAGCTCGTCGAGCGACAGCGCGTGCACGCCGCGCCGCTCGACACGCTCGACCAGACCTTCAAGCTCTCGCCAGCCTTCTTCACGCCCCTTGCGGAATTCGCGGCTCTTGAGCACGAGCGTGCGGAGCCCAAGCGCCGTGTCGCGGCTGGCAATTTTCGTCTCGTCAATCAGGTCGGCGGCTTGCGTCATATGAGCCCGCGCTGCTTGATCATGAGATAGCGGTTGATGAGCGCCACCGGCAAGCCCGCGCTCGGCACGTCGAGACACTGGATGCCGAGCCGCTCCAGCCGCTCGAAGACGATGCTGCGTTCGCGCAGGAAGTCTTGTGCGATCACCGCCTGCGCCACGTCGCCGAATTGATGCGGCGCGGCGTCGACAGCGTTTTGCAGCACCGAGCCCCGCTGCGTGACAAAGACCACCAGATGGCGGTTGGCGACCCGCTGCATGCTTTCGATCAAGAGCTCGGCGGTGATGGTATCGACGAAATCGGTGAACAGGATCACCAGCGCCCGCCGCTTGAGCCGCGCATTGAGCTCGGCAAGGCCGAGAGTGAAATTCGTTTCCTGATGATGATAGTCGAGTTCTGCGGTCGCACGCTGCAGGCGCTGAAAGCTCGCGACACCGCGGGCCGGTGTCATATATTGCCGCACGCGGGCGTCGAAGCCGTAAGTGCCGACAAGATCGCCGCCCTGCAGCGAAACCCAAGCAAGCTGCAGCCCGGCATTGATCGCATGGTCGAGCCGGGCGAGACCGTCGACCGGTTCGAGCATCAAATAGCCGGTGTCGAACGCCATAACCACCTGGTGATTGCGCTCGGTGCGGAATTCCTTGCACACCAGCTTGTTATGCCGCGCCGAATGCTTCCAATCAATGAAGCGGCTGTCGAGGCCCGGCGTATATTCGCGCAGCGCCTCGAATTCGGTGCCTTCGCCTTTCTGCACCTGGGTCTTGATCCCGTAGATCGCCTCCTGGATGAAGAATTGCAGCGCCGAGCCATGGACACCGCGCACATTGGGCAGGACATCGACAGTGCGGTCGACGGCGATGCGGCGCGTGAACTCGACAAGCGACAATGGCCCGCGCCAGCGCAGCCAGATCCCATCGATCGTAATGCGGCCGCGGCGGTGCGGCATGATCGGCAGCGCGATCCGCGCCTCAGCGCCTGGCGCAAGCTCGCCGGCGACAACTTTCGCAGGCTCCATGTCGCCGCGCTGTTCGGCGATCGCCTCGAAGCGAGCGGCGCGGCGAAAACCAGCCGCAGGGATCGTGATCGTGGTTGCGCCGCGCTCGCCGATATAGAGCCGGTCGGGCGTCGCGACTTTCGCGTTGAGAAGACGCTGCGGGAACGCCAGTCCCGCATCGCTCGCGACAACGATCAGAACAAGAATGCCGAAATTAAACGACAGCGGCCATAGCGCCGGATCAAAAATAACGATCAACAGCGCCAGCGGGATGCCGACGGCAAAAATAAGCACCGCGCGCAGTGTCGGCCGGATCATCGCGGCGCCGGTGTCTGGTCGAGAACTTCGCGCAAAATGCGGTCGGTACTCAGGCCTTCGATCTCGGCGCTCGGCGACATGGTGATGCGATGGCGCAGCACCGGCAGCGCGAGAGTCTTCACATCATCAGGGATGACGAAATTCCGCCCCTGCAGCACCGCGTAAGCGCGCACGGCCGAGGCCAGCATATTGGCAGCGCGGGTCGAAGCGCCGACTTCGAGCGAAGCATGTTCGCGCGTGGCGCGGATCACGTCGACGATATAGTCGATCAACGGATCGGACAAACGCACGTAAGTGACGGCCTCGCGGATCGCGGCAAGCATTTTACCGTCGGCAACCGGCGCAAGGCCGAAATCCTCGAGCCGCGGCATGGCTGAGCGATGGCCGTGCCGGCGGACGACCTCGCGCTCTTCGTCCCGGCTCGGATGGTCGATGCTGATCTTGAACAGAAAGCGGTCCAGCTGCGCTTCGGGCAGGGGATAGGTGCCTTGCTGCTCGATCGGGTTCTGCGTCGCCACCACCATGAAGTCGTCGCCGAGCTCATAGTCCTTGCCGTCGATCGTCACTATGCGCTCGTTCATGGCTTGCAGAAGCGCGGCCTGGGTCTTGGGCGGCGTGCGATTGATCTCGTCGGCCAGGAGAAGCTGGGTGAAGATCGGTCCCTTGGTCAGGACGAAGCTGTTGGTCTGGAAATTGAACAGGTTGGTGCCGAGCACGTCGCCGGGCATGAGGTCGGGTGTGAACTGGATGCGGCCGAATTGCAGGGCCAGGCTCGCGGCGAAAGCGCGAGTGATCAGTGTCTTGGCCGTTCCCGGAACGCCTTCGAGGAGGATGTGGCCGCCGGCGAGCAGGCTCGTCAGCATCAGGTCGATGACTTCGTCCTGGCCGACGACCGCCTTGCGGATCTCTGCGCGCATCCCCTCAGCGATCGCGCGGATGTCCTGAACGTCCATTAAGTATCTACCCCTTCCAGCGATGAATCTCGCGCGCCAGCCGCACCAGCGATGCCGGATTGCGGGTCCGGCTTTCGCCGAGTGCGGCTGCTTCCTCGATCAGCGGCCCGCAATCGGTCGTCACGCCGCGCGCGGCGGCGACCCGCTGTAGCCAGCCGATCAAAGCAGCAGTCGAAAGCCCACGCGGCGCATGCAGCTGTCGGCCGACATCGCGCAGCGTTTCGAGCACGTAGCGCTTGATCATCACTTCACGATGACCGGTGATATCGACAAGCTTGGCGATATTCTCGAGCAGTCCCTGCCGGCCGGCACTCATCGACGCGGGCGCCGGCTGCGGCGTGCCGAAACGGCCGACCGTGGCCCAGAGCAGAAGCGCGATTGCGATCGCGCCCTGGATCGTCGCCATCACGAAGGGGAAGCGGAATAGGAGCCGCAGAGGATTCTCGGACTCGCCGACAAATCCATGGATGGTCTCGTCGAAGATGATGCTGCCGTCGCCGGGGCGCAGGTGCTCGATGATTGACACCGCGAGCGCCGCATTGCCGTTGCGCGCCAAACCATGATTGGACATGACGTCTGGATCGGACAGCACCCAGATCCTGCGATTGCGTTCGCGCAATTGGCCGAGCAGCATCGCGTCGGCATTGCCGATAATCGGCTGTAGCCGATCGCCCTGCATGAGGCGGACAGGTCCGTCGATATTGGGCGCGAGGTCGAGCTCATTGATTGGAAAATCCGCCGTCTTGACATCGGTGACATCGGCCTTCGGCGCCACGAGATGCAGCGGCCACGCGGTGACGTCAGGGTCGAGACGCGTCGCCTCGCCGATCCAGCCGGGCTTGCTCTCGCTTGGCCGGCCGGTCCATTTTGGCAATATCAAAAGGATCGTGTCGGCCTTGAGCAGCGTGCGCATGATCTCTTCGTTCTTGGCGCCGGGAAGCGGCTCCGCGATCACCAGCACGCCGCCCGGCGTGACACTGCCGAGCGAGTCAGAACGGCTCTTGACGACAGGAAGGTCGAGCTTCTGCAGCAGGTCGGCAATTCCGGCGTAGCCGATGGCGGAATGCGAAAACGCGCTGGCGCCGACCGTGTCGTTGCCCTGGACATTGCTGCCCATGAAATAGAGCGAGAGCAGAAACGTCAGCACGGCAGCGGTGATCCAGGCGATCAGAAGGCGCTGCGACAGAATCCCGCTCATGCAAGAGCGCCCCGCGGCAAAGCTTGCGCCAGCGCACGAAAACTCGCGCGGCAGGCCAGATAATCGTCGCGATCGGCAGGATGCCCGCCGAAATAGGTCCACTCGACGCGATTGATCACCTCGCGCAAGGGACGGCGCAGTGCGTCGGACAGATTTCGGCTGCGCAGGATTTCGCGGCTGGTCATGGAATCGGCGAACTCTTCGTCGAGCCGCCGCCGGATATCGGCCAGCGCCTGGAGCAGCAGCACATGCATGGCTTCGACGTAACGGCCCTGTGCGGCGAGATCGTCGGCCGCCCCCAGGACAATCTCAGGCGCGCGCGGACCCGTTCCGAGACCGGCGGTCTCATCGTCTGTCCAACTGCTGACGCGGCCGGCACGCAAGACCGGGATCAGGTCGCGGAAAGCGTAGGCCAGGACAATGACGCCGATGATGACTGCAACCCAAAGCGCTTCGGGCGGCAGTTGCAGCCTGTAAGGAGTTTCCGGCTCTTCCTCGCGCGGCATCTCGGTCTGCAGATCGAGACGGCGGATCGTTTGCTGGGCGAGCGCTTGTGGATTTGTTTGCGTCTCCGCGTGTCCCCGGCTCGGATAGAGGTTGGCAATCGCCATGAACACGGCGAGGCCCAGAGCCAATCTCGCCAAGCTTCCTGCCGTCGCGCTGCCGGTCGCCCACCGAAGCAGCATTGTATCCTCACGCGTCCGTCGTCCCAGTGAAGCCCGGGGGCATGCGGAATCCGCAATTCAGCAACCTATCCGAGCACGTTCGCGCCGGCTTGCGCAACCTGTTCGTCTTCATGCGACTGCACGCCCGAGACGCCGATGGCGCCGACGCATTCGTTTTCGTAGACGATCGGCAGGCCGCCTTGAATCAGAATGCCGGCGGGGAAGCCGGCAAAGGCCGGCCGCTCTTTGACGCGATCCTCGAAGAATTTGCTCGGCCGCCTGGTCATGGCCGACGTGCGCGCCTTGCCGGTCGCGACTTCAGCGGTGATCGCGGCGGCGCCATCCATGCGGGTGAAGCCAATCAGGAAGCCGCCATCGTCGACAATCGCAATCGACACCGCCCATTTGTTCTTGGCGGCTTCGGCTTCGCAAGCGGCAAGAATCTTTTTGACATCAGCCGACGTCAGACATGGCTTGGTGCGCATGAGGACTGCCTTGTTGTTTTCTCCACGGGGAGTGGAGCGCGAGAATGAACGACCGAATGTAAAATCCAGACCTCATCCGATCCAATTGAATCGGATCAAGGTCTAACATTTTGTTTGAGCATGATCTTTTCCGAAAACCGGTTTCGGGATCATGCTCTAGTGCTCTAAATCAAAGGCCACGGGAACGGTGAGATAGATTTCGTCTTGCGTCATGTCGTTCGGGAAAGGCGGCAAGGGTTGCGCACGCTGGATGATCGAAGACGCTTCGGCGTCGAGTTCGGGATGGCCGGAGCTTTTCACGATTTCGTGCGACAGCACGTGACCGGTGCGATCAACAGTAAAGCCTAGTTGGACGACGCCTGTGAGCGATTTCGCCGGAGCTCGCTTGAAGTGCTCCAGGCGCCGGGTAACCGCGGTGATCCACGTTGGCGGCACACGCGGCGCGCCACCTTTGGTGCCCGCCGGTGTCGGAGGCGGCGGCGGAGGCTGTTCTTCGACCTTTGGTGGCGGCGGGGGTGGCGGCGCCTCGGCGATCGCCTGCGGCGGGGGAGGCGGCGGCGGTTGCGGCTCCGGCGGTGGCTGCTCGAGCTGTGGCGGCGGCGGGTCTGGAGGCGGCAATACTTCCGCTTGATCGACAGTGTCGTTCGATGGCGACAGGTCGAGCGAGATCGGCGTCGAATCGTCGCCGGCAGCTTCGGCATGGTAGAAGTAGACGTAGGGGCAGAGGACGAGGACGTGCAGGACGACGACGATAGCTCCAGCTATCGCCCAGCGCCTAATCGTCCCCGGGTCTTCATCCTCAAACCATGTTGCGACCCGCGCGATCATTTCAGGTCACCGCATTTCCATGCCGATGAGGCCGAGCTTCAGATAACCGGCATCGCGCAGCGTGTTCATGACCTGCATGACGTCGCCATAAGGCACGGCCTTATCCCCGCGCACAAAGATGCGCTGCTCCTTGTCGCCTCCCGTAGCGTTCGCAAGCGCGCTCGCCAGCGAATCGCGAGGCACCGGATCGTCGCCGATGGCGATTGTACCGTCGGCCTTGATCGTGAGGTAAACCGGTTTTGGCGGCCGCTGCTGCGGCTGCGCGGTGGAGGAGGGCAGGTCGACGGGAACGTCCACGGTGGCGAGCGGAGCCGCCACCATGAAGATGATGAGCAGCACCAGCATCACGTCGATGAACGGCGTAACGTTGATGTCGTGGACTTCAGTGAGTTCGTCGGTGCCGTGGTCGAGACGAATGGCCATCGCGCTAGCTCCGATCTCGTTCTTACTCGGCGGCTTGCGTCAGCGGCATCTTGGCGCGATCAAGGTCGCGGCTGACGAGCCGCATCACCTGCGCCGAGGCATCGCCGAGGATTGCGCGATAATGCTGGGTCTGGCGCGCCAGCACGTTATAGACCACGACCGCCGGGATCGCGGCGACAAGGCCGAAGGCGGTAGCAAGGAGCGCCTGCGCGATGCCGGGGGCGACCACGGCGAGGTTCGTGGTGTGGGCGTTCGAAATACCGATAAAGCTGTTCATGATGCCCCAGACCGTCCCGAACAGGCCGACGAAGGGCGCGGTCGAGCCAATGGTGGCGAGGATTCCGGTGCCGCGCGAAACCTTGCGGCTCACGGACATTTCGATGCGCTCGAGCTGGAGCGCGATACGCTCCTTCAAGCCATCTCCGCGCAAGTTGGCCGAAAGCCGAATTTCCTGGGCGGCGGAGTGCATCAACAGCGCAACAGCGCTCTTGCCATTGCGCAACTGCTCATGCGCTTGCGCGATCGTCGCCGCTTCGCTGAGCGTGCGGAGATCGCGGCGGGCCTGGTTTCGTTGGCTACGCAGTTCGAGCGTTTTGGCGAAGAACACCGTCCAGGTGATCACCGATGCCACGAGCAGACCGATCATTACGATCTTCACGACGATGTCGGCGTTGAGGAACATGCCCCACGGCGACAGATCTTCGGGCAATTGCATGGCGTTAATTGCCGCAGGCGCCGGAACTGCTGCTGGGGCCGCGTCGCTCGCCGCCGGGGCGCTCATTGTTGGGGCACTGGTTTGTGAATCGCTCGGCACCGGCGCACTCACCGAAGGCGCAGTGGTTACCGGCGCGGCGGGCGGGGTGGCTGGGGCGGACGCGGCGTTGTCCTGCGGCTGGGGCGAAGTCTGAGCCAAGGCGCCGTTAGCGGGCATGAGCAGGAGAATCGCAACCAGCAAAGCGGCGGCGGAAACGATCTGGAGGCTCAGCCCAATGCTCCGCTGGCACAAACGAAAGAAGGGCGTGCGGTCAGTCTGCAGTGTTGCGTCTTTCACAATTTGCGTCCCATTTTTGCCGTCGCGGCGTCACCCACCAAACCGCATTCGCCACATTGTCCGGGAAATGTGTCCCGATAATGTAACAATATAACATTTTTGTCGGCTACGCTCCGGACAGACGTTCGTAACGCGGCGCGCTGCTGCACTTTGGAATAATGAAAAACTGCTGTCTTTTCAGTATCTTGTGCCACTGCAGATGTGCGGTCAAGCACACACCTGTGCAAGGCTGAAAAGCACGTCAGTTTTCGCTCCAAGAACGGACGCCGCCCCCGGTTCGGCGGTCAAAGCCGGCCGAGCGTCGTGTAACACCGCGTATTGCGTTTCGTCCACGGTAACCCGCGTGCCCCGTACATTATTATGTCGCCATTTCATTATGTCAGCATGTCGGCGGATCGGCCAAAGCCGCATGGCCGCAGGCGTTTTAGTGTCCCACCCGCATCCGGGCGAGAAGCTCCGCCGTTGGATAAGAATCGGCCGGCAGGCCGTATTTGACCTGCATCGCTTTGACCGCCTGCCGCGTCTTGAGCCCCAGAAAGCCGTCGATCGCGCCGACATCGTAGCCTGCATGCGCCAGCAGGCCTTGCATCGCTTTGACGTCGGCGAAAGGCAGCGCCGGTGGCGGATTGCCGCGGTGGAGCGGCGGCGCACCGGCAATGCGGGTCGCGAGATAGGCGGCGGTCGTGGAATAGACCAGCGAGTTATTCCACTGCAGGTAAACCTG
>DATAQN010000237.1:0-15183 GCA_036264635.1 Xanthobacteraceae bacterium | reverse complement strand
GCCAATTTCAGCGCCGCCGACGTCGTCCGCCACGAGCTTGTGGCGCGCATCGTCGACGCCTACGACAAAGATACGGCGCGCAAACGCGAGCGCCGCGAATGATGCGGGCTCAGAATTCCGTACTGAAGATCGACATCATGGTCGATTCCAAGCGGTGGAAGGATGCCGCCAAAAGCAAAACCGTTGTGCGCCGCGCCATCGGCCAGGCCGCGTCCGCCACCCGTTCAACAAAGCGGGCGGAGCTTGCTATCGTGCTGACCGATGATTCGGCGATACGGGAGCTCAACCGCGATTGGCGGGGTATCGACAAGGCGACAAACGTCCTGTCCTTTCCCGCGAAAAACGGCGGTCCACAACCGCATCTCGGCGATATCGTGCTGGCTTTCGAAACCATCGAGCGCGAGGCCGAGAGCGAGCAGAAGCCGTTCGCCCATCATCTTGCCCATCTTGCCGTGCACGGTTTCCTGCACCTTGTCGGCTATGATCACGAGCGCGACAAAGACGCGCGCCAAATGGAGCAGGCCGAACGTGATATTCTGCGGCGGCTCAAAATTCCGGATCCGTATCGAGATGAACCCGCCACCAAAAACGCTTCGCCTCGGCGTTCCAAGAAATCCTGAAACCCTTCGCGGCCTTTGAATTCTCCCATGACGGCGCAGTCACCAACCCGCACTGAATCGAGCGAGAGCGAGAATCGCAGCTTGCCGATGGTGATTGCGCAGGCCTCCGAACCGTCGGAAGGCTGGCTGACGCGCGTCATGCGCATTCTGTTCGGGTGGAAAGTGGCATCGACGCGGGCGGATCTCGAGCTTGTATTGACCGCCGACGAGCCGCAATCGGGCTTCTCGCCCGAAGAAGCGACCATGCTCAAGAATATCTTGGGCCTGCGCGAGACGCGGATTGAGCGCGTGATGGTGCCGCGCGCCGATATTGTCGCCGTACAGCAGGACATTTCGCTGGGCGAGCTGGTCAAGGTTTTTGAAAGCGCCGCGCATTCGCGGCTCGTCGTCTATGACGACACGCTCGACGATCCGAGCGGCATGATCCATATCCGCGATCTGCTCGCATTCATGGCAGCGCATGCGACGGCCGAACCGCCCGGCGATCGCGAGCCGACGGAAAATCAGCCGGACCAGCCACCGGAAGGCGCCGAGCTGAACTTTGCCACGATCGATCTTGCGATGACGCTCGTGGCGGCAAAAATCATCCGCGAAACGCTTTACGCACCGCCATCCATGCCCGCGCTCGATCTGCTCGCCAAGATGCAAGCCACGCGCATTCATCTGGCGCTGGTCATCGACGAATATGGCGGCACCGATGGCCTGGTTTCCATGGAAGACCTGGTTGAGCTCATTGTCGGCGACATCGCCGACGAGCACGACAAGGAGGAAGGCCAAAGCGTGATCCCGCAGGCTGACGGCTCTTTCATCGCGACCGGCCGGGCCAGTCTGGAAGATGTGCGCTCGGCCGTCGGCGCGCAATTCGATGTCGGCCAGGTCGCCGAAGAAGTCGATACGATCGGCGGTTACCTCGTCACCAAAGCCGGCCACGTGCCGGTGCGCGGCGAATTGGTGCCGGGACCGGAACCGTTCGAGGCGGAAGTGCTTGATGCCGACCCGCGCCGCGTCAAGCGCGTGCGGATCTATCTGCGCAAGGATCGGCGCCCCGGCGCCGGACGCGACGTGTCGGCGCTGCCGCGCCCACAGACAGCGCGGCCTGCGGCGCCGCGCGAAGAGCCCAATCGGCCGACGACACCGAACACGCCGCAGACGCCGTGAAGCTCAAGCCGCTGATCAATTCCGTCGTGCTGGCGTGGGGTTGGCGACGCTGGGCTATTGCCTTTGCTGCCGGCGCGCTGTCGGCGCTGGCCATGGCGCCATTCAATGCCTGGCCGGTCTTGTTCCTGACTTTTCCAACACTGGTGTGGCTGATCGATGGTGCGGGCGTCGGCCGCCTGGGTGGCGTGGCCGCCGCGGCAGCGACCGGCTGGTGGTTCGGCTTCGGCTATTTCGTCGCCGGACTTTATTGGATGGGCTACGCCTTCTTGGTCGACGCGCCGACCTTTGGCTGGCTGATGCCGTTCGCGGTGATCGGCTTGCCCGCCGTGCTCGGTATCTACACAGCGATCGGCACGGCGCTGGCGCGCATGTTATGGACACGCGGCGCCGTGCGGATTCTCGCGCTCGCGGCATGTTTGACTATAACGGAATGGCTGCGCGGGCATCTGTTCACCGGCTTTCCCTGGAACACATTCGGCTACGCGCTGACCGCGCCGCTGCCGCTCGCGCAGATCGCGTCAGTGATCGGCATCTGGGGCCTGACCTTTATCACGATCGCAATTTGCGCCACGCCGGCCGTGCTCACCGACGATCGCAGCGAGACACGCCGCAACTGGATGCCATTGGCGCTCGGCGTCGCCGCGCTCGCAGCCATGGGCATTTACGGCGCCGGACGCCTTCACCGCTTGCCGACGCGCCTCGTTGACGGGGTGCATCTGCGCATCATGCAGCCGAATTTGCAGCAGGATGTCCGTTTCAACTACTCGGCCAAGGCCGATGTGATGAAGCGCTACATCGATCTGTCGAGCCGCGCCGGCCCGCAATCGCAGGGCCTTGCCGACATCACGCATCTGATCTGGCCGGAATCGTCGTTTCCGTTCTTTCTCACGCGCGAAGCTGACGCTTTCGCCGAGATCACAAATCTGCTGCCGCCGAAAGCCCTGCTGATTACGGGTGCGGTGCGGCTTGCCGACGCGGACCATCCCAAGGACTCCGGCGTCTACAACTCGATCTACGTGATCGATCACAATGGTTCCATTCCGGCGATTTACGACAAAGTGCACCTCGTGCCCTTCGGCGAATATCTGCCGTTTGAGAAAATTCTCGAAGCTCTAGGCCTGCAGACGATCACCGAGGAGCGCGGCGGCTTCCTCGCAGGCGACCGGCACCGGGTTTTTGCCGTACCCGGCGCTCCGAACATGCTGCCGCTGATTTGCTACGAGGTGATCTTCCCAGGAGAGATCAGAACGTCGGACGCCCGGCCGGGCTGGATCGTCAACGTGACCAATGACGGCTGGTTCGGCATTTCCACCGGACCCTATCAGCATTTCCAGCAAGCGCGGCTGACGGCGATCGAAGAAGGGCTGCCGATTGCACGCGCCGCCAATACTGGAATTTCCGCGGTGATCGATCCACTGGGACGCGTCATAAATTCTTTGCCGCTAGGCGCCGAAGGCGTGCTCGACGCGCCCCTGCCGCGACCCATCGCCCCGCCGCTCTACACACGTATGGGCGATGTTCCAGCCGCCATCATGGTCGTACTCGCCCTCATTATCGTGGCGCGCCGCCGGCTGCGGCCGGACGTAATGAAAATCTAGAAGTCGCGCTTGGCACCACAATGGCGCGAAAGCAGAACAGTAAACGGTTGATATTCAACACACAATTGCCGTGTTATAGAGATTTATGGTCAATAAATAAGCGCCGGTTCCATGTGCAAAAGCAGTGTGCAACCGGCGTCCGCGGGGGTGACCACCTCGGCTCGAGTAGGTAACAATGACGTGGGGCCGTTCAACCTCGTTGCAGTGCCGCATGCTGCCTTACACGGCAGGGTGGTTTCATTTGTTACAGATTTGGTATCTATACCCGCCGGGGTAACGACGAGAGACAGGAGCTAATAAAAATGTTGGCCAAGAAGGCGCCGAATCCCACCGACAAGCACGTCGGCAGCCGTGTGCGTATGCGCCGAATGATGCTCGGGATGAGTCAAGAGAAACTCGGGGACGCCTTGGGCCTGACGTTTCAACAAGTTCAAAAATACGAGAAAGGCACGAACCGGATCGGCGCCAGCCGGCTGCAACAGATTTCTCATATCCTTCAAGTTCCGGTTTCTTTTTTCTTTGAAGGAGCGCCCAGCGCGCATACGTTTTCCAAGTCCGACGGCATGGGGGAAGCGCCCTCTCCTGCTTACGTCTCGGACTTCCTCGCGACCTCGGACGGATTAGCGCTGACCAAGGCGTTCATGAAAATCGACGATTCAAAACTGCGCCGACGGATTGTCGATCTGGTCGAACAAATCGCGGGTCGCGAAAAACACTAAAAGATATCGCGCCGATTCTGCGAGGCGCGACGCGGGCCTTCGCCCACTTTTTGCCCCCATCTTGACCGCGCAAAGCTACGCTGCAACAACGGCGTGAGTCAGTGCGGCTAAGACCGCGCGGGGTTCGCCTTGCAAGCATTCGCTTGAAGGCACGTTAGGGGAGTTTAGCTGTGGCGCACGCCAATTATCTGTTCACGAGTGAGTCCGTGTCGGAAGGGCATCCCGACAAAGTTTGCGATCAAATTTCCGACGCCATCCTCGACGCGTTCATCGAGAAGGATGTCGAGCTCGGCATTGCCGACGATAGCCTGGTGAACACGCGGCTCGGCTGCGAAACCCTGTGCACGACCAACAAGATCGTGGTCGCAGGCGAAGGCCGCGGCCAGCTGTTTCGGAAGATCGGCAGCAAAGCGGTGGTCGACCGCGAGCTGATCACCCAGATCGCGCGCGACGTGGTCAAGGACATCGGCTACGACCAGGACGGCTTTTCCTATCACGGCGCCGATGTCGAGGTGCTCCTGCACGGCCAATCGCCGGACATCGCCATGGGCGTCGACGCCAAGAAGAAAAAGAACGGCGAAGAAGAAGGCGCCGGCGACCAGGGCATGATGTTCGGCTTCGCCTGCACCGAAAGCGAAGTCTATGAGAAGAACTCGTTCATGCCGGCGCCGATCTATTTCGCGCACAAGATCCTGAAGGTCCTGTCCGAAAAGCGCCGCTCCAGCCAGTTGTTCGATCTGCAGCCGGACGCCAAGAGCCAGGTCACGATCCAATACGTCAACGGCAAGCCGGTCGGCTGCACCAAGGTCGTGGTCTCGACGCAGCACAACGAAAAGACCCGCAACAACAAGAAGTACACGCCCGGCATGGTCCGCGACATGATCGAGGGCGCGGTGGAGTCCGCTCTGCCGAAAGGCTGGATGCCCAAGCGCCCGTCCGATTTTCTGGTCAATCCGACCGGGAACTTCGTCGTTGGCGGCCCTGACGGCGATTGCGGTCTGACCGGACGCAAGATCATCGTCGACACCTACGGTGGCTACGCGCCGCATGGCGGCGGCGCCTTCTCCGGCAAGGACCCGACCAAGGTGGACCGCTCGGCCGCTTATGCCGCGCGCTATCTTGCCAAGAACGTGGTGGCCGCCGGCGTCGCCGAGCGTTGCACCATCCAGGTTGCCTATGCGATCGGCGTCGCCGATCCGATGTCGGTCCTGGTCGATACGCATGGCACCGGCAAGGTCGAGGAAAAGAAGCTGGAAAAGCTTCTGCCCGAACTATTCCGCCTGACGCCGACCAATATCCGGCGCACGCTCAAGCTCAATCGCCCGATCTACCGGCGCACCGCGGCTTACGGTCATTTCGGCCGTGCACCGGAAAAGGACGGCGGCTTCTCCTGGGAGCGGACCGACCTCGCCGCGCAGATCAAGAGCGCGCTGCGCTAATCTTCGACAACACGGCTTCCGCCATGGCCGGTACGAGCTTGCGCTCGTGCCGGCCATTTGCGTCTTTGCTATAGCTGCGGCCCAAAGCGCTACGGCCGCAAGGGCTGCGGCCTAGACCTTGATCCAAGTTAAATCGGATCAAGGTCTAACATTTTGTTTGAGCATGATCTTTTCCGGTTTCCCCTTTTCGGGATCATGCTCTAAAGACATCCGGCGACAGATGAATCAGCAGCCCGGCAAGCCAGAACGCGATCAATCCCGCGCGTTTTTCGGACGGCGCAAAGGCCACAAACTGCGGCCGAATCAAGCGCGCTTGATCGATGCGCTGTTGCCGCAGCTCGCCGTCGATCTGACGCAGCCGGTGCCGGCTGAATTGAAAACGCTGTTTCCTGTCCCGGTTGATGACATTCAGCTCGAAATCGGCTTTGGCGGCGGCGAATTCATGATCGCCCAAGCGCAAAGCGAGCCACAACGGGGCTTCATCGGCGTCGAGCCTTTCGTCAACGGCATGGCCAAGGCGTTGGCAGCGATCGAGAGCAAAGGCCTGCACAATATCCGCCTGCATTTCGACGACGCCACCGATCTCATCGCCTGGCTTCCTGAAAAATCACTGGCACGGATCGACCTGATTCATCCCGATCCATGGCCCAAGCGCCGGCACTGGAAGCGCCGCTTTGTGCAGGACGACATGGTGGCGCGGCTCGCCCGCATCCTGCGGCCGGGCGGCGAGTTTCGCTTCGTCACCGATATTGCCGACTATGCCGCGTGGACGCTGCAGCGGCTCCTGCGCTCGAGCGATTTCGAATGGACGGCAGAATGCGCCGACGATTGGCGCAAAGCCTGGCCCGGCTTCATCCAGACGCGCTACCACGCCAAGGCCGCGCGGGAAGACCGCGCCTCGTGTTTTTTCGTCTTTCGGAGAGTCTAGACCATGATCCGATCAAGTTGAATCGGATCATGGTCTAGTTTTTCGTTGGAGCATGATCTTTTCGGAAAACCGGTTTCCACTTTTCCGGATCATGCTCTAAGTCTAGGCGTTCTGCTTGACTTGCCAGAAGCGCACCACGCGCTGCGCCGTCGATATGGACAGGCGCTCGTAATTGCCAAGCGCTGCATCCAAGCCCTGGACCGAAGCGCCATTGGCTTCCGCACAAGACACGATGACCGACTTGACCGTCGGCCAGCCCATGGCAGTGGCCTTGCACAGGATCAGCACCGGGTCGGCGCGTTCGCCGGCCATGAGCCGGTCGACGATCTTGATCGGCACCTTGGACAGCGCGGCGAGCGCCACCACCGTCTCTTCATATTTGCGTTCGCCGGCGAAAGCCGCCAGCACCGCTTCATTCATGCGGCCAGCCTGCATCAAGGCCAGCACAATCCGCTGCGCCGTACGATAATCGCGGGGGCCGACCCGCGCGCCGACCTCCCCGGAGACTTGATCGAGAACGCGACGGACCTCCGCTTGCAATTCAGGGCTAGCCGCGGCAAGCAGGCGCTCATGCACGATCGCCGTCGCCTTGGTCAAAAGCTCCCGAAACATTTTCGGCGGGATATCGGGCCGCAGTCCGACCTTCTCGGCCAACAGGCCGTCACTCTCGGCCCGCTCGACCAGGCGCACAAAGCCGGTCTCGGAAATGCGGGCGCCGTGATTTTCCGCAACCTGCCGTGCAACTTCGCGGTTACCGCGCCGCACCAGCACATCGGTCACCGCTTCGCCGAGCGAAGACCGTTTTGAAATCGCCTGCAGATGGGCTTGGCTCTTGGTCTCGGCGAGCGCGACAAGATCGGTTTCCGGCAGGCGCTTTGCCAGCTTGAGAACCGGACCGGCGACTTCGATAGCGTCGTCATGCGCCAGCGCTCGCAATACTTTCGGCGGGGCATTGTCGAGCGGCGCGAGATGGCCGGACAAGGCCGCCCGCGCCTTGGTCTCGATTTCCGCGATCAGAAGACTGAAAACCTCATCAAAAAGGCTGACCTGGTCGTCACTGTAGCGGCTCGAACCGTGGACGAAGAGCGCGGTGATCCGCTCGAGCATTTCGGCACGCCGCTGGCGCGTGCCATGCGCGATGACATCTTCAAGCTCGGGGATGAGCGAGGCGGCCGCACTCATCGTCGATTCACCACGTTGCCTGCCACCCGTCATGGAAAACAGTGATAGCGGTCAAAGATTCGGGCGAAAGCTTGATCAATGATTTGACCGCAAGGGCGGATGTCGCAAATTTGCGAACGACAATTCCGCCCTTACCCAAAGATTAATTCACCAATCCTGAAAGAAATGTTGCAGCAGAACCATACGCTCGGGCGTCCTGGAACGAGGACCGGCGCTACGCTTAGGGGCGCTCCTGCAGGGCCCCGCGCCTCGCTTCAACGCTCTTGCAAAGCCCTGACAAACCGCTATATTTGCGTTGTCCGTTTAGGATACCTCATTACCGAACGGTTTTGAGAGTGGGTTCCCCCGGGGGCCCGCTCTTTTTTGTTACCTGAAACCCGGTTCGAGATCTGAGGTCCGACGGCGCTTTACACGACAGGTTTCGCCTAACGGTACGCCTCGCCAAGGAATGGTCGCAAGACCAGAGGAATGGTTGGCAAAGATTGATGGACGATAGGACGACGAACGCTGACCTCGCGGATTTTGCCGACGAGCCAAGGCTCATCTCGGAGCCCGGGCGGGCGGCGCGCGTTGCCGCCGTCGTCGAGCCGGTGCTGGCATCGCTCGGCTATCGGCTTGTTCGTGTGCGCGTGTCTGCTTTCGCTGGCTGCACGGTGCAAATCATGGCGGAACGGCCGGACGGCAGCATGACGATCGACGACTGCGAGATCGCCTCGCGCGCGCTGTCGCCGGTGCTCGATGTCAGCGACCCGATCGAGACCGCCTACAGGCTTGAAATCTCGTCGCCGGGCATCGACCGGCCGCTGGTGCGGCGCTCGGATTTTGAGCGCTATGCCGGCCATATCGCACATATCGAGATGCAGGTTCCCATCGACGGCCGGCGCCGCTTCCGCGGCGAGCTGCGCGGCACCGAGGGCGACTGTGTGCGGCTAGCATACGGCGACGCCGACAAAGATCGCGTCGATGTGCTCCTGCCGATCAATGAAATGACGGAAGCCAGACTCCTGCTCACCGATTCGCTCGTTGCCGAATCGCTGCGCAAGGGCAAACAGAATCAACGCAAGGAGACTGCCTGATGGCGACGGTAAGCGCCAACAAACTCGAACTCTTGCAGATCGCCGACGCGGTCGCCCGTGAAAAAGGGATCGACCGCAAGATCGTGCTCGGCGCCATGGAGGACGCGATCGCCAAAGCGGCGCGCTCGCGCTACGGCAGCGAAACCGAAGTTCGCGCCGAGATCGATCCCAAGAGCGGCGAACTGCACCTGTCGCGCCACATGCTGGTGGTCGAGACGGTGGAAAATCCCGCGACCCAGATCAGCCTGGAAGACGCCCGCCGGCGTCATCCGGCGGCCCAGATCGGCGACACCATCGCCGACCCGCTGCCGCCGCTCGAATATGGCCGCATCGCCGCGCAATCGGCCAAGCAGGTGATCGTGCAGAAAGTGCGCGAAGCCGAGCGCGACCGCCAATACGACGAATACAAGGATCGCATCGGCGATATCGTCAACGGCATCGTCAAGCGCGTCGAATACGGCAACGTCGTCGTCGATCTCGGCCGCGGCGAAGCGATCGTACGCCGCGACGAGATGCTGCCGCGCGAAGTATTCCGCAACGGCGACCGCATCCGCGCTTACATCTACGACGTCCGCCGCGAGCAGCGCGGGCCGCAGATTTTCCTCTCCCGCACCCATCCACAATTCATGGCGAAACTGTTCGCGCAGGAAGTGCCGGAAATCTACGACGGCATTGTCGAGGTCAAATCGGTGGCCCGCGATCCCGGTTCGCGTGCGAAAATCGCCGTGGTGTCGCGCGATTCCTCGGTCGATCCGGTCGGCGCCTGCGTCGGCATGCGCGGCTCGCGCGTGCAGGCCGTGGTCAACGAGCTGCAGGGCGAGAAGATCGATATCATTCCGTGGTCGCAGGACATCGCGACCTTCGTGGTCAATGCGCTGGCGCCGGCGGAAGTCGCCAAAGTGGTGCTCGACGAAGAGCGCGAGCGCATCGAAGTGGTCGTGCCCGATCAGCAGCTCTCGCTCGCCATCGGCCGGCGCGGCCAGAACGTCCGGCTCGCCTCGCAGCTCACCGGCTGGGACATCGACATTCTGACCGAACAGGAAGAATCCGAGCGCCGCCAGGCGGAATTCGAAAACCGCACCCGCATGTTCATCGACACGCTCAATGTCGACGAGGTGATCGGGCAATTGCTCGCCTCCGAAGGCTTCAGCTCGGTCGAAGAACTGGCCATGGTCGATCCAAAAGAGATCGCCGGCATCGAAGGCTTTGACGACGACACTGCCAACGAGCTGCAGACCCGCGCCCGCGACTATCTCGCCAAGATCGAGGACGAGCGCGACGCCAAGCGCAAGGAGCTTGGCGTCGAGGACGCGATCAAGGACGTCGAGGGGGTCACCTCGGCGATGCTGGTTCGCTTCGGCGAGAACGGCATCAAGACGGTCGAGGATCTCGCTGGCTGCGCCACCGACGATCTCGCCGGCTGGACCGAGCGCAAGGACGGCGAGGCGGTTCGCCATGCCGGCATTCTCGATGGCTTCGAGATCGCGCGCGACGAAGCTGAAACGCTGATCATGCGGGCACGCGTGAAGGCAGGCTGGATCAGCGAGGCCGATCTCGCGCCGCAGGCTGCCGCTGATGCGGCTCCCGCCGAAGCGCAAGCCTAAGGGAGCCTGTCACCCGGCATGACCACACCCGGCGAAATCGAGCTCGACAGCGGGCCGCGCGCAAAGGGAGCCGAACGGCTTTGCGTTGCGACGCGCGAAGTGCGGCCGGTTTCGGACTTGATCCGGTTCGTGATCGGGCCGGAGGGCGACGCGGTGCCCGACCTCAAGCGCAAATTGCCCGGTCGCGGTGTCTGGGTGACGGCAACGCGGGAGGTGCTCGGGGAAGCAATCAAACGCAAGGCTTTTGCCCGCGGCTTCAAGCGCGAGGTGCGGCTGCCGGCCGATCTCCTCGAACGTACGGGGCGGCTTCTCGAGCAATCGGCGCTCGACGCGCTCGCAATCGCCGCGAAAGCCGGTTCCGTCGTTTCCGGTTTCGCCAAGGTTGAGAATGCGTTAGCGCATGACCATGTAATTGCGGTGCTGCATGCGGCCGATGCGGCTCCGGATGGGGTGAGAAAGCTCAATGCTGCACTGCATCGGAGCCCCAAAGCCGGTCCGGTCGAGGTGATCCAAGCGCTCTCGGGGGCGCAATTGGATTTGGCACTTGCCCGCCCAAATGTGATACATGCAGCCTTGCTCGCCGGACCTGTGAGCGACACGTTTTTAGCGCGTTTGCAGCGCTTGGAGCGGTTTCGCACCGGCGATTTAGGAACAAATGAGGCCAAGCAGGCCGGTACAAGTACCGGCAATGCCGTGCCGCACTGACCCGGAACAAGCGTACGGAATTGGATACGAATGAGCGAGACGACCAAAAATAGCGGCGAAAAGCTGAGCGTGACGCCGAACAAGACGCTGACGCTCAAGCGGCCGGGCGTGGAGCAGGGCGTGGTGCGCCAGAGCTTCAGCCATGGCCGCAGCAAGGCGGTCGTCGTCGAGAAGGTCAAGCGCCGCATCGGCCCGGGCGAAGCCAAACCGGAACCGGCAGCGGCGGCGCCGAGCGCCGCGCCAAAGCGGGCCGGCGTGGCGGCGCGCGGCGGCTCGCCCGCTCAAGCACCAAGCGCTGCGTCTGCCGCGGCGCCCAAAACGTCCGGCGTGGTGCTGCGAACGCTCACCGATGATGAACGCAACGCGCGCGCGCAGGCCCTTGCCGGCGCGCAGCTGCGCGAACACGAAGAGCGCGAACGCGCCGAGGAAGAGGCCCGCGTACGCCGCACCCGCGAGGACGCCGAGCGCGTCGAGCGCGCCGCCGCCGAAACCCGTAAGCGCGAGGAAGAAGATCGCCGCAAACACGACGAAGAGACCAAGCGCAAGGCCGACGAAGTCGCCAAGAAACGCTTCGGCGCCGATACGCCGACGCCGCTCAAAATCGGCACCACGCCGCGGCCGGCACAGGAGGCCGACGAAGACGAGGCCCCGCGCACCCCGCGGCGCGGTCCTGGCGGCGGTGCGGTTCGTCCTGCACCGGCACCGAAGCCGTCGCGCAGCGGTGTCGGCGGCGAAAAGCGCCGCGGCCGGCTTACGGTCGTAACCGCGCTCGCAGCCAACGAAGTGCGCGAGCGCTCCGTCGCCTCGTTCCGCCGCCGCGTGCAGCGCATGACGGGACATCGTGACGAGCCCAAAGAGAAGATCTCGCGCGAAGTGATTATCCCGGAGACGATCACCATTCAGGAATTGGCCAACCGCATGGCCGAGCGCGGCGTCGATGTGATCCGCATCCTGATGCAGCAGGGCCATATGGCCAAGATCACCGACACGATCGATGCCGATACCGCGCAGCTGATCGCCGAGGAACTTGGCCACACCGTGCGCCGCGTCGCCGAGTCGGACGTCGAAGAAGGCATGTTCGATGCGCCGGACGATCCGGCCAACCTGCTGTCGCGCGCGCCCGTCGTGACCATCATGGGCCATGTCGACCATGGCAAGACGTCGCTGCTTGACGCCATCCGCTCGACGGAAGTCGCGGCCGGCGAAGCCGGCGGCATTACGCAACATATCGGCGCTTACCAGGTGACCTCGCCGTCCGGCGGACGGATCACCTTCATCGATACGCCCGGCCACGCCGCGTTCACCGCGATGCGCGCCCGTGGCGCCAAGATCACCGACATCGTCGTGCTCGTGGTGGCCGCCGATGACGGCGTCATGCCGCAGACGATCGAGGCGATCCAGCACGCCAAGGCGGCCAAGGTGCCGATCATCGTCGCTATCAACAAGATCGACAAACCGGACGCCAGGCCGGACCGCGTGCGCACCGAATTATTGCAGCATGAGATCCAGGTCGAATCGCTCGGCGGCGACGTCCTCGAGCTCGAAGTTTCGGCCAAGGAAAAGACCAACCTCGACAAGCTGCTCGACACCATCGCGCTGCAGTCGGAAGTGCTGGAGCTGAAGGCTAACCCGAACCGCGTCGCCGAAGGCACCGTGATCGAGGCGCGGCTTGACCGCGGCCGCGGCCCGGTGGCGACCGTTCTGGTTCAGCGCGGCACCTTAAAGCCGGGCGACATCGTCGTGGCCGGCACCGCCTGGGGCCGCGTCCGCGCCCTGATGTCGGATACCGGCCATTCCGTGGTGGCGGCAGGCCCCTCGATGCCGGTGGAAGTGCTCGGCTTCAACAGCACGCCGGAAGCCGGCGATCGGCTCGCCGTCGTCGATTCCGAAGCGCGGGCACGCGAGATCACCGATTATCGCGAGCGCCAAAAGCGCGAGAAAATGGCGGCGCGGCAGACCGGCATGCGCGGCTCGCTCGAGCAGATGATGAATCAGCTCAAGACCTCGGGCCGCAAGGAATTCCCGCTGCTGATCAAGGGCGACGTGCAGGGCTCGATCGAAGCCATCCTCGGTGCGCTGGACAAGCTTGGCACCGATGAAGTCGCGGCGCGTGTGATCTATGCGGGCGCCGGCGGCATCACCGAATCCGACGTGACCTTGGCGGAAGCCTCGGGCGCCGCGGTCATCGGCTTCAATGTCCGCGCGCACAAGGAAGCGCGCGAGGCCGCGGAAGCCGCCGGCATCGAGATCCGCTATTACGATATCATCTACAATCTCGTCGACGACGTGAAGAAGGCGATGTCGGGCCTGCTCGCGCCGACACTGCGCGAGACCATGCTGGGCAATGCCTCGATCCTCGAAGTCTTCAAGATTTCGAAGGTCGGCAATATCGCCGGCTGCCGCGTCACCGACGGCACCGTCGAGCGCGGCGCCAATGTGCGGCTCATTCGCGACAATGTCGTCGTGCATCAAGGCAAGCTGTCGCAGCTCAAGCGCTTCAAGGACGATGCGCGTGAGGTCGTCGCCGGCCAGGAATGCGGCATGGCGTTCGAGAACTATCAAGACATGAAAGCCGGCGATACGATCGAATGCTATCGCGTGGAGACCGTACAGCGGACACTGTGAGTCCCACACTCACGTTCGCAACTCAGCGTTTTTGCCGGACCTTTCCGGCTGTGCCGAGGTTAGAAACAAAAGCATATTGAACGAAGGTGCGCAGGCCATAGGCGAGTGAAACGACGCCGTTCTTTGAACGGCTATCGCCCGCGCATCACGGCAGCAAGACATGGTACGTCATCATCATCGCGAACAATCCGCAGGCGGCTCGCAGCGCCAGCTTCGCGTCGGCGAACTGATTCGCCACGAGCTCGCCGACATGCTGTCGCGCGGCGATATCCACGATCCGGTCATCGAAGCGCACATGATCACGGTGCCGGAAGTTCGTATGTCGCCTGACCTGCGGCTTGCCACGATTTACGTGATGCCGCTCGGCGGACGCGACGAGAAGGACGTTATCGCTGCGCTCGAACGCAACAAGCGTTATGTGCGTGGCGAGATTGCGCGGCGCGTTAATCTAAAATTTGCACCTGAGGTTCGATTCCGCGTCGACGAACGATTCGGTGAAGCAGAACGGATCGAGAAGCTTTTGCGAACACCCGTAGTCCAGCGCGACCTCGAGAGCAAAGACGAATCAGGCGACGAGAAAAACGAGTCATGAGCGCGCCAATCATCGCCAAGCAGGAGATTGCCGAATCGCCTGATTCGCGATCGGACCACGGCGGCCCGCAGAAATCGGGATCGCGCAACGCGCAAAAAAAATCCAACAAGCGCGACGTCCATGGCTGGGTTGTGCTCGACAAGCCGGTTGGCATGACGTCGACGCACGCAGTCGCCATCATCAAGCGGCTCTATGCGGCGAAGCGCGCCGGCCATGCCGGAACGCTCGACCCGCTCGCCTCGGGTTGCCTGCCGATCGCGCTGGGTGAAGCCACCAAGACCGTGCCCTATGCGGTCGACAGCCGGAAGACCTACCTGTTCACCGTGCGCTGGGGCGAGGAGCGTGACACCGACGACGCCGAAGGCCGGGTCGTCGCTACCAGCGGGCAGCGTCCGGACGCTGCCGCCATCAAGGCGCTGCTGCCGCGGTTCATCGGCACGATCGAGCAGGTGCCGCCCCGCTATTCGGCGATCAAGATAGATGGTGAGCGAGCTTATGATTTAGCGCGCGGTGGCGAGACGGTGGAATTGGCCCCCCGGACGGTCGAAATCCACCGTCTGGAGCTCCTGGATATGCCCGATGCCGATCACGCGGTGCTGGCGGCCGAATGCGGCAAGGGAACTTATGTGCGGTCTCTGGCCCGTGACCTCGGCCAGGCATTGGGGGCGTTGGGGCATGTTTCGGCGTTGCGCCGGAACCGGGTCGGCCCATTTCACGAAGTCGACATGATCCCTCTGGAACAGATCGAAGCTTTGTGCCATAGAGCCGCCGCAGGCGAGGGACACCTTGCCGATACGCTTCTGCCGATCGAGACCGCGCTGGACGACATCCCGGCGCTGGCCGTGAGCCCGGCAGACGCGGCAAGGCTCTCAAGGGGCCAAGCCGCATTGTTGCGCGGACGGGATGCCTCAATCTTCCGCGGTGTGGTCCAGGTCGC
>DATAQN010000227.1:0-14334 GCA_036264635.1 Xanthobacteraceae bacterium | reverse complement strand
CAACGCCACACAAACCAACAAGGCCCCGCCGGTCCCGCCGGATGACTGGCGGCAATCGATCCTCAAAGAATACTTTCCCCTTCAGAATGGAAATCGCATCAACCCATACGGGCTCGATCAGGGCCTTGCAGCCCTGATCGTCTGACCATTTTAAGCGGCAGAGAGCGAGTTTATTTCGGCCAGATCGGTCCGGTCGGCTTGAGCGCCCGGACCTTCGGCCAAATAGGGCCCGTCGGCTTGCAAGCTCGCGTAGCCGCGGCAGCATTGGCGGAAAAGAGCTGAAGCATATTGGGCATGGCAAACACCTTGCGGTGCGATTTCGAATTCTGTGACGGCACACTACATAGCGATCCCTTTATGTTCCGTCAATACGGATCGCGACCACTGTCCCCACGATAACTCATTGGAGTAAAAGAGGTTCCGACCGCTTTACCCGGTATTGAGGCCTCAGAAGCGCGAAGCCCTATATGAGGGGTATGAAACCCCTTCGGCCGCTCCCCGGAACCGCACCGCCTAATACATGGCGGATGGCTGACGCCGATGGCATCGATTGCGATGGGCGGCGAGCCGTATTTGCGATCGTTACTTCCGCCACTCCAAACACGCTTCAACTTCTCGGCAGCGGGTTTTTCGTACAGACGAAGGGAGGATTTGCGACCGCCGCGCATGTTGCCAGGGACGCGCAGGAAATACTCGCTTCTAATCCGGGATCAGTCGGCATCTCCTATACTTTGCCGGACGGCCGAACCTTTTTTTGCCCGATCTGGAAATTCTACTTTCATCCAACGGCTGATGTCGCATTCGGGATTCCCGGTGCGGAATTCGTGAACGAAAGAACAAATGATGTCTATCGCTCAATGGTTCTGTGCTTGACTGAAGCGCAGCCGGGCATCGGGGCGGCGATCAGCACTTGGGCCTATCCTTTGCACCGCGTTTTGGGCGATGAGCAGACCGGGCAGGCTCTCCAGCTGCAGCCCGATTTTTATAATGGAGCTTTGCAGGAGTTTTACGAAGAGCGCGGTCCATCGGCCAAAATCAAACCGCCCTATTACCTGACTAACATTTACTTGCACGGTGCATCGAGCGGCGGCCCAGTCTTTAATAACAAAGGCGAGGTCTTTGGTATCGCCTCTTGCAGCTATGAAGGTGCCGAAGATGTGGCTTTTGTCACGCCCGCATCCAAGCTCCTCGATATCATGGTGCCAGAGCGAGTTGGCGATGATGAGGATAAAGCGACGATGGTAAGCCTCAGGGCGATTGCCGCCCGAGGCTTCATTACAATGCGGTGAGTTTTGGCTGGAATTAACCCGCTGAAACGGCAAACGAGCAGCGAGGATCAGCTCAAAATCGGCGATGTGCACGTCCCGATGTACGAAAAAGTTCGAGGCTGAGATGAAAGATCTGAAGGGCGCGGCAGGACGTCGAAGCACGCGCTCATCACTTGCTGAGGTCCTCCCGCCGTCGATGCTCGCGCGAGGTCTGCTCAGGGTCATCCTCAGACATTAGCTCGGGCAGAGAACAGGTCCGCCCATTCGTCGAAAGCCGACGTCAGGCGCCAATCAGGCCACGTCAGTTATATGCCAAAGGCAGACATTCGCTTTTGGTCTGAAATGAAAGAGACCGCCAACGAAGGCGGCCCCTTAATTTCTCAAAGATTTGGATGACGCCGAATGCCTTGTTACCGCGGAAGCTTGTCGGCGAGAATGTCAATCCTGTGAATTTCCGGCGTCTTGGCAAAGAGGTCGCCCGCCTTGGCTTTTTCCATCAAAGCCGCTGCCACCTTGCCGTTTAGATGCGCATTGCGCCCAGCGTCGTCATCGAACGTATCAAAGATCGCAAACCTGGACGGCCCCTCTTGAATAGCGAACCAAGAAATGGTGCCGACCTCAGCGTTCACCAAGGGTACGGCGGAGCGCAAGAATTCGGCTACCTCCTTCTCTTTGCCCGGTTTCGCCTCGAGCGGAACATAGAGTGCATATTTGGACATTATCTTCTCCTGCTTTGAGGGACTCCTGTCCGGCATCAATTATCGGATGTTTCTCCTTCCCGACGCTTCACGTCCATGGAAGCGTGCTTCGGCGGGGCGTTACTTAACCAGCGAAGCGGCGATGCGTTCCTGCAGAAATGCGAACCTGGGCTCGCCGGCAGATTATGTTGCGCAACGGACCTATCAGTGGGCAGTGCTGAGCGTCGCTCACCGATGTCTTTCAGTGACAAGGGGGCGCCGCGCATGAAGGCTCGGCACGGTTGGCTCTTTGCGCTCAATGTCGCAGATGGGTCCGCCTTACCCCCGAAAAACGGGCATCGGCGTTTATGAGTACACGCCCTCGAGCATGATCCGGAAAAGTGGAAACCGGTTTTCCGAAAAGATCATGCTCTAACGAAGAAACTAGACCATCATCCGATTCAACTTGATCGGATCATGGTCTGGCGCGGCGACGATTATCAGCTCGCCACATTTAGTTGACAACTAAATATTATAGATATTATCATTATCCGCCGGGCTGGTTCCGCCGGGACGACGCAGATGCGACGCCGTTGGCCGTCGAGTGCGGACCCCCGGCGCGGGTGATAAGCGGGCGTAGCGGCTCGCCCGTCTGCGAAGGTGAAGCAAATGCTCGAGCTTCCTCGCTTCAAAGCGGCCGCGGTGCAGAGTTCTCCGGTTTTTCTGGATGCGGGTGCAACGGTCGACAAGGCCGTGTCGCTGATCCGGGAAGCTGCGCGGCATGGCGCAAAGCTCGTCGCTTTCCCGGAAGCATTCGTGCCGGGATATCCCTATTGGAATTGGATCACGGATCCGGTCACGGGCAGCTTTTGGTTCGAGAAACTCGCCAAATCATCGATCCTTGTGCCCGGTCCGGAGATCGACATTCTGAGGCGCGCTGCGCGCGATACTGTAACCTATGTCGTGATCGGCGTGAACGAGCGCAGCCCGGTATCGCTCGGGGCAATCTACAATACACTGGTCTTCATCGGCCCGGACGGCGCGCTCATTGGCAGGCACCGCAAGCTGGTGCCGACCTGGGCGGAAAAGCTGACCTGGACCGGCGGCGACGGGTCGAGCCTTAAAGTCTACAACACCGCGATCGGGCCGCTTGGCGGGCTTGCCTGTGGTGAAAACACCAATACGCTCGCGCGCTTTGCGCTCTTGGCGCAAGGCGAGCTCGTGCATATCGCGAGCTACATTTCGCTGCCGGTCGCGCCACCCGATTACGACATGGCGGAGGCGATCAAGCTGCGCGCGATCGCGCATTCCTTTGAAGGCAAGCTCTTCACTGTTGTTTCCTGTTCGACGGTCTCCAATGAGATCATTGCCGCGATGGAAGGCGTCGTTCCCGATGCGCGGGCGCGGCTGGAGCGGAAGTCGAGTGCTTTTTCCGGGGTGATCGGGCCTGATGGCCGCGTGGTCGGCGAGCCGCTGATCGACGCGGAAGGCATCGTCTATGCCGATATCGACCTCAATCGCTGCATCCAGCCCAAGCAGATGCATGATATCGTAGGCCACTATAACCGGTTCGATATCTTTGATCTGAAGATCAACGGCCGCCCGCTGGCGCCGATCAGTTGGGCCGCGGAAAGGCCTTCGGCGGACGCGGGGCCTTCGGCGGAAGAGCAGGTCGTCGAACTCTTTCCGGGATTGTCGAACCGCCCAGGACCAGCAAGAGGCGTCGGCACCTGATAGGCCCACATCAGAAGCTGGCCACATCAGAAGCCGGCCACATCAGAAGCTTGGAGGACAACATGCGCGAAGACGTTATCGGCCGAGCGAATGTCGAGGACACTCCCGAGCTCCAGGCCTATTACAAAGATCTCGAAAAATACGAAGCGGCTGCGCTGTGGACGGTCGCCAATGAGATCGAGCCCTGGCAGCCGCGATCAACCTCGGTTCCGGTCCTCTGGCGATATAACGACCTGCGCGAGCATGTGCTGCGTTCGGTGCAACTGGTCTCGCCGGAAAAGGCCGGACGCCGGGTGATCTATCTGAACAATCCCGGGCGGCGGCACGTCGCGGCTGCGGTTGGCTGGCTCTATTCCGGCTTGCAGGTCATGCATCCGGGCGAAGTCGCGTCCGCGCATGCCCATTCGGCATCCGCGCTGCGCTTCATCATGGAGGGCACGGGCGCCTACACCGTCGTCGATGGCCACAAGATGACGCTGGGCGCGCGGGACTTCGTGCTCACGCCAAACGGCACGTGGCATGAGCATGGCGTCGAGGCGAACGGATCGCCCTGCATTTGGCAAGACGGCCTCGACATTCCCTTAGTCAATGCGCTCGAGGCTAATTTCTACGCGGTGCATCCGAAGATTCAGCAGGAAGATTCAGGCTATGCGGTCGACGACATGACCAAGGCCTGGGGCAATCCCGGACTGCGTCCGGCGTCGGACGCATGGTCGAAAGGCTATTCACCGATGTTCAAATACGAGTGGGAGCCGACCTACGAGTCCTTGCAAAAATATGCGGTCGCGACCGAAGGCTCGCCGTTCGACGGCATCCTGATGAACTACGTCAATCCGGTGACCGGCGGGCACGTCATGCAGACCATCGGCGCAAGCATGCAGTTGTTGCGCCCCGGCGAAAAGACCACGGCCCATCGGCATACCGGAAGCGTTCTCTATCAGGCCGCCAAGGGCAGCGGTTACTCGATTGTCGCCGGCAAGCGTCTCGAATGGCAGGAGCGCGACATTTTCTGTGTGCCGTCATGGGCCTGGCACGAGCACGGCAATGCATCGCGCGGAGAAGATGCCTGCCTGTTCTCGTTCAACGATTTTCCGGTGATTGAAAGCCTCGGCCTTTATCGTGAGGAGGCCTATGGCGACAATGCGGGACATCAGGCGGCGGTCGCGTAGCGGCATCGTGCTCTCGATCGCGATCTCCGAGGAGTGAAGCGCCGCGGCATGCGAACATTTTCGTACAATCGTGAAGTCAGGTTCGGCGATTGCGACCCCTCCGGGATCGCCTATTTCCCGTCCTATCTGAATATTTTGAACGGCGTCGTAGAGGAGTTCTGGACCGCGATCGGCTTTCCCTGGCGTGAATTGTTGTTCGCGAGGAAAATCGCAACGCCCACGGTCCATCTCGATTGCCAATTTTCCCGGCCGTCGTTCTTTGGCGATGCACTCACGTTCAAGCTCGGCATTGAGCGCGTGGGCGGGGCATCGCTGCGTTTTGCGCATGCCGTTTCAGGCGCCGACGGAATCCGTTGGCAGGCGCACCAAACTATTGTTGCGACTTCAGCCGCAACCCGCCGCGCCATGCCATGGCCGGATGACATCCGCGACGTTCTCGCGCGGTGCATGCGTGAATCCGAGCCGTGGCATAGCGGTTGCTTCTTGGAAATATGACATGTCAACTTTTGTGCGGATAAGGCCAATCTGATGGAAGTTTGGGCAATAGGGCCAGTGATGAGGCGATTGACCCCGCGGGGGGAACGACATTGAGCTTCGCCTATTTCGCGAGCTTCTATGACAGCCGCCGGCCGGACCTGTGCGTCAGCGCCGCGGAACTCGCGCGCGTTGCCGCGATCGTGAAGACAACTCCGCACCTGCGCCGCGGTCTGATCTTCACACCCGAGAGCACGGTGGGGCGCCACTACCCGAATGATGGGCCGCCGCCGCATCTGGCGCTCGAACTTTATTTCGAGCGGATCGATCATCTCGAGGATGCCATCGCGCGCGATGGCCACCTTCAGCAATTGGCCGCGCCGGAAATCTTGCCGAGTCTTGCCACGGCGGAGGCGACACAGCAGGCCATGATCTCGCGGCCATTTCCGGTGCCGGATTCGGCCTTTCGCTCAGGCCCCGGCGAAACGCCCTGCACTTATCTCGTGCATTATCCGGGCAAGGCCGAGGATCTGAACGTTTGGCTCGACTATTATTTGCGGCACCATCCGCAGATCATGGCGCATTTCCCGGGCATCCGCGAAATTGAAATTCTGACGCGGATCGACTGGTGCAGTTTCCTGCCCTGGCCGCGTGTCAATTACATGCAGCGCAATAAGCTCGTCTTCGACAGCGCGGCAACCTTGATCGAGGCGCTGAACTCGCCGGTGCGCGCGGAAATGCGTGCCGATTATCACAAGTTTCCGCCTTTCACCGGCGACAACGTGCACTACCCGTTCGCGACGCTGGAGATCAGGCCGGATCGTGCCATGTGACTGGGATCATCGCGCCACTGCGGTCTGGGTGGCGCCGAGAACAGATGGCAGAGGAGATCGAGAATGAAGCTGTTTAGATATCTCGCGGCCTTGCTTTCAATCTCAGCGGCGGTCTCGCTGCTGCCACGGGCCAATGCGCAGGCGCAAGAGCCGATCAAGCTCGGCGTCGGCGTCGATGCCGCCTACGTCCCGATGTTCCTGGCCAAGCAGCGCAAGCTGTTCGAGAAACACGGCGTCAATGTCGAGATCATCCAGTTCACACAGGGCGGCGAGTCGCTCGATGCGATCATCGCCGGCCAGGTGCAGGTCGGCGGCTCCGCCCAGCCGACGACGCTGATCAGAGCGGCACGTGCGGACATCAAGTCGTTCGGAATTTTTGGTCAGTCCGGGACCTACATCAAGCTCGTCGCCAAGCCGGGCATCACCGATCCGAAGCAGATCAAAAGCGTCGGCATCGTTCCGGGAACGGTGAGCGAATATGCGACGGAGCGGATGTTCACCAAATACGGGATCGACCCAAAAACGGTTCAGCTGGTCAAAGTCGGTCCGCCGGAAGCGCCGGCGCTGCTCGCACGCGGCGATCTCGACGCTTACTTCATGTGGGAACCGTGGCCGTCCAATGGCGTCAAGCAAGGCGGCAAGATCCTTTTGGACAGCGGCGACGTCGGCTTTACCGATAACATGTGGCTTTCGTCCGACGCCGCGTGGTTCGCTGGCCACCAGACCGAGGCGAAGGCAATCCTCGCCGCGCTTGCTGAAGCCTGCGCCGCCGTTCGTGCCGACCCGGCGGTGGGTGCCGCCGCCGTGCAGGCCGAAGCGAAGATCCCGGCCGATGTCGCGCTGGGAATCCTGAAAGACCGGGAATGCGTGGTGCGCGACTTCACCTCCGACGACTTGGACTCCTACGACAAGATCGCCGACTTTTTGGTCAATCACAAAATCACTCCAACCAAAGTCGACCTCAATAAGGTCATTCAACGCGGCTTCTACGCTTCGAACTAACCGGATCGCTCGGTAAATCAATTCGCGCAACACCAGCTCACAGGCCTGCTCATGGATCAGTCCGTCAACCAGCCAATCGATCCGCTCGCGAGCTCCTGTGCCGGGGCGGACATCCGGCTCGAACATGTCTCGATCACGCTCGGCGCCAATCAGATCGTCTCCGGCATCAATCTTGATGTCGCAGCGGGAGATTTTGTCTGCCTCTTGGGCCCGAGCGGCTGCGGAAAGTCGACACTGCTCAATCTCGTCGCCGGCTTTTTGCCGCCGACGTCCGGACGGGTTTCCGTGGGCGGTCAGCCGGTCCACGGCCCGGGCATGGATCGCGGCGTGGTGTTTCAAAGCACCGAGGCGCTGTTTCCATGGTTGACGGTGCAGGAAAACGTCGAATATGGCCCGCGCATGCGCGGTGTGGCCGGTGCCGCGCGAGCGCAAGCGGCGCAGCGCTATCTGGAGCTCGTCGGCTTGAGCCATGCCGCCGACCGCTTTCCGGGAGAACTGTCGGGCGGCATGCGGCAGCGTGCTCAGATCGCCCGCGTCCTGGTCAATGAGCCTTCCGTCGTGCTGATGGACGAGCCGTTTGGCGCGCTCGATGCGCAGACGCGCGAAGTGATGCAGACCGAGGTCGATCGCATCTGGCGCGCGACGCGCCCGACCATTCTGTTCATCACCCATGACATCTGGGAAGCAATTCTGCTCGGCAACAAGATCATCACGATGACGGCTGGGCCGAGTGCCAGGTTCAAGACCATGGTGCCAGTGGAACTGCCGCATCCGCGCGATCCGACCACGCCCGAAGCCGTCAGGCTTTATCGCGATTTGCGTGAGGACATCGCCGCCGAAGTGCGGCGTACGCTACAGGTCCAGGGACTCGTCAAAGGAGCCGCCGCATGAGTGCCGTCAACACAAGCTCTCCGGCCTATCGCGCGGCCGCACCCAAGGCGGCCAAGCCGGCGCAGCCTTTCTTGCATACCAGGCTCGGCAAAGGCCTGACCGGCGTCTTTTCGATCGCGTTCGGCATTCTCATCTGGGAAATGCTGAGCTGGCGTTTTCCGCCGCTGTTTCTGCCGTCGCCGCTACTGACACTTCAAGCCGTCGGGGAATTGTGGAGCGACGGCACGCTGCTGCAGTCGATCGGCGCTTCGCTCGCCCGCATCATGGCGGGGTGGGGGCTTGGGCTTGTCGTCGGCATCCCGCTCGGCATCGTGATGGGCTATTTCTCCATCGTGCGCCGGTTGCTCGATCCCTATGTCGAGTTCTTCCGCTTCATTCCGCCGATTGCCTTCGTCACTTTGGCGGTCATCTGGCTCGGGCCAGGCGAAGCATCCAAGGTCGCGCTGATCTTCTACACGACGGTTTTCATCGTGATGATCAACACGATTGCCGGCGTGCTCTCAGTGAGCGAGCTGCGGCTGCGCGCAGCAGCGGCGCTCGGCGCCAGCCGGCTGCAAATCCTGCACACCGTGATCTTTCCCTCGACCGTGCCCTACATGGTCACCGGCGCACGGATCGCGATGGGAAACTCGTTCCTGACCATCGTCTCCGCCGAGATTGTCGCGGCTCAGATCGGCCTCGGCTCGATGATCTGGACCTCGCGCAATTACGGCAAGACCGAATGGGTCTTCGTCGGCATCATTGCCTTGGGCCTGCTCGGTTATACGTGCGACCGCGTCGTGCGTTTTATCGTGCAGCGCGTGCTCAAGCGCTACGCCGTCGCCGTCTGAGGCCGGGCGGCCGGGCGTCATCACTCCCACTTGTCGGCGGAGTGCTTGAGCTTCCCGGCGAGCTTGGTGAGTTGCGCCAGTTCAGCATCGCCCATGTCCGCCATCGCTTCACCCATCCACGTCGACAGCGCCGATCTGACCTTGGTGAAAAGACGCCGCCCGGCGGGTGTGATGGAGATAACAATGCTGCGCCGATCCGTTGCGTGACGGCGCCGCACGACAAGCTTGTCGGCCACCATGCCGTCGACGACCCCGGTCACGTTGCCTGACGTAACCATCAATTGCTCGGACAGTTCGCTCATCGTCATTTCGCCGCCCGCGGCGTCGAGCTGCGCCAGCGTGTCGAAACGCGCCGTCGAAGTTTTGAACTCGGAGCGAAAACGCGCGCTGATCTTTCTGGAAATTGTCTTATGAATCAGCAGCAGCCGAAACCAGGCCCTGAGCTCATTGCGATCGCCGGCCCGACCAGCCATTGCAGACGCCTCATGTTTTCTGCAGACGCCTTTGTCTTCGCCGAACGCGCCTTGAATGGTAGCGACAGCAATCACCAATAACGGGTATCATGTTTGACAAGTCAGACATTGGCTGTCAATTGCGCGGCCGCTGATGACATGTGTTCTGTGTGCGCGATGATGCGCCACCATGCGAACTACCGCTTTCGTCTGCGTGGTGCTTCGCGATACGCTCCATCAATATGTGAGCCAGTGATAAATTTCAGGCCTTGCCTTTCCTTTGCCCTCGTGTATGCTTTGCATTGCAAAGTAATCAGGCGGGGTGGGACGGGATGGCCGATCTCGACAAGGCGCTGGCCGATATTCTGGCGATCCGCAATCAGATCGCGGCCGGTACGGCTTTTCAGGGCTATGGACCGAGCGCGGTTGCGGGGACGGCCGCCGTGGCGATGATCACGACGCTCTTGCAATTCTTCCTGCTCGATAATCCGACTGCGCAGCCTTTCAGCTTCCTGTTCGGCTGGACGGCGGCGGCTGCCGTGTCGGCTACAATGATCGGGATCGAGATGCGCGCGCGTTCGCAGCGGCATCATTCCGGCCTCGCTGACGCCATGGTGCAGCAGGCAGGCGAACAGTTTCTGCCGGCGGGAATGGCCGGCGTGCTTCTCGCCGTGATGCTGTGGAAGTTCGCGCCGGAAACGCTCTGGCTGTTGCCCGGTCTGTGGCAGCTCCTGGTGAGCCTCGGCATCTTCGCCTCGGCGCGCTCGTTGCCGCGCAGCATGACCTTGGTCGGCGCCTGGTATTTCGTCGCCGGGTTCACCGTGCTGCTGATCGGCAGCCTCCATCACACGCTGTCGCCATGGACGATGGGCCTGCCCTTCGTGATCGGCCAATTGCTGATGGCGGCGCTGCTCTACCTTGCGTCCGAGGACCGTTATGCCGAACACTGACAACAGCGCGAATAACAGCGCACCCTTTTCCTACGACGGCCTCGATCGCGTCATTCACGAGAAGGCGCGGCTTGGTCTGCTTACCTCGCTGATGACGCATCCGAAGGGCCTGTCCTTCGCCGATCTCAAGCAGCTGTGCGCGCTCACCGACGGCAATCTCAGCCGCCATCTGCAAGTGCTGCAGGAGGCGGGCCTCGTCGAGGTCATCAAGGGCTATGAGGGCAACCGGCCGCACACGACCTGTCGGCTGACCAAATCCGGCCGCAAGCGCTTCCTGGATTATCTTGCCGTCCTCGAGCAGCTGGTGCGCGACGCCGCGAAAGCCGCCGGCAAACCCGACACCAAGGAAGCCGCCAAAGAGGGCGCAGCGTCCTCCCGCCTCGGCATTCTTCCCGCCTGAACCCAAGCCGTCTTTTTTTTGCACGGAGACTTTGCAATGCAAAGTAGTCTCTCTTCTAAACTCAGTACCATGCTTCATGTCGGCATCATCATGGACGGCAATGGCCGCTGGGCGAAGCGCCGGCATCTGCCGCGTGTGCGCGGCCACGAAGCCGGCGTCGAGGCGATCCGGCGTGTGGTCGAAGCGGCGCCCGATCAAGGCGTCGGCACGCTCACGCTCTATGCTTTCTCTAGCGACAATTGGCGGCGCCCGCCGGCGGAAGTGTCCGCGCTCATGGGGTTGTTGCGCTTTTATCTCGCCAACGAGATCGACAGCCTCGCCCGCAATGGCGTCCGGCTTCGAGTGATCGGCCGCCGTGACCGGCTCCCTGACGGCATCGCGGCGGCGATCGGCAAGGCCGAGGCGGCGACAGCGAACGGCGATACGCTCAATCTGCGCATCGCCATCGACTATTCGGCGCGCGACGCCATTCTCAAAGCCGCCGCGCAGGCGGCCGGTATCGGCCATCTCACCCGCGAGATCTTTTCGCAACTCGTCACCGGCGAAGCCGAGTGCCGCGACGTCGATCTGATTATCCGAACCAGCGGCGAGAAACGGCTGTCCGACTTCCTGCTGTGGGAAAGCGCTTATGCCGAATTCTACTTCACCGAAACGATGTGGCCGGATTTCGCCGGCGAACATCTCGCCGAGGCCTTGAACGCCTTCTATCGCCGCGAACGCCGTTTCGGCGGCCTGCAGGCGCAAGCAAACGAACCCGGGCTGGCCAGCGCGCCCTCAGCCATTCGCGCACTGATCCATTCGTGAGCGCGGAGCATCATGGCCGGAGCACTGCATCAGTGGCGAGCGGGCACCGGCCGCAAAGGCAGTCTGAATTACGCCTCGCCGCAATAGGCCTCGAGGCGATAACCGTCGGGATCGATGACGAAGGCGGCGTAGTAATTCGGACCATATTCGGTGCGCACGCCTGGCTTCCCGTTGTCGCGCCCGCCGGCCTTCAACGCCGCGTCATGGAACCCCGCGACGCTTTTCCGGTCCGGCGCCGAAAAACAGAAATGCAGTCCGGATTCGGCATCCGCCGGCACAGGACTCTTGGCGGTGCTGACCCAAAACTCCGCCACCTTGCCGCCATAGCCGAGCGATTCGTCGAATTCGTGCAGGCACGTATAACCAAGCGGCTTTAGTGCAGCGTCGTAGAACCGCCTGGCGGCTTTAAGATCGTGAACGCCGATCGAAACATGGTCGAGCATTGTTTTTTCTCCTCAAACAATCGGTTCAGTTACGAAACGCGCCGGGCGAAATACTCCGCCCGAGCGCTTATCGTACTGCTCCCGCGGTTCATGAATAGCCGGCAGGCGCGGGTGTTGTTAGCATGAGGTTTCTGCAACACTCGCCAGAATGAGGCCACGCGTCATGCAACAGTCAAAAAACATTGTGCTTCTTGTCGCGCGCATCTTGATGAGCAGCCTGTTCATCTGGGACGGCGTGTTGCAGCTACGCGATCCGGCGGCTGCTGCAGAGTATTTCAACAGCGTTCATGTTCCGCTGTACCAAATTGCGGTCTGGCCATCGGTCGCGATGCATTTGCTGGCCGGCGCGGCAATCCTGATCGGGTTCAAGACACGCTGGGCTGCGGCAGTGCTGGCGCTGTTCTGCCTCGCCACCGCCTTCGGTGTGCACCTGCCGGCCGGCGACCTCGACAACATGACCCATTTCTACAAGAATCTGGTGATGGCCGGCGGCTTCCTTTACGTGATCTGGTTCGGCGCAGGTGCGTTCAGCGTGGATAGAGAGGCCACCTGAACACCGCTCATTCCCGCGTAAGCGGGAATCCAGAATTGGGTCCCCGCTTCCGCGGGGACGAGCGGAAATCAGACTTCGCTCTAAAACTCCTCTACCGCCTGGATCAGCCGCTCGATATCTTCCGGCCGCGACAGGCGGTGATCGCCGTCCTTGATCAGCGTCAGCACGACGTCGTCGCAGGCAAGCCGCGCCACGAGCGCCTTGGCGTGCTGCCACGGCACGTCGGGATCCTCGACGCCTTGCAGGATGCGCACCGGACAGCCGGTCTCGATCATGCCGCCGAGAAGAAGGTGGCCGCGCCCATCCTCGATCAATTGCCGGGTGACGAGATAGGGCTCGTCGGAATATTGCGACGGCCGTTGCCATACGCCGGTCTCGGCCAGTTCGCGCTTGATCTCCGGCGTGAAGCGCTTCCACATCAGTTCTTCGGTGAAATCCACCGCCGGCGCGATGAGCACGACACCGGTGACGCTCGCCGCGCCCGTAGTCTCGCGCCGCCGCAATTCGCGAATGAGCAGGAGCGCGAGCCAGCCGCCCATCGACGAGCCGATCAGGATTTGCGGACCTCTGCAGCAGGCATCGAACACGCTGAGGCTGTCGGCAAGCCAGCGCGAAATGGTGCCGTCGGTGAAGGCGCCGCCCGATTCGCCGTGCCCCGAATAGTCGAAGCGGACGCAGGCGCGGTCCTTGCTCAGGGCCCAATCGGCGAGCGCTTGGGCCTTGGTGCCCTTCATGTCGGACTTGTAGCCGCCAAGCCAGAACAGGCCGGGCGAGGCGCCTTCGGCTGAGCGCACGGCGATGGCGCGGCGGTCGGCACCCTCACCAATGTCCAGGAATTTCAAGCTTTTATCATTCATTACGGGCTGCGCGGCGGGCCAGAGAAGAGGTGAGGTGGCGGGTTACGGTGAGGGAACATAAATCATGTCCAGGCCATTACCATCCGTTCGGATCGACCCCCGGTTGAGCATTGACGTTGACTTGAAGGCAAAAACGCTCGATTCTGAGGGTGCCGTCCGCATCGCCGATCATGAGCCCAATTTAAGAGCCATCGTATCGCGCGATGCGGATTTGTAATGCGTAACGTCGTGTCTATCTGTAGCGCCGCACAGTCATAACCACCAAAGGAGAGATTACCCATTCGCCGCCCGATAAAACTGCCGCAGCCCGCCGCCAAGGAAGGGCCGCGCATCAACGAGGAGATCCGCGTTCGCGAGGTTCAACTCATCGACAAAGACGGCGCCAATATGGGCGTCACCCCCATCGGCGATGCCATCGCCATGGCGGTGGAGGCCGGACTCGATCTGGTCGAGATCGCGCCCAATTCGGTCCCGCCGGTCTGCAAGATTCTCGACTTCGGCAAATACAAATTTCAGGCGCAGAAGAAGGCCGCCGAAGCGCGCAAGAAGCAGAAGGTCGTCGAGATCAAGGAGATCAAGCTCCGGCCGATGATCGACGATCACGATTACGACGTGAAGATGCGCTCGATGCAGCGGTTCTTCGAGGAAGGCGACAAGGTCAAAGTGACGTTGCGCTTCCGCGGCCGCGAAATGGCGCACCAGGAGCTCGGCTACAAGCTCCTCGACCGCGTCAAAGGCGACACCGTCAAGATCGCGAAGATCGAACAAGAGCCCCGCTTCGAGGGCCGGCAAGTTGTGATGGTTCTGGCGCCGCGCTAGCGGCGTCTAACTGATATTGGCGCAGCCATCATGGCTCGGCCGCAACGGCCGGGCCCGCTCCGGAAATGACATCTTTTCCCGGTAGTTTTGGCGCCGCCTGGATGGCGGCGCTCGAGGGATCCGTCATTGAAGGAGGCCGATATGGCAACATTCATACTTTCCATGAGCTGGACCGAGC
>DATAQN010000214.1:0-27217 GCA_036264635.1 Xanthobacteraceae bacterium | reverse complement strand
CCTGCTGGGATGCGCGGCCGTGCCCAGCAGCACGGCAGGTTGGCTACAGCGTCTGTCGGCGTTCCATTTCCTTTCGTTTTTCTTTCTCTTCGTAGCCCGGATGAAGCGCAGCGTAATCCGGGAGCGGCGGTGAAAGCGTTCCGGTCGTCCCCGGATTGCGCTCCGCTCCATCCGGGCTACAACGAAAGCGAAGCAAAAGCGCAAACCGAAACGAAGGCCCCACCCTTTCTTCTCGGATCGCGCTTCTCCCCTCGCATTTCATCATCGTAGCGTTGATCTAAAAGACTCGCGTGTCGATGCAGGGCGAGAACGGGACCGCTCGTCGCAGCGCCCTCTCCCCTTGCGGGAGAGGGCTGCTCGGCGCATCAACAGGAAGAATGGGGTGAGGGGTTGTGGCGCCGCCCCCTCACCCAACCGCGCCAGTTGAAATACCTGCGATGCCCTCTCCCGCAAGGGGAGAGGGCACGGAACGCAAAGCGAGGAACGCCCGCACTGATGTCCAGCATCACCACAAATGACCGTCCGCCCGCGGACAAAGTCCTCACCGATATCGCCGACTATGCGCTCGGCTATCGCATCGACAGCCCCCTCGCCTACGAGACCGCGCGCTATTGCCTGATCGACACTTTGGGCTGTGGGCTCGAGGCACTTGAATATCCCGCCTGCACCAAGCTTCTCGGCCCCATCGTCCCCGGCACCATCGTGCCGCATGGCGCGCGCGTGCCGGGCACTTCTTATCAGCTCGATCCGGTGCAAGCCGCCTTCAATATCGGCACCATGATCCGCTGGCTCGATTTCAACGATTGCTGGCTGGCGGCAGAATGGGGTCATCCGTCGGACAATCTCGGTGGCATTCTGGCGGTGGCCGATTGGCTGTCGCGCACGGCGCTCGCTGCCGGGCAGCCGCCCCTCCTCATGCGTGACGTGCTCACCGCGATGATCAAGGCGCACGAGATCCAGGGCTGCCTGGCGCTGGAAAACGCCTTCAACAAAGTCGGAATGGATCACGTCATCCTGGTCAAAGTCGCGTCGACCGCCGCGGCCGGCGTTTTGCTCGGGCTCGATCGCGACGAGATCGTCAATGCGCTGTCGCTGGCTTTTGTCGACGGACAGGCGCTGCGCACCTATCGCCATGCGCCGAATACCGGCTCGCGCAAGAGCTGGGCGGCGGGCGATGCGACCAGCCGCGCGGTGCGACACGCTCTGATCGCGAAAACGGGAGAGATGGGCTATCCCTCCGTGCTGACCGCCAAGACCTGGGGTTTCTACGACGCGTCCTTTCGCGGCGAGCCGTTCCGCTTTCAACGGCCTTACGGCTCCTACGTGATGGAAAACGTGCTGTTCAAGATTTCCTATCCGGCGGAGTTTCACGCCCAGACCGCCGTCGAAGCGGCAATGACGTTGCACAAGAAGCTTGCCGATATGGGACGCAGCAGTGACGACATTGCTTCAGTGCGCATCCGAACACAGGAAGCCTGTATCCGCATCATCGACAAGCAAGGGCCTTTGCATAATCCCCCCGATCGCGATCACGCGATCCAATATATGGTCGCGGTGCCGCTCATTTTCGGCCGGCTGACGGCGGCCGATTACGAAGACACGGTCGCCGCCGATCCGCGCATCGATGCGCTGCGGGCGAACATCACCTGTGTCGAGGACCCTGCCTTCACGCGCGACTATCACGATCCCGACAAGCGCTCGATCGCGAACGCGCTCACTGTCACGCTCGAGGACGGCACGGTACTGCCGGAAGTCGTGGTGGAATATCCGATCGGCCACAAGCGCAGACGCGCCGACGGCATGCCGCTGCTCGAAGCGAAATTCCGCCGCAACCTCGCCCGCCGTTTCGACGCTGGTCGCCAGCGCCGGATCCTCGATGTCTCGCTTGATCCGGCGCGGCTCGAGGCCATGCCGGTCAACGATTACGTGGATCTCTATGCCGCCTGACGCCAAACTGGGTGCAACGCAAAAGTCGAGGCAAAACAGCGACCAAGACAGCGGCCTTCAAGTCTGCTCTTATAGGAGCCAAACACGGGCACCGCCTCCGCATGATGAGCCGGCGGCAGCCCGCAACAGAAACGCCGGGCAATGTCCGGCGGCCAAAAGAAAGCAGGGGGAACATCATGTCGTCTGAGCAGGCCGCCAATATCACCGCTCGCCTCGATCGCCTGCCGCAAACGGCTTATGTCTGGCGGCTGGTCATTCTGATCTCGCTCGGCGGCCTCTTCGAGCTCTACGACCTGTTGATGACCGCCTATGTCAGCCCCGCGCTGATCAAGGCCGGCATTTTCACGACCGCGGGCGGATGGTTCGGTCTGCCGGATCAGGCCTTCTTCGCCTCGGTCACCTTCGCCGGACTGTTTTTCGGCACCATCATGTTCGCGCAGGTCGCCGACAATTATGGCCGTCGCTCGATCTTCGTCTTCGCGCTGCTCTGGTACGCCGCTGCGACCTTCATCATGGCGCTGCAAGACACCAGTCTCGGCATTTTCATCTGGCGCTTCATCGCCGGCGTCGGCGTCGGCGTCGAGCTGGTCACGATCGACACCTATATCGCCGAGCTCGTGCCCAAGCGCACACGCGGCAAGACCTTCGCGATCAACCAGGCGATCCAATTCACCTCCGCGCCGATCGCCGCTATCCTGTCGTGGCTATTGATTGACGCGGCGCCGTTCGGCATTTCAGGATGGCGCTGGGTCGCGCTGTTTCCGGTGATCGGCGCACTCATCGTTTGGTGGATTCGGCTTGCGGTGCCGGAATCGCCGCGCTGGCTGGCGCAACAAGATCGCGCCGCCGAAGCCGAAGCGGTCATCTCGACCATCGAAGCCAAGGTCGCGGCCGAGAGCCATGCGCCGCTGCCGGCGCCCGAACCGGTAGTGGTCGAGACCGGTTCAACGCGCTTTGCCGAGATCTTCCAACCGCCCTATCGCGGACGCACCATCATGCTGTCGGTGTTCAATTTCTTTCAGACCATCGGCTTCTATGGTTTCGGTAATTGGGTGCCGGCCTTGATCGCCGCCATGGGCATCACGCTGACCAAGAGCAGCGGCTATGCCGCGGCCATCGCCATCGCCTACCCGTTCGGGCCGCTGATTTGCAGCCTGTTCGCCGACAAGATCGAGCGCAAATGGCAGATCGTGATGGCGGCCTGCGGCACTGCCGTGTTCGGGCTTCTGTTCTGGCGATCGGCGTATGCGCCGGAAGCGATCCTCCCGACGCTCCTGATCGGGCTCGGCGTCATGATCACGTTCTCGAACAATCTTCTATCTTACGCCTATCACGCCTACCAGGCCGAGCTGTTTCCCACACGAGTGCGGGCGACCGCGATCGGCTTCGTCTATTCGTTCAGCCGGCTCTCCACCGTGTTCACGAGCCTGATGATCGGCTTCTTCCTGACCAATTTCGGCACCGGCGGCGTGTTCGGCTTCATCGCGCTGGCAATGATCGTGGTCATGATCTCGATCGGCGTGTTCGGGCCCAACACCAACGGCCTGGCGCTCGAAGAAATCTCCGCGCGTGCGCCGGGCGGCACGCAAGGCGCGCTCGCCGGCGCGGCACGGAGCGTGTGACTTGCGCGGCGGCAACCGGGCTACGCCGTCGCTTCGATCTGGAAAGTCTTGTCGATCTGGAAAGTCTTGCGCAAACATTTCCGGCGCGGAGGCAGGCGAAGCCTCCTCACGCGCCATTCTGCGCGATATGATCCGCTCCAAGCCGAGCTGACCGCACGCACATGGCCGACACCAAATCCTGCCCGAATTGCCATAGCGACATTCCGGGCGACAGCAAGTTTTGTCCCCAATGCGGCACACCGCAGGCGCTGCTCTGCGCCGCCTGCGGCCATGCGAATGCGGCAGGTTCGCGCTTTTGTTCGCAATGCGGCACCAAGGTTTCTGGTACCCCGGCTGGGGCGGCGGCTCCGGCTGCGCCGCCCTTGCCTGCGCCCGTTCCAGCTGCGCCGCCGCTTGGCCGTGCGGCCAATGTTGCCGAGCGGCGCCAGATCACCGTAATGTTCTGCGACCTCGTCGGCTCAACGGCGCTGTCGACGCAGATCGATCCGGAAGACTTGCGCGAGGTCATCGCCGCCTACCACAAATGCGCGGCCGACACCGTGACGCGTTGCGGCGGCTACGTCGCCAAATATATGGGCGACGGGGTTCTGATCTATTTCGGTTATCCGGAAGCTCACGAGGACGATGCCGAGAACGCCGTGCGCGCTGCGCTCGCTTTGATCGCCGCCATCGCGCAACTCTCGGCACAAGTCTCGGTCGCGGCAGGCCGCCTTCAGGTGCGCGTCGGGCTTGCCACCGGGCTCGTCGTGGTCGGTGAGCTTCTCGGCGCCGGTGAAGTGCAAGAGCGCAACGTGATCGGCGAAACGCCGAACCTTGCAGCACGGCTGCAGGCAGCGGCGGCGCCGGGCACTGCCGTGATCGATACGACGACGCGCCGGCTTGCCGGCGACCTGTTCGAATACGAAGCCATTCCCGCGACCGCTTTGAAGGGCTTTGCCCAGCCGGTGACGGCTTGGCGCGTCATACGTGAGCGCACCATCGCCAGCCGCTTCGAAGCGCTGCGCGCGGAAAGCCGCACACCGCTGATTGGGCGGCAGGAGGAAGTGGAGCTGTTGCAGCGCCGTTGGGCGCAGATCAAGGACGGTGAAGGCCGCGTCGTGCTTCTTGCCGGCGAACCGGGCATCGGCAAGTCGCGCCTGACCGCGGCGCTCGAGGACAGCCTGAGAGCCGAAGCGCACAATTGCCTGCGATACTTTTGCCAGCCGCACCACCAAGGCAGCGCGCTGCAGCCGATCGTATCCCATTTTCAGCATGCCGCAGGCTTTGCGCCGCACGACACGCCCGTTGAAAAGCGCGCCAAGCTTGCGGCGCTCCTGGGACAGGAAGGCCCCGATGCCGAAGCGATCGCCGAATTCTTAGGACTGTCCGTAGCCCACACCGGCGAAGTCAGCGATCCGCAGCGCCAGCGGCGGCGCCTCCTCGGCGCATTGCTCGACCGGCTGGAGGCCTTGTCGGAGCGCGGCCCGATCCTGATGCTGTTCGAGGATGCACATTGGAGCGACCCGACATCGATCGAGCTTTTGACGCTGACGATCGAGCGCGTGCAGACGCTGCCGATCCTGCTTGTCGTCACGTTTCGGCCCGAATATCAGCCGCCCTGGACCGGGCAGCCGCATGTGACGATGCTCACGCTGAATCGCCTGTCGCAACGCGAACGGGCGACGCTGGTCAACCACATCACCGGCGGTAAGGAACTCCCGGGCGGTCTCCTTGATCAGATCGTCGAGCGGACCGACGGCGTGCCGCTGTTTGTCGAAGAACTGACCAAGGCCGTGCTCGAAAGCGACCAGCTGCAGGAAGCAGGCGACCGTTATGTGCTCGATCAGCCCGGCCAGGCGCTTGCCATTCCAAGCACGTTGCAGGCCTCGCTGATGGCACGCGTCGATCGCCTGGGCTCGGCGCGCGAAGTCTTGCAGATCGGCGCCGCCATCGGGCGGGAGTTTTCCTATGAGGTTCTTGCCGCTGTTGCCGGCCTGCCTGATGCGGTTTTGCAAGATGCTTTGGCGCGACTAGCCGAGGCCGAGCTGGTGTTCCAGCGCGGCACACCGCCGAATGCGAGCTATATCTTCAAGCACGCCTTGGTACAGGACAGCGCCTATTCCGCCATGCTGCGATCACGGCGCCAAAGCTTGCACTCATCGATCGCGATGGTTCTGGAAAAGCGCTTTCCCGAGGTCGTCAAGGCAGCGCCGGAGATGCTGGCGCAGCAGTTCGAATTGGCGAACCAGAACGAGAAAGCCATCGCCTACTGGCGGCAAGCCGGCGAGCGCGATCTGCGTCGCTTCGCCATGAAGGAATCGATCGCGCATTATTCCAATGCGCTGCGCCTGGTCTTGGCATTGCCGGAAACGGCCGGGCGTGATGCCTTGGAGCTCGACACTCGTCTCGGGCTCGCCATGGCACAGCAAATCAGTCACGGACCGACGCTGGATGAAGTGGCGGTCCACTATCAGCGGGCCTTGGCGCTGAGCGAGGCCGTCGCGGGCCGCGGGCGCCAGCGTTTCCTCGCCTCCTGGGGTCTGTGGTTCAACGCCGTGATGACCGGAGCCGGGCTAGAGGCCAGTGAACGCGCTGAGCGGCTCGTCGCTGTCGCGCGAGAGCTCGACAATACCAGCTACCTCATGGAGGCTTATCACGCCCGCATTCCTATGCTGCTCAAGAAGCCGGATTTCGCGCAAATCGGCGAAGCGGCACAGGAGGTCATCCGGATTTATGACCGTGAGCGCCACAAGGACCACGCCTATTACTTCGGCGGTCACGATGCCCGCATGTGCGCGCGCTCGTTCTACGCGCTTGGATTATGGGGCCAAGGGTTCCTCGATCAGGCGAAGAACATGTCGTGGCTGTCCGCGGACGATGCGCGGCAGCTCGGACATCCCTTCTCGCTGGCGCACTCCCTGCAGCGCGCCGGGATGACCATGATGCTGCTCAAGGACGATGCCGCGTGTCGCGCCGTCGTCGACGAACTGCATCCGCTGGCCGAGCGCAACAAGTTTCCCTGGCCGCTCGCCGACGCCACATTCTTCCGCGGCTGGCTTGCGGCGCGGCAAGGCGATTACAAGAACGGGATCAAGCCGATGCTGCATTCGGCCGAATTGCCATTCTTTGCACCCTTTCGGACCTTTTATTTCATTCATATCACCGAAACGGAGCTTCAAGCCGGAGAACTCGATCGTGCGACGGCCGCACTCGATCGGAGCGCGAAGGAAGTCGCGATCGCAGCCAATCATTTTTGCGAGCCGGAGATTCATCGTCTGCGCGGCGAAATTTTGCTGGCGCGCTCTCCGGCCAATGCCGCCGGGGCGGAAACGGCTTTCCGCGCCGCCATAGCGCTCGCCGCCCAACAATCCTGCCGCGTGCTCGAATTGCGCGCCGCGACTTCGCTCGCCGGGTTTCTTGGAGAAGGACAGCGTCGCCCTGAAGCTCAGGATCTGCTCGCGCCGCTCTGCGCCGCCTTCACGGAAGGATTCGACAAGGCTGATCTGCAGGCGGCAAACGCTTTGCTGGGCAAGCTGCGATGAACAGCCACAAACGAAACGACCACGAGCGAAGGCGCGCGTTCATCCGGCGTCGCCTCACCGTGGCCGTTGTGGCAGCAAAGCCTTACAATACGCTGCCACTAGAAATAACCGTGTAGCATCCCTTGGTGACAGGCACATGACTCCAGCCAAGACGACCTCGAGCAAGACAGCCTCAAGCAAGACGACACGAGGTAAGACAACTTCTGCCAAGACGACTTCAGCCAAGACGACTTCAGCCAAGACGACTAGAGCCAAGCCACCTCCAGCTGAGAAAACTTCGGCCAAGAAGCCTTCAGCCAACACGAAGATGCCCGCCAAAGCGGTGGCACAGCCTGCGACAAAGCCAACAGCAAAGACCGCCGCGCAGAGTCAGAGGGCCAGCGGAATCTATGTCGGCATCGGCGGCTGGACCTTCGAGCCGTGGCGCGGCGTGTTCTATCCCGAAGGCTTGGCGCACGCGAAAGAGCTGGCCTATGCCAGCGAGCGCCTGACCTCGATCGAGGTCAACGGCACGTTTTATCGCTCACAGACGCCGACGACGTTTCGCAAATGGGCGAGCGAAGTGCCGCCAGGTTTTATCTTTGCGCTCAAAGGCCCGCGCTTTGCCACCAATCGGCGTGTGCTTAAGGAGGCCGGCGACTCCATCAAGCGCTTTCTCGATTCCGGCGTCACCGAGCTTGGCGAACATCTCGGCCCCCTGCTCTGGCAATTCGCGCCGACCAAGCAATTCGACGCTGCCGATTTTGGCGGCTTCCTCGAATTGTTACCGAACGAATACAATGACCGCGCGATCCGTCATGTTGTCGAAGTTCGTCATGACAGTTTCTCGACGCCGGAATTCGTCAGTCTGTTGCGTCAATTCAAGATGCCGGTCGTGTTCACCGACCACGCGCGCTACCCGAACATCGCCGATGTGACCGGCCCGTTCGTCTATGCACGCTTGCAACGCGGCAAAGACACGATCGTGACGGCCTATCCGCAAAATGACATCGATGCCTGGGCTGGACGTTTGCAGGCCTGGGCCAATGGCGAAGCACCGGACGACCTGTCACTCATCGAGGCGCAGCCTAAAGACAAAGCTTCGCCGCGCGACGTGTTCGCTTATGTCATTCACGAAGGCAAAGTGCGTGCGCCCGCCGGCGCCATGGCGCTCATTGAGAGATTGCGTTGAGAAATTGCGCTGATCGAGAAATCGACCGCGTGAACGAGATGTACGGTCCGTGAGACCGATTTCGTCACGCGGCGGAACAACGGCCGTGTGACAAACACTGGGGCAGATGTCACACGCCATTCAGTGACGTCACACGTCGGTAGATAGCGTCACATGCCGTTAAGTGATGTGACAGTTGCAAACGAGTCGGCATGACAGGCTAGCGACATGTTCGGTATACGCGAAATTATGCGGCTAAACCAACTCTCACGCATTGCACCTTGCGTTCAAAACGCAGGGCTAGGCCGCTATTCGCCGACGGCTGGCCGCAGCTCGTTCAGCCGCTCACTACAGACAAAGATATCGGGCTTTGAAATGATATCGGGCTTTGAGAATGCCAACGGCCACGAAACACAAGGTGCGCGTTCATCCGGCGTCACTCTATGTCACCGTGGCCGTCCCGCGACGGAGCCGCTAAGCTCAACGCCGCACAGTTCACATAGGCGCTCAACTGCGTTTATGCAAGACTGGCAATCAATTGTTCAGTATGACGAAAAAATCGTTGCCAAAGGGTTAACCAATCGCTGCCCTTCGCTCATGATCGGCGGCGCAATTGCGGGAGTGGACCATGACCATGAGCGGATCTCCAGGTGGCCTGCCCAGTGAAGAAGATATTGCACGCTCGGTTGCCAACGCCATCCATGCCCATTGGGGCTTGTTCTTGTTCGAAGGCGTCGTGCTGGTCATCCTCGGCATGGCGGCAATCATCGTGCCGCAGGTCGCCACCCTCGCCTTCACGCTGGTGATCGGCTGGGTGTTCCTGGTCTCCGGCGGCGTCGGCCTCGTCACCACGTTCTGGATGCGTAACGTGCCGGGCTTCTGGTGGGCACTCGTGTCGGCTGTCATCAGCATCGCCGCCGGCATCGTCCTGATCCGCTGGCCGATCAGCGGCACGGTGTCGCTCACTCTGGTGCTGATCGCCTTCTTCATCGTCGAAGGCATCGCCACGATCATGTATGCGATCGATCACAAGGCGCAGCTGTCCAGCCGTTGGGGCTGGATGCTCGTGAGCGGCATTGTCGATTTGATCCTTGCCGGGATCATCTTCGCCGGCTTGCCGGAATCGGCGACCTGGGCGCTCGGCCTTCTGGTCGGCATCAACATGCTGTTCGGCGGCACCGCCATGATCAGCATGGCGCTCGCAGCGAAGAATCCACCGGCTTGAGCCCTCGCCTCCTCCCGCCCTGCGGTATGCCACTTGGCGCCCGGACATATGCCGCCCCACGACATGGAGCCCCATGACTTGGAGCCCCATGACATGGAGCCCCATGACATGGAGCTCCATGACATGGCGCCCGGCGGTCGTTGCCCCAGCTTGCGCTAGGTGATGAACAGCCATGCCTCGCGCGTGCTTGCTTTTTAAGACGACCGGTCATATTAAAGGCCCATGGCTAGACCCAATACTCGCGAGCAGATCGTGCAAGCCGGCCTCAAATGCCTGGTGGAAAAGGGTTTTAATGCCGTGGGGGTTCAGGACATTACCGCTGCGGCCGGCGTGCCGAAGGGCTCGTTTTACAATCATTTCGAGAGCAAGGAGGCGCTCGGCGCTGAAATTGTCGAGCGCTATGGCGTGAACCAGACGCGCCGCGAGATCCTTGGCGACCCGACCGTACCGCCATTGCAAAGGCTGCGACGCCATTTCGATCGCATCTGCGCCATGTTCGTGGACTCGCATTTCGCGCGTAATTGCATTCTCGGCGGCTTCAGCGCCGAACTGGCCAATCAGAGCCAGCCGATCCGCCAAAACCTGCATAAGCTCTATGGGCAGTGGACCAAAGATCTCGAGGCAGTGATCGCCGAAGCACAACAACAAGGTGACATCGCCAACAAGACCAAAGCTTCAGACATCGCCGCCTTCCTGCTCGACGCCTATGAGGGTGCCTTGCTGCGCGCTCGCGTTGAGCGAAGCCGCGAACCATTCGACCGTTTCATGAAATTCGCTTTCGACCAGCTGCTGGTCTGAGCGCCTACCTTCGCTTTCCGCGGACCCCGAACCGAGAAACAACCGCCCCTTTTTTGAACTGAATATAAGACGACCGGTCATCTTAAATCTGGAGAAACGAGCATGACAGCCCCCGTCCCACCCTCTATCGCATCGCCATCCGCCGCCTCGGCGTCCGTCACATCGCTGTCGGTCGCGGCGGCCAGAGCGCCTACGGCATCTGGCGTTCGCCAATTCGCTCCGCTCATCTGGCTCGCGCTTGGCACGTTCGCGACCGGCACGGAAAGCTTCATGATCGCGGCCCTGCTGCCGGGGTTAGCGCGCGATCTCTCGGTGACGCTCACGGCGGCCGGTCAATTGATGACCGTGTTCGGCCTCACTTATGCGGTGAGTTCGCCCGTGCTCTCGGCGCTGACCGCCGGTATCGGACGGCGCAATCTCTTACTCGCCTCCATGACCGCCTTTGCGCTCGCCAATTTTTTCGCCAGCACCGCGACCGGCTTCTGGCAACTGCTCGCCGCGCGCGTTCTGCTTGCCGCCGCGGCCGGACTTTATGTGCCGAGCGCAAGCGCGCTGGCTGGCGCTGTCGTTACGCCGGACCGGCGCGGCACCGCGCTTGCCATCGTCAATGGCGGGACCAGTATCGCAGTCGCGCTCGGCGTACCGCTTGGCGCGATGATCGGGCATACGCTCGGCTGGCGCATGACCTTTGTCGGCGTCGGCATCATGGCGTCGATCGCGGTTGCCGGACTGTTGCTCGGCATCTCGCGCGGCATCGACAAGGGCCTTACGGCACCAAGCATTCGTGAACGCTTGAATGTCGTACGGCAGGTCCCGCTGCTGATCGGGTTTCTGCTGACCACGCTGTGGGCGACCGGCGCCTATGTGGTCTACACCTATTTCTCGCCGTTCCTGACAGCGGTGACTGGGATTGATGGTTCGCATGTCGGCATAGCGTTCTTCCTCTGGGGCGTGTCTGCCGTCGGCGGTCTGTTCCTCGGCGGCCCGTTGAGCGACCGCTTCGGCTCGCGCGCCGTGATGATCCCGGCGCTTTCGCTGCTGACGCTGGCCTTTGTCGGCCTATCGGTAACCGGCCTCTACCTTTCAGGCACAAGCGCGCTTGTGTCTGTGGTCATCGCCATCGTGATCTGGGGCCTGACGGCGTGGAGCTTCTTTCCCGCACAGCAATCGCGGCTGATGCAGGTCGCGGGGCTGAAGATCGCCCCGATCGCCCTGTCGCTCAACGCGTCCTTCATGTATCTCGGCTTCTCGCTCGGCGCGATGCTCGGATCAATGACGCTCCTGCATGCGCCACTCACCGCGCTCGGCCTGGTCGGCGCGGTGTGCGAGGTCGCGGCGCTTCTCATTGTGCTGCCGACGGTGCCGTCACGGCGCGCAGTCGAATGTACGGTGGGCAAAATTGCCTGATGGGAGCAGCCGCGTGGGCACTGCGCTGGTGCGATTTTGCGCACGCTCAATCGCCGAGCGCCGCAGTGCCCACTCTACACTTTCATTCCGCCGGCTGCAGCTGCGCCGCCTTCGCCTTCTCGACGCCGTTGGCGAGGATGGCGATGGCGATCGCGCCGACCAGGAAGCCGAGTGCGACGACTGCGGTGACGCCGAGCACGAGACTGAAGCCGCCGCGGGCGTGCAGGAAGGCGATCATCGACACCGCGACGCCCGAGATCATGAACGTCACGAAGTAGCGCACCGCATAGACGCGGGCGCGCCAGGCGTCGGCGCTGTAGCGGGCGAGGATCAGATCGTTGACGGTGATCTGGCCGTAGATCGCCGCCATGGTGAAAGCGAGCGCGAACAGCAAAGTCGCGCCGTTGGCATAAGCCGACCACACCACGCCGGAAAACTGCATAATGGCGAGGATGGCAAACAAGATGTGCGGCTGAAACCGCTCCACCAACCGCCCGACCGTGAGCTGGGCGACGGCGCCGCAGAGGAACACCGCAGAGGTCAAGCCGCCAACCTGGAGCAGCGAAATGCCGCTGATGCGCTCGTCGACGATCTTCGGCAGCGCCACCGAGATGGTGTTGAAGACAAGCCCGGCGCTGACCGCAACGACAAGAAACAGCGCGAAGATCGCCGCGGCAAGCGCGGTCGACATCGACACGTCGGGCAACTTCGAGCGCGCCGCCGCGTGCCGGCTTTCCTTGGGCGCAAACCACAGATAGGCGAAGCCCGAGACGATGCAGATCACGCCCGGCACGAAGAACGCGCCGCGCCAGGACAGCAAAGCCGTCAGCCCTGCGGTGATGGCAGCGGCGAGCGACACACCGAGATTGCCGCAGACGCCGTTAAAGGCGAGCGTGCGGCCGCGCTGGGTTGCGGCTTCGACAATCATCGCGGTGCCGACCGGATGATAGATCGCCGCGAACAGGCCGAGCGCGAACAACGCCAAGCCGAGCACATGGAGCGACGGCGACAGCGCCACGGCGATGAGCGAAACACCGACGCCGAAAAAGAACACCGTCATCATGTTGCGCCGGCTCCAGTGATCGCCGAGCCAGCCGGCCGGCAGCGAGAACAGGCCGAAGGCAACAAAGGACGCCGTGGCGAGATAGAGCAGCGTCGAATAGGAATCGCCGTAGACCGCCTGAAGCGCGATCACGACGGTCGGGTAGATCAGGATGACGAAATGATCGATCGCATGCGCCCAATTGAGGAAGGCGATCGACAGCCGCCGATCCGCCAAATCGGTCGCGGCGTCGGGTGCTGAAGGCGCGGCCGTTGCAGTGATAGTCATTGTTCGATTCCCGGTCGGCGTCGCTTAGTTTACACAATGCGGGGTTGCTACGTCACACCCGTTTAGCGCAGGGCAGATCGGCGCATCAGGGAGCCCCACCGCCGGTCCGCGTGCGGCTTGCCGGCCCCCCGCATTCGTTATAGTCGCTTGCGCCTGACAATCACTTCGGTCCTGCCCGAAGTGTGCCGGGAGGCCTTTGTGACCGCGACCACCGCAACCCCAGCCGAAATGAAGAAAAGCAATCCGTGGTGGACCCAGTTGTGGATCTGGGTGCTGATCGCCATGGCGCTCGGCATTGCACTCGGTGTGATTGCGCCCGAGACCGCGGCCAAGATGGGGCCTTTGGGCGACGCCTTCATCAAGCTCATCCGCATGCTGATCGCGCCGATCATTTTCTGCACGGTGGTGACCGGCATCGCGCATATGGCGAACATGGCGCGCGTCGGCCGCGTCGCCATCAAGTCGATCATCTATTTCGAAGTCATGACGACGGTGGCGCTGATCATCGGCCTGTTCGCGGTCAATATTCTGCGGCCCGGCGTCGGCATGAATGTCGATGTCAGTGCGCTCGATGCGCATGCTGTCGAGCCCTACGTGAAGCTCACCCACGAAGTCGGCGCCGTGCCGTTTCTGATGAACATCATCCCAAACTCGTTCGTCGGCGCCTTCACCGAGGGCAATATTCTGCAGGTGCTGTTCATTGCCATTCTGTCCGGCTTCGCGCTGGTGTGGATCGGCGAGCGCGCCAAGCCGCTCGTCGACATCATCGAGATCGTGGCCAAGATGGTGTTCGTCATCGTCGGCATCATCATGTGGACGGCACCGTTCGGCGCTTTCGGCGCCATCGCCTTTACGGTCGGCAAATTCGGAATTGGTTCGCTGGCTTCGCTCGGCGAATTGCTGCTCGGCTTCTACGCGACGTGCATCATTTTTATTGCTATCGGCTTAGGTCCGGTGGCGCGGATCTGCGGCTTCAGCCTGTTGAAACTGATCCGCTATATCAAGGAAGAGCTGTTGATCTGCATCGCGACGACGTCATCGGAAACCGTGCTGCCGCGGATCATCGACAAGCTCGAACGGCTCGGCTGCGAAAAGAGCGTGGTCGGGCTCGTGGTGCCGACCGGCTATTCGTTCAATCTCGACGGCACCTGCCTTTATCTTGCGACTGCCGCCGTATTCCTCGCGCAGGCGACGAATACACCGCTCGACATCTGGCACCAGGTCGGTTTGCTCTTCATCCTTCTGGTCACGTCAAAAGGCGCCGCCGGCGTTGCCGGCGCGGCCTTTGTGGTGCTGGCCGCGACGCTTGGCGCCGAGAGCAGCATTCCGGTCGCCAGCGTCGCGCTCGTGCTCGGCATTCACCGCCTGATGTCGCAGGGGCTCACGCCGACCAATCTTCTCGGCAATGCGGTCGCCACCATCGCGATGGCGAAGTGGGAAGGCGCGCTCGACGAGGCGCAACTGCACAAAGGACTCGATGCTGGCAGCTAAACAAAGTAGTTGAAATCAAAATAATCGTATTGGGGGACATGCTCATGACTGCGGGCCGTCATTGGATCATCGGCGCGGTTGCCGCCGCGCTCTGCGCTCTCACACTGCCGGCGCGGGCGCAAACCTATCCGACGCACCCGGTGCGCATCATTACCGATTCAGCGGCCGGCAGCGCGATCGACGTGCCGATTCGCATCATCGCCGACGGATTGAGCAAGATCTGGGGCCAGCAGGCCGTCGTGATCAATCAGCCCGGCGCCGGCGGCGCCATCGCCGTGCGCAGCGGCGAAACGGCGGCACCTGACGGCTATACGTTCGGCGTCGCCGCGGCCTCGGCCTTCGTGACGCTGCCTGGTGCGGCCGACAATCTGCCGGTCCATGTGCCGAAGGATTACGTGCCGGTCGGCTATCTCGGTGGCGCGCCGATGTTCATCACCGCGGCGCCTTGGCTCGGCATCAAGACGCTGCCGAATCTGATCGCGCTCGCGAAGCAAAAGCCCGGCGAGGTAAGCTACGGCGTCAACGGCATCGGCCGCCTCACCCATCTCACCGGCGAATTGCTGCAGAACCGCGCCGGCATCAAGCTCCTGATGGTGCCCTATTCCGGCGGCACCGCCCAGATCATCAACGACATGATGGGCAAGCGCGTCGGGCTCGTGCTCGACGCCTATTCCGGCATTGCCGGCGCCGTCGATGCCGGCAATGCGGTGCCGCTGGCTGTCGCCTCCACGAGCCGGCTTGCGGTGGCGCCGAACCTGCCGACGGTCGCGGAGACTTTGCCGGGATTCGAGGCGGTCGGCTGGCAAGTGCTGATGGCGCCGCCCGGCACGCCCGACGCCATCATCCAAAGGGTCAATGCCGACGTGATCAAAGCGATGAGCGATCCGGAAGCAAAAAAGAAACTGGCTGACCTCGGCCGCGACGACCGCAGCATGTCGGCCGCGCAAACGCTCGCGTTCATTCAAGGCGAACAGGAGAAATGGGCGCCGATCGTGCAGCAGATCGGCCCGCCGCATTGATCGTGATGTGAGAGATTAGCCCTTCTCGTCGCAGGCCCAGGCGCGGATGACGCAGTCGTGGCCGCCATATTCGACACAGCGGCGCATCGAGATATTCTCGGCCTTGCCGAGATGCGAGTCGATGGCCCAGCCGAACGAGCCGCACGGATTCTTGGCATCGACCGACATGGCGGCGCAGGCGCGGTGCAGCATGCCAACGACGCGGCAATTGGCGCCGGTGCATTTCCTGACCGCCGCGCTGCGGGCGGCGGTTTCTGTCGAGTAGTCGAAGCCGTAGCCATAGGCGCCACAGGCGCCGACCGCGAGTGCACCGGCCGCATTGGCAGCCGCGATCGTAGTGGCCAAAAGCGCAACACTCATCGCCGCGACGGCGATGCCCCGCCCGATTTTGAGCATGTAGTCCCCTCACCCACAACCCTCCAAGAAGCTAGCCGGGAAGGGTTTCGAGATGGTGAATCGCGGCCGTTTCAGGCCTCCGCCACGGCGGCAGCGACCTGCGTGATCAAGTCGCGGCCGGCATCGAGCTTGGCGGCCATCTGGAAGAAGCCATGGATCATGCCCCGGTAGCGATGCAGCGCAACCGGCACTCCCGCTTCGCGCAAGCGGCTGGCGTAAAATTCGCCTTCGTCGCGCTGCGGATCGAATTCGCCGGTGACGATGAGCGCCGGCGGCAGGCCACTCAGCGCCTGCGTGGGCGCCAAAGCCGGTGACACGCGCGGCTGCATGCGGTCGATCTGCGGCGGCAGGTAGAACACGAGCTGCCGGTCCTTCGATCCTCTGTCGAGCACGCGTCCGTCATTGTCCCGCCACGACGCATAATTGAAGCCGGCGCGCGCATCGGCATCGGGATAGATCAACACCTGCAGCGCGATGTCGGGGCCGTTGCGCTCGCGCGCCAGCATCGCCACTGCGGTTGCGATATTGCCGCCCGCGCTGTCGCCGCCGATGACGATCCGGCTGGCGCCGAGCTCGTGTACGCGCGCCGCGGCCCAGGCGAGCGCCGCATAGCCGTCCTCGATGCCGGCCGGAAATGGATGTTCGGGAGCGAGACGATAATCGACGGCAAGAACGGCGCAGCCGGACCGATTGGTCAGCGCACGCGACGGTGTTTCGTTGGTATCGAGATCGCCGAGAATGAAGCCGCCGCCGTGAAACCAGATCAGGAGCGACTTCCGCGCGTCGGCCTGCGGCCGGTAAAGGCGGAGCGGAATGGTGCCGTTCGGACCTTGCGTCTGAAAATCATCGACATGGTCGACGGGCTCCGGCGCGCCGGCGAGCCGTGTAAAGGCCGGAAAGCCTGCGCGCAGGATCGCGATGTAACGATCGTCGTGCGGCTCGATGACGCGCGGCGCGCGGGCAAAAACATCGAGTAGCGCCTGGGCTTGCGGATCGACGCGGCCGGTGCTCGGCACATCCCATGCCGGCGCGATCGGCATCGATTTAAGTCTTTTCCAGCTCGGCCTTGACCGCTTCGAGCGCTTCGGGCGTGTCGACGTCGGTGAGCACCGCGGCACCTTCGACCGGCACTTCGGCGACGGCTTCGGCATAGCGGCCGATCAGATAGCGCGCGCCGACATCGCCTTCGACATTCATCAGATCGGGAAAGAAGCGCCGCGACCACACCACCGGATTGCCGCGCTTGCCGTCGATGGTCGGCACGGCAATGAGCGCGCCCTTATCGGGATCGATCGCGCCGGTCAGCCGGTCGATCAGAGCGGCGTCGATCTGCGGCATGTCGCCGAGACAGACGATGGTGCCGTCGACCTCGGCCGGCAGCGTGGCGATGCCGGCTTTCAGCGACGTGCCGAGACCCTCGGCGAAATGCGGATTGTGCACAAGCCGCACCGGCAGATCGGCGAGCGCCGCCTCGACGCGCTCGCGCTGATGGCCGGTGACGACGATGACCGGCCGCGCATGAGAAGCGAGCGCCTGCTCGACCACCATGCGGATCAGCGGCTTGCCGTTGATCTCGGCGAGCAGCTTGTTCGGGCCGCCCATGCGGTTCGAACGGCCGGCGCCGAGCACGACGGCGGCGATGTTGTGTCCGGGATGCGCCGGCTCTTCGCGCGGCTGCGGCCGCGTGACGATCTCCATGAGCAGGCCGCCGACGCCAAGGCCGGTAATGTCTTCGCGCGGCACCGGCAGGCCGGCCAGAAGCCGCATCAGCACCCAATCGAAGCCGTTTTCCTTCGGGCTGCGTGCGCAGCCCGGCGCGCCGAGCACCGAACGGCCGTTCGCCGAGCCGATCATCATCAGGTTGCCGGGGTCAACCGGCATGCCGAAATGCTCAACCGTTCCGCCAATCTCCTCCACCGCCGCCGGGATCACATCGCGGCGGTCGGCAATGGCGGACGCGCCGAACACCACGACCAGCTCCGAACCGGCCTTGAGCACCTCGTCGATCGCCTTGGCCAGCGCCGCGCGCTCATGCGGCACCCGCCGCTCGGCGACGATGGTGGCGCCCGCCGGCGCGAGCCGGTCCGCGGTGATCTTCAGCGTCTTCTCGATGACTTTGGTGGCGAGGCCGGGAAGAAGCGTGGAAACAATGCCGACTTTGCGGATGCGATAAGGCGCCACGCGCATCAGCGGTTTCGTGGCCGCCTTAAGCGCTGCATCGCGCGCCTCTTTGCCGACGCCAAAGGGAATGATCTTCACCGTCGCGATCATCTCACCGGCGACGACCGGCTTATAGGCAGGCAGCGTTGCCAGCGTGATCGCTTCGTCGATGCGATTGAGCCGATCGACGGCATCCTTGTCGACGACGAAAACACCGGCCGATTGCGCGAACAGATTGGCGCGGCCGGTGAAGGCACGATCGACATGCACACCGTGCCCGGCGACCGCCTTGGCGATCTCGGCCGCGGCAGTGTCCTCGGAGACGTCGTTGGCCTCCAGCCGGGCGACGACGATGTCTTTGATACCGGCAGCTTCGAGCGCCGCAACCTCACCCGCGCCGATCAGCGTGCCCTTCTTGAGCACCAGCGGTCCTTGCCGGATCGTGTGCACGGCCGTGGCGCCGACGGCCTCCCTGGGCGCGACCGCACCGAACTTCATGACGCAGCCTTGACGGGCTCGGGTTTGGGCTCGGCGTCGACTTCTTCGTGCAGCCGCTCGGTGATCTGCCCGATGATGGCAACGGCGATCTCGGCCGGCGACACCGCACCGATGTCGAGCCCGATTGGGGCGTGGATGCGCGCGATATTGGCGTCGGAGACGCCCTGCTGTTTGAGCCGCTCGACGCGCCGCGCATGGGTTTTGCGCGAGCCTAGCGCGCCGATATAGAAGCAGTCGCGCGACAGCGCATGCAGCAGCGCCGGATCGTCGATCTTCGGATCGTGGGTGAGCGCAACGAAAGCCGTGTAGCGATCGACATTGAGCGGCGGCAGCGCCACGTCCGGCCATTCGGCGAGGATCTTCACGTCGGGAAAACGCTCCGGCGACGCAAAAGCCGTGCGCGGATCGACGATGGTCACATCGTAATTGAGCAGCTTGCCGATCGGCGCCAGCGCCTGGCTGATATGGACGGCGCCGGTGATGATGAGTTGCGGCGGCGGCACGTAGACGGTGAGGAAGACTTTGCCTTCCGCCGTTTCTTCCATGCCGCTCTTGCCGGTGCGCAGATGGTCGGCGAGCACGGCGCGCAACGGGTCCTTGCCGATATCGGCGGCTTTGATCAGTCGCTGTTCGCCGCTCTCGACATTGGTGACGACGATGGCGGCGCGGCGCGCGGCGCGTTCGGCATTCAGGGCGCTGAGGATGTTGAGCTTCATGGCGGCGACTTCAGTCGACCTTCTCGACAAAAACCCGGATCCTGCCGCCGCAGGACAAACCGACCTTCCAGGCGGTCTCGTCGGCAACGCCGAATTCGAGCATTTTCGCCTTGCCGCCGTCGATCACGTCGAGCGCCTCGGTGACCACCGCGCCTTCGACGCAGCCGCCGGACACTGAGCCGAGGAAATTACCCTCCTGATCGATCACAAGATTGGAGCCGACCGGGCGCGGCGCCGAACCCCAGGTCTCGACCACAGTGGCGAGCGCCACGTCGCGGCCCTGTTTGCGCCAGTCCTCGGCAGCTTTGAGGATATCGTTGTCGTTTGAAAGGATTTTGTCGCTTGAAAGCATTTTCTGCCTCCGTTTCGCTGTATCCCGTCGGATATAGCGTTATATACCACCGAATATAATGCCAATATAAGGCGTCACGCCACCTTTTGCATCCAGGCTTTGGGATCGCCTGCCCTGCTGCCGCGGCCTTGCAGGTCGGCGACCAAGGCGGCGATGGATTCGAGGTTGTGGATCGGGCGGAATTCGTCGACATGCGGCAGCATGGTCTTGATGCCGCGGGCCCGCGCCTCGAAGCCCTCGAAACGCAGCAGCGGATTGAGCCAGATCAGGCTCCGGCACGAGCGGTGCAGCCGGTCGATCTCGAAGGCGAGCGTATCGTCGGCGTCGCGCTCGAGCCCGTCGGTGATGAGGAGCACGATGGCGCCTTGGGTGAGCACGCGTCGCGCCCAGAGCTTGTTGAAGGCGCGCAGCGACGAGGCAATGCGCGTGCCGCCTGACCAGTCGGCGACACAAGCCGAACAGGCAGCGAGCGCATCGTCAGGGTCGCGTTCGCGCAAGGCACGTGTGACATTGGTGAGGCGGGTGCCGAAGAGAAATGTGCTGACGCGGCGGCGTTTCTCGGTCAGCGCATGGAGGAAATGCAGAAAGACGCGGCTGTACTGGCTCATCGAGCCGGAAATATCGAGAAGCGCCACGATCGGCGGCGGCTTCAACTTCGGTCCGATGAAGCGCAGGTCGATAAAATCGCCGCCGCCCTTCATCGAGGCGCGCAAGGTGCGGCGGATGTCGATGAGATGGCCGTGGACATGTGGCGCCAGCCGCCGCGTGCGCACCTGTGCGAACGGCATGACAAGCTTTTTCATCGCGTCTTTCGCTGCCGCGATCTCGGCTGACGTCATCTGGGCAAAATCCTTGCGCTGCAGGATTTCGCGATCGGAGACGGTCAGGCGCGCATCAAGCTCGATCTCCTGCTCTTTCTTGAGCTTGTCGTCGAGGCCGGAAAACAGCGCCTCATGTACGCGGGTGGCGCCGGCCTTGGGCGCGTGCGGCTCGGTCGGCGGCGCCTGCGGCAACATCATCGCCATCAGCTGATCGATATAGCCGCGGCGGCGGAAGAAAATACGAAACGCCTGGTCGAACAGCACCGAGTGCTCGTGGCGCTTCACAAAGACCGCATGCAGCGTCCAGTAGAAATCCTCGCGCGTACCGACGCCGGCTGCGCGCACCGCTTCCAGCGCATCAAGCACTGCGCCCGGCCCGACCGGAATTCCGGCAGCGCGCAGCGCGCGGGCGAAATAAACGATGTTCTCGGCAAGGCGGCCGTTCCGCTCTTGTGCCGCGGATTTTTGTTCCACCGTCATTGCCGGGCTTGACCCGGCAATCCATGGGGCTGAACCGCAGCATGGATGCCCGGGTCAAGCCCGGGCATGACGAGTGTAAGAATTCGGCCGAGCGAAATTCCCATAGTTCTCACTCCGCCGCTCTTAGCTCCGACTTCATGTCGTCGAGCAGCTCCTTGACCTTCGAGCCTTCGAGCTTGGCGATGTCGTCCTGATATTTGAGCAGCACACCGAGCGTATCGGAGACAGTCGCCGGATCGAGCGCGACCACGTCGAGCTCGGACAGCGCGCCGGCCCAATCCAGCGTCTCGGCGACGCCGGGCTGCTTGAACAGATCCTCTTTGCGCAAGCGCTGCACGAAAGCGACGACCTGTTCTGACAATTTCTTGCCGACGCCCGGCACTTTGGCGCGCACGATGGCGAGCTCGCGCTCGGCGCTCGGATAACCGACCCAGTGATAGAGGCAGCGGCGCTTGAGCGCATCGTGCACTTCGCGCGTGCGGTTCGAGGTGATCACCACGATCGGCGGCTGCGTCGCTTTCACCGTGCCCATTTCCGGAATGGTGACCTGAAAGTCGGCCAGCACTTCGAGGAGAAACGCCTCGAAGGCTTCGTCGGTGCGGTCGATTTCGTCGATGAGCAGCACCGGCGCGCCCACGCTATCGGGCTCGAGCGCCTGCAACAGCGGCCGCTTGATCAGGAAGCGCTCGGAGAACACGTCGTGTTCGAGCCGTGCGCGGTCATGCTCGCCCTCGGCCTCGGCGACGCGGATCGCGATCATCTGCGCGGCATAGTTCCATTCATAGACCGCGGCTGCGACATCAAGGCCCTCGTAGCATTGCAGCCGGATGAGGCGGCGGCCGAGCGTCGAGGACAGCACCTTGGCGATCTCGGTCTTGCCGACTCCCGCCTCCCCTTCGAGGAATATCGGCCGGCCCATGCGCAGCGCCAAAAACAGCACCGTGCCGAGCGAACGATCGGCGAGATATTCGGCTTCTGCGAGGAGGTCGACGGTTGCGTCGATGGATGTGGGGAGCGTATGGGGCGAAGGCTTGTTCATGGCCGCAATGTAGTCATAGCGAATGGATTTGTCGCGTCGCCTGGACGGGTCCTTTGCGCATGGCCAATCGGCATTTCCGACGCATTTCTGCCGATTTGCTCTTCGTCACCGCGTCGCGGGCTTCAGGGGCCGGAAACGCCCTGAAAACAAGCGAGGCAGAAAGGCATTTCCATTTTGTCACCGAAATTGCGCCATTGTCACTTTTTCATTGACCTTTGCCAGACCTCGGTTTATGTCGTCATCGATTTGGAGACTAAGCTGATGCATCAGATTTGGCGTCTGAGTGAAGCCAGCGACAACAATCTTGGCCTCGCCTGCAGTGAAGAAGGCTTGGTGCTCGGCCGCACGCCGCTGGTCGAGCGGCGCGATGGACGTTTTGTCGTGCGGGAGCGGCACGAAATCGCGCGACTGCTCGGCAAGGGCTATGCCGCGGAGCCACGGCTGGACCGGCTGATGCATGGGCTCGGCAATGTGGCAACCGCGTTGAATGCGGGCGATCAATGCCTCGCCCGGCTTGCGGCCGTACACTTGCAAATTCCCGACCTGCCCGGTGAAGCTGCGCGCGATGCGATGGAGGCGGTCGATATTCTACTCAAATCGGCGGATTGGAATCCCGCGCTGCATCCGCGCCTAGGCACCTCGCCGAATCCCGGCTGGTTTGCGACGACAGAAGGCGCTGCCACTGAGTCATCGACGATCCGAACCGCGCAAAACAACAATTCAACGTCGGATGGCTCGGACCGTGGCTCAAGGCCTGGAGATCCCTTTCCCACAGCGGCCGCCGCTGCCATTACCGCCTTGCTTGGTGTGTACGCTATTTCGCGATCTACAAATCTGGAATATGCAGGCAGGATATATCAAAATACCGATGGTACTTTCTCATATACGCAAGGCCTCACAACATCACAACGCGACCCAAGTCTGCCGAACAGGAATTGCTGCTCCGATTCTTCGACGCCCGGTGATGCGCCATTAGGAACGCTTAACGTCGGCAGCTATCACACGCATCCTGACACTCCTGGGGGCAGCAGCGCCGGGTTTTCGGGCCAGGATGTCGTATTCTACACCTATATGGACAAGCGTCCTGGTTATGTGATCGGAACGAACAAGCAAGGCATTGGTGAAATTTGGGAGTTTAGGCCAGGAGAAACCGCTAGCGAGGGCGTCAGCCAGATGCTCGGCACGATTTCTAACGGTTCGTTCGCGCCAAATCCGAACTATGAGCCAAACCTGAAACCTTCGACGCCGTCACCAGGCGGAGACTCCTACGATCCGGACCGGGATGACAAGCCGGACAACACCAAATAGACCGAAATGCCGAAATGATGAAAAAGCGCCTTACCCTTTTGCTCGCCGCCGCTCTCTTGAGCACGACCCCAGCTACGGCGGCAGATACAACAGCACCGTTTCAATTTATGCCGCCGGAAGGATTCGTTCCGGATGCCGATACGGCCCGGAAAATCAGCGAAGTCGTTTTGATCAGGTTGGTGGGCGAAGCTCAAGTGGAGCGGGAAAAGCCGCTTACCGTAAGCCTTGAAGACGGAGTCTGGATCGTCAAAGGAACCATGCCTCCGAATACGCTGGGAGGAATTGCTGAAGTCCACATCAGCAAGAAGGATGGAACGATCTTATTTTTGTCTCACGGAATGTGATCCGTGCAGCAGGTGCAAAGCTTATTCCGGCCATTGATCGGTCAGTTGGTTTGGAATGTCCGTCGCGGACATCGCAGTTTCCTCACCTTGGAATTCGGCCAGGCACATATCTCAGTTCGAGAACCGACGACACCAAGCCCGGAGAGCTCGATGCGGGTTCAGCGCAACCTCAAGCGCCGCCGCGTCTTTGTCGTAGGGGATTGGCATCTCTTCATACAATATTGCGATTGTAAGATTTCAGTTTCTGGCAACTCTCTGGACAGCCAAAACGCCAGCTCATCGCCCGACGAATGCTTATTGGATCTAGATGGGCAACGTCTCGTTTCGGTCGGGAACGGGTCGTCGGCCAATTCCTGGAAATTTCAGTTCGATCTTGGCGGCATATTGGAGGTCTGGCCTTCGGCGACATATGAGCCGAGCGACGATATGTGGAGTCTCTCCGCATGGAACGGCGACATTGCCGCTATGCGAAGCGACGGTGCCGCCGTGTTTGAGAAATCCACGCCATCCATGTCGGCTGGCAACAGCTGACATGCTGCACCGCCGAATGGCTCTCAGGCCGGGCCGGCAGCGGCGATCACAAATCGATTGGCGCTAGCTATTTCCCGATCGCTTCCGCGACCGCCCGCCGCGCGAGAACGCCGACCAGATGGGCGCGGTATTCGGCGCTGCCGTGGATGTCGGAGTTCATGCCGTCGGCCGAGATGGTCAGGCCTTCGAGCGACTTCGGCGCAAAGCGCTTTTTCAGGGCCTCCTCGAAGGACGGCACGCGGAACACGCCGTTGGAGCCGGCGCCGGTGACAGCGACGCGGATTTCGCTGCCGCGCTTGGAAACAAAGACGCCGACCAGCGCAAAGCGCGAGGCCTGATTGCGGAATTTCTGATAGGCCGCCTTTTTCGGGATCGGGAAGCTCACCTTGGTGACGATCTCGGTGGGCTCCAAGGCAGTCGAGAACATGCCGGTGAAGAAGTCGTCGGCCTTGATGCGGCGCTTGTTGGTGATGATGATCGCGCCCATGCCGAGGCAGGCCGCCGGATAATCCGCGTTCGGATCGTTGTTGGCGATCGAGCCGCCGATGGTGCCCCGATGGCGCACCGCCGGATCGCCGATCATGCCAGCAAGCTTAGCCAAAGCCGGGATCGCCTGCTGCACCACCGGCGACGTGTTCACCTCGTAATGGCGTGTCATGGCCCCGATATTGACCGAGCGGCCGCTCTGCTCGATGCCGCTGATGCCCTCGACCAGCGTCATGTCGACGATCTGCGGCGGGCCGGCCAGACGCAGCTTCATGGTCGGCAACAGCGTTTGTCCGCCGGCCAGAAGCTTGGCGTCTTCGTTCTTGGTCAGCAGGCCGGCTGCCTGGCGCACCGTCTGTGGCCGATGGAAGGTGAAAGCGTACATCGCAGTCCTCCGTTTATCTCAAGCTCCCGCCTTCGCCGGCGGGACTGAATGTGTTGAATGTCCTTACGCCGCTTGCGGCATCCTGTTCGATTTCTGCAGCGCTGCCCACACCGCCTGCGGTGTGGCGGGCATGGCGATATTTTCGGTGCCGATGGCATCGGTGATGGCGTTGATCACGGCAGCCGGCGCGGCGATCGCGCCGGCTTCGCCGCAGCCCTTGATGCCGAGCGGATTCGACGGCGACTTGGTCATCGTCGTGTCGACTTTCAGCGTCGGCAGGTGATCGGCACGCGGCATGCAATAGTCCATGAACGAGCCGGTGACGAGCTGGCCGTCCTTGTCATAGATCGCGCCCTCGCACAAAGCCTGGCCGATGCCTTGCGCGATGCCGCCATGAACCTGGCCCTCGACGATCATCGGATTGATGACGACGCCGAAATCATCCACCGCTGTCCAGGCGACGATCTCGGTATTGCCGGTGTCGGTATCGATCTCGACTTCGCAGATGTGGCAACCGGCCGGGAACGTAAAATTGGTCGGATCGTAGAACGCGCCCTCTTTGAGCCCGGGCTCGAGCTCCTGTCCGGAGAATTTGTGCGCGATATAGGCATTGAGCGCGACGTCGCCCCAGGCCGCCGCCTTGTCGGTGCCGGCGATCGTGAACTTGCCGTCTTTGAACTCGATATCGCCTTCGGCGGCTTCGAGCATATAGGCGGCAACTTTCTTGGCCTTGGCCTCGACCTTGTCGAGCGCCTTGACCAAAGCGGACATGCCGACAGCGCCCGAGCGCGAGCCATAGGTGCCCATGCCGAATTGCACCTTGTCGGTGTCGCCATGCACGACCGAAATATTGTCGATCGGAATGCCGAGCCGCTCGGAGACGACCTGCGCGAAGGTGGTTTCGTGCCCCTGCCCGTGCGCATGAGAGCCGGTGAGAATTTCCACCGAGCCTGTCGGGTTCACCCGCACTTCGGCGGATTCCCACAAACCGACGCCCGCGCCCAGCGAGCCGACCGCCTGTGACGGCGCAATGCCGCAGGCCTCGATATAGGTCGAAATGCCGATGCCGCGCAGTTTGCCGTGACGCGCCGCCTCGCGCTTGCGCTTGGCGAAGCCCTTATAGTCGGCAAGCTCCATCGCCTTTTTCAGCGAGGCGTTATAGTCGCCGGCATCGTAATTCATGATCACCGGCGTCTGGTGCGGGAATTTGTTGATGAAGTTCTTGCGCCGCAGATCGGCGGGATCGACGCCAAGCTCGCGCGCCCCGACTTCAACCAGCCGCTCGACCACGAAGGTCGCTTCCGGGCGGCCGGCGCCGCGATAGGCATCGACCGGCACCGTGTTGGTATAGACCGCATCGACCTCGCAATAGATCTGCGGGATCTCATATTGGCCAGACAACAGCGTGGCGTAGAGATAAGTCGGCACCGACGAGGAGAAGGTCGACATATAGGCGCCAAGATTGGCGACGGTCTTGGCGCGCAGCGCCAGCATCTTGCCGTCGCCGTCGAAGGCCAATTCGGCATGCGTGATGTGATCGCGGCCGTGCGCGTCGGCGAGGAAGGATTCCGAGCGATCGGCCACCCATTTCACCGGCCGGCCGACGCGCCTGGCCGCCCACAGCGCCACGACCTCTTCCGGATAGATGAAGATCTTCGAGCCGAAGCCGCCGCCGACGTCGGGCGCGATGACACGGAGCTTGTGCTCCGGCGCCATGCCGACGAAGGCGGCGATGACAAGTCGCGCCACATGTGGATTCTGCGTCGTGTTCCACAGCGTAAACGTCCCGGTGCCGGGATCGTATTCGCCGATCGCGGCGCGCGGCTCGATGGCGTTCGGCACCAAACGATTGTTGACGATGTCGAGCTTGGTGACGTGCTTGGCCGCTTTGAACGCGGCGTCGGCTGCTTTGGCGTCGCCGAGGCTCCATTGATAGATCGTGTTCTTCGGCGCGATGTCGTGGATCTGTGGCGCATCCGGCCTCTGCGCCGCAGCCGGATCGGCGACCGCGGGCAATACCGCGTAGTCGACCTTCACTTTCTCCGCAGCGTCGCGCGCCTGCGCCATGCTCTCGCCGATGATCACCGCAACCGGATCGCCGACATGACAGGCTTTGCCGTTGGCGAGCGCGGGATGCGCCGCCATCTTCATCGGCGAGCCATCCTTGGAATGAATCATCCAGCCGCAGATC
>DATAQN010000197.1:0-1968 GCA_036264635.1 Xanthobacteraceae bacterium | reverse complement strand
AATCGCTTCGGGGAGCGCATATTGCTCGCCGGAGAACCCGGCGACGAAACGACCGCCACGGATTTCGCCGCGCGCTTCGAGCCGGCGATAAACGCGCAGCAAATCACGCCACGGCGGCAGCCAATTCGCTTCCCGCGCCAGTAGACGCCAGAACACGACTCCGTAGCGTTGCAACAGCGCACGCGCCAGGTGTTCGATCGCAGCGGCGCGTCCCTGGTCATCAACTGGTAATGCGCGTCGGATTAAGGCCCAACGTCCGCCGCTGTCAATATCGAAGCGCAGGATTCGTCCGCGCCTTTTGGCGCCGGAGATCGGCCGACGCTGGTTTGACGGCACCAACAACCCCCGCAGTCCGGCAAAACTGTCCGAGGTCACAAGCCCGAGCGCGACGAGTTCGCCCAAGGCCTCTTCGACCTGCGGCCGCAGCAAATGCGACGCCTCGGCCAATTCGTCGAAGAAGAGCGCGCCTTGGGCGCGGAGACAGTCGACCAGCAATTGTGCCCGTGGGCTCGGAGGTGTCGTGCTCGTCTGCGGCAAGTGCGCGATCCACAGCGGCAGCCGCCGCCGGTCTAGCAGCGCGATTGGTGTCGATCGTACCGGTGTTGTTGCCGTGCGCGTCCGAGCTTTCCCATTCGCGGGTGGGGTGAGGCGAGCCCACATGGCACGGCCGGCCATGCAATGGGCGTCCAGCCAGGCCGGCTCGTAGCCCTCAAGTCGCGCCGGCAAGATTTCCGTTTCCCAGGCTCCGGCCGGCGCCTCGAAACCTTCGAGCACAGTCAGTGCAGTCGAAAGCGCGTGCGGTCCTTCGAGGCGCGTATCCTCGGCGACATGCTGCCAGGCAAACAGGAAGCGCAGGAAATCGCGTGTTGCGACTGGTTCAATCTCCGAGCGCAGTCGGCGAATGGTGGTGTGATGAATGCGCGCCAGCAGCCGGCGATCGCACCATTGCTCATCGTTGACGCCGAGATCAAACCGTCCGCGCAGGATCGTACCTTCGCTCTCCAGCGCGGCTAGCGCACCGGCGACGGCCGGCGCCTCGAGGGCGAGCGGCGCCGCCAGCGCGGTTTGGCTCACCGGCCCGAGACCTTCCAGTCGACCGCGTAGAATTTCGATCAGCGCCTGATCTGGCGACCAGACGGCCTCTTGGCCGGGCGGCGGCGTAATCTCCGGTTGCAGTCGCGCCTCCGGCCACAATGCTCGGAACTGGTTTAATCGCTCGGCGGGAATCCACAGCGTCGCCCCGGGTCGTTGCAGACGCGTGGCACGTTTGTCGCGCGCCAGCGCCTCTAGCCAATCGCACCACGTCGGGGTGGCGTTAGCTTCCGCCTCGGTCAAACAGCTTAGCCACAATAACGAATCGTGTAGTTCCTCGGCATTGACAGGATCAGGCCAGGCCTCTTCCCGCACCCGGGCGATCGCTTCCGGATCCAGTCGCCCGAGTTCGGACGCACTTTGCGGGTCATGCCAGCGCCGGGCCATAACCGCCTGGGTTCGCCGCTCTTCGAGCGGGGCATCGTCGAGAAAGGCATAAGGCCGCGCCGAGAGCACCTCGAGCGCAAGCGGTGAAGGCTGAGTGAGATCGCAGGCCACCACGCGGATATCGCCTGCTTCAAGCCGCGCGAGTAGCCGCTCTAGTCCGTCGATGTCCATGGCCTCATGCAGACAGTCGGAGATCGTCTGATTGGTCAGCGGATGGTCGGGCACCTGCCGTTCACCCACCAAATTCTCTGCGCAGGCAATCTGATCGGGAAACACCGCGGCGATGAGATCTTCCGCCCGCATCCGCATGAACTGGGGCGGCACTTTCCGCCCGCCTTGGAATCTCGGTAGAGCCAGCGCCACTCCCGCCACCCAACGCCAACGGGTGGTGAACATCGGGGCGTCGAGCATGGCTTGGATCAGCAACGGACGCACGCTTCGGGAGTGCAGATAGTGCGCGACGTCCGGTAATTCGAAACTGTGCGCCGT
>DATAQN010000191.1:0-5720 GCA_036264635.1 Xanthobacteraceae bacterium | reverse complement strand
CGAAAATGTCCTCGAGCGAGCTTTGCGTGGTCCGCAAATCCTCAAAGCGAATGCCGGCGCGCTGCAGATCGTCGAGCAGCGCCGTGATGCGGGTATGCTCGCCCTTGGTATCGTAGGTGTAAGTCAGTTCGCCGCCGCCGGCGCCGAGGCTGAGGCCGTAGCTCTCGAGTACCGCGGGCACCGCGGCCAGCGGATCGCGCAGCTCCAGCGTCAGCCGTTTCTTGCCGAGCTTGTGCATCAGCTCGGCCTTGTCCTCGACCAGGATGATCTCGCCATGGTTGATGACGCCGACCCGGTCGGCCATTTCCTCGGCTTCTTCGATGTAATGGGTCGTGAGAATGATGGTGACGCCGGAAGCCCGCAGCGAGCGCACCAGCTGCCACATATCCTTGCGCAACTCGACGTCGACGCCCGCGGTGGGTTCGTCAAGAAAAAGAATCTGCGGCTCATGCGCCAGTGCTTTGGCGATCATGAGCCGGCGCTTCATGCCGCCGGACAGCATGCGGATCTTGTCATGCCGCTTGTCCCATAGCGAAAGCTGCTTGAGCACCTTGTCGATATAATCGGGATTGGCCGGCTTGCCGAACAGCCCGCGGGAAAAGCGCAGCGTCGCCGGCGGCGTTTCAAAGGCATCGGTGGTCAATTCCTGCGGTACCAGCCCGATCAGAGAACGCGCCGCACGATAATCGGAAATGATGTCATGTCCGTTCACCTTCACGGTGCCCGAAGAAGGGTTGACGATGCCGCAGATGATGCCGATCAGCGTCGTCTTGCCGGCGCCGTTCGGACCAAGCAGCGCGAAAATCTCGCCGTGGCGGATGTCCAGATTAATGTTTTTGAGCGCCTGGAATCCGGAGGCGTAGATCTTGTCGAGACGCGAGACGGAAATGGCAGGCGTCGTGGTGGGCATGATGCTTGGCTTAGGATTCGGCTGAACTTCTTAGCGCGTCACGATCCGCTGCGGCCAGCGAAACTTGCGGCACGGCCATGCGTTGAGAGCTTAACGCGGTCGCCATGACTCGCCTCACGCTAGTCCAGCGCTCGGGATCGCGTCGAACAGAGAGAGAGTATCCAGGAGATCACCTATGCCCGATATCCGCCAAAGCGCCGGCATTTGCACGCAAATCAATGTGGTGAAGCTCCCCGCCGATAACCAGGACGAAGTCGTCAAGCTGATGATCGAGCGTGCGCGTTTTATGGCCAAACAGCCGGGATTCGTCTCGGTAAATCTGCACCGCAGCAAGGACGGCAGCCATGTCGTCAATTACGTGCAGTGGACCAGCGCCGACAAGCTCGCCGCCGCGCATCATGCGCCCGAGTTCCGCAAGAAATGGCCGCAATTCGGCGAACTGGTGAAAGACGCCGATCCCTGCCTCTACGACGTGGTGTACGTCGAAGCGGCCTAGAGAACTTACATCCAAGGACGCGCGCTTTTGGCTTCGTGCTCGAAGCTCGCGATCTTGTCCTGCTTGCGCAGGGTCAGGCCGATATCGTCGAGCCCGCTCAACAGCGCATGCTTGCGGTGCGGTTCGATGTCGAACCTGACCAGGCCGCCGTCGGGGCCGCGGATTTCCTGCTTTTCCAGATCGATGCTCAGCGTTGCATTCGCGCCGCGTTCGGCATCGTCGAACAGTTTGTCCAGGTCCTCCGGCGAGACCTTGATCGGCAGCACGCCGTTCTTAAAGCAGTTGTTGTAAAAAATGTCGCCGAAAGAGGTCGAGATCACGCATGTGATGCCGAAATCCTTGAGCGCCCATGGCGCATGTTCGCGCGAGGAGCCGCAGCCGAAATTGTCCCCAGCCACCAGGATCTTTGCCCTGCGGTAAGCCGCTTTGTTGAGCACGAAATCCGGATTCTCGCTGCCGTCGTCACGATAGCGCTTCTCGGCGAACAGGCCCTTGCCGAGCCCGGTGCGCTTTATGGTTTTGAGATACTGCTTGGGGATGATCATGTCGGTGTCGACATTGATCATCTTCAACGGCGCGGCGACGCCTTCGAGCACGGTGAACTTTTCCATAACGGGTCCTGCGGCTTAATCGTGCGGCAGACTAATGCCGCCTTGGTAATGGAGCTTTAGCGGGCGGCGGTCAAGTCTGCGCCGCCGCTTGCTCCGGCAGCTTGAACTTCGACTCGCGATCGAGCGTGCAAACCTGAATGTAGTACTCGGTGTAGTATTTCTCCCGCGCCAATTTCTGCGCCGCCCGATGTTCGGGATTGCGCTGCCAGGCGCGCTGTCCCTCTTCATGGGCGAATTCGACGATAGCGACCCGCTCGCCGTCTTGGGCGTAAAAGTCCTTGTGCGAAATGTAGCCTGGCATCGTGCGCGCCAGTTCGTTCATGCGATCGGCGAGCGCGACATAATCCTCGCGCACGCCGGGCTTTAACCGGGAGCGGAATACGGTCACGATCATGGTTTGGTCCTATATAAAAAAGTTAAACTGAAGCGGCCAACCCAAATCGGTTTAGCTTTGTTTTTCGTATCTGGGCACATCGGCGATTTTTGTGACCCATGGCTGCGCCGAACGCCACCAGATTTGGCGCTTCGGCACGAACTGATCGCGCTGGCGCAAGATGCCGACGCGCAGCATGTAGGGCGACTGGACGCCGTCGCCGACCGTCGTCGAATAAAGCGGCGAGCCGCAGGTACCGCAGAAAGCCTGCACCCGCGGATTGCCGCTCTCTGCGGTTGTCTTGACGTAGATGCTCGGCTTGCCGGTGACCTTCAACATCGCGCCCGGCACCCGGACCGAGACCCGGAACGTGGTTCCGGTTGCGGTCTGGCAGTCGGTGCAATGGCACATATTGGTGTTTTCCGGATCGGCCTCGGCCTCGACCCGAATCGCACCGCAGGCGCAGGCGCCGTCAACTTTCATCGGATCGCTCCCTTGGATGGCTAGGCCGCTGCCTCGATCGCCGCCATATCGGCGTCGGACAGTCCGAAATGATGGCCGATCTCGTGCACCAGCACATGTTTGACGATGGCGCCGAGCGTCTCATCGTGCTCTGCCCAATAGTCGAGAATGGGGCGGCGATAAAGCCAGATCATATTCGGCATCTGGACCGGCGCGCTTTCCGAACGGAACGGCAGTCCGACGCCATGAAACAAGCCGAGCAGGTCGAACTCGGTTTGGGCGCCGATCTCGTCGAGCACGTCGTCGGTGGGGAAGTCGTCGACCCGAATGACGACATCGGCGGCGAGATCGCGAAATCGCTTCGGCAAGCGCTGAAACACCTCGCCGGCCAGGACTTCGAGTTCGGCCAGCGACGGCGCCTTGGTGGCCCGCCAGGCGAGCGGATCGAGGGTAACTTCGGCCATAATGGCAATGTAAACTAGATTTGGCTTCACCGCTCGTCCCCGCGAAAGCGGGGACCCAGTTGCTGGATTCCAGCTTGCGTGGGAATGAGCGGAAAAAGGTAAACTCGCTCGATGACCAAGCTTAAGCTTCCGATCAAGTTGGCTCTCGCCGCACTGCTGATCGGCGCTGCGTCCCACGCGCGTGCGCAACAGACCTCGCCAATCGCGGAGCCGAGCTTGACGACGCCTCCGGCTACGCGCGCGGGCCGCATCGAGATCCATCCGCGGCCGCTGCTTTATCGCCGCTGCGTCGATTGGTACGAATTGCAGCACCGGCCGAGCGGCACGGTGCTTTACCCGCAGATGCGCTGCTGGTGGGTGCGGGGGTAAAGCGTCATCGCCGGGTTTATCCCGGCGATCTCGTTTGGGCCGCGCAGCCGCGCCATAATGAATCGAGATGGCCGGAACAAGTCGGCCATGACGTACGGTCAACTCCACTCGCGCACGTCGACGAAATGGCCGGCGACCGCGGCGGCTGCGGCCATGGCCGGCGACACCAGATGGGTGCGGCCCTTGTAGCCCTGGCGACCCTCGAAATTGCGATTCGAGGTCGAGGCGCAGCGCTCGCCGGGCGCGAGCTTGTCGGGATTCATCGCCAGACACATCGAGCAGCCGGGTTCGCGCCATTCGAAGCCGGCTTTGAGGAAAATCTTGTCGAGGCCTTCCGACTCGGCTTGCGCTTTGACCAGGCCCGAGCCCGGCACGATCATGGCATTGACGTTGGCGTTGACCTTTTTGCCGTCCACCACTTTGGCGACTTCGCGCAGGTCCTCGATCCGCGCATTGGTGCAGGAGCCGATGAAGACGCGATCGATGGCGATGTCGGTGATCTTCTCGCCGCCTTGCAGGCCCATATATTTGAGCGCCCGCTCGACCGCTTCGCGTTTGTTGTCCTCGGTAATGTCGTCGACGCGCGGTACGCGGCCGGTCACCGATGTGACCTGTTCGGGACTGGTGCCCCAGGTCACAAGCGGCGGCAGCTTTGCCGCGTCGAGCCGCACTTCGCGATCGAAATGGGAGCCGTCGTCGGAGCGCCGCGTCTCCCAGTAGCGTAGCGCCGCATCCCAATCCTTGCCCTTCGGCGCCTTGGGGCGGTCCTTCAGGTAAGCGTAGGTCTTCTCGTCGGGCGCGATGAAACCGGCCTTGGCGCCAGCTTCGACCGACATGTTGCAGACCGTCATGCGCCCTTCCATCGACAGCGCGCGGATCGCCTCGCCGGCATATTCCAGCGCATAGCCGGTGCCGCCGGCAGTCCCGATCTCGCCGATGATGGCAAGAATGATGTCTTTCGCGGTCACGCCCGGCGGCAGCTTGCCGTCGACGATCGCGCGCATGTTCTTCGATTTAGTCGTGATCAGTGTCTGCGTCGCCAGCACGTGCTCAACTTCGGACGTGCCGATGCCATAAGCGAGCGCGCCGAAAGCGCCGTTGGTAGCGGTGTGGCTGTCGCCGCAAACCAGCGTCACGCCAGGCAGTGTGAAGCCTTGCTCGGGGCCGATGATATGAACGATGCCCTGGCGCGGGTCGAACTCGTCGTAATATTCGAGGCGGAAGAATTTTGCGTTCTCGGCGAGATAAGCGATCTGCGCCGCACTTTCCGGATCGGGGTTGGGCAGCTTGCGATCGGTGGTCGGTACATTGTGATCGACCACGAGCAGCGTCTTATCCGGCGCGTGCACTTTGCGCCCGGACAGCCGCAAGCCTTCGAATGCCTGCGGGCTCGTGACTTCGTGCACGATGTGGCGATCGATATAGATCAGGCAGGCGCCGTCGGGCGTCTCTTCGATCAGATGATCGTCCCAGATCTTGTCGTAGAGCGTGCGAGGTATTTCAGAAACTCACAACTGACGGCCGCCAAGGCGCTGCATTCGCGTCAGCGACTGAATTATTTCGCCGCCTTCTCCTCGGACGCCATCTCCTCGGCGCCTTCGGCAAAGTCCTGGCGCTCGAAGATGCGCGCGGACTTTCCGCGCCGGCCACGCAGGTAATAAAGCTTGGCGCGGCGGACCTTGCCGCGGCGGACCACTTCGATGGAGTCGATCATCGGCGAATAGAGCGGAAACACCCGCTCGACGCCTTCGCCGTAGGAGATCTTGCGCACCGTGAAGTTTTCGTTGAGCCCGGAGCCGGCGCGGCCGATGCACACGCCCTCATAGGCTTGCACGCGGGAGCGCTCGCCTTCGACGATCTTGACGTTGACGATGAGCGTATCGCCCGGCTGGAAGTCTGGGATCTCCTTGCCGGCGGCAAGCTTCGCCATCTGTTCCTTTTCTATTTCCTTGAGCAAGTTCATGGCGAATTCTCCATCGGCTGCGCAGGCGTCGCGCCGTTCCGACCAGGCTTTCGACCGGGGGGCTAAACGGGT
>DATAQN010000150.1:0-1583 GCA_036264635.1 Xanthobacteraceae bacterium | reverse complement strand
GTGAGGATTGTCTCGGCCGTTTGCCAATGAACTACATTCCAACGGACTAGAAGCGCCAAAGGACCTGACATCATGCCCGCCTACATCTGCACCACTTGCGGAACACAATACGCGCCGACGCCGCAGCCTCCGGCCTCATGTCCGATCTGCCTGGACGAGCGCCAATATGTTACGCCAGCGGGGCAAAGTTGGACGACGCTCGACGTGCTGGCCCGGCGCAACATGAATGCAATTCATGAGCTCGAGCCTGGCCTGATCTCGCTTCTGACGTTCCCGCACTTCGGCATCGGCCAGCGCGCGATGTTCCTGCGCACGCCGCACGGCAATGTCCTGTGGGACTGCATCGCGCTCGTCGATCGCGCGACGATCGAAATGATCAACGCCATGGGCGGGATCAAGGCGATCGCGATCTCACATCCTCACTACTACACGACCATGGTGGAATGGAGCGAGGCATTTGGCGGCGTACCGATCTATCTGCATGAAGCGGACCGCAAGTGGATCATGCGCGGCGGCCCCACTATTTCGCTCTGGAAAGGCCAGACAAAAGAGCTCCTGCCGGGACTCACGCTGATCTGCTCCGGGGGTCATTACCCGGGCGGCACTGTACTGCATTGGCCGGCGGGGGCGGGCGGCAAGGGCGCACTCCTGTCGGGCGACGTCGTGCAGGTCGTGCAGGACAACAAGTCGGTGAGCTTCATGTGGAGCTTTCCAAACATCATCCCGCTGTCGGCCCCGCGGGTCGAAGGCGTGGTGAATTCGCTCAAGCCTTACAAGTTCGACCGCATTCACGGCGCATTTGCCGAACGAACGATCTGGTCGGACGGAAAAGGCGTGCTCGAGCGATCGGCCGCGCGCTATTTGAAAATGATCCGCGGCGACGGCACGTATGAATTACAGGATTTCTCGGCCGCGGCCGTCGGCCAGGGATGACCACTGCCAGAGCGGACTTTGAGTGACCCGCGTCGATCGCGAGCGCGCGTGCCGTGCCGCGCAGATCGTGCGGCGTCGCTTACCAGGGCCCAATGTAAAGCACGAGCGCTGCCAGCGTCGCGGCGAAACATATGCCGGCGAAGGTCAGGATTGCGGCGAAGCCCAGCCATGGCGTGCTGACGCCGAAATCCGCGGCGAGTGCCTGGCCGTATGGGGTGTTAACGGCAAGCCGCCCGGCAAATAGTGCGTTGCCGAGCGCGAGCAACAAGTAGAGGCCGCCTAAAAGCGCCGAAATCGATATCACGCGCGCCGCCACGAAAGCGGCAAATGTCGGATAGCCGGCGATGAGAGCAATCGCAATGACCCCCACGACGAGCCAGCCGAGACCGCGCAGCCAGCGCGCGAGTGGGAGTGTGTTCTCCCCGCTATAGCGGTGCGACAGCAACAGGTGAAGCAGCAAGATACCTGTGACCAGAGCAAACAGCATATCGGTGGCAACGGTCATTGCCGCCTGCGCAGCAAGCGCCTTGTGAATGGCAAGCACGACCAGCAGCGCGCCCAGCGCCCGCGTCCCCCAGATGAGATGGTTGGCGAACGAACGGGCGGTGAGGTCGTCGAGTGCGATCAGACGGCGCTGCGGGGCGTCGGGC
>DATAQN010000136.1:0-28831 GCA_036264635.1 Xanthobacteraceae bacterium | reverse complement strand
GGAACAGACGATTTTCAGCCGGCTTACCGACACGCAGGTGCGCCGCCGTTGGTTCCCGAAAATTACCGTCACGATTCTCGAGCCGGTGAAGCTCAAGATCGATCCGGACATCAAAGGCCGCAAACGGCGGCAAGCCGCGGGTTCGGCGCTTTATACCGTCATGTCCGAGATGATGTATCGGACCGCGGCGACGGATCAAACCTTGATCGAAGCGCTGATTGCCGCGGCGGAACTGCACGGCCCGAACTGGCTCGCCACCGAGGATCCGGTCTCCGGCCAGCTCAGCTACAAGAAGCTTCTCATCGGCGTCTCGGTGCTCGGCCGCAAGCTGATGCCGCTCGCCCCGGAAGGCAAAGCGCTCGGCGTCATGCTGCCGACCTCGAACGGCGCCATCGTCACGATGCTCGCGGTGCTGTCCGCCGGCCGCGTCCCGGCGATGATCAATTTCAGCGCCGGTGCCACCAACATCCTAGGCGCCTGCCGGGCCGCCGAAGTCGACACCATCTTGACCTCGCGTACCTTCGTCGAAAAGGGCCGGCTGGATCATGTCGTGGCGGAAATCCAGAAGCAGGTGCGCGTCGTCTATCTCGAAGATATCCGCAAGACTGTGAGCCGTTCCGACAAAGTGCGCGGCTTGCTGTCCTGGAGGAAGCCGCTGGTGGCGCGCAAGCCCGACGACTGGGCGGTGATCCTGTTCACGTCGGGAACGGAAGGCCTGCCGAAAGGCGTGGTGCTGTCCCACCGCAACGTGTTGACCAACGTGGCGCAATGCGCGGCGCGCATCGATTTCGGCCGCGAAGACCGGCTGTTCAATGCGCTGCCGGTGTTCCACTCGTTTGGCTTCACCGGCGGCGTGATCCTGCCGCTGATCTCCGGCGTGCCGCTTTATCTCTATCCCTCGCCGCTGCACTATCGCACCGTGCCGGAGCTCATTTACGGATGGTGCGCGACAGCGATGTTCGGCACCGACACGTTCCTCAACGGCTATGCGCGGATGGCGAACCCGTATGACTTCCGGTCGCTGCGCTATGTCGTCGCCGGCGCCGAGCCGGTGAAGGTGTCGACCCGGCAGACCTATCTGGAGAAATTCGGCCTGCGCATTCTCGAAGGGTACGGGCTCACGGAAACGTCTCCGGTGCTCGCGCTCAATACGCCGATGTTCAACAAATTCGGCACTGTCGGCCGGCTGCTGCCCGGCATGGAAGCGCGGCTGGAAAGGGTCGAGGGCGTCGACGAGGGCGGACGGCTGTTCGTCAAAGGGCCGAACGTGATGCTCGGCTATCTGCGCGCCGACAGACCCGGCGTGCTCGAACCGCCGCCGGAGGGCTGGCACGATTCAGGCGATATCGTCACCATCGACGATGAAGGCTTCATCCGCATCAAGGGCCGCGCCAAGCGCTTCGCCAAGATCGGCGGCGAGATGGTGTCGCTCGCGGCCGTGGAAATGCTGGCGGCGGAGCTGTGGCCCGACAGCATCACTGCGGTGTCGGCAGTGCCAGATCCGCGCAAGGGTGAGCGACTGATCATGGTCACCGACAAGCACGGCGCCACGCGCGCCGATTTCATGGCCTATGCGCGAGGGAAGCACGCTGCCGAGCTGATGTTCCCGGCGGAAGTCATCGTGCTCGACAAATTGCCGCTGCTCGGCTCCGGCAAGGTCGATCAGTTGTCCATCGACAAATTCGTGCGTGAGCAGGCGGCGGCGAAAGCTGCCGCGGCGGAGTAACGAAGTCATGGCCGGGCTTGTCCCGGCCATCTCGCTTAGTCGGACACGGCGCATTGAAATCGGGATGCCCGGCACATAGGCGAGCGAAGCGACGCCGTTCTTCGAACGGCTGTGGCCGGGCATGACGCGGCGAGATTCGGAGTTTACTTCCCCCGCATCGCCAGGACCCGATCGACCATGGCGCCGGCTTCGCCGAGATAATTCGCCGGATCGCAGAGCTTCGCCAGAGCGGCACGATCGAGGTGCTTGGTGATCTCCGCGTTCTCCGCGAGCAGATCGAGCAGCGGCCGGCCGGTCGCCACCACTTTGCGGCAGATGTCGTAGACGAGATCGTGCGCATATTGGCGGCCGAGATAGGGGCCGAGCCCCATCATCACGGCTTCCGACACGATCAGGCCTTTGGTGATGTCGAGATTGGAGCGCATTTTCTTTTCGTCGACCTGGAGCCCGGTCAGGATGAATTCGGTCTGCGACAGCGCGCCGCCGGCGAAGCAGAAAATCTCCGGCAGGATGATCCATTCGATTTCCCACGGGCCGGTGGCGCGCTCGTGGTCTTCGATCATGGCGTCAAGCAGCGCCGCCGTTTGCTGGCGCACCACCGACGTCAGCGCGGTGATATAGACCGAGGAGATCGGGTTGCGCTTTTGCGGCATGGTCGATGATGAACCGCGGCCTTCGTGAAACGGCTCGTAGACCTCTTCGACCTCGGTCTGCATCAAGAGCTTCACGTCGAAAGCGATCTTGCCGCAGGTGCCGGTGACGAGGCCGAGGAAGCACCCGACTTCCGCGATCGTGTCGCGCACCGTGTGCCAGGCGATCGCCGGCTGGCCGAGGTCCAATTCCTTCATCAGCTCGGCTTGTGTCGCGAGTCCCTGGCCGCTGAGCGAAGACAGCGTGCCGGCCGCGCCGCCAAATTCGCCGACCAGCACGCGCGTACGCAGCTCTTTCAGGCGCTGTTTGTGGCGCTCGAATGCGGCCAGCAGGGTCGCCATCTTGTAGCCGAAGGTGATCGGCACCGCCTGCTGCAGATTGCTGCGTCCGGCCATCGGCGTGTCGCGATATTTCTTGGCGAGGCTTGCGAGCGCGTCGGAAATGCGCGTCAGGCTGCCTTCGATCAGCACCAGGCCCTCGCGGATCTGCATCACCGTTGCGCTGTCGGTGATGTCCTGCGTGGTGGCGCCCCAGTGACACCATTCGCCGAGCCCGTCGCGGCACAGCGCCACGAGCTGCTGCACCACAGGCAGAACCGGATAACCAATTTTCTCGGTCTGCGTTTTCAGCTTGGCGAAATCGATCTCGCCGGCGTGGCAATGCTTGACGATTTCCTCGGCGGCCTCTTTCGGGATGATGCCGAGCCGCGCCTGCGCCCGCGCCAGACCCGCCTCGAAATCGAGATATTTCTGCACGCGATTCTCGTCGGAAAAGACGCGCCGCATCGCCTCGGTCGAGAAGATGTCGCGAAAGACGGCAGAATCGATCAATGAGCTCGGCATCAGGGCTTTCTCCGGCGCGGCACTTTGCGGGGCCTTTTCATAGTGTACCGCGTGCCGCCTGACTACCGCCTCGGCAGCCCGTGGTGCGGCCCCGGCATCTGGGCTAGCATCCCCGGCAATCCGGTCGATGAAACCGGCACAAACGGACGGCGGGTCCATTGGATCCGCTAGAGGGGTCCGCTGGGGAGGAAAATCATGGTCACCGCCGTCAATGCAGGCGCGCGTCTCGATCGGCTGCCGATCTCGTCGTTTCACTATCGCATTTTCTGGCTCGTCGGCGCCGGCATGTTCTTCGACGGCTACGATCTTTATGTCGCCGGCAGCGTGTTGGCCGCGACGGTCCAGACCAAATTCTCGACGCTGCCGCAAAACCTGCAATTCGTGTCGCTCACCTTCCTCGGCATGACCATCGGCTCGCTGATCACGGGCTTTGTCGGCGACAAATTCGGCCGCCGCTTCACCTATCAGATCAACCTTCTCATCTTCGGTCTTGCCTCTTTGGCCGCCGCCTTCGCGCAGGACATGACGCAGCTCATCATCTGCCGCTTCATCCAAGGGCTCGGGCTCGGCGCCGAGATCATCGTCGGCTATTCGACGCTGACCGAGTTCGTACCTCCGGCGACGCGCGGGCGCTGGCTGTCGTTCCTGGCGTTTCTCACTGTGTGTGGTTTCCCGGTGACCGCGATCCTCGGCTATCTGATCATCCCGAATTTCGGTTGGCGGCCGATGTTCGTCATCGCCGGTATCGGCTCGCTGATCGTCTGGTATCTGCGCAAAAATCTTCCTGAATCGCCGCGTTGGCTGGAAGCGCAGGGCCGCAGCGCGGAAGCTGAAAGCCTGCTGCAAACGATCGAGAAAGAAGTTGCGGGATCCGGCACGCTGCCGGCGCCGGCTCCTGCCGCGCCTATCCCGCAGCTCACTGCGGCATCGATGTTTCGCCCGCCGATCCTGCAGCGTCTCCTGGTCGGCAGCTGGGTGCTGATCACCATCAACACGCTGATCTTCGGGTTTGTGATCTTCCTGCCGCAGTTCTTTTTGCGGCAAGGCCTCACCATCACCAATTCGCTTGGCTACACTGCGGTGCTGGCGGGCGCGTCGCTCATTGGCTGTGCGCTGGGCGCCTATTTGTCCGACGCCATCGGGCGACGCTGGAGCATTATCGGCGCGTCGTTTCTCACGATCATCTTCGGCTGGTTCTATGCGCATTCCAATGCCGCCTCGGATCCCGAGATCGTGCTGGCCATCGGCGCCGCGTTGATCGTCGCGATCTATATCCAGACGGCGATCCTGTTCGGTGTCTATACGCCGGAGTTGTTCCCGACCGAGATCAGGCTGCGCGCCAACGGCATCTGCAATACCCTCGGCCGCGGCGCCACTGTGATTTCGCCCTTCGTGGTCGGCGCGTTGTTGACCAATTATGGATTGCCCGGCGTCGTCGGCCTGATGATCGCGCTGGTCGCGGTACAGATCATTGCCGTCTACTTCTGGGGCGTCGAGCCAGCGCGCCGTTCGCTGGAGGGGCTCGATCCTGGAGCTGCGAATGCGGAGGCCGGCAAAGCCGAAGCACGCACTGTCAGCGCATAATTTCTCCGCTCACTCCCGCGAAAGCGGAAATCCGGTTCTTGCGCGAATAGGCTGGGTCCCGGCTTTCGCGGGGACGGGCGGACTGTGATGCCGATTAGCTTTCAAACGGCAAGCCGACATATTGCTCGGCGAGCGACGCCTGGGCGTGCTCGGAGGCCTGCAGATAGTCGAACTGGTTGAACCGCATCTGCCGTTCGAACGGCGTCTCGTCGGGAAAGCGGTGCAGCAATAGCGTCAGCCACCACGAGACGCGCGCCGAAGCCCAGACCCGGCGCAACGCCATCTCGGAATAGCAATCGAGATAATGCGTCTTGCCGGCGCGATAGGCTTCGGTCAGCGCGCGCGACAGATAGAACACATCCGACACCGCGAGATTGAGGCCCTTGGCGCCGGTCGGCGGCACGATATGGGCGGCATCGCCCGCCAAAAATAGCCGGCCGTAGCGCATCGGCTCGGCCACGAAGCTGCGCAGCGGTGCGATGGATTTTTCGATCGACGGGCCGGTAACGATGGCATCGGCCATGTCCTTCGGGCAGCGCGCCTTGAACTCCTCCCAGAACCGATCGTCCGGCCAGTCGTCGAGCTTAGCGTCCAGGTCGCACTGGATGTAGTAGCGGCTCAGCATCGGATTGCGCATCGAGGCGAGTGCGAAACCGCGATCGTGATAGCAATAGCAGAGGTCTTTGTAGGGCGGCGTTTCCGACATGATGCCGAGCCAGCCGAACGGATAGCTCTTCTCGTAGGTTTTGAGCACATTCGCCGGAATCGATGTTCGGCTGACACCGTGATAGCCGTCGCAGCCGGCGATATAATCGCAATCGATGCGATGTTCGACGCCACCCTTTTCGTAGGTCACATAGGGCCGATCCGAGGTCAGGTCGTGCAGCCGCACATTGGCCGCCTCGTCGATGATTTGTCCGCCGGCGGCATCGCGTGCCGCATAGAGGTCCTCGGTGATGGCGGTCTGGCCATAGGCCATCATCCGCTTGCCGGTATATTTGTAGGTGTCGATGAAAAAGCGCGGCCGGTCTTCCCAGGCGATCGCCGCGCCGTCATGCGGATGGCCGTCGCGATCCATGCGGGTGCCGAGCCCGATTTCGCGTAAAAGTGCAACGGTGCCGGCTTCGAGCACGCCGGCGCGAATGCGGTCCATCACATATTGCCGGGTCTGCCGTTCGAGCACGATGCTGTCGATGCCGTTTTTGTGCAGGATGTGGGACAACAGGAGGCCGGCTGGCCCACCGCCGATAATGGCTATTTGAGTTCGGGTCGCTGCGGTCATTGTTGAAACAGGCTGTGACGCCGGGACATCCCGGACCGTTTAAGGAAAAGGGCTCCTAGAAAGGGCGCAAATCGCCGGATTAGGCAAGCGGCTGGTTTGGGCCGCTTTAGGCGCCGGTTCGCCGCACAGGCTTGAAGCCAGCCGCCGATGCCGTGATATAAGGCGCGGCGCAACAGGATCAGGGCATGTTTGAAGCTTTCAGAAATTTCATCTCCGACTTTGTCGATGGCACGAAACATCCGAGCCAGTTCGCCGACGACGATTACCGGTTGGCCGCCGCCGCCCTTCTGGTCCACGCCGCCGCGATCGACGGCGAGATATCGGAAAGCGAAGGCGAGAAACTGCGCGCCGTCCTGAAAAAGAACTTCTCGCTCGACGACGCTGCGACGGCCGAGCTGATCGAAAAGGCGACTGCCGTCGAGCGCGAATCGGTCGACCTTTATCACTTTACGCAAGCGCTCAACCGTTCGCTGGACGAGGCCGGCCGCGCCCGCATCATCGAGATGATGTGGGAGATCGTCTATGCCGACGGCCGGCGTGATGAGCTCGAGGACAATCTGTTGTGGCGCGCCGCCGACCTGCTTGGCGTGTCGCCGCGCGAGCGCATCGAATTGCGGCGGCGGATCGGCGGTGAGGATGTCGGCGGTGAAGAGGAAGAGAGGAGCGATGCATGAAACCGATCACGCTGCTCACTGGCGCCTCGTCCGGTATCGGCACTGAGCTAGCGCGGGTCTTTGCCACCAACGGGCATGAACTGGTCTTGGTGGCGCGGCGCGAAGACCGTTTGAGCGCCCTTGCCGACGACATCGCCAAGACCGGCCGACCGCGGCCGGTGGTGCTGGCGAGCGATCTGGAACAGCGCGATGCGGTGGCAAAGATCGCCGCCGCATTATCGTCGCGGGAGCTCGAGCCGAATTTCGTCGTCAACAATGCCGGCTTCGGCCTGACCGGCGATGCCGCGAGCCTCGATCGCAACGAGCAACTCGGCATGATCGATCTCAATGTGCGCGCGGTCACCGAATTGTCGCTCACTTTCGTTGACAGCCTGACGCGTCATCGTGGCGGCCTGCTCAATGTCTCGTCCGTGGCGGCCTTTCTGCCCGGCCCCGGCATGGCGGTCTATTACGCCACCAAGGCCTATGTGCTGTCGTTCACCGAGGCGCTGCATCAGGAATGGTCCGGCCGCGGCATCAGAGTGAGCGCGCTCTGTCCGGGCCCGGTGCAGACCGAATTTCAGGCGCGCGCCAAGATGGAACTACCCGGCGCGGCAAAGATCGTCGAATTGCCTGCCGCCAGCGTGGCGCAGATCGGTTATGACGGTCTCATGGGCGGCCAGCGCGTTGTGGTCCCTGGCCTCGCCAATAAGCTCGGCGTCGCTTTCATGCACTTCGCCCCTCATGCCTTGCTGTTGCGGGCGCTGGATCAGAGCAGCGGGGCTGCGAGACGCTAAAATGCGTACGAGGCCGCACGTCGCCGCAAGCCAGCCATTTTCGGAGCGGCATTGATTTCATTCGCGAACAGGCTACGAGTCTAGAAGACGTGTTCAAAACAGGCTGATGCAACAGCAAATTCTTATCGTCCTGCACCAGGAGCACTCCACCCCCGGCCGCGTCGGCTGTGCCCTGCAACAGCTCGGATATCGGCTCGACGTCCGCCGTCCGCGCTTCGGCGATCAGTTGCCCGAGACCATGGCCGACCACGCCGCCGCCATCATTTTCGGCGGCCCGATGAGCGCCAATGACGAAGACAACTTCATACGCACCGAGATCGATTGGATCGCGGTGCCGATGAAGGCCAACAAGCCGTTTCTCGGTATTTGTCTCGGCGCCCAGATGTGCGCGCGCCAGCTCGGCGGTAAAGTGTTCAAACATCCGAACGGCCACGCCGAGATCGGCTATTATCCGATCCGGCCGACCGAGGCCGGCCTGGAATTGGTCGATGCCTGGCCGGAGCGCGTCTATCAGTGGCACCGCGAGGGCTTTGATGTGCCGCCGGGCGCCGAGCTTCTCGCCGAAGGCGATACGTTCGAGGTTCAGGCGATCCGTGCTGGGCGCGCTTATGCGCTGCAATTTCACCCCGACGTCACTCACGCCATGATGCACAAATGGACGACGCGCGGGCACGACCGCATGGAACTGCCGGGCGCGCGGCCGCGCCACACCCACTTCGCCGACCGCGCGGTCTATGACTATTCGGCGCGCGCTTGGCTCAACGTCTTTCTCGAGCGCTGGCTTGGCGCGTGAGGCCTAATCGTTATTGCGAGCGAAGCGAAGCAATCCAGATCTGCGGTGCCGCTCTCGATTGCTTCGTGGCGGAGCTTGTCCTCGGGCCGGCCACTTCGGGCCTAGTTTCTTCGTTGGAGCATGATCTTTTCGGAAAATCGGTTTCCACTTTTCCGGATCATGCCCTAACTCCTCGCAATGACGAGGAATGTTACTTCCAGGACGCCGCGAGCTGCTGCGCGAAATAAGCCACCGTCTTGGTGTAGACCTCCGACGCATTCCACTGCAGCAGCACCTGGAAATTGGCGGTGCCTTCGCCCCATGGCTGGCCGCGCTGCCAGCCATAGCCTTTGAGATAATTGGCGGTCGAGGCGAGTACATCGGGCACGCTGTGAATGAGATCGCGGCGGCCGTTGCCGTCATAGTCGACGGCATATTTCAGATAGGATGACGGCAGGAATTGCGTCTGGCCGATCTCGCCGGCCCAAGCGCCGTGCATGTCGGCCGCCGACATGTCGCCACGGTCGATGATCTGCAGCGCGGCGATGGTCTCGGCACGGAATTTGTCGGGGCGCCGGCAATCGTAGGCCAGCGACACCAGCGAGCGGACGGTCGGGAATTTCCCGGTATTGACGCCGAAATCGGTCTCCAGCCCCCAGATCGCCACGATGACCGGAGCAGGCACGCCGAATTGCTCTTCGATGCGCACGAAGATTGAGCCGTATTGCTGCAGCATCAGCCGTCCGCGGGCGAGCCGTGGCGGCACCATGCGGCCGGCGAACTGCTCGAAGCTTTGCCGGAACACGCCTTGCGCATGGTCCCGGGAGATGATGCCCGGATCGTAGGTGACATTGCCGAGCGCGGCCTGGATCGTACGTTGCGAGATGCCGGCAGCGGCGGCCTCCTGCTTGAGCCCCTGCAGCCAGGTGCCGAAATCGCCACCGCAAGAGGCTGCGGCATGTGCCGGTAACGGGATAATGCCAAGCCCAAGCACGAGCCACACGACGCGGATAATCAGCAAGCGCATGCCTTAATCCTTCCACTTGTTGCTATCTGCCGCCCGGGAGTTGAATCGCTGACCCCATGATGCCGCAGGAGCAAGCGCGCCGAAAGGGTCAGGTTTTGGCGAGATCGTAACGGTCGGCGTCATAAAGCTCGACAAAAATCGGCCGCGAAATCGCCACCACGGCGAGAATGCAAATACCGCCGATCAGCACCGAGGGAATTGTGCCGAACAACGAGGCCGCCGCGCCGGCGCGAAAATCGCCGAGCTGGTTCGAGGTGATGACCGCCATGGAATTGACCGCATAGACCCGGCCGCGCATCTCGTCGGGCGTGCGCAACTGCACCATGGTCTGGCGGATGACGACGCTGATCGTGTCGGACGCGCCGATGACCGCCATCGCGCCGATGGCGAACATGAAATTTGGTGCGAGCCCCAACGCAATCGTGCCGATGCCGAATATCGTGACGGTGAAGAACATCACGCGGCCGACGCGATCCGACACTGGCCAGCGCGCCAGAACGAGTCCGGTGACGATAGCGCCGACAGCGGGTGCCGCGCGCAGGATGCCGAAGCCGAGCGGACCTATGACGTAAATGTCGCGCGCGAAGACCGGCAGCAGCGCCATCACGCTGCCGAGCAGCACTGCGAGCATATCGAGCAGAATAGCGCCGAGCACGACTTTCTGATGGAGGATGAACACCACGCCGCTGAACAGCGTTTTCAGATCGAGCGCCGGCCGCGGCGTCGTTGCCCGCTCCATTTTGACCGTGATCATGGCCAACCCGGCTGTCAGCCAGATCACAGCGCAGACGCTGAAGACCAGCGTCGGGCTGAGCGAAACGAGAATGCCGCCAAGCGCGGGCCCGGCGACCACAGCAGTCTGCGATCCGGAAGTCGAAGCGGCGACCGCGTTCGGCAGCACTTTCGCGGAGACGAGATTGGGCAAGATCGTCTGCACGCTCGGCTGCTCGAAAGCGCGGCCGGTGCCGACGACGAAGGCCATGGCCAGAAGGAGATTGGGTGTCAGATGGCCGATAAGACTGGCTCCAGCGAGAACGGCGACCGCGACGGCCTCGACAATCTCGCCGATGAACGTCACCCAGCGCCGGTCGAACCGGTCGGCGACATGCCCGGTGAACGGAAAGAGACAAATCGCCGGAATGAATTGCACGAGCCCGATAAGCCCGAGACGGAACGGGCTGCCGGTCATCGCGTACATTTGCCAGCCGACCGCGACGACGTGGATCTGTAGCGCGACCGACGCGGCTATGCGGACGTAGAGGTAGCGGATAAAGGCGGGATGGCGCCAAAGCGATATCTCGGGCGTGGAATCACTCTGCGTCATTGCTGGCTTGTTTAGCGGTCACAGCCGCACTTGTCCCTGCCGCGGGCGTCACAGATGCCATGATTTTGGGGATGCCTAAAACCCAGCAATGCAGGTCAATCGATTGTCAGGAAACAATTTCGAGGGAACGCCCGGTTTCGCCGTTCGGGCTCCGGCGCGGCAGCCTTCGCTGCGCTGCGCGCGTCACAGCCTCTTCTTCGCAAACGCCCGTCCGGAGGCGGATTTTAAATACTTTTCGAACGCAAATGCCTGTTTTTCATCCGAAAATGCAAGATACGTCTTGATCTGCCATGGCTTGTATTTCGACGTGTGAGGGACTTCGCCCGCGTTGTGTTTTGCCAGTCGCTGTCTCAGATCGTCGGTGACGCCGGTATAGTGGCGGTCAGGGAAGGGAAGACTATTCAGGATATAAACGTACTTCATTGGCGGTAAGTGCCAGGCCCGACCTCTGTGCCCGGCCCGCCTACGTTGCTTCGCAACTTCGGCGCGGCAGCCTTCGCTCGCTGCGCTATTGGGGCGCCGTGCTGGCTTGCCGAGCCGTAGCTCGCGCAGCGAGCGAAGGCTGGTGGAGCCGAGGGGAGTCGAACCCCTGACCTCCTCATTGCGAACGAGGCGCTCTCCCAACTGAGCTACGGCCCCCGCCATAGGCAAAGGAACGGCGAAAATGGCCGGTCCGGCGAGTGCGGGCCATTTAGGGCCGCCTTTACCGGGTGTCAAGGACGGCACGCAGCGCCGCGCGGCCGGCAGGCGATGGCTTGTTCGGAAACCCGCAAATGGCTAGTTTCCGCCATCGCTAGAGCGAAAATCGCTTCGGATGCCGCTCTAGCATTTTTAATTGGGCTTTTCGGAAAGCCGGTCGCCACTTTTCGGGATCATGTCTGGGTATTTTGACTGGGCATGATCTTTTCGGAAAACCGGTCGCCACTTTTCCGGATCATGCCCTAAGCACAAAGCAGGTCCATGCGCGCGCTTTTCGAAGTCATCGACATCGCTCTCTCGCTCTATATGTGGATTGTGATTGTGATGGCGATTTTTTCCTGGCTCGTCGCCTTCAACGTGGTCAATACGCGCAACCAGGTCGTGGCGATGATCGGCGACTTTCTCTATCGCCTCACCGACCCGGTGCTGCGCCCAATTCGCAACTTTCTGCCCAATCTCGGCGGCATCGATATTTCGCCGGTCATTCTTTTCCTGATCATCATTTTCCTTCAACGCGTGATCGAGCTCTATATCCTTCCCAATGTCTTTTGAGCGCGATGGCTTTAGCGCATGTCCCGGAAAAGTATGCCCTTGGACTTGATCCGAGGGCGGGGCTTTTCCGATAAGGACATGCGCAAGATCAATAAAGCTGGAGCGCATCCCGATTCAGTCGAAACGGCATGCGGTCCAGCGCCATCAGCAAAACCGTGGATGCGAACGGCGGACGGAATTACGCTCGAGGTGCGGCTTACGCCGCGCAGCAGCCGCGATGCGATTGAAGGCGTCGAGTGCCTTGCCGACGGACGCTCCGTGCTCAAGGCGCGGGTGCGTGCGGCGCCGGTCGAAGGCGAGGCCAACGGGGCCTTGCAGCGGCTGATCGCCAAGGCACTGGGGATCGCGCCGCGGCAAATCGAACTTACCACAGGAGCTGCCGCGCGCCTCAAGGGGCTGCGCATTGCGGGCAATGCGTCAGAGCTTGAGGCTGTCCTGGAGCGCCTGACGCAAGGATCGGCCGAAGCAGCTGCAAAGCAGTCGCAAAGGGGATGAGATGAGCGCCAAAATCATCGACGGCAAAGCCATCGCTGCCGATCTGCGCGCGAAGGTCGGAGTCGAGACGCGCCGACTGACGGCGGCGCATGGGCTTGTGCCTGGGCTCGCGGTGGTCCTGGTCGGCGACAATGCCGCCAGCAAGACCTATGTCGCAAGCAAAGCGCGCGCTTTGACCGAGACCGGCATGCTGGCCTTCGACCATTACCTTCCGGCTGACACCAGCGAAGCCGATCTCTTGGCGCTGATCGAAAAGCTCAATGCCGATCCGGCGGTGAACGGGATATTGGTGCAACAGCCCTTGCCGCCGCAGATCAACACCGCGCGCGTGGTCGGCAGCGTCGCGCCGGACAAGGACGTCGACGGTTTCCACCCGATCCACTTCGGGCGGTTGGCGGCGAAATTGCCGGCGCTTATTCCCTGCACGCCGATCGCTTGCATCAAGCTTGCCAATTCGGTTCGTCCCACACTCGATGGCCTCGATGCGCTGGTCATCGGCCGTTCCAATATCGTCGGCAATCCGCTCGGACAGCTGCTCATGGCAGCGAATGCGACGGTGACCATTGCCCATACACATACGCGCAACCTGCGGGATCACTGCCGCCGCGCCGAGCTTCTGTTCGTCGCCATCGGCCGCGCCGAATTCATTCGCGGCGATTGGATCAAACCGGGCGCGACTGTGGTCGATGTCGGCATCAATCGCGTGCCGGGCGCCGACGGCAAGTCGAAGATCGTCGGCGACGTGTGTTTTGCCGAAGCGGTGAATGTCGCGGGCGCAATCACGCCGGTGCCAGGCGGCGTCGGGCCGATGACGATCGTGTGCCTCTTGATGAATACGCTGCGCGCCGCCTGCCTTCAGGCGAAATTGCTGCCGCCGGAGGTTTAGCCTTTCCGCATGTCATTGCCGGACTTGTTCCGGCAATCCCGATATACAATTCGTCGGGATCCCGGAATCGAGATGCGCGGGACATAGGCGAGCGCAGCGACGCCGTTCTTCGAACGGCTATAGGCGAGCGAAGCGACGCCGTTCTTCGAACGGCCAAGCCCGGCAATGACGACAGCGAAGATTTCAGGTGACGCGGCTTACTTCTTTGCCGGCGCGGCCGGGTTGAGCGTCGACGGATCGGCGGCAGGCTTGGCCGGCTGATCAAGACGCTCGATATTCGCCGCGCTGCGCAGCTTCGAGACAAGGTCGGCTTGTGCGCGATGCGACACATAGTTCTCGAGCTGGCCCTTGACCTCGTCGAAGGTCGGGGTCGGCTTGGTGCGCTTGTCTTCGACTTTGATGACGTGCCAGCCGAATTGCGTATGCACCGGATCGGAAATCTGGCCCTTGTCGAGCCTGAAGGCCGCTTCGGCGAATTCCGGCACCATCTGGTCCTTGGTGAAATAGCCGAGATCGCCGCCATCCGAAGCGCCGGGGTCTTTCGACTTCTCCTTGGCAAGCGCGGCAAAGTCGGCGCCCTTCTTCAGCTGATCCTCGATCGCCTTGGCTTCGTCCTCGGTCGGGACCAGGATGTGGCGCGCATGCACTTCCTGCTCGCTCGGCATCTGCTTGACGGCGTCGTCATAGACCTTGTGCATCGCGTCGTCGGTGACGGCGGCAGTGCCGGCCTGTTGCAGCAAGGTCTCCATCAGCACCTTGTTGCGCTCGAACTGGATGCGGTGCTTGACGTCGTCGCGGTCGGCCAGCTTCTGCTGTTCGGCGGCCTGCGCCAGCACGATGACGTCACCGAGATAGGTAATGAGGTAATCGCGCTTCTGGTCCGGGCTCAATTGCGGCATGTTGGAGCCGACTTCTTCCTCCGCGAGCGCGAGATCGCTCTGGCGGATATCGATGCCGTTAGCGCGGGCGACCACCGGATCGGCATCCTGCGCGCGCGGCGCCGAAGTCGGCGCGACCAGAAAAGCGGCGAAGGCGAGCGCACTGAGGGCGCAGGTAACGGACGTGCGGATGGAGGCCATAAAACGCGATCCTTTGGCAAGGCGGGAAATCGCCAGGGTCTCTCTAGAGCTAGAGGGTGCGGGACGTGTCGCCCTAGGGTCCCGGGGTTGGCGCGGACACTCGCCGAAACTATTGTTCTTGGCAATGGCAGATTCTGGGGGGCCTAACGAGCCCGTGAATATGGGCTTTGCATTGACAAAAAATCGACCCCCTCCTATGTGTCGCCTTGGCATTTGGGACGTTCAGTCGCCTTGCAGAAGCCCGAATAGCGCCGCATTTTCCGCTGGTTGGAAAGGATGCTGCCCTCCAGGGAACAGCACGGTCCAAATCCGGGGGCCAAGTGTCATCGGGTGCACAAGTGTCATCGGGTGCACAAGTGTCATCGGGTGACAGGTGTCATCGGGTCAGAAGTATCTGCGGCCCAGCTGCGAGTGGCTGGACGAGAACGTGGACGGGAACCGGTTTTCGGCCGGGTGTTTCATCACGCAGCTTACAAGCAGGCAGTTTACGAACAGGTGAGTGGCGAAAGCCCGTGAGAAGGATGTTGATGCGATGATCGGCGCTGTCGCCCGCAAGCTGTTCGGTTCCTCCAACGATCGCCGCATCCGCTCCTATCGGTCCCGGGTCGCGGAGATCAACGCGCTCGAAAAGGAGCTCGAGCCTCTCTCCGACGAGGCGTTGCGCGCCCGCACCGACGAATTCAAGAAGCAGCTCGCCGAGGGCAAAAACCTCGACGATATTCTGGTGCCCGCTTTCGCCACCGTGCGCGAGGCCAGCAAGCGTGCGCTTGGCCAGCGGCACTTCGACGTCCAACTGATCGGCGGCATGGTCCTGCACGAAGGCAGGATCTCCGAGATGAAGACCGGCGAAGGCAAGACGCTCGTCGCCACGCTTCCGGTTTATCTCAACGCTCTTACCGGCAGCGGCGTTCATGTCGTGACCGTCAACGACTATCTGGCCAAGCGCGACTCAGAGTGGATGGGCCAGATCTACAAGTTCCTGGGTCTCACCGTCGGCGTCATCGTGCACGGCCTCGATGATGCCGAGCGCAAAAAGCAATACGATTGCGACGTCACTTACGGCACCAATAACGAGCTCGGCTTCGACTATCTGCGCGACAATATGAAGTACCGTCTGGAAGACATGGTCCAACGCGGCCATGCCTTTGCCATCGTCGACGAGGTCGACTCCATTCTGGTCGACGAGGCGCGCACGCCGCTGATCATTTCCGGCCCGCTCGACGACCGCTCCGAATTCTACAACACCATCGACGGCTATATCCCCAAGCTCGACAAGAGCGACTACGAGCTCGACGAGAAGCAGCGCTCCGTCAACCTTACCGAAACGGGCATGGAGAAGATGGAGAACTGGCTGCGCGATGCCGGCCAGCTCAAATCGGATTCGCTCTACGACGTCGAGAACGTCTCCGTCGTCCATCACGTCAATCAGGCGCTGCGCGCGCACAAGCTGTTCCAGCGCGACAAGGACTACATCGTGCGCAACGGCGAGGTGGTGATCATCGACGAGTTCACCGGCCGCATGATGCCGGGCCGGCGCTATTCGGAAGGACTGCACCAGGCGCTCGAAGCCAAGGAGCATCAGCCGGTCCAGCCGGAAAACCAGACGTTGGCCTCGATTACCTTCCAGAACTATTTCCGCATGTACGACAAGCTCGCCGGCATGACCGGCACGGCGGCGACCGAGGCCGACGAGTTTCAGGACATTTATAATCTCGAAGTCCTGGAAATCCCCACCAACAGACCGATGGTCCGCCTCGACGATGACGATGAGGTGTATCGCACGGCAGAGGAGAAGCTCCGCGCCATCATCATTCAGATCGCGCGCTGCCATCTGAAAGACCAGCCGATCCTCGTCGGCACCGTGTCGATCGAAAAGTCGGAAACCCTCTCGAGCCAGCTCAAGGACCGCCGGAAGATCGCGCAGATCGGCAAGGACATTCTGGCCGAGGCCAGCGCGATTAGCGCCGAAGCCGACAAGCTCGCCGCCAAACAATCCGATCCGAGCCCCAAACTGCGCGAGCAGATCGACGGGTTGCGTAAACAGGCGGCCGATGTACAGGCGCTCGGCGATCACATGGTGAAGCTGAGCGCGTCGGAGCTGCCGGTCCCGCATCAGATTCTCAACGCCCGTTACCACGAGCAGGAAGCCTATATCATCGCGCAGGCGGGCGTGCCGGGCACGGTGACGATCGCCACCAACATGGCCGGTCGTGGCACTGATATTCAGCTCGGCGGCAATGCGGATATGCGCATCCGCCAGGAACTGGTTGAGATCGAAGATCCTCACGAGCGCGACAAGAGCCCGCGTGCGGAAGCGATCCGCGCCGAGGTCGCCCGCCTGAAGGAACAGGCGCTCGCCGCCGGCGGTTTGTTCGTGCTCGGCTCCGAGCGGCATGAAAGCCGCCGCATCGACAATCAGCTGCGCGGTCGGTCCGGCCGTCAGGGCGATCCGGGCCATTCGAAATTCTTCCTGTCGCTCGAAGACGATCTGATGCGCATCTTCGGCACCGACAGGCTCGACGGCATGCTGCAGAAGCTCGGCCTCAAAGAGAATGAGGCCATTGTCCATTCCTGGATCAACAAGGCGCTGGAAAAGGCGCAGCAGAAGGTCGAGGCGCGCAACTTCGACATTCGCAAGAACATTCTCAAATTCGACGACGTGATGAACGATCAGCGCAAGGTCATTTTCGACCAACGCGTTGAGTGGATGCAGGACGAGACCGTGGGCGAGGTCGTCGCCGATATGCGGCATACGGCGATCGATGAGCTCGTGGCCAAATTCGTGCCAGAAAATGCCTATCCCGAGCAATGGGATACCCCGGGATTGCGCGAAGAGCTCAAACGCGTCCTCGGTCTCGATCTGCCGGTCGACGAATGGGCCAAGGAAGAAGGCATCGCCGACGAGGAGATTTTCACCCGGGTCGAGCGCCGCGCCGACGAGCACATGGCGGCCAAGGTGGCGCAATGGGGCGCCGACGTCATTCGATACATCGAGAAGTCGATCCTGCTGCAGACGCTCGATCATCTCTGGCGCGAGCATCTCGTCATGCTCGATCATTTGCGGCAGGTGATCGGGCTGCGCGGCTATGGCCAGCGCGACCCGCTCAACGAATACAAGGCCGAGGCTTTCTCTTTGTTCGAGACGATGAGCCACAGCCTGCGCGAAGGCGTGACGGCGCAATTGATGCGCGTTGAAATCGTCGCTCAGCAGCCGCCGCAGCAGCCGGCGCCGCTTCCGGTCATGGAGGCGCACAAGATCGATCCGACGACGGGCGAAGACGAGATGGCGCTGGCGCTTGCCGGTGCCGAGACGCTGGCGCGGCATGGCATCGGTGGACCGGCGCCAAGCGGCGCGCCGCTCGCTGGCGTGCCGATTGGCGGCAATCCGTATAGCGGCCCGGCGACGGCCATTCCGCCGCGATCGGCGGCCAGTCAGGACCGCAATCCGCAGGATCCGCAAAGCTGGGGCAAGGTTGGCCGCAACGAGGCCTGCCCCTGCGGCTCGGGCAAGAAGTTCAAGCACTGCCACGGCCGCTACGCTTAAGCGAAGACAGGCAGGCACGGCAGCACAGGTGCGGCACGCGCCGCACGCGCTCGGGTGACATGCTTTGAGTGCCGCTGCGGCGAATTTACGCCGCGATTATGCGCGCGTTTCGTGTGATCGACGATGCGACGCGTGCATGCTATGCCCTCGCCGCACCTCGCGGCGCTCCACCAAAGATCGCGAGGAATTGGGGAGAGCCTTGAATGGGCGCGCGTAAAAAATCGGCGGACGGATACGCGTTCGCCGGAAGTGTCTGTCGCTATGTCGGCATTCTCTTGGCCGCACTGTTCGCGCTTTCTACTCGCGCCGTAGATGCGCAATCCGGTTATCCAAGCCGCCCGGTCCAACTGATCATCTCTTACGGGGCGGGCAGCACCGGCGACGTCAGCATGCGCATTCTGATGGAGCAGCTGACGGCGAAACTCGGTCAGCCGTTCCTGGTCGTCAACAAGCCCGGCGCCGGCGGCGTGGCTGCCGCCCAGGCGGCCGAGGCGACGGCGCCGGACGGCTACACGCTCCTCCTCACCGGGAATAGTTCGACGATCAGCGTCGCGCTGTTCAAATCGCTGCCTTACAACATCCTGACCGACTTCGATCCGGTGACGATGGTGGCCAATTTCGACATGGTGGTCTTGGTCAAGGCCGGCTCACCGCTCAAGTCGGTGCAGGATATTGTCGCCTACGCCAAGGCCCATCCGGGCAAGTTGAACATGGGCACGCTGGCGCCCGGGACGACGCAATATCTCGCGGCCGAATTGTTCAAGATCGCAACCGGGACCGACGTCGCGACGGTGCCGTTCCACACCTCGCCCGACATGATGACGGCGCTCTTGCGCGGCGATGTCGACGTCGATTTCGAGTTCTTCGCGCCGATACAAGCCATGTTGGCCGATCACAAAGTGGTGCCGCTCGCGACGACCGGAAAGACGCGGGCCGATTTTCTGCCTGACATTCCAACTGTGATGGAAAGCGGCATTGCGGATTTCGACGTCACGAGCTGGAACGGGATCGTCGCTCCCGCCGGCACGCCGCGGCCGATCATCGACAAGCTGAGCCTGACGACGATCGAGGCGCTGCAGGCGCCTTCGGTGCAGGACGCCGGAAGGCGTCTCGGCATGGAGATGCGCGGCAGCACGCCGGAACAATTGACGGCGCGGCTGAAAAACGACATCGCCAAGTGGACGGACGTGGTCGAGAAGGCGCATATCCCGAAAATGGATTAGAGCGGGATGATTTTTCGTTGAATTATGATCCCGCTCTAGGTTTTTGTTTGAGCATGATCTTTTCGGAAAACCGGTTCCCACTTTTCCGGATCATGCTCTAGCCGCCCGCGCCGCAGACATTCGAGAATGAATCCCGTGACTAGCGAAGATAGATTCCCTGTTGAGTTAGAATCAAAAATACCCCTGACGCTTGCGGATCTCCTCCGGCCCCGCCGCGTGGCGCTGGTCATGTGGGACATGCAAAAGGGCTTAGCCGGTCGCTCGCCGGCGATCGGCCGAATCGTGCCGAATGCCAATGCGCTGATCGAGGCCGCCGAACGCCGCAACATCCCCGTGATCTGGAGCCGCCACATTCTGCCGCCGCTGCGGCTGACCGGCGGGCCTTTTCTACGTTTCCTGATGAAGAAGCAGAATGTTGACCGGCCGAGCCTGCTCAAGCCGACGATGCAGCAAGGCATGGACGACACCGCATTCGTCGATGGTCTCGCGCCGCGCCTGCATCACATCGTGCTGGAGAAGAGCCAGCCGTCCTTGTTCGTCGACACGCCGCTCGATCTGCGGCTCAAGACCATGGCGATCGACACGCTGGTCATGACCGGCGTTGCGACCGATATCGGCATCGAGCTGACCTGCCGGCACGGCGCCGCGCTCGGCTATTACAGCGTCGTCGTGGAGGATGCGACCGGGTCATACACAAGCGAGGCGCACGAGCGGAGTCTTGCCTTCCTGAGCGGCTGGACCACGCCGGTGGTCACGACGCAGACGGTCATCGAGGCGTGGGCTGCGCAAAAGGCGTGAACAGCTCTTTGCTGCTTACTGTAAGCCGGCCCAGCGGCCGTCGAATGAGCCGCTCGGCACGACAGGCTGCGCGCCCTTCATCACGCTGCCGGTGGTGGCAGGCGCCGGCGCGGCGTTGGCGTCTTGCTCCGGTTTAGCCGGTTGCTGCGCCGTCGGCGGCGTCGCTGTCGCGACTGTTGGCTTCAGCTTCAGCGTGTCGGCGACTTGCGGCATCGCAGGCTTTTGCTGATCGGGCTTTGCCGTGTCAGTCTTTGCCGTCTCGACCTTGCGCGGCGGCGCTCCATTGGGCTTCAGGCCGGCAAGCGGAGTGCCTTGCGGCTCGGCCGGCGGTGGGGCGGCTTCGGTCTTCGGCTTGAACCAACCGCTGAAGAAGCTCGAATGAGAGTCGGCCGAAGCGACTTGGGTGCCGGCCGCGACTTGGGTCCCAGCCGCGACCTGGGTGCCAGCCGCGACTTGAGTGCCGGCCGGTGTTGACGCCGGCTGAGCTTGGGGCGTGCTCGCCGGTGTGCTGTTCTGTTTGAACATCGCGAGCAGGCTGGGCGACGAACTGCCGGGCGGCCCTTCCGGGTTCTCGCGCGGGCCGCTCAGCGTTGGCTGCGACATGCCAGGATGAACCGGCGGCGCGTGCAGGTGGCCGTCACTGTCATAGAACGCCGCGGTGGTTGCAAGTCTGCCGGCGAACACCCGGTTCATGCCGCCGTCGGTGCCCATCGTGACGGGCGCGGTCGCCACGTTCTCTTTGGTCAATTGCGCGAGCTGATAGTCGTCGTTGCGTTGTTTCTCCAACGCCGGTCCGGCAATCTCCTGCGGCACTTCGAACGCCGGGCAGTGGCCGGTCGGACTGAACGCCAGAGGCTTCGTTGAATTCGCCGCCGGCTGCGCGTCGAATACATAGTGCTTCTCGCAGACATCGACCTTCGGCTCGAGATGCGTCACCTCGAAATGGTCGTTGCCTTCTTTGAGCATCTTCCAGAACGGCATGTTCGGATTGGTGCGGTGCCGCGCCAGGTTCGCCGCCGTCATGCGGAACGGATAGGCCTGGATCTGGAATTCCTTCTGGCCGCCGAGGAAGGACTCACGCGCCACTGAATAGATTTCGCCGATCTGCTCATCGGTCATGGCGTAACAGCCGGCCGACGAGCAATCGCCATGAATCATCAGGAACGCGCCGGTATAATTGTTCGCCCTGTCAAAGGCGTTCGGGAAGCCGGTATTGATCGCGAGATAGTAGTTCGAATTCGGGTTCATCAAACCCGGTGTGATCGAATAGAAGCCTTCAGGCGCCTGACGATCGCCTTGCACTTTCTTCGGGCCGAGTTCGCCTGACCAGCGGCAGATCGGATAGACCTTCAGAAGCGCGTAACGGCCGGTCGTATCCTGCTTCCAGACTTCGATCTCGGACTCTTCCTTGAAGATCCGAACCAGGATCGGGGAGTCTTTCGGCATGTTCTTCTGCGCAAGCAGCGACAGCATTTCCGGCGACAGCTCTTTCATCGCCTTGGCCGGAATCTGATAGCCCTCGTCGCTGTAGCAGCCCGCCAGCGCCAGCGCGCCGAAGAGGACAAAAATCGTCGCGAGCGCACGCAGGCCAAATGCAGCCATGCAAAGTGCGCGCAGACTGGGTGCGCGGTGTAGGCCGGCGCGAATCAACGTCGAAATCCCCGACAGATGGATTTTCCCCGTGCCATCCAATCGCTAATGGTTACCCAGAAGAGGTGGCTTTCGCAAGGCAGCCAGACGCCCCGGTTCCGCTTCACCATGCGGCACCTAAGTTATGGTAAATTTATCACAATTTAGAATAAAAAGGCCGATACGTGAGGGCCCCCGGCCCTCGATCCGGGCGTGATCGTGGCGAGATTGTGGCAACCGAAACCTTCCCTAAGACCGGCCGGCTCGGGCGGTCTGTGCACAAACAGTGGCATGCCGGGCCGCCAGGACCTGCCGAAAATCACCCAAGCGTGCGCCCAATGGCGAGGAATTTTTCGCGGCGGCGGCGAATGATTGCCGTGCGATCCAGACCGCGGAATTCGGCGAGCGCTGTGCCGATCGCTTCGCCCGCAGCCGCCATCGCCGCGTCCGGTTCGCGATGCGCGCCGCCGGTCGGCTCGGGCACGATCACATCAACGACGCCAAACCGCAGCAGATCCTGCGCGGTGATCTTCATGTTGGATGCGGCGTCCTGCGCCTTGGATGTATCGCGCCACAAGATTGAGGCCGCGCCCTCCGGCGAGATCACGCTGTAGACGGCATGCTCCAGCATCAGCACGCGATTGGCGGTGGCAATAGCAATGGCGCCACCCGAGCCGCCTTCGCCGATGACCAAGGCAATGTTGGGCACGCCGATTTCCAGACAAGCTTCCGTAGAGCGCGCAATCGCTTCGGCTTGGCCGCGCTCTTCGGCGCCGATGCCAGGATAGGCGCCCGCGGTGTCGATCAGCGCAATGACCGGAACCTCGAAATGGTCGGCCATGCCCATGAGCCGCGCTGCCTTGCGATAGCCTTCCGGCCGCGCCATGCCGAAATTGTGCTTGAGCCGGCTCTCGGTATCGGAGCCTTTTTCATGGCCGATGATGCAGACCGCTTCTCCGCGGAAGCGGCCGAAGCCGCCGATGATGGCCGGATCCTCGCCGTGCTTGCGGTCGCCGGCGAGCGGCACGAAATCAGTAATCAGCGCCGCGATGTAATCTAGACAATGCGGCCGCAGCGGATGGCGCGCCACCTGCGTCTTTTGCCACGGCGTGAGCGTGGCATAAAGCTCCTTGAGCGCGACGGCGGCCTTGGCCTCGATGCGATCGATTTCCTCGCTGATCGCCTCGCCATCGGAGCGTAGCGCACGCAATTCGTCGGCCTTGGCCTCAAGCTCGGCCACCGGCTTTTCGAAATCGAGGTAAGAACGCATCGTTTTGATCAACCGGCCGCCTGGAGCATGATCCCGAAAAGTGGATACCGGTTCTCGGAAAGAACCGTGCGCAATGAAAAGGCCTCACGGCGGAGGCCGTGGGCGCGGCTAAATCGCCCGCGCAATGCCGGGAAGTCAAGGAAGGGTGCTGGTTCCATAGTTAACGCTGCGGATAAAGTTCGCGTGGCGGACCTTAGTCCTGTGCCAGCGGATGCAGATCGCGCACCAGGCTTTTCAGGCGCTCTTCCAAGACATGGGTATAGATCTGCGTCGTTGAAATATCGGCGTGGCCGAGAAGCGTCTGTACCACCCGCAGATCGGCGCCATTGTGTAAGAGGTGACTGGCAAAAGCGTGGCGCAGCACATGCGGGCTCACCTGCGCCGCGCGCAGCCCGGCTGCGGCCGCGAGCGCCTTGAGCTCGCGGGCGAAATGCTGGCGTGTGAGATGGCCGCTGTCGCCGAAAGACGGAAACAGCCATTTCGACTGGGTGTCGTGTCCGGATTCCTTCAAGAGCGCGAGATAGGCCGCCATGGCCCGCTTGGCCGCGTCATTGAGCGGCACCATGCGCTCCTTATTGCCCTTGCCGCGCACAATGATCACGCGCGCGTCCTTGCGCGCGGCGGAGGCCGGCAAGGCCACCAGCTCGGAGACGCGCAGCCCCGTCGCGTAGAGCAGCTCGACGAGGCAAGCGAGCCGGGCACTGCGCAGCCGCATCGGCAAAGGCGACGCCGGATCGCAGGCCGCGGCCGTGCGCAACAGCCGGTCGACGTCCGAAAGCGACAGCGTCTTCGGCAAATTGCGCTCGCGCTTGGGCCCTTGCAGGACGGCCGCGGGGTCGTCGGCGCGATGGCCTTCGGCGTAGAGAAAGCGATAAAGCTGTCGCATCGCCGAAAGCCGCCGCGCCACCGTCGTCACGCGCATGCCACGCCGTGAAAGATCGCCGAGATAGCCGCGCAAATCTTCCGTGCCGGCTTTGGCGATGGAACGCCCGTGGTCTTTCAGATATGCGGAAAAATCCTCCAGATCACGGCGATAGGCGGACAGCGTGTTGGCGCCGGCGCCGCGTTCGGCCGCGAGCATGTCCAGATAGAGCGCGATCAACGCCGTGTCGGAGTGCTGTGCTGTTGTTGCCTTTGCGCGCGCCATCGTGCGGACCGCCATCGCGCTCAACGTTCCTTGAATAATTTGTCCGGCGGGATCGTCACGCTGATCTCACGCGTTCTTGGCTGCACGAAATGCGCAAGCGCGTAGAGCCCGCCATAGACCGCGCCGACGATGATCGCGATGATGGTGAGTAGCCGGAACAGGCTCGGCATTGTTAAACGCTCGCGCTGATTCCCTGGATGCCCATATCTTGTTGATGTCCATGAGCCTAGTTTCCATGGCTTGGTGTCCATGGGAGGGACCGAGTACGATCATGTTCGCGTCGGGCTGGCAAGTGACATGACGCGTCGCCTGACGGCTCGCGATTCGATCGGCGCGCACTTTAGCCCGCGATCTGATAAGTCATCCCGGCGGACCGTTCGGGCGCTGCCTCAAAGGGCCTGTAGGTCATCGTTGGATTTGTTTTAAATGACTGATATTGCAATACAAAATTACGCCGAAGAGCAGGCTCTGGCCGCCGCTATTCTGGCCCGCTTGGGCCATCGCTCCATCGTGCTGGTGGGCATGATGGGGGTCGGCAAATCCTCGATCGGTCGCCGCGTTGCGGCACGACTCGGCGTGCCTTTTGTCGATGCCGATACCGAGATTGAAAAGGCCGCCCGCATGAGCATCGCTGATATTTTCGCCCGGCAGGGCGAAGCATATTTTCGCAGCGGCGAGGCGCGTGTCATCGCGCGGCTGCTCGAGTCCGGCCCGCAGGTTCTGGCCTCAGGCGGCGGCGCGGTCATGAACGCTGACACGCGGACCGCAATCAAGGCCAAAGGCGTCTCGATCTGGCTCAATGCCGAAATCGACGTGCTGATGCGCCGCATCGCCAAACGCAAGAGCGAGCGGCCCATGCTCCACACCGACGATCCGGCTGAAACGCTGCGTCAGCTCTTGATCGAGCGCGAGCCGGTCTATGCACTAGCCGACCTCACGGTGCAGTCGCGGGAGGGGCCGCATGAGGCGATTGTTGCTGAGATCATGCGCGCCCTCGCGGGTTACCTCGAAGCGCAGTCACCCGGCGGGAGCGACGTATGACAGTGCCCCTTCGCAGCGAGACCGTGACAGTGACCGTATCGCTCGGCGAGCGTAGTTATGATATTGCCATCGGGCGTGGGCTTATTGCTTCGCTCGGTGCGCGCATTGCCAAGCTGCGACCGCGGGCCAAGACGGTCATTGTCACCGACGAGAATGTCGCGCGGCTACATCTCGCGGCCGCCGAAGCAGCTTTAGCCGATGCCGGTGTCACAACGCATCGCGTCATTGTTCCGCCCGGCGAAGCTTCGAAGAGCTATCGCGTCTTCGAGCAAGTCTGCGAGGCGGTGATCACCTCGCGCATCGAGCGCGACGATCTCGTCATTGCGCTCGGCGGGGGTGTCATCGGCGATCTTGCCGGCTTTGTTGCCTCGGTCGTCCGCCGTGGCATCGATTATGTGCAGGTGCCGACCTCGCTGCTGGCGGACGTGGATTCCTCGGTTGGCGGCAAGACCGCGATCGATTCCGCGCATGGCAAGAATCTGATCGGCGCATTTTACCAGCCGATCCTGGTGCTTGCGGATACTGCGTTGCTCGACACTTTGCCCGAACGCGAATTCCGCGCCGGTTACGCCGAAGTCGCCAAATACGGGCTCCTCGGCGACGCCGCCTTCTTCTCCTGGCTCGAGGCCAATTGGCGCGAGGTCTTTGCCGGCGGCGGTTCTTCTGGAAGATTTGCCCGCGAACACGCCGTCGCCATGTGTTGCCGCGCCAAGGCGGATATTGTCGCCCGCGATGAGCGGGAGACCGGCGATCGCGCTTTGCTCAATCTCGGCCACACCTTCGGCCACGCATTTGAAGCTGCTTGCGGCTTTTCCGACCGGCTGCTGCATGGCGAAGCCGTATCCGTCGGCATGGCGCTTGCATTCGCGTTCTCCGCGAAACAGGGCCTATTGCCGGCCGCGGAGGCCGCGCGCGCTACGCGGCATCTCGCCGAAGTGGGCCTGCCGGTGCGGGTTAAGGATATTCCGGGGCCGTTACCAAGCCTTGACCAATTGATGGACCTGATCGCGCAGGACAAGAAAGTGAAACGCGGAATGCTTACATTCATCCTGGTGAAAGGGATCGGCTCCGCTTTCGTCGAGGGCGGCGTCGACGCCGGCGCGGTACGCGCATTCCTCGGCGAGAAGCTTGCGGAGCAATGAGCACCATCGAGTGGCTGACCGTCTTGGCGGTCGTAATCTGTCTTCTGATTTCGGCGTTCTTTTCGGCGAGCGAGACGGCGCTTTCAGCCTCCTCGCGCGCGGCGATGTTGCGGCTGGAACACCAGGGCAACCGGGACGCTGCTATCGTCAACCGGCTGATGGCGACCCGCGAGCGGCTCCTCGGCGCCATCCTGTTCGGCAATAACTTCACCAATATTGCAGCGTCGACATTGGCGACCGGTCTGTTGCTCACTTATTTCGGCCATGCCGGCGAAATCTACGCCGCTTTCATCATGACCTTCATGATCTTCATCTTCGCCGAAGTGTTGCCGAAAACGGCGGCCTTCAACGCGCCCGACCGCATGGCGCTCTTGGTGGCGCAGCCGGTCGAGAGCACGGTGCGCCTGTTCTCGCCGTTTCTGCGCGTCGTCGAGTCGATGGTGCGATGGATGCTGCGCGGGCTGGGCATGCCGACCGGCAAGATTCATTCGATTCTGTCGCCGCACGAGGAATTGCGCGGCGCGGTCGATCTGATGCACTCGACCGGCGCGGTCGCCAAGCACGATCGCGACATGATGGGCGGTTTGCTCGATCTGCGCGAGCTTGCGGTCTACGATGTGATGGTCCATCGCACCAAGATGGTGATGCTCGACGCCGACGAGCCGCCGCACGAATTGATCGATGCCGTGCTGGCGGCAGGCGTCACCCGCATCCCCCTATGGCGCGATTCGCCAGACAACGTCATCGGCGTGCTCAACGCCAAGGAAGTGTGGCGCGCGTTGCACGCTGCGGGTGGCGACATCGACAAGATCGATATTGAAGCGCTGGCCAAGCCGCCGTGGTTCGTGCCGGACACCACCCATGTGGGCGAACAGCTCAGGGCGTTTCGGCATCGCAAGACACCGTTCGCGCTGGTGGTCGACGAATATGGCGAGCTCGAAGGGCTGGTGACGCTCGAAGATATCGTCGAGGAAATCGTCGGCGACATCACTGACGAGCACGATATCGCGGTGCCCGGCGTGCGGCCGCTGCCCGACGGTTCGGTCAATGTCGACGGCGGTGTTCCGGTGCGCGATCTTAATCGCGTCATGGAGTGGAATATCCCGGACGATGTCGCGACCACCATTGCTGGCGTCGTCATTCACGAAGCGCGCTCGATCCCGGAGCCCGGACAGAGCTTCACCTTCTACGGTTTCCGCTTTCAGGTCCTGCGCAAGTCGCGCAACCGCATCACCGCCCTGCGCGTCGCGCCACTGACCCGCAAGCCTACTGCAAAGGCAAGCTGATAAAGGCCAGCTGATGACGAACCCTCCCATCGATCCCGGCGTCCGCATCGGCCATGTTCATCTCAAAGTGGCCGATATCGATCGTGCGCTCGCTTTCTATTGCGGCGTGCTGGGCTTCGAACTGATGCAGCGCATCGGCGCACAGGCGGCCTTCATTTCGGCCGGCGGCTATCATCATCACATCGGGCTGAATACGTGGGAAAGCCGAGGCGGCTCACCGCCGGCACCGGGCGCGACCGGCCTCTATCACCTCGCAATTCTTTATCCGACGCGAGCGAGCCTGGCCGACGCGCTACGGCGCCTGATCGAAGCCGGCATTCCGCTCGAAGGCGCGTCCGATCACGGCGTCAGCGAGGCGCTTTATCTGCGCGATCCCGATGATAACGGCGTCGAGCTCTATTGGGACCGGCCAAAGGAGCTCTGGCCGCGCGGCGCGAACGGCGAGTTATCGATGTTCACGCGCCGGCTCGATCTCGCCGATCTGTTAAAGCAGGCTGAGAGGGCGCCGGAAGCGGCGAGCTGACACTCTGCAAAAATCTAATCGGCCGCGACCGCGATACCCTGAATCTCGATCAGCATTCCCGATCTCGCGAAGTCTGACACGGTGATCAGCGCGCTGCACGGATAGTGACCGGCGGCGAAGAATTCCTTGCGGATCTCGACAAAACGGTCGCCGTGGCGCGGATCGTTGATGAAGACGGTCATCGTCACGAGGTCTTTGAGGCTCGAGCCGACATTCTTCAAAGTTGCATCGAGCAAGTTGAAGATCGTGCGCGTCTGGCCCTCGAAGTCGCCGATCAGCGACTTGCCGTCCTGATCCTGCAGTGCCGTCTGGCCGGCGAGATAGATCGTGCGCCCGCCGCGCGTGACGATAGCCGGCGAGTAGGAGCGGTTGGCGTGGCGCTCGGTTCCCGAGAAATGTTCGACTGAAGACGTGTTCGACATGATTGTTGTTCTCCCGGAGTTACGTGATCAATGGTCGAAAGGATGATCGCGATCGAGGCGCTCACGCGCTTCCTTCGCGATCGACAGGTCGAAGAGCTGCGCGGCGGGAAGCTTTTCGTTGGCCAGATGGAAGTAATCGACCCAATAGTCCTGCATGCGCAGAATGGCGTCGGTCGACGGCAGGCCGTCTTCGCTGGTCGCCGTCCAATGCGGCGCGAAGCTGGTCAGCAAATCGACCTTGCCTTGCGTCGTCGCCTTTGCAAGCAGCGCGACAGTGTCGGCGTGCTCGGCCGGCGCGCCGGCAGCAGCGTTGAATTCGCGCGCCGCATACATGATCGCCATGGCAAAGCGCACCGCGGCATCGTGGTGCTTTTCGGCAAAGTCCTTGCGCACGGCATAGGCTGCGACCTGGCCGTCCTTGTTCAGCGTACCGGCAT
>DATAQN010000126.1:0-1944 GCA_036264635.1 Xanthobacteraceae bacterium | reverse complement strand
GGTGATCTAATCCGACTGATTGAACGTCACAATGCCGCGCCAGTTCGCCGCTCGGCAGCTTAAAGCACATTTTTAAATGCGGCGAAGCCACTCACACGCGATGAGGCGGCGAAGGGTCGCGGCAAACATCGCCAAGCTGCCTGTTGCGCAAGTCCTGATAGAAAGTCAGTCTCGCCAAAGACGGTAACAGTCACTGAACCCTCACTGTGCGCCTCACCTATAGCCAACCCGCCGGTTGCAAAAAGCAAGAGGCGATCGTTTTTTTCACCCATGGCGCATGTCCGCTTTGGGTCAAAAGCAGACATTCTTGGAACTTTGCCCGATGTCCGCTTTGCCCCCGGAAGCAGACATCGGCTGAGGCAATGCGTCGCCCAGGTGCTCGCGCAGCAAAACACCAAGCCCGCCGAGGGGCGTTCTGTTCATCATCTTCAGCGCGTGCCACAAGCTGACCTGGTTCGTCGTCAGCACGGGTTTTCCCAGATCAAGCTCCAGTTGATCGATAATGCTGAACGTACTCCAGTTACCACACGCTAGAATAACCGCGTCCGCTTCCGCCCTGTTCACACGGCGCCCAACATCCAAGGCAGTTTGCGAATCGAGGAGGCCGATCTCGAGATTGCGGATGAGCCCTAGCGCCTCCTGGGCGAGGACTTTGACTCCGTTTGCTTCAAGAAACGCAGCGACGGTCTGATTCACGGGGGCGCTCCAGGGCGCGCCGAGAACAATTCGTTTCACAGAAAGCACGCGCAACGCTTCAAGCAGCGCGGTTGAGGCCGTGGTGGCCGGCTTGCCGCTTGCCGCGCTTATTCGCTTGATCAGCTCCTGATCATATCCAATGCCGTTGCGCGACGAGGGCGCAGTCGCTGGAAAAACGATCACGTCAACGTCCACATCAGCCAGCTTTTGGCTCTCGCTCTCGATTTCCTGGACGATCCGCAGCGTTGACTCTGCTTCCACGTTGCTCAATCGCATTCGCGCCACGTGGAGCGTGATGTCTTCCGGTAGTACTCTGGCGAAATCCCGCTCCTGTACCGAGCTTGAGGACGGCAGGAGTAATCCGATCCGCCGAAAGTCCTGTCGTCGCGCCATGGAAACCTCGATTTTGACAACGGATGCGACCCCAGCCGAAAACTTCACTCCGCCGCTTTCGCCGCGACGTGCTGGCGGAATTTCGGCATCACCTCTTGCGCGAGAAGCCGCATCGACTCGCGCTCCCATTCGCGGTTCGGGCCGCTCCAGTCGAGCCCGGTCATCAATAATGTGCCGAACGGGCCGGCTTCGTCGCGCAGCGCGACGAGCTTGTCGAGAAAAGTCTTCGGCGCGCCGTAGAGCACCGAGCCTTCGGTGATGACGTCGACGGTCGCTTCCGCATCGCTTATGTCGGGGTCGGGCTTCAACGAGCCGAGCAGGCCGACGCGCGAGAGCACTTCGCGCATGTAAGTATAGAAATACCGGTTCGAACCGTGTTCGCCGAAGACACGATCGCGCGATTCGGCTTCGCTTGCCGCCACCATGACATTGCGCGCCACGCGCCAGTTCTCGCCGCGCGCCGGCTTGCCGGCCTCGGCGCAAGCCTTGCTGTAGGTCTGCCAATGCGCCGGCAGGGCCGGGCGCGGCACATTATTGGCCGAAATGATACCCCAGCCGCGCTGCGCGGCGACGCGCGCGGTCGGCGAATTGCGGCTCGACACCGACATCGAAATCGGCGGGCCGTCTTTGCGGTAAGGCTTCGGCATATAGCCGATGCCGAGCTCGGGAATGATCGCGTCCTTGAGCCGCACATTCCAGAACTCGCCCTCGAGTTCGTAGGGCGGATCCTGCGCCCAGATGCGCTCGATCATGCCGATCGATTCCATCACTTTGCGCTCGCGCACCTTGCGGTCGCCATTGTCGAACAATTCGAAATCCGAATAGAGCCCGCCAATGCCGATGCCGAGCATGAAG
>DATAQN010000095.1:0-28976 GCA_036264635.1 Xanthobacteraceae bacterium | reverse complement strand
CGGGTTCGTGATCGGCTCGTTCTTGCAGAACTGATGATAGGCGGTGTTGAGGTCGGAGAAATTGACGCCGTGGAAGGCCTGGATGTCGCCGGCCGCCGCCTTTGGATCGTCCATCGCCGTCGTGATCAGGTCGTCGAGATTAATCGATTCAATGTCGAAGGCCTGCTTCATGTGCGCGCAGCCCGTGCGCAACAACTGCACCACCGCGGCCTGATCCTGCGCCGGATCGAAATGGGTTTTCACCGCCTGCGGCTGTGTCGTCACCTCGCTCAAGGCCAGCGCGGTCGCAAAAATCTTGACGAGGATTGTGTCCATATGGGGCTTCGATCAGTCTGTGGCCGGCAGCCTGGTTCGAGGGACGCTCTAGGAGAACAGGGATTATAGCGATCTGATCCTTATAAAAAGACTTTTTTGCGGGTGCGAAGGCGCCGACCGATGCAAGGACCAGATTACCGTTGCGTTTGCGCCACAATCCCGCTGCCAGGTTCGCGGATTTCGCGATTTTGCCGCTGTTATTTCTCGGCCGGTAATAGACCGTCAAAATGACCGCGATGTTGCAGGAAGGCGAGCAGGAGCAAGGCCGGTAAGCCCGCGACCGCGCAAATGGCGAAAAACCATGCCCAGCCCACACCCGGAAATCCGGCAAAGCCGGTGACAATGTAACCGGCTCCCGCGGACAGATATGTGCGGCCAACAGCCGCGAGCGCGGTCAAGAGCGCATACTGCGTCGCCGTATGCAGAGGATTGCGGCACAGCGCCGAAAGATAGGCGACAAAGACAACCGTGGCGGCAGCGCTGGTGAAATTCTCGAGCACGATGGCGAAGGTCAGCCATTCAATGTTGTGACCGAGGATGGCCTGAACGGAAAAACCGAAATTGGCGAGCCCCTGGACCACGGCGCTGATGCACAAGCTCGCCGGGAGCGTCAGCGCGCGCGCCAGAAAGCCGCCGGCAAAGCCGCCGAGCAATGTCGCCGCGAAACCGACGCCCTTGATGATGGCGGCGTATTCGTTGCGTGAGAAACCGAGATCGATCACGAACGGCGCCGTCATCACTCCGGACAGCGCATCGGTGAGCTTGAAGAGAACGACAAAGACCAAGGCCACAATGGCCAAGTCGCGGGAGAGGAATTCCGTGAACGCGCCCACAGCTGCATCATAGAGACGACGCAGCATGTTCTCGTGCTCCAGTGTCGCCTCGGCATTGGCGGATTGCTGCGGCTCAGTTGCCGCAAGCGTGGTCGCGACGCCGACGAGCACCAGAGCGGCCATGGCGAAATAGCCGGCGCGCCACGCGGCATGATGATCGAGGCCGAGTGTCTGGAACCAGCTCACAAGAAACAGCGCCCCGGCGGTCGAAACCAGCGCACCGACGCGATAGCCAGCGACATAGGACGCCATGCCGGCGGCCTGCTCGCTCTCGTTGAGGCTTTCGACTCGGAATGCGTCGACAATGATGTCCTGCGTTGCCGACGTAGTCGCGACCAGCAGCACGCCGAGCGCGACAGTGAAGGGCGAAACCGCGGGATCGGATAGGCCGACAAAAACGGTCGCGGCGATCAGCAGGAATTGCATCAGCAGCAGCCAGCCGCGCCGCCGGCCCAAACGCCGCGACAGCAGCGGCACGTTCAGCGCATCGATCAGCGGCGCCCACAGGAACTTGATCGTGTAGGGCGTGCCGACCAGCGCGAACAAGCCGATGGTTTTGAGATTGACGCCGACCTCGGTCATCCAGACCGCGAGCGTCGAGCCCGACAGAGCCAGCGGCAGGCCGGACGAGAAGCCGAGGAACATGACAATGAGCACGCGCCGCTTGAGATAGACGGCAAGCGTGTCGGCGAATGAGGGACGCGGAGAACTCGTGCTGTTGGAGGCTTCTGGCGCGACCGCCATGCGCCGCTACTCGCCGCCTTCGAGTTTGCGCGGGATCGGCGCTGCAATCACGTTGGAGCCGAGTGCCGTGGAACCAAGTCCTGTAGAGCTAAGTCCCGCCGAACTCATCGCTTCCGCGCCGCTGAATTCGACCATTTGAATGCGCTCGCCGCGGCTTTCGATCTTCTCGATCGAGATCAGCGACTGCCGGATGTCCTCGTTCGATTGATTGAAATGCGTCTGCAGCTTGCGCACGCGCTCGCCGAGCAGGCCGACATCTTTCATCAGCCGGCCGACCTCGTCGCGAATGAGATCGGCGGCCTCGCGCATGCGCACGTCGCGATGGCTCTGCTGAACGAGCGCGATCGCCAGCATCAGCAGCGATGGCGATACCAGGACGACGCGGGCGCGAAACGCCTTCTGCACCAGATCGTCGAAGCCGTCATAGATTTCGGCATAGACCGATTCCGAGGGCACGAACATCAGCGCCAGCTCCTGCGTCTCGCCCGGGATCGAATACTTCTCCGCGATGTCGACAATGTGTTTGCTGACATCGGCGCGCAGGCGCTGAGCGGCGAATTTGCGCTCGTCGTCGCTTTTCGCGTCGCGATGGGCCGTGACCGCTTCAAGCGGGAACTTGGCGTCGATGACCAGCAGCCGCTCGTCCGGCAGGAACACGCAGCAATCGGGTCGGGTGCGGTTCGAGAGTGTGTGCTGGAATGCATAGGTGCCTTTAGGCAGCCCGTCCTGCACGATCGCTTCCATGCGCGCCTGACCGAAGGCGCCGCGCGACTGCTTGTTGGCAAGCACGCTTTGCAACGAGGTCACCTGAGTGGCCAGCGCAGTGATGTTCTTCTGCGCATGATCGATCACCGCCAGCCGCTCGTTGAGCTTCTGCAGATTCTCAGTGGTGTTCTGCTTGGTCCGTTCGAGCGACTCGCCGAGGCGGTGCGAGACCGAATCGAGCCGGTCATTGACCGCGTGCTGCAGGTGGGACTGCCGGTCGCCGACCATGCGGATCATGGTCTCGAGCCGCGCCGCGGCGTCGGCCTGGGCGCGTGACAATTCGGCCATGAGCACGGCTTGCGGGTCCGGCCGCGTGCGGGTCCGCCACAGCAGAACGGCAAGCGCGATCAGCGCCAAGCCGCCCAGAGCGCAGCCTGCGATTAGGGCGGCGGTCACCGCTTCCGGGGTCGACAACGAAGCCGGCAATAGCCCTGTCGTTGGCTCGATCATGAAGCGTCCCTTTTAGGCGTTCCCTTTTGGCGTTCCTTTTACCGTCCGCCGGGCGAATCGGGCCTAGAACGAAGAGCGAACGGTCATACCCGCTCGCGGCCCAAGGTGCAATGGAGGCGCAATGGAATAGGCCCAGAAATGCCCTACATTGACCCATCTTTGTTCACCGCTTACATCGCCAATCATGGCAATCCGCGAAATCATCAAAATTCCCGACAAGCGCCTGCGGCTGAAGTCGGAGCAGGTCACCAAGATCGATGCCGGCATCAAGGCGCTGGTCGATGACATGTTCGAAACCATGTACGACGCGCCCGGCATCGGGCTCGCGGCGATCCAGCTTGGCATCGCCAAGCGCGTGGTCACCATGGACCTGTCGAAGAAGGAGGACGAGGCGAAGCCCCTGGTCTTCATCAATCCGGAGATCACTTGGGTCTCGGAGGAGAAGAGCGCCTACGAGGAAGGCTGCCTGTCGATCCCTGAATATTACGAGGAGGTCGAGCGGCCGACCGAGGTGAAGGTCAAATATCTCGACCTCGACGGCAAAAGCCACGAGATCACCGCCAAGGGCCTGCTCGCGACCTGCCTGCAGCACGAAATCGATCACACCAACGGCGTGCTGTTCATCGATCATATTTCGAAGCTCAAGCGCGACCGCGTCATCAAGAAGTTCACCAAAGCGGCCAAGAACGAAGCCTCCAAGAAGAAGGAGGAGGCGTGAGTGGCCTTGCGCCTCGTATTCATGGGCACGCCCGATTTCGCCGTGCCCACGCTTCTCGAAATTGTCGGTGCCGGGCATGACGTTGCCGCCGTCTACACGCGGGCGCCGCAGCCGGCTGGGCGCGGCATGGCGGAACGGCCTAGCCCGGTCGCGCGCCAGGCTGAGCGCTTCAAGCTGCCGATCCTGACGCCGAAGTCGCTGAAAAGTCCCGAAAGTGCCGACGCGATGCGCGCCCATGGCGCCAGCGCCGCCGTGGTCGTGGCCTATGGCTTGATCTTGCCGAAGGCGATCCTCGATGTTTTTCCGCTCGGCTGCTTCAACCTGCATGCGTCGCTGTTGCCGCGCTGGCGTGGCGCCGCGCCGATCCATCGCGCCATCATGGCCGGCGACAAAGAGACCGGTGTGATGGCGATGAAGATGGAAGAAGGACTGGACACCGGGCCCATCGCCATGGCCGAGCGCATGACCATCGGCGCCGATATGACGACCGGCGAATTGCACGACATTCTGGCGCCGCTCGGCGCCAAGCTGATGCCGGTCGCGCTCGGCGCGCTGGAGCGCGGCACGTTGCAATTGACGCCACAGCCGCAAGACGGCGCCACCTACGCCACCAAGATCGACAAGAACGAGACACGGATCGATTGGGCCAAGCCGTGGAACGTGGTCCACAATCATTGCCGCGGCCTGTCGCCGTTTCCCGGCGCCTGGTTCGAGCTTGCGGGCGCTGGCCGCGTCAAAGTTTTGCGCACGACGAAAGGCGAGGGGAGAGGCGCCGCCGGCGCTGTGCTCGACGACAAGCTCACCGTCGCCTGCGGTGAGGGCGCGGTGCGGCTTGTCGAATTGCAACGCGCCGGCAAGCAGCCGATGCAGGCGGATGAATTTCTGCGCGGCACGCCGATCGCTCGCGGCACTGTGCTGAGCTAAAGCGGATGCCGCGCTACAAACTCACCATCGAATATGACGGCACGCCCTATATCGGCTGGCAGCAGCAGGACAACGGCGCTTCGGTGCAGGGCGTGCTGACCGATGCGATCGCGGCCTTTGCGGGCGAGCGCGTCGTCGTCTCAGGTGCCGGACGCACCGATACCGGCGTGCATGCGCTCGGCCAGGTCGCGCATATCGATCTTGCCAAAGACTGGGAGGTCGATCGCGTCCGCGACGCTGCCAACTTTCACTTGCGCCCGCAGCCGGTCGCCGTGCTCAAGGCTGAGCTCGTGGCGCCGGATTTCGATGCGCGCTTCTCGGCGATCAAGCGGCATTATCTCTATCGCATCGTCAATCGCCGCGCCGATCTCACGCTTGACCAGAACCGCGCCTGGCGTGTGCCGCGCCGGCTCGAAAGCGCCGCGATGCATGCGGCCGCACAGCAACTCATCGGTAAGCACGATTTCACGACGTTCCGCTCCACCGAGTGCCAGGCGAAATCGCCATTGAAGACGCTCGACCAGCTCGATGTGATCCGCGACGGCGATGAAGTGCGAGTCATCGCATCGGCGCGCTCGTTCCTGCAGCATCAGGTACGCTCGATGGTCGGCTCGCTGGTCCATGTCGGGGAAGGCAAATGGAGCGCGCGCTACCTCGCCGATGCGCTCGCCGCGCGGGACCGCGCCCGCTGCGGCCAAGTTGCGCCGCCGCATGGGCTTTATCTGGTCAGGGTGGATTATTAGATCGGCATGACAATCATGCGCGAACGCGGAGCAGCAATGCCTAACAGTGACGTCGAAGTCGTCGTTGTCGGCGGTGGCGCAGCCGGTGTCGCGGCTGGAAAGTGCTTGCATCGTGCGTCAGTGGACTGCCTTCTCGTCGAAGCGCGCCCGCGTCTCGGCGGACGCGCCTATACGGTCGTCGATCCGTCCGGCTCCACGCTCGATCTCGGCTGCGGCTGGCTGCATTCGGCGGATCACAATCCGTGGGTGCGTGTCGCGGACGAGGAGGGCGTTGCGCTCGACAAGACGCTGCCGCCCTGGCAGCGCCGCACGCTCGAGACCGGCTTCCCGCGCGCCGAGCAGAACGCTTTCCAGGAAGCCATGGGCGAATTCTTCGCCCGGCTGCACCAGGCCGCGCAAGGCGACAAGGACGCCGCCGCCGTAACCTTGCTCGAGCCGGGCAATCGCTGGAACGGGATGATCAATTCCGTTTGCACTTACATCAGTGGTGGCGATCTTGAGAAGTTGTCGGTAAAGGATTTCGATCGCTACGAGGATACCGGCGTCAATTATCGGGTGTTCAAAGGCTACGGCGCGCTGATTGCCGATTACGGCTCCGACATTCCGCAAATGCTCGATTGCCCGGTGCGGGCAATCGATCACAGCGGCCAAAGATTGCGCATCGAGACCGACAAAGGCGCCATCGCCGCCGACCAGGTGATCGTGACGGTGCCAAGTGCAGTCCTTGCCGCCGAGCAGATTACTTTCACGCCCTCGCTCCCGGATAAAATCGCGGCCGCACGCGGCCTGCCGCTCGGCCTTGCCGATAAGCTCTTCATGGCGCTCGAAGGCGCGGAAGAGTTCGAAAAGGAGACGCGATTATTCGGGCGCACCGACCGCAAAGGCACCGGCGGCTACCACTTGCGGCCCTTCGGCCGGCCGTTGATCGAGGCCTATTTCGCCGGCGGCCTTGCCGCCGAACTTGAAAGGGGCGGCGACAGCGCATTCTTCGATTTCGCCGTATCCGAACTCGTCGGCCTGTTTGGCAGCGGTTTTTCCCGGCGGCTGATGCCCATCCAGGTGCATCGCTGGGCCAACGATCCTTATGCGCTCGGCTCTTATTCCTTCGCGCTGCCGGGCTTTGCCGACAGCCGTTCGGTTCTCGCCGCGCCCATCGACAACCGGCTGTTCTTTGCCGGGGAAGCGTGCTCGACCCATGACTTCTCGACCGCACATGGCGGTTATCTCACCGGCATCGCAGCGGCGGACGACGTGATCGCATCGCGCAGGAAGTTCTGAACCGTCATGACTTGAGCGACTGAAGACTTGAGCGACCGAAGCCCGCACTCGGGCGGCTGAAGCCGAGCGCTATTCATGCCGAAACGATTTCCGGATTTCGGTCGCTCTTTGCTGATCCGCCAGCGACTTCCACGCGGTGGTGTTTTGGTCTGCGGCGTCCAGGCAATTGACGACACCGTCATCCTGAATTTTGCCGGTCGCGTTATCGATCGCGTGCAGGCGGCAAAGGCCGTTGTCGTACGGCAAAAGGATCGAGCCGCTCGGAATATTGTGCGCGGTCCGCCGCGGATCGGCCGACGAAAAATTCAGTATCGGCAGATCTTGTCGGAAATAGATGAGTGCGGACAAAACAGCCACCATCGCGCAGGCCATGGCACCGAGACGTTTGTCGAAAATGTAGGTCCGGATGGCGTTACGCTGCGTCCTGAGCTTCTTGTCTTTCGGCATCTGCAACCCCCAGGGAAGGATTTCCGCGTGCGACCGGCGTCGCGTCCCTGAATTTCGGCGGCGATCTTATGATTGGATGATGAAATGCCCCTCCAAGACCTGCGGGGTAATTTTATCAAGTTATTTAACCGAAATACTTCTCGATGATCCGCCGGTAGACCGCCGTGAGCGTGACGAGATCTTTGACCGGCGTGCGCTCGTCGACCGCATGCATGGTCTGCCCGACCAGGCCGAATTCGAGCACCGGGCAATAATCTTTAATAAAGCGCGCATCCGATGTACCGCCGCTGGTCGAGAGCTTTGGCGTGCGGCCGGTGACCTCGGCGATGGCCGAAGCCGCTAGATCGGTAAAGGCGCCGGGCTCGGTGACGAACACGTCGGCATTCGACGGCTGCCATTCGAAGGCGTGATTGATGCGCCCGCCGGCCGCCGCCTTGGCGCGCTGCTCGATCAGCGCCTTGAGCGAACTCAGCGTGTGGCAATCATTATAGCGGATGTTGAAACGGGCGCGCGCTTCACCGGGAATAAGATTGACTGTCGGATTGCCGACATCGACCGACGTGAATTCAAGATTCGACGGCGCAAATTGCGCGCTGCCCGCATCAAGCGGGGCTTGTAGCGCCGCGATCAAAGCGACAAGCCCGCGGACCGGATTGTCGGCACGCTCCGGATAGGCGACATGGCCTTGGCGGCCGGTGACAACGAGCGTGCCGTTGAGCGAGCCGCGCCGCCCGGCCTTGATCGTGTCGCCGAGCACGTCGACATTGCTCGGCTCGCCGAGAATGCAATGGTCGAACGTCTCGCCGCGCTCCGCCACCCATTTCAGAAGCTTGATCGTGCCATTGACGGCGATGCTCTCTTCGTCGCCGGTGATGAGGAGCGAAACCGAGCCTTTGACCTTGCCATTATTCGCGGCGAGAAAATCGAGTGAGGCTGCGACGAAACACGCGATGCCGCCCTTCATATCGACGGCGCCGCGGCCATAAAGCGTGTCGCCTGACACCTCGCCGGCGAAGGGCGGATGCGACCAACTGGTTTCATTGCCGGGCGGCACCACATCGGTATGGCCGGCGAAGAGGAGATTGGGCTTGCCGACACCGAACCGCGCATAGAGATTTTCAATCGGCGCAGTACCGGGCTCGGTGAAGGTCGTGCGGTGCACGGTGAAGCCGACCTGCTCCAACAGCCCTGCCAAAAAGCCGAGCGCGCCGCCATCGTCCGGTGTCACCGAACGGCAGCGGATCAAATCACGGGCAATGGCAACAGGGTCGGCAGACATCATCAAACTCAAATCTTGGCCAGCGGGTCCGGTCCATATTGGTTCGGGCCCGGCGTGCCTCTGCGAAAGCCTAGCTCGACCAGGAGGAACAGCGCGAGGATCGTGAACGGCACCGCGATCAGCACCGAGATCATAGTGGGTTGATCGTCGCTGCCGGTCATTTGCAGGACGGTGAGCAGATCGAGGACGGCGCTCGCGGCGAAGAAGACGACCAGAAACAATATGGGCATGTCACGATCATGCGCGCGTTTCAGCGCGACCGCGAATTCCGGATAGACGAAGGCGAGATCGACGATGGCGCTGAGCCGGTCGCCTTGCAACTGCTCGGCGGCAAAATGCGCGGCGAACTCGATCACGGTCAAGACAACGACCGCGATCCAGAATGTCTGGCGGCCGATGCGGCCTTCGAAACTGTTGTACAGAAAAAGCCAATCCATCAAAGCCCCACGAAACCCCAGCATTCGGCAAGACCCGGCACAGCGAAACGGTTCACCGGTCCGGCCGGCCTCAATCCCGCAACAGCTCGTTGATGCTGGTCTTGGCGCGGGTCCTTTCATCGACACGCTTGACGATGACGGCGCAGTAAAGCCCCGGCGACGGCGCGCCATTCTTGCCCGGCTTGCCGGGAAACGTGCCCGGCACGACGACCGAATAGGGCGGCACCTCGCCTTGCAGCACCTCGCCGGTGTCGCGATCGACGATCTTGGTCGAGGCGCCGAGAAACACGCCCATCGACAGCACCGAGCCTTCACGCACGATAACGCCTTCGGCGACTTCCGAGCGTGCGCCGACAAAACAATTGTCCTCGATGATCACCGGACCCGCCTGCAACGGCTCGAGCACGCCGCCGATCCCTGCACCGCCAGAGATATGACAGTTCTTGCCGATCTGCGCGCAGGAGCCGACGGTCGCCCAGGTGTCGATCATGGTGCCCTGGTCGACATAGGCGCCGAGATTGACGAAGGACGGCATCAGGACGACGCCCGGTGCGATATAGGCGGCGCGGCGCACGATGCAGCCCGGCACCGCGCGAAAGCCCGCGCTGCGAAAGCTGTTGTCACCCCAGCCGTCGAATTTCGACGGCACCTTGTCCCACCACACCGCCTGGCCCGGCCCGCCGTCGATCACGGTCATGTCGTTGAGGCGAAACGACAGCAGCACCGCCTTCTTCAGCCATTGATTGACCTGCCATGTTCCCTTGGCTGCGCCATCCGCCACACGTTCGGCGACACGGGCCGCGCCGCGGTCGAGAAGGTTGAGCGCCTGTTCGACCGCCTCGCGCACTTCACCCTTGGTGGTCGGGCCGATCTGGTCGCGCCGCTCGAAGGCGGCGTCGATGGTCTCGGCGAGTTGGTTCGCGGTCTCGGCTGACGACATGAAAGTAACCTAGAGAAGTTGCCCCGTAGCCCGGTTTGTCGGGGCAGGCACCGGCGATGTCAAGTTGCCGCAACGGCCGCGGCGATCCCGCGCAAGAATCCGGCGAGATCGTCAGTGACATGGTCGACATGCGGGGCATCGCGACCGGTCAATTCCCAGTCTTCCCGCAGCACGACGCCCGCGCCTTGCGGCACCACCAGCACCGTGGCCATGCCAAACGCATGCGGAACTTCAAGGTTACGCGCGAGATCCTCGAACAGCACCGCTTTGCGCGGATCGACATCGTGACGCTTCAGGAAGCGCTCATAGACCGCGGCGTTCGGCTTCGGTTCGAGCTCGGCGGCTTTGATGTCGAATATGTCTTCGAAATGCTGATCGATGCCGAGCCGCCGCAACACAGCATCGGCGTGATTGCGCGTGCCGTTGGTCAAGATGAGCTTGCGCCCCGGCAGTTGTTCGATGGCCGAGCCGAGCGCCGAATTCGGCGTCAACGGCGAGTAGTCGATCTGATGCACGATCTCGAGGAATTCGTCCGGCTCGAGACCGTGCTCCTTCATCAATCCGCGCAGCGTCGTGCCGTAACGCTTGTAATAATCCTTCTGCAGGCGGAATGCTTCGTCATGGCTGATCTTGAGCAGATTAACGATGTAGTCGCGGATGCGCACATCGACCTGCTGCCATAGATTGAGATGATGCGGGTAAAGCGTGTTGTCGAGATCGAACACCCAGGTCGCGACGCGCCTGAAGGCTTCAATAGCTTTGGGGCCGGGCTCGGCCAAATCAGGTTCAGTTTGTTTGATCATTGCTTGAAGACCGGCGCTAGAGCGGGATGATTTTTGGTTGAATCACAATCCCGCTCTAGCTTTTTGTTTGAGCATGATCTTTTCGGAAAACCGGTCCCCACTTTTCCGGATCATGCTCTAGCTCGCTTCCCGCCACGCGGTCGCCGGAACGAGGTTCTCGAGCGCGCCGTCGTGCAGCGCCACTGGGTCGCGCTCGCCTTCCATGGCCAGCCGCAGCACGCTACGCGCCAACTCGTCCGGCTTCACCGTCGTGTTGCCGACCGATTTGAGCGTCAGCCACGCTTCGTCGAAAGCAGCCTCCAGGACGATAAGCGTCTGGGGGTCGAACGAACTGTTGTGGAACCCGCGCATGGTCCCAGCCTCACCGCTTACGAAACTGCATGCTTAGAAAGTACCCGTCGATTCGTGGGCGCGAAACTGGCCCAGTTTGTGACATGGCCGTGCATTGCAGATCAACAGCATTTGAACTCGGCACCATGACGCGCTTTGCCCCGGCTGCGTCGGTCACTGACGACAAAAGTGTCACATTCCGGGTTGCTCAAGTCTTAAGCCGCTTGAGCCCGAGGCGATATGAGGCTTTAGGCGAACGACGCCCAAAGCAAAAAGATCAAGATCAATCAATACGCTAGATCGAAGTCAGAGAGCGGATGCCGTTGTCGGAAAACCGGTTCCCACCCTCGGATCAAAGTCCGAGGGCAGGCCTTTTCCGGGCATGCGCTAAGCGCTCAGCCGGGGCAATAGCCGCGACGCATTGCCGGACGCAATCGCCGCGAGATTGTCCGCGCCCAAGTTGAGCCGTTTCAGGCTTTCGATCTGATCGAGCGGAAAATACGGATAATCGGTTCCATAGGTGATCTGCGAGAACGGCACGAGGGTCGTCAGTGCTGCCATCGCCGCCGGATGTGTCGCATTCGCCGTGTCGTAATAGAGGCGGCGCAATTCGGCTTCGATGCCATCGGGGGCGAAGCCGGAAGCCGCCCGCGCTCTCTGCTCATAGAACGCCTCGATGCGGCCGGCGAGGAACGGCACCGTGCCGCCGGCATGCGAGAACAGCCATTTGATGTCGCGCAGCTGCGCGAACGTGCCGCTCAACAACAAGCTGACGACGGTGCGTGTCGTGTCATGCGGCACTTCGATCACTGCGGGATAGGCGCCCACGCTGAGACGCCCGCAGCAGCTTGCGACCAGCGGATGCACATAGACCACGGCCTTGCGCCGGTTGAGCTCTTCGAGAATCGGCTTATAGGCGGCGTCGCCGAGCCACTTGTCGCCATAGTTGGTTTGCAGATTGATGCCGTCGGCTTTGAGCGTGTCCAAGGCATATTCGATCTCTTTCAGCGTCAAGTCAGCATCGAGCATCGACAGCGCCGCGAACAGGCCATAGCGGTCCGGCTTGTTCTGCACCATCTCGGCGGCGAAGTCGCAGCACTGCCGCGCCATGTCGTGCGCCGCTTTGGCGTCGGTGTCGAACCACACGCCGGGCGTTGACGCCAGCGACAGGATGCTGGTCGTGACGCCGTTCTTGTCCATCTCCTCGATGTCTTTCTCGCGCGTCCAGGCGAGCTGCACGCCGAAATGCGGAATCTTGTGCTGGTCCTCCCAGTCAGACCAACTCTTCTGATAAGCCGGCGGATAGAAGTGATGATGCGTGTCGATCAGCTTTTGGCCCGCGGCGCGCGCCGGCGTCTTGGCTGCAGACGCGACTGCCGTAGCGGCGAAAGCCGCAGCGCCGGTCAGAAATTGCCGGCGTGACGAATGACACGCGCAGTCGAATGACCATTTGCCTGATTTGCCGGCCGTCTCATTGCACAAAGCTGCGGCCGCGCCGCCTTGCTTACGCATGCGTTTCCTCCGACGTTTTATTGTGTGCAATTACAGAACGTCAGGGCGCCGCTGTAAAGCGCCTTTGCCGGGGTTCCGGTCTCAGCGCAGCAATTGGAAGGCGATCAAGGCGCCGAGCATGATCGCTGAGCCGAGCCCCTGCAGCGGCGTCATGACATCGCCGAGGATGAGGGCGCTGAGAATGGTCGCGGTCAGCGGCTCGAGATTGAGGATGAGGGCGGTGCGGAACGGCCCGATCCGCATCGTGGATATGAAGATCAGGAGGATGCCGGCTGTAGTCGCGAGACTCATCACGATCAAAGCCGCCCAGCCGAGATTGGTCTGCGGCATGTTCCAATCGCGCACCACGAGCGAGGCGGCGAGAAACAGCGCGGTCGAGGAAATCATCGAATACCAGGTCGTCAGCCGCGCATCGGCGCCGACCAGATAGACGCGGGTGGTGAGCAGCACGCCGACGCGCCAGCAGCCGGCGGCGATGCCATAGGCGACGCCGGCGGGCGCCAGTCCCGCCGGATGCGCGCCGATCATGATCGCCAGGCCGATAAAGGCAGCGACGGCGCACAGCGCGCCCTGCCAGCGCAACGGCTCGATGCGCAGCAGCGATGCCGCGAGCCCGGTCAATACCGGATAAGTGAAATAGGACAGGATCGCGGTCGAGACATCGACGGCTTCGATGGCTTTGAACAGGCAATAGATCAGGCCGGTGAACATGACGCCCACAGCCATCGAAATCCAGCGCACACGCGCATCGGCATAAGGCTTCTTGCCGAAGCGCAGCCAGGTCGCGACGAAGACGAGCCCGATCACGCTGCGGAACGACAGCATGGGCAGAACGTGGCCACCCGCCGCCAGCACGAGTTTCGACAGCACGTCGGAAATGCCGAGCGCCAGGCCGGCCGCTATACCAGGAGCGAGCGGCAGCAGAAAATGCTCCGGCGCAGCCGCGGTGGTTTCCGATCGCAATTCCGAGTCGTGTCCGCCCATATGCTTTTCTATTTGGCGATAGACCTTGATCCGATTGAGTCAAATCGGATCAAAGTTCAGGACCGCCGATCAATTATGGATGAGCGTACCAGCGCCGAGCTCGGTGAACAGTTCGAGCAGAACGGCGTGCGGCACCTTGCCGTCGAGGATAACCACGCCTTCGACGCCGCGTTCGAGCGCGTCGATGCAGGTTTCGACTTTGGGGATCATGCCGCCGGAAATGGTGCCGTCGGCAATCAGCCGCCGCGCATCATCGACCGACAGCTCCTTGATCAGGTTCTTCGATTTGTCGAGCACGCCGGGCACGTCGGTCAACAGCAGGAAGCGCTTGGCCTTCAGCGCGCCGGCAATGGCGCCGGCAAACGTGTCGGCATTGACGTTGAACGTGCCGCCGTCCGCCGCTGCCGCGACCGGCGCCAGAACCGGGATGAGCTCGCGGCCGAGGATCTGATCGAGCACCATGGTGTTCACTTTCTCGGGCTCGCCGACAAAGCCGAGATCGACCACGCGCTCGATCGCGGAGTCCGGATCGACCACGGTGCGCGTCAGCTTGCGCGCGACGACCATATTGCCGTCCTTGCCGCTGAGGCCCACCGCCTTGCCGCCCGCCTCGTTGATGTAACCGACCATCTGTTTGTTGATGGAGCCGGCCAGCACCATTTCAACGATTTCGAGCGTCTCCGCGTCGGTGATGCGCAAGCCCGCGGTGAAATGCGACTGCACGCCGACGCGCTTGAGCATGGCCTCGATCTGCGGGCCGCCGCCATGGACGACGACCGGATTGATCGCAGTCTGCTCCAGCAACACGATGTCGCGGGCGAATTCGCGCGCCGTGTCCTCCTTGCCCATGGCGTGGCCGCCGTATTTTATGACGACGATCTCGTCGTCATAACGCTGCATATAGGGCAACGCCTCGGACAGGATGCGAGCCTGCACTTCAGGGCTAGTGGGCGCGTCTTTGCTCATTGCATTCTCTTTCCCGGGGATCGGTGCAGTTTATCTAGAGCATGATCCGGAAAAGGGGAAACCGGTTTTCCGAAAAGGTCATGCTCAATGAAGATGGCCTTGTAACAGACTGACGACAATAACGGGCGGAACGCGCGCCTGGTCTAGCCGGCCCGCTCGGTGAGAAGCCGCACGATTGCCGCGCGCAGCCGGTCGATCCCGGCTCCGGTGCGCGATGAGGTTGCGATCACATCGGGAAAGGCTGCCGGCCGTTTGCGTATGGCGTCCTTGACCGTCGCGATCCGCTCATGAAGTTCGGCCTCGCTGATCTGGTCGCTTTTGGTCAATACGATCTCGTGACTGACGGCGGCCTTGCCGAGCGTGTCGAGGATGCTGTCGTCGGTGTCTTTGAGGCCATGGCGAGCATCGATCAGCACATAGACGCGGCCCAAGGTGGCGCGGCCGCGCAGGTAGTCGTGAATGAGTCTGGTCCAGGCGGCGATTTTGCTCTTGGCGGTCGCGGCATAGCCGTAGCCCGGCATATCGACCAGAACGAGCCGGTCCGGGCCGCCGAAGAAGATCAATTCCTGGGTCCGCCCAGGCGTGTTCGAGGTGCGCGCCAGGCCCTTGCGGCCAGTCAGCGCATTGATGAGCGAGGATTTTCCCACATTGGAGCGGCCGGCGAAGGCAATTTCGGGTCCGGCCATCGGCGGCAGCGAGTCGAGACTGGATGCCGCTGACAGAAAATCGAAGTCGCCGGCGAACAGCCGCCGGCTGGCGTCGATCTCGGCTTTGGAAAAGTCTTCCATGTCACAAGAGCTCTGAATGCTCGCCGGCCAGTCAGCTTCGCTTGAGCCCGGCCGGTCTGATCTGGCTCAGGCTTGAGCCGGCCTGGATTTGGCCTGATGGCGCAGGAGGATGCAAACAGGCAACAAAAAAGGGGACATTCGGTCCCCTTTTGCCGGTCGGCCGTTCGACGTCGGCCGAGGATTCAGTCGCAAATGCAACTTACGCCGCGTCGCCCGCGTGATCGTGCCACTTTGCCGCCACCGGCGCATAAGCCGGATTCTTCGCGGCACCGTGATAACGCGCAGCCGCGGCGACCGCCGGTATTCCGATCTGGCGATAACGCTGGTCGAGCACTTCGCCCGGCGTGTTGCGAGCGCTGGTCTTTTTACCAGCCTTAGCCAATTCGGCAGCAATGCTAGTCATGCGAAACCCCATACCCTTTGTTTGCCCGTCGCTAAAAAGCGATGATTGATTTGTAGGCAAGGAGTGCGGCGGAAATGGGCGGCAATTCGCGCCTTGCCGTGACATTTCCGACTCATCCCGGCCGCGGGGCGTATCAGCGCTGCGCGTGGTAAACCCTCGATTAATGTCTCGCGCTCATACTAAAAAAGACCGGCCGTTTTGACCGCGGGTTTGGATAGTTTTCCGCGTTGGGGTCTAAAAACTGCGGCATTCCTGCAACAGTTTCCAGCGACCTGACGGTCGAGACAACGTAACGTCTGGTATGCTCAAGGTGCTTTTAGTATCTGGGTTCTAGTATCTGGATTCTGGCCGGGCGGCCTTGGGCGGGCGATTGGTTGGCGGGTGAAATGGCAATGCGTTCGATTGCTTTGGTAATCATCGGGCTGGCCGGCATCACGCTCGGCGGCTGCATGCAAGAGACGATCGAGCCGTCGACCCAGACGGGCTGGAATGCGCGCGACAAGCAGCTGATGTCGAACCTGCCGTATCAGCAGGCCGCGATTCCCGAGCAATTCAAGCGTCATATCGTCGACTATTCGCGCAAGGAAGCACCGGGCACGGTCGTCGTCGATAGCGACAACAAATTCCTCTACTACGTGCTGCCGAACGGCAGGGCGATCCGCTACGGCATTGCCGTCGGCGAAGAAGCCCAAGCCTGGAACGGCGTTGCCAAAATTGGCCGCATGTCAGAGTGGCCGGCTTGGGTGCCGACCTCTGGCGAGCAGGAGCGCCTTGGACCGCTTCCAGCCTATGTGACCGGCGGGCCACACAATCCGATGGGCGCGCGCGGCATGTATCTGTATTCCGGCAACAAGGATACGCTGTATCGTATCCACGGCACCAATCAGCCGGAATATATCGGCCAGGCGATTTCCTCGGGCTGCATCCGCATGACCAACGAGGATGCGATCGATCTTTATACTCGCGTCAAGGTCGGCACCATCGTCGTGGTGCTGGCGCCGCAAAACAATGATGCGCCATTCAGCGGTCAGGTCGCCGCGGCTTCGGCGGCGCACGATCCGGCGGCCTCGAAGCCGTACTGAGCTTTTAGACGAGAAATCGCAAAAAACACTGCGGCGCTGGCTTTAGTCCAGCGCCGCAGTGTTTTTTATTGGGTCTGGCAACGGCGATTTATGCGCTCAGCGTCACGTGCAGAATTTCCGGCGGTACGCCAAGGCGCGCCGGAATGGTGCTGGTGCCGAGCCCGCCGGACACGATCATGTGCCGGCCGTCTTCGACGATATGACCATAGGCGAAGCGCGCGCCGTATCTTGACGGCACGAAATACGGCCAGACAAAGGGGACGCGAATTTGGCCGCCATGCGTATGGCCGGCGAGCGTGAGCGAAACGCGCTCCGGCACCCGCGTGAAAATGTCCGGTTCGTGGACCAGCAGCACGACGGGGTCGTCGGTCTGGATACGGCTGAGCGTGCCCGGCAGATCGTCCACACCGCGAAACCGCCCGGGCCCGATCCAATGCGCGAGCTGATCGCCAATTCCGGCCAGCCAGAATTTTCCTCCATGCGTCTCGAGCAGCATCGCATCGTTTTCAAGGAGCGGGATACGCGCATCAGCCAGCGCCTTGCGGACGCCGGAGTGATCAAACCACCAGTCGTGATTGCCGAGGATCGCCCAAACGCCAAGCGGCGCACGCAGCCGCGCCAGCTCGGCGCCCCACAGCGAGTCCTGGATCGGTTCGATCGGAAGTTTGTAATGGGCCTTGAAATCGCCAAGCAGCACAATGAGGTCTGAGCGCAGTGCATTGGCGGTGTCGACGATGCGGGCAACATGCGGCAGGGTAATGTGCGGACCGCCGGCATGCAGATCGGCGATCACCGTGATCGTCAGCTTCTGTCCCGCGGGCCAGTTCGGTGGCGTCAAAGTGTAGGGCGTGATCAGAAGGTCAGAGGGTTCGACCGCTCCGGCATAGGCGCCGGTTGCGCTCGCCGAAAGACCGATCAGCCCGATACCACCTGCGATCAGCTGCCGCCGGCTCAAACCCGATTTTGCCGCGAGCACCAAATGTTGCGCGGGGCCACCGGGCGCGGGCACAACAGAGCTGGGCGGAGTATCGTCCTGCATAAACTTCCCTTAGCGGTCGACTGATGAACGGGCCGTTGCGCAAATGCCGCAGCGCTTACTTTGTCAGGCAAAGTAATCTAGTTTTCGCGGAAAATTGCGACAGTTTGTGGACGGACTGCGCGCGCCTTGTCGGGTTTTTTCAGTTCACCATTAAACGATCTGCTCGCGCTTGACCCAATCAAGCGTTTTGTCGAGCGCGCGGGTGAGCCGGTCGAACAGTTCGTCGACTTCGGCGGTGTTAATGATGAGCGGCGGTGATAAGGTTAATACGTCGCCCGCGACCGCGCGCACGATGAGCCCTTCAGCCTCGCCGAATTGCACCGCGCGTGCAGCGACGCCGCTCTGCGGCGAGAAGCCGCGCTTGGTCGCTTTGTCGGCGACCAATTCCACGCCGCCGATCAAGCCGAGCCCGCGCGCTTCGCCGACCAGCGGATGTTCGCCGATCTTTTTGAGCCGCGCCTGAAATTGCACGCCGCGTTCGGCGGCCTTCTCGACGATATGGTCGCGCGTATAGATTTCGAGCGCCTTGAGCGCCACGGCCGCCGAAACCGGATGGCCGCCATAGGTGAAGCCGTGGCCGAACACGCCGATCTTTTTGCTCTCGGTGAGCATCGCCTGATACATGTCTTCAGGGATCATGACGCCCGCGATCGGCAGATAGGCCGACGACAGCATTTTCGCGACCGAGATCGAGTGCGGGCGGAAGCCGAGCTTGTCGCAGCCGAATGTCGAGCCGAGCCGGCCGAAGCCACAGATCACTTCGTCCGAGATCATGAACACGTCGTGCTTTTGGCAGACTTTCATGATTTTTTCGAAATAGGTCTTCGGCGGGACGATCACGCCGCCGGCGCCCATCACCGGCTCGGCGATGAAGGCGGCCACAGTGTCGGGACTTTCCTTGACGATCAGCTCGTCGAACTCTGCGGCAAGGCGCGTGGCAAAATCCTCCTCGCTCTCGCCGGCTTCCGCAAAGCGGTAATAATGCGGACAGCTCGCGTGGAGAAAGCCCGGCAAGGGCAGGTCGAAGTCGCGATGATTGGCAGGCAAGCCGGTCAGAGACGCCGCGACAATCGTGACGCCATGATAGGCCTTGATGCGGCTGATGATCTTCTTTTTCTTCGGCCGGCCGAGCGCATTGTTGAGATACCAGACCAGCTTGACCTGCGTGTCGTTGGCCTCCGATCCGGAATTGCAGAAAAATGTCTTCGAGATCGGCACCGGCGCGATCTCTTTGAGCTTCTCGGCAAGCTCGATCGCCGGATCATGGCTGCGCCCGCTGAACAGATGCGCGAATGAGAGCTTGCGCATCTGCGTCGTCGCCGCTTCGACCAGTTCTTCGTTGCCGTAGCCGAGCGCGGTGCACCACAGCCCGGCCATGCCCTCGATATAGGCCTTGCCGTCGGTGTCATAGATATAGACGCCTTGGCCGCGCTCGATGATCAGCGGGCCCTTGTCGCGAAAGCTCGCAAGATTGACGTAAGGATGCAGCACCGTTTCGACATCGCGGGTCGCAAGATTGCTGAGCGGCATCTGATTGTCCTTCCGTCTGATCCGGGCGTCGCCGACAACGCACCGATACAAGCGCGAAACGCACTCATACTCCACAAAGCCAGACACTTGAGTCTAGAAAGACAGATAATTGGATCTACAAAGCCAAGCGCCTGGCGATGGCAGATGCCCTAGGCGATCTGCACTGAAACAAGAAAACAGACACACAAATCTAACAACGCAATCAGGCGCTATTGTGCCGTGATACTGAGCGGGCGGTCAAAGCTCGAGCGATGCTGGCGGCCGAGCGCGCGATCTATTTGCGCGACAGGGCGCGGTCGTGGCAGCGGCACTTCGCCGATCGGTATAGCCGGTTCGTCGTCGCCCTGCGGTTCGGCGCTGTCGGATGATGCCGTTGGCGCTTGCGCCTGCTTTTGGCCCTGGCCTTTCTGCGCTTCCACCGTCGGCGGCGCGCGCACATCCCACTGGCAGAGTTTGTAGTTGTTGCGGCGCTCGGCGAGATCGAGATGGATGTGCTCTTCGTGATAGCCGTCGGAGCCGGGGCCGAGCACGGTCGAGAAGCGCGCGCAGACGCTTTCGCGGATCGCCTCCCGCCAATCCTTGTCGACATGAATATCGGTCAGGCCGAATTCCCGGCCGTCGGCGAGCGCGAAGTCGCGGATATCGATGGCGTCGGCCTTGCCGTGCTCGCTCAATTGCGCGGCGCGAATGTTGTTGCGGCCGCGGCAGGAGTAAGAATCGAAATTGTCGAGCACGCGCAGCGGCGGCCCGAATTTCTTCATCGACGGCGCCACGACCTCGCGCACCCAGTCGGAAACCGCCTGCGCCATCGGGCACCGCAGCGTCGCCGGCGGCGATATGGCGACCCGGCTCTGATCGGGCAGGATGATGGACGCTACCAGCACCGCGTCGGTCGCGCCGCATTCGCCAGGGCCGACCAGCACCGGAATTGGCTTAAACTCGGCAACCTTGGCGAGCGCGGCTTGGCAGGCCGATGGCTTTGCGGCCGCGGCTGCCGCCGCGGACGTGTCCGGAAACGAGGCGAATTCCTCTTGTGGCGGGGCGAATTGTTGCGGAATCACCACAGGTAACGGCCGCTGAGTGGCCTTTGGTGTGGATCTTGAGGTCCTGCCGCGTGTTGGCTCCGGCGGCGGAGCCGGAACTGCTTCAGGCGCGACGATGACCGGCGTACCTTTCGGCAAGCCATTTTGCGCGGTGACATTTTGCGCAAATGCGTTTTGCGCCGCCGCAACAACGATTGTGCTCAGCAGCACGGCGACCACGACGGCACTTCTCACGCGGAAAACCCCAGCGCTGTGACGGCTCCTGTTTAGGCCGGTCGCGGGCCGGTGTTCAAGTCAATCGAGCGGGGCAGGGGCGGACCAAAAGCCTCGCCTTTGGGAGCATTTGCCTTGCCGTCCGAGACAGGTAACCTCAGCGCAAACAAAGCGTGATCCCGAGAGCCGGATTCCGGTTTTCGCAAAGGATCAAGCACAGCACCCGCATGACCCCGAAAAGCCGTTACCGGCTTTGTGGTGAGATCATGCGTAAAAAGGGAGAAACGCCATGCTTGGCCTGATGCAGGACTGGCCGCTCTTGTGCCATCGCATCATCGATCACGCCGCGCTCAATCACGGCGATCGGCGGGTGATCTCGCGCTCGGTCGAGGGGCCGATCTATATCACGACTTACAAGGAGTTGCGCTCACGCGCATTGCGCGTGTCGCAGCGGCTCGAACGCGACGGCATCCGGCAAGGCGACCGGGTGGCGACGCTGGCCTGGAATACCTGGCGGCATCTCGAAGCCTGGTACGGCATCATGGGCATGGGCGGGGTCTACCACACCGTCAATCCGCGCCTGTTCGCCGAACAGATCACGTGGATCGTCAATCATGCGGAAGATCGCATGATGATGGTCGATCTCACTTTCGTGCCGGTCCTGGAGAAGCTCGCCGACAAGCTCAGGCCGATCGAGAAATACATCATCCTGACGGACGCGGCGCATATGCCGGCGACCGCACTCAAGAACGCCGTGCCTTACGAGGAATGGATCGCGGAGGCCGACGGCGACTACGCCTGGAAACTGTTCGACGAGAGCACTGCGGCCGGCATGTGCTACACCTCCGGCACCACCGGCCATCCCAAAGGCGTGCTCTATTCGCATCGTTCCAATGTGCTGCATTCGATGATGGCGGCGCAGCTTGACGCCATGGGGGTGGCCTCGCGTGACGTGGTGCTGCCGGTGGTGCCGATGTTCCACGCCAATTGCTGGGGGCTCGCACTGACCTCGCCGATGGTCGGCGCCACCATGGTCATGCCGGGCGGCAAGCTCGACGGCGCTTCGATCTATGAATTGCTCGACACTTATCGCGTCACTTTCACGGCCGCGGTGCCAACCGTCTGGCTGATGCTGTTGCAGCACCTCGAGGCCAACAATCTCAAGCTGCCTTACCTGAAAAAAGTCGTGATCGGCGGTTCGGCCTGCCCGCGCGCCATGACGCAAAAATTCCAGGACAATTACGACGTCGAGGTCTGCCACGCCTGGGGCATGACCGAAATGTCGCCGCTCGGCACGCTTGGCTCGCTGAAGCCGGAATATGCCGGGCTGTGCGGCGACGCCCGGCTCGACGTGCAGATGAAACAAGGCCACGCGCCGTTCTGCGTCGAGATGAAGATCACCGACGACGAGGGCCGGGAGATACCGCGCGACGGCGCTACCTTCGGCCGCCTCAAAGTGCGCGGGCCGGCGGTGGCGGGCGCCTATTTCAAGGAAGAGGGCGGCATCCTCGACGAGGAAGGCTATTTCGACACCGGCGATGTCGGCACCATTGACGCCTGCGGCTATCTCAACATCACCGACCGCTCCAAGGATGTCATCAAGTCGGGCGGCGAATGGATCTCTTCGATCGAACTGGAAAATCTCGCGGTCGGCCATCCCAAGGTCGCCGAGGCCGCGGTCATCGGCGTGCGCCATCCGAAATGGGACGAGCGGCCGCTCCTGGTCGTCGTCCCCAAGGCCGGGCAGGAGGTGAGCCGGGAGGAATTGCTCGCCTATCTCGACGGCAAGATCGCCAAGTGGTGGATGCCGGACGATGTCGCCTTCGTCACTGAGATCCCGCACACCGCGACGGGGAAAATCCAGAAGACCGTGCTGCGCGAACAGTTCAAGAATTATGTGCTGCCGAGTGCGGCGGCTTAAGCCTGCCGCGCCTTGCTCGAAGCTGCAGCCAACGATTTTCGCTGATAAAAGTTCGCCCACCGCGCGCATAGGTCGGGTGGGTTGCTTTGCAGCAGGCGCAGAGCTTTTTCCGATTCGGTCGTGATTCGGCCCCCGTCCGTTCCAAAAAGGGGAAGTATACCAATCGTTTAGCATAAATGTTCCGTTAAAGGCAGAGTGCCGCATAGATTTCACGATCCTGCCCAAAGTCTAACCTGCGGCCAAAAGACGTATTCTGAACACATTTGGCTGGGTATAGCGGCCCTCGGCTCGAGGGACCGAGCCTATTCACCCATCTCGTCAACAACGTAGTAGGTACGTAATGGCTTGGCACAGCCCGGGGAAACTTGTTCTTGCAGTAACTCTTCTTGCTTCCACTGTTGGGTTTAGTCTGAGTGCTTCGGCACAATCCGGTATTGCTTCCGTCTATTCTGGCGGACGCACCGCAAACGGTGAACGCATGGTGTCCAGCGCGATGACGGCGGCACACCGCTCTCTGCCGTTCGGCACGATGGTGCGGGTCACCAACAACCACACCGGCCATTCGGTGGTGGTGCGCATCAACGATCGCGGGCCGTTCGTCCGCGGCCGCGTGATTGACCTTTCGCCGGCTGCGGCGCGGGCGCTCGGCATGGATGGCCTCGCCAATGTGACGCTGAACGTGGTCGGCGGGCGGAGCTGAGGCTTCGGTAACTCCCATCAAATCGGGGGACCAAACAGCGGGAGGCTTCGGCCTCCCGTTTTGTTTGCGGGGGGCGCAGGCTAAGGCCCGATCCGATCCCATTCCGGTCCTCTACCTCGCAATGATCCCGCCTCGTGCTAATGTGGGCTGCCGCACCGGCTGAGGGACCGTCATGAACGAGAGCGATCGCGAACAGAACGACGCGCAGATTTTCGCCTGCGACATATCCGACGCGGCCCTCGAAGCCGCGGCCAACGCGCTTCCTGGCGCCGCCATGTCCTTCCCCAACGCGCCGACCGTCAGCGTCCTCATCTCCTGCTGCAGCAACGATTAACTCATCCTCCACCGCGATAGCGGGGGAGGTAGCCGTGTCAACGGGTCCGGCCCGAAGTGGCCGGCTCGATGACAGGCTCTGTGCGGAGGTGGGGGCGCGGGCCTCGACGTGTGGCACGCGATCAAAAACTGCTGACCGTCCATGCCGGGCTTTGTCCCGGGCGTCCCGATCGCGCTGGCAATGTCGTGCCGTCGGAATCGAGATGGCCGGGACATAGGCGAGCGAAGCGGCGCCGTTCTTCGAACGGTTATGCCGGCCATGACGCCGCGGGTGTTTCTCCGGATCAGCGTGCATCACTTCGTGCGGCACCGCATCCGGGTAACGGCACGATTTATCGATCAAACGAAATGGCCGGGACGAGCCCGGCCATGATGATTGTGAGATCGAAAGAACTGTCCGGAAAATTATTCCGCCGGCGGCGCCTTGGGTTTCGTGCGCACGAACGTGTTTTTCAGATTGTCCCAAAGTTCGATCTTGGCGCCGTTCCTGTGCATGATCACGCTTTGCTGCGCCACCGAGAGCGAGTTGTTCCAGGCCCAGTAGATCACGAGACCGGCCGGGAATTTCGCCAGCATGAAGGTGAAGATCAGCGGCATCCAGTTGAAGATCACCTGCTGCGTCGGATCGGGCGGCGCCGGGTTGAGCTTCATCTGCATCCACATGGTCACGCCCATGATCGCCGGCCAGAAGCCGAGATGCAGGAACGAGCCGATCATCGGAATGATCGTCGGATCGAACGGGATCAGCCCACCGAGCGTGAAGATGTTGGTCGGGTCCTGCGCCGACAGGTCGTGAATCCAGCCATAGAACGGCGCGTGCCGCATCTCGATGGTGATGAACAGTACCTTGTAGAGCGAGAAGAAGACCGGGATCTGAATGGCGATCGGCAGGCACCCGGCGATCGGATTGATCTGCTCCTTCTTATAGAGCTCCATCATCGCCTGTTGCTGCTTCACGCGGTCGTCGGCATAGCGCTCCTTGATCATCGCCATTTGCGGCTGCACCGCCTTCATCTTCGCCATCGAGGCGTAGGACTTGTTGGCGAGCGGGAAGAACAAGAGCTTGACGATGACGGTGACGATCAGGATGGCGATGCCGAAATTGCCGACCACGTGATAAAAGTAGTCGAGCGCCAGGAACATCGGCTTGGTGATGAAGTAGAACCAGCCCCAGTCGATCAAAAGATCGAACTTGTTGAGTTTCAGCTCGGCGTTATAGCCGCCGGGGCCGAGCGGGAAATCGATGCCGACGACCGACACTTCCTTGGCGCCGGCAAATAGCCGCGTGTCGGCCAAGCCGGTTGCGCCGGCCGCAACGGTCACCGGCTGCGCCAGGTAATCGGTCTGATAGGTTTGCAGCCCGTTCTCGTCGCCCGCGGAGAACCGCGCACGCACCTTGGCGTCAGTGTCCGGAACGAGCGCCGCGGCGAAATATTTGTCAGTGAAGCCGAGCCAGACATTGGTGGCGTCCCAGCTCTGCGACTTCTGCTCCTGCATTTTCTTGTAGGTCTGAGTCTGCTCGCCGTGCTCGCCGATCACGCCGATCAGGCCTTCATGCAAGATGTAATAGCCGAGCACTTCCGGCGTGCCATGGCGCGAGATCAGCGCATAGGGAAAGAGCGTGACCGCAACTGAGCCCTTGTTGGCGATGCTGTCCTTGATGCTGAACATATAACGATCGTCGATCGCGATCGTGCGGGTGAAAACGAGGCCCTGGCCGTTGTCGTAAGTCAGTGTGACCGGATGATTGATCGACAGCGCGCCTGAGCCCTGCTGCTGCCAGACCGTGTCGGGACCGGGCATCGCGCCATTGCTGCCCGCTGTCGGCACCCAACCGAATTCCGCGTAATAGGCATCGGGTGCGCCCGACGGCGAGAACAACACGATCGGCGGCGAATTGGGATCGATGGTCTCCCGATATTGCGTCAAGGTCAGGTCGTCGATGCGGCCGCCTTTGAGATCGATCGAGCCACCGAGCCGCGGCGTGTCGATGGCGACGCGCGGCGTAGAGCCGATGATTGATTCACGCGAGGCCGCTTGTGACGGCGCCGCAGCGCTGGGCAGGCCGGGAGCTTCCGGCGCCGGCCCCGCCGTACCGGATTGGGCCTGGTTGCCGCCTTGCGGTTGGCCGGGCTGGGTCTGGCCGGGCAGCACTTGCGACTGTTCTTGCTGTTTCAGCCGCGCCTGCTCCTGCTCCTTTTTCATCTGCGGATAGCCGACGAGAATCTGCCAGCCGACCATCACGGCGAGCGACAGCACGATGGCGATAATGGTGTTCTTATGCTCACCCATTTAGTGCTCTTTCGCAGGTTTGCCGGTGCTGTGCTGTCGTTTGCGGTGTTCGGAACCGGCTTTATGTGGGGGGCGCTTATGGGGCGCACCAGTTGCAATGCGCCGTAGAGCGCCGTCGAGTTCCCGCGCGATGTCACTGAAGGGGCATGTCAGCGCATTGCGCCGCCCGATCAGCACATAATCATAGCCTGGCGCGAACGCGGTTTCGGGCTTGAGCCGCACTACTTCGCGAAGCCGGCGGCGGACGCGGTTGCGCTCGACGGCATTGCCGACTTGACGCGACACGGTGAACCCGACGCGGATCTTCCCGGATTCTCGGTCCGTTTCTTTGCCCGTTTCTTCACCCGTTTCTTGGCCCGTCTCGTCACGCCGCAGCGCCTGGAGCACGAATGCCCGCGCCGGCGCGCGAGCGCCGTCCTGGGCGATGGCCCGAAAGTCCGTCCGGCGTTTCAGGCGCTCCATGGAATGGGCTTTAAGGCTTTGATTTTTGGTCGTTTCGGCGGCAAAAGCCCGCGTGCGGGCCTCTGCAGCATAGGCTTAAGCGCTCAGCCGCTTGCGGCCGCGGGAGCGGCGCGCCGCCAAAACCTTGCGGCCGCCTTTGGTCGCCATCCGGGTACGAAAGCCGTGGCGGCGCTTGCGCACCAATTTGCTCGGCTGATAGGTCCGTTTCACGGGGTTGATCTCCGCTGCGCACGCTGAATTTTAAAGAGGTTAACGGCCGCAGGCGCTCCGGCCCACCGGCCAAGCGGCGCGATTGGCGCGGCTTATACGGGAGGCTCCTTGCCGCGTCAATGCGAGGGAACGCGGCGGGCCGACACATTATTATGCACGACCCCAACAATTGCTGTCCGGCCGGTTCCTGGGACCGAATAGTGAGGCTCTTCCTGGTGTTATCGTCCTGTACCCGGCCGGTTCCAAGGTAGGAAACCAGCCGGCGGCAACCTATCTCTAGGGAGGGTTTGACCTCGCCTCTGGTGCGGCGCATCTTACTTTGGCTGCGTCGCTTTGGTTGACGGTGTGTCCCAAAGGGGTTGTCCAAAAAGCCTGGCCCGAATGGGCCGGCAATGAGCGGGCTGGCAGCGAGGCTCGGCAGATGAGTGAAGAGACTGCGGCGCGGCCGGCTCCGGTCCGGCCGCCACGCTTCGGGCTTTCGGGGAAGCTCCTCGTCCTCACGATCCTGTTCGTGATGATCGCGGAAGTGCTGATCTATGTCCCCTCGGTCGCCAATTACCGCGACATGTGGCTCAACGACCGGCTGGCCTCGGGGTACACCGCGGCGCTGGTGCTCGATGCCGCGCCCAATGGCGTTGTCTCCGACACGCTCGCCAAGCAGATCCTCGATTCGATCGGCGCCCGCGCCGTTGCCATGAAGATGGGTACGCAGCGCCAGCTCTTGGCCGTCGACGACATGCCACCGCCGATCAGCGACGATTTCGACATGCGCGATGTCAAGACGTTCGACTCGATCGTCGATGCGTTCAAATTGCTGCTCGACAATCACACCCGCGGCAAGGTCATGCGCGTGGTCGGGCCGGCGCCGATGGGTGGCGATTACATCGAGCTCATCATGGACGAGCCGCCGCTGCGCCGCGCGGTGTTTCGCTATTCGGCCGACATTCTGCTGATCTCGCTTTTGATTTCCTGCATCACCGCGGCTTTGGTCTACCTTGCCCTGCATTACATGTTCGTGCGGCCGATGCGGCGCATCACCGCGAATATGATGACGTTCCGCGCCGGGCCGGAAGATCCCGACCGCATCATGGTGCCGTCGGGCCGCCTCGACGAGCTCGGCACCGCGGAGCGCGAACTCTCGGCAATGCAGAGCGATCTCGCCTCGATGCTGCATCAGAAGAGCAGACTCGCCGCGCTTGGGCTCGCGGTATCGAAGATCAATCACGATCTGCGCAATCTTTTGTCCTCGGCGCAGTTGTTTTCTGATCGGCTCGCCAAGATTCCTGACCCGGGCGTGCAGCGCTTTGCGCCGAAGCTGATGCATGCGCTCGAGCGCGCCATCGCGTTCTGCCAGTCGACATTATCTTATGGCCGGCTGCAGGAGCCGCCGCCGGATCGCAAGCCCATCCCGCTCGAGCCGCTGGTGGAAGAAGTGCACGAGACGCTGGGGCTTTCTCCCGACGGGCCGGTGCGCTGGATCAGCGCGGTCGAGCGCGGGCTCATTGTCGATGCCGATTACGATCAGCTGTTCCGGGTGCTGCTGAACCTTTCGCGCAATGCCTTGCAGGCGATGGAAAGCCGCGCCGCGGCCGATCCGGGCCGCGATCAGATCCGCATCACCGGCCGCCGCGAAGGTGCGGTGGTGGTGATCGAAGTGTCCGACACCGGCCCCGGCTTTTCGGAAAAGGCGAGCGCGCATCTGTTCGAGGCTTTCCAGGGCTCGACCCGCACCGGCGGCACCGGCTTGGGGCTCGCCATCGCCGCGGAGCTCGTGCGCGCGCATGGCGGCGAGATCCGTCTGGTCGAAGGCACGATCGGCGCGACGCTGCGGATCACCATTCCCGACCGCGCCGTGGAACTCGCCGCGCATCGCGGCGCTAGAGCTCATGGGTGATGAGCGCACGGGTGATTGGCTCACGGGTGATTGGCGCACGGTTGAACGTGATGAAAGTCGCCAGCGGATAGCGCCGAAGAGAATCACAGGAGCAGCGTCGATGCATCCGATCCTTGGTCTGTTAATGCTGCTCGGTATCGGCGCCTTCGTCACCTTCGCTTTCCGCAAGGGCCTGCGGGTGCGGCCCGACGACCGGCCGGATCGCAGCGGCGCCTATGGGACCGACTCCCTCGGCGGATCGCATCACGACGGCGGCTCCGGGCACGGTTAGGTCAGGTAGGCGCCGCGTCGAGCCTGTAATCTAAGGGAAATTCACCCTTAAAGGGCGGTTCGAGGGCCAAGGAACGTCCCGATCCCACCTTGCCATTCGCGGCCGAAGGCTATAGCTATGTGCCGCTTCGCGGAGCCGCCTGGCGGCCTGTATTCCGTGCGACGCAATCAGCGCCCGTAGCTCAGCTGGATAGAGCACCAGACTACGAATCTGGGGGTCAGGAGTTCGAATCTCTTCGGGCGCGCCAAATGTCTAATATCTGCCGCTGCAATTCGCACATCAAGAGATTTGCCATGCAGAAAAAAATAATCCGCATGGCATCTGCAT
>DATAQN010000031.1:0-24020 GCA_036264635.1 Xanthobacteraceae bacterium | reverse complement strand
CGGCCGCCAAGGAGGCCACACCTTCGATATAGACATCGAAAAATCAGGTGGGCCTCGAAAAACGTTCCCCAAAACTGTCGCCAGTCGCTGTCGCCAGTGTCGCCAAAACCCTAGCTAAATCATTGATTCTGTTACGTGGTGGGCCCGGGAGGACTCGAACCTCCAACCAAGCGGTTATGAGCCGCTAGCTCTGACCATTGAGCTACGGGCCCGTCGCCGATCCTCCCGTGTTCGAGACGAAGCTCGAATTGAACCCGGGCGGACGCGCCGGCAAAGTCTCATACATTTATAAATGCGGTTGAGCCAGAGCATGTCTCGAAAAACATGCCCTCGGACTTGATCCGAGGGTGGAAACCGGTTTTCCGAAAAGATCATGCTCAATCGAAATCTACATCGGCGGTGTTAATCCGGCCGGCTGAGCAGGAATACCGCCTGCTCACCAAACAGATTCCAGAACCACCACGGCATTTTCAGCCGCATTTTGCTGCCCCAGGCATTGAGCGAGACCGCCTCTTCGATCTTGGCGCCGGTGGCCTGGCACAATTCGCGAAAGTCCTTGATGCTGCAGAAGTGGATGTTCGGCGTCTCCCACCAGGCATAGGGCAGATTGTCGGTATGCGGCATGTGGCCGCCGAAAAATATCTGCAGCCGAATCCGCCAATGGCCGAAATTCGGGAACGACACCACGCCGTGGTGGCCGATGCGCAGCATGTGCTCCAGAACCTCGCGCGGGCGGCGGGTGGCTTGCAAGGTTTGCGACAGAATAACGTAGTCGAAGGCGTCGTCGGGATAGTCTTCGAGATCGGTGTCGGCGTCGCCCTGCACCACGGCGAGCCCCTTGGCGACGCATTCGTTCACGCCTTCGCGCGACAATTCGATGCCGCGGCCGTCGACGCCGCGCTTCTCCAGAAGGTGCAGCAACTCGCCGTCGCCGCAGCCGACGTCGAGCACACGCGCGCCGGGCTCCACCATGTCAGCGACCACGAGCAAGTCGACGCGCGAGCCGTTCGGCGATCGCGCCGCTCCGGCCATGGTGAGATCGTATCTGAGGCGATTGAGCATGATCACTTCGCCCGCAGGCCGCGCGTTTTCGCGGCGCCTTCGAGAAAACCGCGCACGATGGCGAACAGTTCCGGCTCGTTGAGCAGGAACGCATCGTGGCCCTTGTCGGTGGTGATTTCCGCAAACGAGACGCGAGCGCCCGCGGCATTGAGCGCATGCACGATGGCGCGCGATTCCGAGGTCGGAAACAGCCAATCGCTCGTGAAAGAAATCACGCAGAACCGCGTTGGCGTACCGCGGAAGGCATTCGCGGCGGCGCCCTCATAATCGGCCGCGAGATCGAAATAATCCATCGCCCGGGTCAAATACAGATACGAATTGGCGTCGAACCGCTCGACGAAGGTAATGCCCTGGTGCCGCAGATAGGACTCGACCTGAAAATCGGCATCGAACGAGAACGTCGGGTTGTCACGATCCTGAAAGCGGCGACCGAATTTGCGGTGCAACGCCGCGTCCGACAGGTAAGTGATGTGCGCGCCCATGCGTGCGACCGCGAGCCCGCGCCGCGGGCTCGTGTTCTCCACATAATAACGCCCACCGCGCCATTCCGGATCGGCCATCACCGCCTGCCGGCCGACTTCGTGGAAGGCGATGTTCTGCGCCGAATGGCGCGTCGCCCCCGCAATCGGCAGCGCCGCGAAGACGCGTTGCGGATAGCTCGCCGCCCATTGCAGCACCTGCATGCCGCCCATCGAGCCGCCCACCACGGCAAACAAAGAGTCGATGCCGAGATGATCGAGCAGCATCGCCTGCGCCCGGATCATGTCGCGCACGGTGATGACCGGAAAATCCAGCCCCCATGGCATGCCGGTGGCCGGATTGGTCGAGGCCGGCCCGGATGAGCCCATGCAGCCGCCGACCACGTTCGGACAGATGACGAAGAACCGTTCGGTATCGATCGGCCGGCCCGGGCCGACCATGGTCTCCCACCAGCCTCCCTTGCCGGTGACGGGATGATTATTGATGACGTGCTGATCACCGGTCAGCGCATGGCAGACCAGCACCGCATTGCTGCGGTCGGCATTGAGCGCGCCATAGCTCTGATAGGCGATCTGCCACGGACCGAAATCGAGCCCGGCGTCGAGCCGCAACGGCTTATGGGCCGGAAAACGCACGACCGGTGAATGCGGCGTGTCGGCTTCGCGCGCGCGGTCGGCAAGATCAAGTATGGCACTGACGTCGGCCATTACCGCTTCCTTGGGCGTCACTGTCCTTAGAATGCCAACCTTAGCATGCCATTTGTGGCGGCGTGGTCCAGCCGCTGCGTGTCGGCAAATCCGGCGATTAGAGGGGCGTAAATAGGCCCGTTGCCCCTTAAGTCAACGTTTTCTTTGATTTCGGGCTTAACGGCACCTATCAATCTGCCCTTTCGCTGGGACCTCGAAATGCCAAAACCGCCGCACCAGAAGGAACCGTCGCTCGCCGATCTGCGGGTCGAAATCGACCGCATCGACGCGAATATGCATGAATTGCTGATCGAGCGCGGCGAGATCATCGACCGGCTGATCGCGGTCAAGAAAAGCCAGGAAACCGGTTCCGCCTTCCGGCCAGCCCGCGAGGCCGACATGATGCGGCGCCTGGTGCAGCGGCATCACGGCAACCTGCCGTTCGACACCGTCGAGAGCATCTGGCGGGTCATCATCTCGACCTTCACCTATGTGCAGGCGCCGTTCTCGGTCCATGCCGACCTGTCCGCCGGCGACGCGTTGATGCGCGATTCCGCGCGCTTTCATTTCGGTTTCACGGTGCCCTTCGTGGCGCATATGGGCGCGTCCAGCGTGGTCGAGGCGGTCTCGGAATCGCGCGGCGATCTCGGGCTCATTCCGGCCTTCGCCACCGCGGGTGCCGGCCCCTGGTGGGCGGCGCTCGAATTCGACTCCGCGCCGAAAATCATCGCCCGCCTGCCCTTCGTCGAGCGCTCCAATCACCCGGCCGCCATGCCGGTCTTTGTGGTCTCGCGCGTTGCCGCCGATGCCATGGTGACCGAGACCGAAGTCTGGTCGCTGCGGGTCTCGGGCTGGAGCGCGGCTGCGGTCAACGCCGCGGCGCCGCTGGCCGATGTGATCGCGGTGCCGGACCGGGCCTTTGATGGCGCCGGCCTTTTGGTTTCGGTGCAGCGCGGCGGCATCGAGCCGGTTGCGGATGCTTTGGTTAAGACCGGGGCCTCTATCCGTTCCAAAGCCCTCGTCGGCAGTCACACGACCCGCTATACGGTGCCTGACAAATGAACCCGTCCCGAAAGGGGCGAGGCTTTTTTTGCGCATGAAGCTTGTTTGGAGCCTAGAGATATAATGTCTGCCACGCGTCCCCAGCCGCGACCCGGCGTGCTCGAGATCAAGGCCTACGTGCCTGGCAAGAGTTCGGCGCCGAATGTGGCCAAGGTCTACAAATTGTCCTCGAACGAATCCCCGCTCGGGCCGAGCCCGCGCGCGGTTGCGGCCTACAAGGCCTGGGCCGACCATCTTGAGAACTACCCGGACGGTGCGGCAACAGATCTGCGCGAAGCCATCGGCCGCGTCTTCGGCCTTGATCCCGACCGCATCGTCTGCGGCGCGGGCTCCGACGATTTACTGCATCTTCTTGCCTCCGCGTACCTAAAGGACGGCGACGAAGCGATCTACACGACGCACGGCTTTCTGATCTACCCGATCGCCATTCTCGCCACCGGCGCAACGCCGGTCGTGACGCCGGAGAAGAATTACACAGCGGACGTCGACGCGATCCTCGCGGCCGTGACCGAGAAGACCAAGATGGTCTTCATCGCCAATCCGAATAATCCGACCGGCACGGCACTGTCGTTCGACGAGGTCAAGCGGCTGCACCGCGGACTGCCGGGTCATGTGATCCTGGTACTCGACGCGGCCTATGCGGAATATGTCACGCGCAACGATTACGAGGCCGGCATCGAGCTCGTCGCGACATCAGACAATGTCGTGATGTGCCGGACGTTTTCGAAGATTCACGGTCTTGCCGCGTTGCGGCTCGGCTGGATGTTTGCGCCGGCGCCAATCGTCGATGCCACTCATCGCATTCGCGGCCCATTCAATGCCTCCGGGCCGGCGATCGTGGCCGGAATCGCCGCCATCGAGGACATCGCACATCAGGAGCGCTCGCGCGAACACAATACGCGCTGGCTCAACTGGCTGACGGAGGAGATCGGCAAGCTCGGCCTGACCGTGACGCCGAGCGTCGCCAATTTCGTGCTGATCCACTTTCCTGAAACCAAGGGCCGTACCGCCAAGGACGCCGACACCTTCCTCACCGCACGCGGCCTGATCCTGCGGCAGACCACTGCTTACAAATTGCCGAATGCGCTGCGCTTGAGCGTCGGCACCGAGGAAGCCAATCGTCTGGTTGCCGCGGCCCTGAAGGATTTTTTGGCGCAATCATAATGCGTCCGCGCGCCGTGCCAGAGCATGATCCCGAAAAGCATGCCCTCGGACTTGATCCGACGGGTGGAAACCGGTTTTCGGAAAGGATCATGGCCCAACAAAAATCTTGCCCGGCGCGCGAGTGGAGATTCATGTGACCAAGCCTTCTCCTATCTTCAATCGGCTTGCGCTGATCGGCACCGGCCTTATCGGCTCGTCGATCGCGCACGCGGCACGCAAGCAGCACGCGGTGCGCGAAATCGTCGCCACAGCGCGCTCGGCGGCGACCCGCCGCCGCGTCGCCGAGCTCGGCTTTGCCGATCAGGTCGTCGAGACCAACGCCGCCGCGGCCGAAGGCGCCGATCTCGTGATCGTCTGTGTGCCGGTCGGCGCCTGCGGCGAAGTGGCAAAAGAAATCGCCCCGCATCTCAAAGCGGGCGCGGTGGTCTCCGATGTCGGCTCCGTCAAAGGCGCCATTGTCCGCGACATGGGCCCGCATCTGCCCGAGAATGTACACTTCGTGCCCGCGCATCCGGTGGCCGGCACCGAGCATTCGGGCCCCGACTCCGGCTTCGCCGAATTGTTCGTCGGGCGCTGGTGCATTCTCACGCCGCCGGAAAATGCCGATGCCGCAGCGGTCGAAAAGCTCGCCGCGTTCTGGCGTTTGCTCGGTGCCAATGTGGAATCGATGCCCGCCCTGCATCACGACCTAGTGCTGGCGATCACCAGCCACCTGCCGCATCTGATTGCCTATACGATCGTCGGCACCGCCGACGAGTTGCAAGAAGTGACCCGCTCGGAAGTCCTGAAATTCTCCGCCGGCGGCTTTCGCGACTTCACCCGTATCGCGGCATCGGACCCGACGATGTGGCGCGACGTTTTCCTCAACAACAAGGATGCCGTTCTGGAAATGCTCGGCACCTTCAACGAGGACCTGGCGCAACTGACGCGCGCCATCCGCCGCGGCGACGGCCAGGCGCTGTTCGATCATTTCGCACGCACCCGCGCGATCCGCCGCGGCATTGTCGAGATCGGCCAGGATTCACCCACGCCCGATTTCGGCCGCGCTCATCCGGATCTGCCGGCCGAGCCGCTGCCGCGGCCATACGCGGTGCCCGAAGATAACTAGCGCGCCTTGACCACCAAAGCCTCATCGACTGCCGTGCGCAGCACGTTGAGTGTAAACGGCTTTGCGATCACGTCGTGAATGAGCGCATCCAGGCCATGGGCGCGCTCGCGCTGATCGGCATAGCCCGTCATCAATAGAATGACGAGTTCAGGAAAGTCGCGCGCCGCCGCAAGCGCCAGCGCAATGCCGTCCATGATCGGCATGCGAATGTCGGTGAGCAGCAGATCGAACCGCCCGCCCTCACGCTTGAGAATGTCGAGCGCTTCGCTGCCGTCACAGGCAGTCGTAACGTCATGACCCGACATCGTGAGCCCGCGCGCGCACATCGCACGCAGGGCTTCCTCGTCTTCGGCGATCAGGATTTTGGCCATCAGCGCGATCCTGCATAAATGTCGTTACGATTAAGGAAACGCACCAGCACGTCGTGCGCGTCCGGCGGCGGTGACGCAAGGCGGGTGCGGAATGGCACCGCATCGCCCGGCGACAACAGGGTCCTCGGCAGGATAGCAGTCCACGAATAGATCTCCTGCCGTGCGGCATTGCGCACCGCAAAGCGCAGCCGCGGCACATCGATGATCTTGCGCGTCTCGTTGATGATTTCGCCCTCGACCACGAGGATCGGCACGCCCTCGTGCTGCTCTGTCGAGGTGCTGAGATTCTGAAAATCAAGCCCGCGCAGGTTCACCGGCAAGCCGAGACGCGCGTAGAAGGATGCGGTCTGGGGCATCAGCCGGACGAAATCGTTGCGCCAGCCGATGACAATGGCGTTGAGCAGGATCAAAGCAAGAATGATCGACTGCATGCCGGACAGCGGCCAACGCAGCCAGTTGAGCTTGCTCCGCTGCGGATAGCGGCGAGCCGCCAAAGTCTCGATGTCTTCGATGTGCGGCAGTGCGGGAGCGGCGGCTTCAATCGCTTCTTTATCCACGGCCGCCGGCGGATGGTCGGCGTCGAGATCAGTCGGCGCAATGGGAGGCGAGTCCGTCGCGAAAGGGTCCTTGCCGAAGCTCGGATCGTCTTCCGGGCCGTCAAACCAGGCCTCGGCCTGGGTTTGAACGTGCGGGTGAGGCGGATGGTCAGCCGCAGCGGCGTCCTCGTCCGTATCCTCGGTGGCGGCTTCCGCCATAGCCTCGACAGTGCGGCGCACCGGCGCCAACGCCTCGGCGGCCGCCATCAGCTTGTCGGCATGGGACAGTTCGGCCTGCCAGACCTCCTTGCAACGCGCGCAGCGCACCTTGCGGCCGTTCGGCCGCAGGCTTGCCATCTCGACATCATAGGATGTTGCGCAGTTCGGGCAGACGATCAGCATAGGTGAATCAGAAGCTCGCCACCTTTGACAGAACCCTAACAGGCCAACCGTTAACGGATTGGAAACCAAACCGCCCCGGCAGGCGTCCAGACGGCCCTTGATGCTGGACGGTGTTAACGTAGGGGTAAGGGCGAATCGCTTGCCCAGACTATGCCTAGCCAAGCGTAGGGCCGCGTCACCCCGGAGAACCGCTTGATCCGCTTCGAGAATGTCGGCCTGCGTTATGGGCTCGGCCCGGAAATCCTGCGCGACCTGTCGTTCCATGTCGACAGCCATTCCTTCCAGTTCCTGACCGGCCCGTCAGGGGCCGGCAAGACCTCGCTGTTGCGCATGATGTTTCTTCTGCTCAAGCCGACCCGCGGCCTGATCACGATATTCGACCGCGACACGACGACGCTCACCAAAGATAGCCGCGCCACCTTGCGGCGGCGGATCGGCATCGTGTTTCAGGACTTCCGGCTGCTCGACCATCTGACCACCTACGAGAATGTCGCGCTGCCGCTGCGGGTGCTGGGCCGGGAGGAGGCTTCCTATCGGGCCGAGGTGGTCGAGCTTTTGCGCTGGGTCGGCCTCGGCGAGCGCATCGCCGCGCTGCCGCCGGTCTTGTCGGGCGGCGAGAAGCAGCGCGCCGCGATCGCGCGCGCCGTAATCGCGCGGCCGCAATTGCTCCTTGCCGACGAACCCACCGGCAATGTCGACCCTAATCTCGGCCAGCGGCTGCTTCGCCTCTTTATCGAACTGCACAAATCGGGCACTGCAGTGATCATCGCCACCCACGACATCGCGCTGATGGACGAATTCGACGCGCGCCGCCTGGTGCTGCATGACGGACGGCTTCATGTCTACGACTGAACCGCTGCAAACGACGACAGAGCCCATGACGGAGCCGTGGGACGACCTGGTCGCTACGGCGCCGCCGGCACTCGCGCCGGAAGCGCCGAGCCCGATCGTACCGGGCGGCTCGATCGCCGGCCGCTCGCTCACTGCCGTGATCGCCATCCTGACCTTCCTGGCCGCGTTGACCGCAGGCGCGGTGACGATGGTGGTCGGCACCGCGAGCGATTGGCAGTCCGATGTCGGGCGCGAGGTCACAATCCAGGTGCGGCCAATCTCGGGACGCGACATGGAGGCCGACGTGCGCGCCGCCGTGAATCTCACCCAGTCCACCACCGGCATCGCCGAGGTGCGAGCCTATACCAAGGAGGAATCGGAAAAGCTCGTCGAGCCGTGGCTCGGCTCCGGTTTGGCGCTCGGCGACCTGCCCATTCCGCGCATGATCGTCGTCAGGCTCACTCCGGGCATGACGCCTGACCTTGCAGCCTTGCGCAAGTCGCTCGCCGCGCAGGTCCCGAGCGCAAGCCTGGACGATCATCGCGGCTGGATCGATCGTATGCGCGCCATGGCAGACACAGCTGTCGCAGTCGGTCTTTCCGTGCTGGCGCTCGTCATCGTGGTCACCGTGCTATCGGTGACTTTCGCAACTCGTGGCGCCATGGCGACCAATTCCGCGATTGTCGAGGTGCTGCACTATGTCGGCGCTACCGATAGTTTCATCGCCGGCCAATTCCAACGCCATTTTCTTCTTCTTGGCCTGAAAGGAGGCGCCATCGGCGGCGGCTTGGCGATTGCGCTGTTCGGCATCATCGCGGCTGTTAACGTCTGGTTTTCCGGCACGCCAGGCGGCTACGAGACGGCAGCCCTGTTCGGCACATTCTCCGTCAGCATCAACGGCTACATCGCCATCCTTGCTTTGATCGCGATGATGGCCGTGGTGACGGCGCTGGCGTCCCGCCATACCGTCAACCAGACCCTCACCACCATCGACTAGACCTGAACGACTAGATTCAACGCTCGGGGTGCGGCTTCAACTTGTCGCCGAAATCGCAGCTATAGTTTCGGCGGCGCGCAGGTATATTGTCATTTGCGATTTGGCGCGAAAGGACGCGCAGCGATGTCGACCCTCAGGTCCGCGGTGCAGAGACGGCGCCTTGGCGCGATCGGCCTGAGGTTCGCGCTGCTCGGCGCCGTGTTGCTGCTGGCGGGCTTTGGCTTATTCATCTGGCTGTTGCCGGAGCACCAGGTCGCGCTCGACCGCAACGCCGACGGCATCGTCGTGCTGACCGGCGGCACGTCGCGCGTCAGCGATGCGCTCGAGCTCCTGTCGTCCGGGCACGGCAAGCGGCTCCTGATCACCGGCGTCAATCCCGGCACCACGACCGGCGACATCGCCCATCAGACCGTCGATTACAAGAGCGTGCTCTCTTGCTGTGTCGATCTCGACTACGCTGCGCTCAACACACTCGGCAATGCGGTGCAGACCCGGCGCTGGGCGCTGGCGCATAATTTCAGCTCGCTGATTATCGTCACCTCGGCCTATCACATGCCGCGCGCGATGGCCGAAATCGCCCACCAGCTTCCCGACGTGTCGCTGATCCCCTACCCTGTCGTCTCCGACCGCCTGCGCATCGAGCCGTGGTGGTCGAACAGTGACACGACCAAACTGGTATTGTCGGAATATCTGAAATTCATTGCTGCCAAGGTGCGCATGCGGTTTGACGCGGAAACGAGCGAATTGTCGGTCAACAATGCGACGAGACCCGCATAGGTCTCGCCCTCGTTTCATTTTGCCAGTTTAAAGACTAAGAGCTTCGCTCTGAGAGATACTCTGACAGGTCATCCGTGCCGCGCTCGCCCGTCATTTTCATCCGCTCCGCCATCTTCAATGTGCTGTTCTATGTGAACCTCACCGTGCACATGATCGTGGCCTTGCCGACGCTCGTCTTGCCGCGGCGCATCCTGCACGTTTTCGTGCGCTCTTACGCTTTGACCAGTCTCTGGCTCCTGCGCGTGGTATGCGGCACGAAAGTCGAATGGCGCGGCGTCGAGAAGATTCCAAAGGGGGCGTGCATTCTGGCCTGCAAGCATCAGTCGGCGTGGGAGACATTCTCACTCTACGCCGCGATTAATGATCCAACTTATGTGCTCAAGCGCGAATTGATGTGGCTGCCGTTGTTCGGCTGGTACATGTGGAAAGAAGGCCTCATCCCGGTCGATCGCTCCGCCGGTATGGCGGCGCTGGCGCGTATGACCGCTCGCGCCCGCGAGGCACTCACCGCCGGCCGCCAGATCGTCATTTTCCCGGAAGGAACGCGGCGCCTGCCCGGCGCCGAACCGAGCTACAAGCCGGGCCTGCTCTATCTCTACGGCAAGGCCGGCGTGCCCTGCGTGCCGATGGCGCTCAATTCCGGACTCTACTGGCCGCGACGCTCGCTACTGCGCTTGCCAGGAACCATTGTCGTCGAGATTCTCGATCCGATCGCGCCGGGCTTGGACAAGCAAGCTTTCTCACATCGTGTCGAAGACGCCATCGAAAGCGCAACCGCCCGCCTGATCCGTGAAGCTTCCACGAACGATTAGAGCATGATCCGGAAAAATGGGACCGGTTTTCCGAAAAGATCATGCTCAAGCAAAAAGCTAGAGCGGGATCGTGGTTCAACCAAAAATCATCCCACTCTAGACATCTGGCGCAGTATCTTGAATCTCGTCCGTCGGCTTCGCATCGAGCTTGGCCGCCGGCGGATGCCCGCCGAGCCGCTGTGCGAGCAAATGCAACTCGCCTTCGCGATAGCCGAGCGCCTCCAGCGCTCGCACCGTCTCGATAACGTAGTCGCGGTTGGCGCCTGACTTGCCATGACCCTGTCGCACATGATGCAGGCTCTCGGCCAGCGTGAGCCGGCCGGCATATTGCACGTGGCTGCGATCGACGATGTAGCAGACGGCCCGCACCCGCCGCCGGGCTTGGTCCTCGAGCTCGATCTGGCGGATCGTTTCGACGTAGACGCTCGTTACCTGCTCGCGCTCGCGCAGATAATCGATGGTCTTCTCGCGCGCTTCGCCGGCCACCCGATAGGCGATGCCGCGGCACATGCCGCCACGATCGAGCCCGAGCACCAGACCAGGCCGCTCCGGAGTGCCGCGATGCACGAAGGAAAAGACGCAGAGCGAGCGATGCAGCCCGATCAGGCGGGCGGGAACGCGTTCGAGATAGGCGAAACCCGGGCGCCACATCAGCGAGCCATAACCGAAAACCCAGAGTTCCCCGTTTTCGTGCCTGGCGCCCGTCGTCATTGAACCTCGAAATTGCACAGATGTATCGGGATATAGGGCATTTTTCCGCAGAGTGGATACCGGCTTTCCATGAGAAAGTGCGACAAAACAAAAGACTAGGGCGTTTTTCGATTCCATCGCACTGGAAAACGCTCTAGTCCGATGGAAGTCGAGAAACAAACGGACATCGCCGTGCTGCGTGCATGGCGTCACTCGGGGCGAAAATAGACGATGGCCGGCCAGTCGCCGATGAGCATGATGCGGCCGCGACCGCTGCCGCGGCGGACAGCGCCGTCGCCGCGCAAGCGACGGTTGTGGCTTTTTGTCCTGGTGGCGCTGGTTCTGCTGGCCGCGGGCTGGACGGCGCTGTGGTATTACGCCGCGCATATCGCGGGCCAGGCGGAAGCCGGCTGGATCGCACGCGAGGCTGCACTCGGCCGCGTTTATGCTTGCAGCAAACAAGGCATCGGCGGATTCCCGTTCAGCATCGTCAGCCGCTGCAACCAGGCGGCGGCGACGTTCAAGAGCACCAATCCGCCGTTCGATCTGCGCGCAACCGACGTCACGTTCTCAGCGCAAGTGTTTCGCCCGACTGTGCTCAACGGCGACATTACCGGCCCCGTTACGCTCGCCGATCCCGGACAACGGCCGGCCTTTGTGGCCAATTTTTCCGATGCGCGTTTGAGCCTGTTTGGGCTGCCGACCGACCCACAAGCGATCACGGTCGCAGTCCAAAAGCCGCGGCTCGACCGCGTCCTGGGCCCGCGCAGCGGCATGATCTTTCAGGCCGAAGCCGTCGATGTCGCCGGCCGGATCATTTCCGGCTCGGCGCGCTCAAATCCGGTGATCGAGGCGACCGGACATTTCGCCGGCGCGACCGCGCCTACTTTCCATCCACTCCTTGCCGATCCGCTGCAGGGCGACGTCGATTTTGTCTTGCGCGGCTTTTCGGATTTTTCGCCGAAGCCGTGGCCGGCTCTATTCCGCGAGATGGCGGCGTCCGGCGGCGGCATCGAAATTAAATGGCTCCGCATCGATCGGCCCGACGCCACTATCATCGGCACCGGCACTTTGACCGTGAATGCGGAAGGCAAACTCGATGGCGCCCTTCAGGTGTCCGTCGCCGGCATCGACAATGTCGTCCCCCGTCTCGGCATCGATCAGTTGATCGGCCAGGGCATCGACCGGCTCACCGGCGGCAGCGGCTCCGCCGATCAAGGGCTCAATGCGCTCGACCGCCTGATGCCAGGCCTAGGCGGCGTGGTGCGGCAGAGTGCGGCGTCCAGTGTGCTCGAGAACATCAAGAAGATGGGCCAGCCGACCGAAATCGACAAAAACCCGGCGCTGGCTCTGCCGGTACGCGTCAATAACGGCGTGATCTCTCTCGGCATCATTCCGCTGGGGATCGTGCCGCCGCTGTTTTGAGCATGATCCCGAAAAGTGGAAACCGGTTTTCGGATATGATCATGCTCAAACGAAAAATCTAAGCTCAGCGTTTGCGCGCGCCGTGCCAGCCGACGACGGCGTCGGGCACGGAATCCGTCGAGGCGAAATAGGGCTTGATGTCGAGCAGCGGCGTGTCGTCGAGACAGTCGATCCCGACCACTGAGAGCTTGTTGCGGTCGATCCCAACGAGCCGCGCCACCGAGAGCGCAATCGGATTGGGCCGCGCCGGCGAGCGTAGCGCAAACGTGCCGCGATGCTCTGAATAGTGGCGCGGCCATTGCAGCACCAGATCACGCCGCGCCTGGTCCATCCAGTAGAGCAGCATCACGTGCGTGACGGTCTCCAGGCCTTGCAGGCCCTGTGCCCACCGCGGATCGAGCTCGACGGTGCAAACGGCATCCGACTCGCGCGCGTTCTTCGGACAATCGTCGCGTCGCTTCCAGGGCGTGCGAATGCGGCCGATGAAGTAGACCGATGCATCCGTCTGCGCCGGCAATTCGACGGCGATTTCGCCATCGCGGAGCCCATAGGCATCGCTCTTGGCATTGGGCGTTGTCGTCTCGGACATAACCGGAAAGTGGCATGCGGGTTGGGAAGCCGCCAGTACCGCGGCCACGCAGTTGCCACCACATAAAGCTGCCGTCCCACTCCGGGGCGGCCTCGGAGTGGGATTCTTCCCATTAGGCTTGCATCCACCCACTTAATGACATAAAGATATCTTTATATCAAAACCCAAGGTGCCCATCATTGCAACACGGGCAATTGGAAATGCCGATGGATCAGGAACAACTGACATTTGCCGGGCTGACGACGACGCTGAAAGCGGCGGGCGAAGCCACGCGGCTGCGCATCCTGGCGCTGCTGGCGGAGGCCGAACTCACCGTCTCGGACCTCACCGAAATTCTGCGGCAGTCGCAGCCTCGGCTGTCCCGCCATTTGCGGCTTTTGGCCGAGGCGCGGCTGGTCGAACGTTTCCGTGAGGGCGCCTGGGCGTTCTACCGGCTGGGCGAGCAAGGCGGCATCGACATCGCCCGCACGCTGATCGCGCGGCTCGATCCGGAAGATCCCGTGATCGCCCGCGACCGCGAGCGGCTCGCGGCGGTGCGCGCCGCGCGTGCGGCCGCGGCCCAGAATTATTTCCGCAAGCATGCCGCAGAATGGGATCGCATCCGCAAGCTGCACGCTGCCGACGCCGCGGTCGAAGAGGCCATCAAGAAGGCGCTCGCGGACAAGCCGATCCGCTCGCTGCTCGATCTTGGCACCGGCACCGGCCGCATGCTCGAACTGTTCGCCGGCGAGATCCAGCGCGGGCTTGGCCTCGATTTGTCGCTCGACATGCTGGCGCTGGCGCGCGCGCGGCTCGATCGCGCCGGGCTGAAGAATTGCAGCGTACGCCACGGCGACATCTACGACCTCGCACTGCCGCGCGACTCCTTCGACGTCGTGATCGTCCATCAAGTGCTGCACTTCCTCGACGACAGCGCACGCGCGATCCGCGAGGCGGCGCGCGTGCTGCGGCCCGGCGGAAGGCTGCTCATCATCGACTTCGCACCGCACGATCTCGAATTCCTGCGCGAAGAGCACGCGCATCGCCGCCTCGGCTTCGCGCCCGAGACGGTGACGCAATGGCTCGAAGCCGCCGGTCTCGATGTGCTGCGGCAAGAGACTTTTGCGCCGGGCCCGGAAGGCAAGATCGCCGTGTCACTGTGGCTCTCGCGCGATCCACGCATCGTGCTGGCGCAACCTTCGACACAGGTGGCGTAATGATGACACCTCGTCCCAGTCGTTTTGTCGAAGCCGGCACGCGCCGGCCGCTGCACGTCTCATTCGAGTTCTTTCCGCCGAAGACCGCGGAAATGGAGCAATCGCTCTGGGAATCGATCCGGCGGCTGGCGCCGCTGAAGCCGAATTTCGTCTCAGTGACCTATGGTGCCGGCGGCTCGACACGCGAGCGCACGCACGCGACGGTCAAACGCATCCTGGCCGAGACCATGCTGGTGCCGGCCGCGCATCTGACCTGCGTCGCCGCGAGCCGCGACGACGTCAACACGGTCATTCGCGGCTACGCCGAGGCCGGTGTGCGCCACATCGTGGCGCTGCGCGGCGATCCGGTGGGCGGCATCGGCGAGCGCTATACGCCGCATCCGGACGGCTATCAGAACGCGGCCGATCTCGTCGGCGGCATCAAACGCATCGCCGATATTGAAGTGTCGGTCTCGGCCTATCCGGAGAAGCATCCAGATAGTCCTTCCGTTGCGGCGGACATCGATATGCTTAAAGCCAAGGTCGACGCCGGCGCGACCCGGGCGATGACGCAGTTCTTTTTCGAGAATGCGCTCTACTTCCGTTATCTCGACCGCGTACGCGCGGCAGGCATCAATATCCCGATCGTGCCCGGGATTTTGCCGGTGCAGAATTTCAAGCAGACCAAGAATTTCGCCGAGCGCACCGGCGCCTCGGTTCCGGCCTGGCTTGCCGACCGCTTCGACGGGCTCGACGACGATCCCGCTACCCGAAAATTGATCGCGGCCGCCGTCGCTGCCGAACAAGTGATCGATCTTGTCGACCATGGCGTCACTAATTTCCATTTTTACACCATGAACCGGGCCGATCTGGTCTACGCGATTTGCCATTTGCTCGGCATGCGGCCGGACCACGGCACGGCAGGCGATACGGCCAAAGAAAGTGTCAAGGAACGCGTGTGAATGAATAAGCTTGCGCCAAAGTCCCAGGCTGAATCGACGCTACTGCGGCTCGCCGCCGAACGCATTCTCGTGCTCGACGGCGCGATGGGTACGATGATCCAGGCGCTGCGGCTCGACGAGGAAGCGTTTCGCGGTGCGCGTTTCGATGCCTGGAACCGCGAGGTGCGCGGCAACAACGATCTGCTGAACCTCACACAGCCGGACGCGATCCGTTCGATCCACCTCGCCTATTTCCGCGCCGGCGCCGATATCGTCTCGACCAATACATTCTCCTCGACGCGGATCGCGCAAGCCGATTACGGCATGGCCGACATCGCCTATGAGCTTAACCTCGACGGTGCGCGCCTCGTTCGCGAAGCCGCGCGCCTTGCGCAGGAAGAAGACGGTCGCGAGCGCATCGTTGCCGGAGCCATCGGGCCGACTAACCGTACTGCTTCGATCTCGCCCGATGTCTCCAATCCCGGCTTTCGCGCCATCACCTTCGATCAGCTGCGTGAGGCCTATGGCGAACAGGTGCGCGGCCTGATCGACGGCGGCGTCGACGTGCTTTTGATCGAGACGATTTTCGACACGCTCAACGCCAAGGCCGCGATCTTTGCCATTGCCGACGAGCTTGCGGCGCGCGGCATCGATGTGCCGGTCATGGTGTCCGGTACTATCACCGATCGTTCCGGGCGCTTTCTCTCCGGCCAAACGCCGGAAGCGTTCTGGAATTCGGTCGCGCATGCGGCGCCGATTTCCGTTGGCCTCAATTGCGCGCTCGGCGCCAAGGAGATGCGCGCTCACATCGCCGAGATCGGCCGCGTCGCCGATACGCTGATCTGCGCTTATCCCAATGCCGGCCTGCCCAATGAATTCGGCCATTACGACGAAGGGCCGGAGACGATGGCGACGCAGCTTGGCGAGTTCGCCGCCTCCGGCCTCGTCAACATCATCGGCGGCTGCTGCGGCACGACGCCCGATCATATCCGCGCTATCGCGCGCGCCGTCGCCGGCAAGACTCCACGCAAGATCCCAGAGATCGCGCCGCGGCTGCGCCTTTCCGGCCTCGAACCGTTCACGCTGACGTCGAATATCCCTTTCGTGAATGTCGGCGAGCGCACCAATGTCACGGGCTCCGCGCGCTTCCGCAAGCTGATCACCTCCGGCGATTATCCATCAGCGCTCGCCGTCGCGCGTGATCAGGTGGAGAACGGGGCGCAGATCATCGACGTCAATATGGACGAAGGGCTTCTCGACTCCGAGAACGCGATGACCACGTTCCTCAATCTGGTCGCCGCCGAGCCCGACATTGCGCGTGTGCCGGTGATGATCGACTCGTCGAAATTCTCGGTCATCGAAGCCGGGCTGAAATGCGTACAGGGCAAGCCGGTGGTGAACTCGATCTCGCTCAAGGAGGGCGAAGAGGCTTTCATCCACCATGCCGAGATCGTGCGCCGCTATGGCGCGGCCGTCGTCGTCATGGCCTTCGACGAAAAGGGCCAGGCCGATACGCTCGAGCGCAAGCAGACAATCTCGAAGCGCGCCTACGACATCCTGGTCAATCGCGTCGGCTTCCCGCCGCAGGACATCATCTTCGATCCCAATATCTTTGCCGTCGCCACCGGCATGGAAGAGCACAACGGCTACGGTGTCGCCTTCATCGAGGCAGCGCGCTGGATCCGCGAGAATCTTCCGCACGCGCACGTGTCGGGCGGCGTGTCCAATTTGTCATTCTCGTTCCGCGGCAACGAGGCGGTGCGCGAGGCGATGCACGCCGTGTTCCTCTATCACGCCATCAAGGCCGGCATGGATATGGGCATCGTCAATGCCGGTCAGATCGCGGTCTATGACGATCTCGATCCGGAATTGCGCGAGGCTTGCGAAGACGTCGTGCTCAATCGGCGTCCTGATGCGGCCGAGCGCCTGCTCGCGCTCGCCGAACGGCATCGCGGCCATGGCAAGGAAAAGAAAGAAGCCGATCTGTCCTGGCGGGAATGGCCGGTCGAAAAGCGGCTGTCGCATGCGCTCGTCCACGGCATCACCGACTTTATCGAAAAGGATGTCGAAGAGGCGCGGCTGAAAGCGCCGCGTCCGCTTGCGGTGATCGAAGGCCCGCTGATGGACGGCATGAATGTCGTCGGCGACTTGTTCGGCTCCGGCCGCATGTTCCTGCCGCAGGTGGTGAAGTCGGCGCGGGTAATGAAACAAGCCGTGTCGTATCTGATGCCCTATATGGAGCAGCAACGCGACGGCCGCGAACATGCCTCCACGAACGGCAAGATCGTGCTCGCGACCGTCAAGGGCGACGTCCACGACATCGGCAAGAACATCGTCGGCGTCGTGCTTCAATGCAACAATTACGACGTCATCGATCTCGGCGTCATGGTGCCGGCCGAAAAGATCATGCGGGCGGCGATCGAGGAGCAGGCCGATATCGTCGGCCTCTCCGGCCTGATCACGCCGTCACTCGACGAAATGTGCCATGTCGCCAGCGAATTCGAGCGTCAGGGCTTCGAGATACCGCTGTTGATCGGCGGCGCCACGACGAGCCGTGTGCACACCGCGGTCAAGATTCATCCGAATTACCGGCGCGGGCAGACGGTCTATGTCAACGATGCAAGCCGCGCCGTCGGTGTCGTCGCGTCGCTGTTGTCGCGGGATGCGCGCGAGCGCACCATCGGCGATGTGCGCGCCGAATATGCGCGGATCGCTGCGGCACACGCACGCGGCGAGGAGAACAAGCAGCGCTTGTCGCTCGCCGCCGCGCGCGCCAATGCGCTGAAGCTCGACTGGTCCGGCAGCTATGTACCGACGGTGCCGCAGCTTATTGGCACGCGGACGCTCAGCGACGTCTCGATTGCCGAGCTGGTCGACTACGTCGACTGGTCGCCTTTTTTTGCCACCTGGGAATTGACCGGCAAGTATCCGGCGATCCTGCAGGACGCGACGGTTGGCGAGGCGGCGCGCAGTCTGTTTGCCGACGCGCAGGCCATGCTGAAACAGATGATCGCCGAAAAATGGGTTCGCGCCAGCGCGGTGATCGGCTTCTGGCCGGCCAACAGCGACGGCGACGACATTTTGGTCTTCGGCGACGAGACGCGCGCCAAGCCGGTCGCCACGCTGCACACATTGCGCCAGCAGCTCGCGCGCCGCGAGGGTCGCGCCAATGTGGCGCTCGCGGATTTCATCGCGCCGAAGAAGAGTGGATTGCGTGACTATATCGGCGCTTTCGCGGTGACAGCCGGGATCGGCGAAGAAATCGTCGTCAATCGCTTCAAGCACGCTAACGACGACTATTCGGCGATCATGGCCAAAGCTCTCGCTGACCGTCTCGCCGAGGCACTGGCCGAACGTATGCATCAGCGCGCGCGGCGGGAGTTCTGGGCTTATGCGGCGGACGAAAATTTGCGCAACGATCAACTGATCACCGAGCAATATCGCGGCATCCGGCCGGCGCCCGGTTATCCGGCGCAGCCTGATCACACTGAGAAAGGCACGCTGTTCAATCTGCTCGATGGCGAGCGCGCGATCGGCGTGAAGCTCACCGAGAGCTTTGCCATGTGGCCGGGCGCCTCGGTGTGTGGCCTCTATTTCAGCCACCCCGAAAGCTATTATTTCGGCGTCGGCAAGATCGAACGCGACCAAGTCGAGGATTACGCCAGGCGCAAGGGCGAGACGTTCGCCGCGATGGAGAAATGGCTGTCGCCGGTCCTCAACTACGATCCGCTGGCGGCGGCACGCACGGCGGCGGAGTAGTCGTCATTGCGAGGAGCAAAGCGACGAAGCAATCCAGTACTGAGCTGCCGCACTGGATTGCTTCGCTTTGCTCGCAATGACGATTAAGTCCCCACCTTCTTCGCAATCGCCTGCTCCACGAACAGCGCCGCTTCGAGCGCTGCGCGATCACGGCCGAAGCGGCCGACGATTTGAATGCCGAGCGGCAGGCCGTTTTCGCTCAAGCCCGGCACGTTGACGCAGGGCGTGCCCATCAGCGTCCACAGCCGGTTGAACATCGCGTTGCCCGTAGTGGCAAAACCGTGCGGCGCGGCACCTGGCGCCGACGGCGTGAGGATTACGTCGTAATCCGCCATAGTGTCGGCAAGCGCTTGCCTGGCGCGGCTTCCGGTGCGGCGCGCAGCGTCATAGGCGGCGGCGGTGATCGAGGTCGCGGCGTCGAGCGAAGCGCGCAGTCTATGATCGATCTTGTCGCGGTGATGTTCATATTCCCAGGCGACCGCGCAGAGGTTCTCGTAATCCTGGATCGTGTGCTGCGCGAGCCAGGCATCCTCGAAGATCGGCGGCAGTGTGATCTCGGTGACCTTGGCGCCGGCGCCCTCCGCGATCCTCGCGGCGGTCTCGATCGCCTTGTGCATCGCCTCGCTCGCTTGCGGCCAAAGATGCGTGCGCGCTACGGCGACGCGCGGCGCGGCGGGCGCGGTGCGGTCGACGCGAAGATCGCGGGCGAGAATCGCGCCGGCGACGAAGCCGACATCGGCGACGCTGGCGCCAAACAGACCTCCTGTATCCAGATACCAGGCGACGTCTTTCGCGCCAACCATCGGGATCAAGCGATAAGATGGTTTGAAGCCTGCGACACCGCAGAATGCTGCCGGTCTGATCACCGAACCTGCGGTCTGCGTGCCGAACGCGATCGGCATCATGCCGGCGGCGACACCCGCTGCGGAACCCGATGACGAACCGCCGGGCGTGTGTTCGAGATTGTGCGGATTGCACGTTGTCGACGGCACCAGCGACGCCATCTCGGTCGTCACCGTCTTGCCGATCACAATGCCGCCGGCGCGGCGCGTCAGCGCCACTGCGCTCGCATCGGCGCGCGGCCGATAGCCGGCATAGATCGGCGAGCCGTATTGCGTCGGCAGATCGGCAGTGTCGAAAATATCCTTGAAGGCGACCGGCAGGCCGCGCAGCGGCGTGGCGGCGAGGCGCACATCCTCAGCCGCGCGTCGCGCCGCATCAAGGTCAAGAACGACGAAAGCACCGACATCCTTCTCACGCGCATCGATAGCTTCCGCGCAGATATCGATCGCGGCGCGTGCCGTCAGTTCACCAGACTCGAGCCGACGAACGAAATCGAGTGCAGACAACATCGCTTTTCTCCGGCCACCTTCTGTTCTCTTGCGATGTGGCCCGAAATGCGGTTCCGGATCAAGGGTCATGGTTAATGGGCGGTTCACCACAGCGATATCCGCAAAACCTGCGCAAAAAAGAAAAATCTCCCGCCGAACATTGTTGAGCAGTCCTTAAGAGAATTGCTCGCAATGTCCGCGCATGACGCGTGGAGTTCGCTGGTATCTCGTCAGCTCCCTCGTCCTCGCCGCTCTCATCGCCGTCGCCGGCTGCAGTCATTTCATGATAGCCGAGCGCGAGCCCTGGCGCGCCGAGGCCGAAGCATCGTGCCTGAATTCCGGTGCGGTGAAGGAGTCCGCAACGCGCGTGCGGATTTCGGCGATCAACGGTCCAGGCGCCTGCGGCATGACCTATCCGCTGCGCGTGTCGTCGCTCGGCACAGGTTCCGCGCTCAGCTACGACGACGAAGCGCTGCGTCCGCCGGGCTCCATTCCAAATGCCGGGCCGAAGAGTTGGCCGGGCCAGAGCCCAAATCAACAATACGGCCAGCCAAGCGGCGCGCCGTACACACCGGTTCCCCGCCAGAGCTTTGTCCAGTCGAGCGCGCTGCCACCGCCGCAACAGAGCGGGCCGCCATATAATCCATATCAACAATCGCCCTATCAGCAATCGCCATATCAGCAATCATCCGCGCCGCAATCTTATCCGGCGCAGCCTTCGCAGGCCTATCCTGCGCAATCTTATCCGCAGCGCTATGCGCAGCCCCATCCGCAAACCGCCGGCGCACCGCAATCGACCGCGCAAGCCGGCCAGCCGCTGTCGCTCAATCCGCCGGGCGTGCCCGAACCCGATGATGACGAGGATGTCGACATTCCGGGCGGCCCGCCGCATCCCTATTACGGCGGGCCGAACCCGGCGCCTTATTCAACGCGCCAGGCGCCAAGTGCACCGCCAACTCAGCCGCCGTCGCTCGGTCCGCCGGACCGTTCCATGACGGCGTCGATCCAGCCGGTCACGGTGCAGCCTGCGGCGACGCTCGCCTGCCCTATCGTGTCGGCGCTCGATCAATGGATGGACAATGCGGTGCAGCCCGCAGCGCTGCGCTGGTTCCACCAGCCGGTGGTCGAGATCAGGCAGATCTCCGCCTATTCCTGCCGTGGCATGAACGGCAATCCGAATGCACATATTTCCGAGCACGCTTTCGGCAATGCGCTCGACGTCGCCGAATTCGATCTCGCCGACGGACACAAAGTCAGCGTGCAATATGGCTGGCACGGCTCGCCGGAAGAGCAAGGTTTCCTGCACGACGTGCAATCGGCGGCCTGCGATCAATTCACCACGGTGCTGGCGCCGGGCGCCAATGTCTATCACTACAATCACATCCACGTCGATCTGATGCGGCACTATAACGGCCGCCACATCTGCGAGCCGACGGCGATCCCGGGCGAAGTCGCTGCCGCGCGGGTGCGTTCGCAATATGCCGCGCACCACTATGGTGAACACTACGGAGATCCCGGCGTCACCGGCTCGATCAAAGAAAAAGAAAAACACGAGCGCCCGCTCAGCTATTCGGGCCAAGACGACGACCGCCTGCCGCTCGCCGTGCCGGGCGAGGATTGATGCTTTTTCATCCTCCTCCCGACAGCGGAGGACGTAGCCGCGCTCCGCGCTGAGGTGGGGCGCGGGCCTCGACGTGTGGCACATATTTGTTGCGAGCGGATCAGCCGGTTAAACCGCCGAGATCGGAGATTCCGCAGTTACCACGAACCGCGGTGCTCTGGTACGCGGGTAATCAACGGAAGCGCCGCGACGAGCAGCGCACCTGCTCCAGCGAACAGCCAAGCTTGAACGCCGCCGGGGTCATGAGACGTGGCGAGAACCGCCGTGTCTATCGAGATTGTAATGATTGTCCCGATTTGCATGCACATCGTCCGCAGTGCAGCGAGGGTGGAAGAGTGCTCAGGCGCCAGTTGCAGTCCCGCGTTGCGGCTGGCCGGGTTGTTGGCCCCGCGGCCGGCTCCGATAAGGAACGCTGCACTGGAGAGCCACACAAATGGTGGGATACCGGCGACCGGGCTGAGGGCCAGCAGCAGCATCCCGGCTGCGGTAACGACACCCCCGACATACAGCGGCGGCCGGTAACCCGTGCGCCGCAAGGCAAACGCGCCAGCGGTCGACAAGATGATCGCGGCAATTCCTTGGGCGATCAGCAATACACCGGAGTCGAGTGCGTCGATGCCGTAGCGGTTGGTTGCGTATAGCGGGACAAGCGCTATGACGCCCGAGGTGATGCCCCCGTAGAGTCCATTAAGCAGATTGACCGCGCCGAAGCCGGATCCGGTAATCAGGCGCGGAAGAATGAACGGGTGCGCCGAACGGTTGATGTGACGAAAGAACATCCATAGGACGACAATCGCGATGGCCAACGGGATGACGAACAACAGCGACCAAACGTGCGCATTCCGTTCGGCCAGATATCTGACCGCAAACATGCCAGCGAGCAAAGCGCTCCCGAGCAGCGTCATGCCGGTGGCATCCATTTTCGGCTGGGACCCCTCTATCGGCGATCGATCCCAGGGCACGTAGCGCAGGGCCAGCACAATAACCGCCACGCCGATCGGCACGTTGACCAAAAAGATGCCGCGCCAAGTCCAGTAGGTCACGAACAGCCCACCGAATATGGGTCCGATCATCGTCCCGATCGAGAAGATACTGCCGAACAAGCTCACCGCGCGATCGCGCGCGCCGCCGAAGTGATCGACGATGATCTTGGTCGCTGAGGGTGTAAAGCCCGCTCCGCCGGCCGCTTGCAGCCCGCGCAGCACGATAAGCACATAGATATTGTCGGCCAGACCGCAGCACAGCGATGCGAATGTGAAGGCCGCAACAGAGCCGAGGAATACCCTGCGGGCGCCGTACTGCTCGCTGAGTTTTCCGCTGACTGGCAAGAGAACCACAAACCCGAGCGAGTACGCCGTCATGGTCCAGCCGGCCCAGTCGATCGACGTCTGCAGGTCGTGTTGCAGCGAATGCAGCGCCGTCGCCACGATGGTGTTGTCGATCGACATCATCAGCAATGCGAGTGCGACGATGGTGAAGACCAACCCGCGCTGAACAGGCCGACTCTCCCCGCGAGCACTCAACAAACCGTCGGCCGTGCGGGCTTCATACTGAACATTCATCTGCGCCTAATATCAGTCGCCCGGAGATTCGAGTCCCTCCACTCCTGCGAAGCAGGCATGATGCCTACGAGGGGCTCGGCCAGAAAAGCCAAGTCCCTGGCAGCCATCGCATGGCTCGATTTTGGACGTCTTCAATCGGCGGCTGCCATCGGCGTCGGCCGGTCGGCCCGCGGTGGTTGCATATGGGTTGAATTGATCGACATGGAGCCTCCCCTTCACCGTCCGGTTATAGGCGTGTCATCGAACCGCGACCTATAACCACTGCTGCTCGAGCGCGTCGGAAGCCCTACCTCGAGCTGCTCAGGTGGAGTATGCTTTCGGCTGCGGTCCCGACCTTGTGCCCAAAGGTCCGTCATGCAGACTAAATACAGCCAGGATCACCAATACATTACCGTCGAGGATGGCGTCGGTACCGTCGGAATAACAAACTACGCTCAGGAAAAGCTCAACGACGTGACGACCGTTGAACTCCCACATGTCGGCGCGCAGGTGCAGAAGGGCGGCCCGGTCGCGGTTGTCGAATCCGTCAAGGCTGCAAGCGACCTCTATTCTCCCGTAAGCGGCGAAATTCTTGGTGTAAACGAAGCACTGTCCGGCAAGCCCGAACTTGTCAATGAAGATGCCGAAGGTGCCGGCTGG
>DATAQN010000248.1:0-39336 GCA_036264635.1 Xanthobacteraceae bacterium | reverse complement strand
TGCGGTGCCCGCGGGCGGAGTTACGACCCGCACCCGGGCGGTTTCGGGCATCAGTCTCCTGGCACTACAGACCAGGCCGCGAGGTGCTCGCTGGGCGGGGACAGGTGAAGGCGGGTAACACCCGCAAAAACTGTGTCGGTTTTGCCCCAGGAATGGGGATCGACAGGACCGGCGCTAACTCCAAGTCCCCGGAAACATGGCCTGAGGTCGCACCTAGGGATGGAATACTCTCTAGGGCAGAACCGTGGTGGAACGCCGACAGGCGAGCGCGCCCGCAGCGGAGGGGCGGCGCAAGCCGACCTCTCCGTGGCGCGCAGCCGTGCCCGCTGGCACGGCGACATGAGACACTGCGTCTGTCGGCGTTCCGCTTCCTTCTTTTTGTTTGTTCTTTCTTCCTTCGTAGGGTGGGCTAAGCGAAGCGCAGCCCACGCGGACCAAGGTAGCGGAGATGCAAAGACGCGTGGGCACGGCGCTGCGCGCCTTAGCCCACCCTACGAAGCTTTCGTTCTTTCACTTTCGTCACTGCGAGCGAAGCGAAGCAATCCAGTGCGGCGGTGCAGCAACCTCTACCGGCCGAGATTGTCACGCGGCCGCGCTGGACTGCGTCGTCGCGAACACTCCTCGCAATGACGAGGCGAGGGCGCGCGCATCCGCGCTGCGGAGAGTCCGTCGCTGTTTGACATTCGAATCAGAGAACGCGCGCGGCCTATTGCCCGCTCGGCGTTCGCACGCCGATCCAGGCATCGCGGACCTGCTGGTAGTGCACTGACGGGTCGTAGACCGTCACCGGCAGCGCCAGGTCTTGCGCCGACAATCGTCCCACCGCCGACAACAAGCTATAGGAAGAGACTATGCGGTCGTGTTGCGCGACAATGAGGCTTTGCCGCGCATTCACCAGATTCTGCTCGGCGATGAGAACATCTTGCGTGGTGCGCTGGCCGGCCTGGGCTTCGTTGCGCACGCCATTGAGTGCGCGCTCAGCTGCGGCGTTCTGGCGCTGGGCCGCTTCGATCTGCGCCTTTGCCGACTGTAGTTGCGCCCAGGCTGTGACGACATTGGCGCGCGTCTCGTCGCGGACCTGATCGACATTCAATTGCTGCTGTCCGAGCGCCTCTTTGTTGGATCGGATCGTCGAATATTCGCTGCCGCCCTGATAAATGGGGATAGAGAGGTTGAGCCCCACCGTGTCGGTAAACAGCCTTGGCATTAGCAGCTGGGGCGAGAGATTGTATTGGACGTTGTATTGCGCCGACAGCGTCGGATAGAGCGCCCCTTCGGCGATCTTGACCTGCAGCAGTGCGACATCGACGCCATACATCGCCGCGAGCACGTTGGGATTTTGAGCGACGCCAAGCGCAACTGCGCCATTGAGCGTCGACGGCGCAATCCGCTCCACCGATGAGGCCGGCACCAGATTCGCCGGATCGACGCCGATGATGCGCCGATAGTTTGCGCGCGTCGTCTCCAGCGCCGCTTCGGCGGCATGCAGGCTTGCTTGGCCGGCAGCCAGCTGCGCTTCGGATTGGGCAACATCGGTGTCGGTCACCGCGCCCGCGTTGAAGCGGTTTTTGGTGTCGGTAAGCGTGCGATCGAGCACCTTCACATTGTTCTGCTGGACCTCGAGATTGGCGCGGTCGCGCGACATGTCCATGTAGACCGTCGCTGCAGCCAGCAGCACCGATTGCTCCATGACCCGCAATGTCTCGCGCGCGGCCGTGACCTGGCTTTCGGAAGCACGGACTTTGTTGGCGGTCTGGTTGCCGTTGAACAAGGTCTGCGAGACGCTCGCCCCGACTGATTCCGGCGTGCTAAGTCCTTTGTCAGCGAACGAAATGCCGTTCGGCAGGCCCGGCGGCACTGCCGGAATCGACTGCTGCAGCTTGGTGTATTGCCGCTGCAGGCTGGCGGTCGCGTTCACTGTCGGCCGGTAGCCCGACATCGCCTGCGACACGCCTTCGTCGGTCTGGCGGACGATCGCACGCTGCGCATTAAGTTGTGGATTGTTCTCGTAAGCACGGACGAGCGCAGACTCGATCGTCTCGGCATTGGCTTCTCGCAGAGGGGCGACAAAAAGCCCCACCGCAAGCGCAACGCAGACCGTCACAATCGTTCTTACCGGGCGCCGGACCCACTCCTGCGGGAGGTTCCACCCCCGCGGAGCCCCATAATGACTCGTCACCATCACTCCAACCCGCCCGAACCAAACCTTAGCGGGGGCGAGGGGGGCTTACAAGGTCGGGGCCGTTTCCGCACGCCTGCCGTGCGCGCGCCGCGCGACTAGGCGCAATTCCCGCAAGCCGAACATGATCGTCGCCAGCATCAGCGGCAGGAAGAAATCGAGCACGCGGAAAGTCAGTATAGCCGCGAGAAGCTCCTCGCGATTGAATTGCGGCAGGCCGAGAATGAGTGCGGCCTCCACCACGCCGAGGCTGCCCGGCGTGTGGCTGATCGTGCCGAGAAGCGTTGCGACGGCAAAGATCACGAGCAGGCTTCCGAACGCGATGCTGGGACTGTCGGGCAGCAAGATGAAAAACGAGAGCGAAGCGAGAAGACGATCCATCGTCCCGATGCCGATCTGCAGCAAGGTGCCGCGCACTCCGGGCAGGACGATTTTCCAGTTGTCGCGGCCGACTGTGCGCGGCCGTTGCGCGAGCCAGAGCAGATAGCAGCCCACGGCGATGAGACCGGCGAAGCCGAGCAGGCGATTGATCGAGGATGGCAGGTGATCGTAGACGCTCAGCGCAGCCGGCGCGTGGAAGACGCCGGCGCCGAGCACGAAGGCGTTTCCCAGCCAAAAGGTCAGGCCGGTCATGAACGCGATCTTGGCGATGTCGATGACCGTGAGGCCCCAGAATGAGTAGACCCGGAATCGGACCAGGCCGCAGGTGAATGTTGCCGCGCCGAGCGAATGGCCGATCGTGTAGCTGGTGAAGCTCGTAAAGGCGACGACCCGCCAGGGCATGTAGCGCCTGCCGATCGTGTGCAGGGCGAACACGTCGTAGAGCACGAGATTGGAATAACCGGCGACGACCAGCGACCCAGCGAGCAGCAGTTTCCAGCTCGGCTGCGCCTTGATCGCCTCGATGACTTTGTCGACATGGATGCCGCGCAGCAGATGGTAGAGCAGAGCTGCGGCAACGGCGACGATCGCTAGGCTGATCGCGAAGCTGAACTTGCTCCGTCCGACGCCGCGGATGATCGACGGGATGGGGGGGCTCGTCTCAGCCAGGACGTTAACTACTCCGTTGGCGCGGTCCCGGAAAAGCATGCCCTTGGACTTGATCCGAGGGCGGACGCCGGGTTCCAATTAAGGATATGCGTTCCAATTAAGGATATGCGCAAAGCGGAAATATGGAATGCATCTCGATTCGATCAAGCCGGGTGCGCTCTTACGAATCGCGGCGGCAAATTCCCATCCATTTGTAACAGCATTGTTACGGTCGGCTGCGACCCCTTCGCGCAGCCGCGGCAGGACCGTCACACGATTGAGACATGAAATAGTAATTGTCGCTGAATGCGATTCGAACAAATGACGCGGGCGACAAGCGCCCGGCCGGAAGCAACCCCATGAAAGTCCTGGTCGCAACGGACGCCTGGCGTCCGCAAGTCAATGGCGTCGTGCGTACGCTGGGCTCGCTGGCACGGGCCGCAGGCAAGCTCGGCGTCGACATCGAATTTCTTTCGCCGGATGGTTTCTGGACCTTTCCGGTGCCTACTTATCCGGGCTTGCGGTTGGCGCTACCCGGGCGGAAAAAGATCGCGGAACGCATCGAAGCGGCCAAGCCTGACGCCATTCACTTGGCCACGGAAGGGCCGATCGGTTACGCCGTGCGGGCTTATTGCATGCGGGTCGGCCGGCCGTTCACGACGAGCTATACGACCCGCTTTCCCGAATATATCTCGGCGCGCTCACCGATCCCGGCGCAATGGGTCTACAACGTGCTGCGCCGTTTCCATGGCGCGGCCACGGTGACCATGGTCGCGACGCCGTCGCTGATGACCGAGCTGCACGAGCGCGGCTTCACCAATCTCGGCATGTGGACCCGTGGCGTTGACGTCGATCTGTTTCGTCCGGATCGCGCCATCGATCTCGGCTTCCCGCGGCCGATCTTCATGTCGGTGGGCCGCGTCGCCGTGGAAAAAAACTTGCCGGCGTTCCTCTCGCTCGATCTGCCGGGCACCAAAGTCGTGATCGGTGCGGGCCCGCAGGAAGCAGAACTTAAACGCCGTTTCCCGAGCGCGAAATTTCTCGGCCAGCTCGACAACGGCATCCTCGCCGCGCATCTTGCGGCGGCTGACGTGTTTGTGTTTCCAAGCCTGACCGACACTTTCGGCATCGTGCAGCTGGAAGCGCTGGCGAGCGGAGTGCCCATCGCCGCGTTCCCGGTGACCGGGCCGAAAGACGTGATCAGCGACAATCCGATCGGCGTACTCAACGACGACCTTCGTGTTGCCTGCATGCAGGCATTGTGGATTTCCCGAGAGACGTGCCGCGAATTCGCGCTGCGTTATTCGTGGGAGAATAGTGCCCGCCAATTCATCGGCCATGCGCATAAGGTGGCTACCGGCGGCGCACGCGAACCGGAGCCGGCGATACCGGTCGCCGCTCCCGCACAAGACACAGCCGGACAACCGTTAGTTCCCGGCTGCAATACGAGGGTTACGCATGAGCACTCTGTCTGAAGTAGATTTGGACGCGCAAACAGTTACCAAGGCCTATGCGCGCTGGGCGCCGGTTTACGATCTCGTCTTCGGTGCGGTTTTCGAGCGCGGCCGCCAGGTCGCGATCTCCGCAGCCGAGCGGATCGGCGGCCGCGTCCTCGAAGTCGGTGTCGGCACCGGGATGTCGCTGCCGCTTTATTCCAAGAACTGCAAACTTTCCGGCGTCGATATTTCCGAGCCGATGTTGCGCAAAGCGCAGGAGCGCGTGACCGAGCTGGGTCTGACCAATGTCGAAGGACTCTGGGTGATGGATGCCGAGCATCTGTCCTTCCCCGATAATTCTTTTGATGTGGTCGTGGCGCAACACGTCATCACCACGTGTCCCAACCCGGAAGCCGCGCTCGACGAGCTGGCCCGTGTGCTCAAGCCCGGCGGCGAGATCATTCTGATCAGCCGGGTCGGCGCCGAGGCCGGCCTGCGGCGTTCGCTTGAACACTGGTTCCAGCCGGCGGCGCGCAAGCTCGGCTGGCGCTCCGAGTTCTCCTTTGAACGCTATTCGCGCTGGACCGCGAAGACCGCCGGCATGCATCTCATCGAACGACGCGCTGTGCCGCCGTTTGGTCATTTCAATATGATCCGCTTCGGCAAGCACGATGGTGTGGGGGGCGGCTACGCGTCGGATGCGACGCGTGCGGCCGGCTGATCGAGACAGCCGAATTCACGCATCTGTCACATAAACTGGCTCACGGACATGCTCCGTGAGCGCTCCCTGTCACAAGGGATTCACGGAATCGCCATACCCAGATCGAACGCCTGCACGACGGGGGTTAACGAATGGAAAATTTTCTAGAGACTTTGCGGACCCAGCGATGGGATGATCATCGCTACTATCATCACAGCCGCATCAATCAGTCGCTTCATTTCGTCAGCGCGCTGAGCTTTTTGTTTGCTTACGTGATGATCTTCAAGGATCCCGCAATCTCGGCGCTGGCCGGCTGGCTGGTGGCAATGACGTCCCGGCAGTGCGGGCACTTCTTCTTCGAGCCGAAAGACTACGATCACGTCAATCAGGCGACGCACGAGTACAAAGAAGAGATCAAGGTCGGCTACAATCTGCAGCGCAAGATCGTGCTGCTTTCGATCTGGGCGCTGTCGGCGGTGCCGCTCTATTTCAGCTCGAGCTATTTCGGCCTGTTCGCTCCGGCCACGACGCCCTCCGAATACATCCACCACATCGGGATCATCTGGCTCGCGCTCGGCATCGGCGGCGTGCTGTTCCGCACCATCCAGCTGTTCTTTGTCAAAGACGTGCCGACTGGCCTGGTATGGGCGACCAAGATCCTCACCGACCCGTTCCACGACATCAAAATCTATCATAAGGCGCCGTTCGCGCTGCTGCGCGGTGAACTGATCGATCCGGAGATCGGCCTGCATCACTGGGACGAGGAAGACGCCGAGGAAGAGCTGCGGCCGAGCTGAGCGCCAACGAACGCCAAGGCGCGTTCCGCTCGTCGCCCCTGCTAAGCTTCGATTTTGCTAGCCGCTTCGACCCAACAATCTCTGGCGGATCATCTCCTTCAAGATGGTCCGCTTGATTGTTTTATTGGTCAGCCGCGGATTGTGCCACCACCAGCCATCTTGTTGCATCGCTTTGGCGGCCGCGACGAAGCGGTCGGCCACGGCCGCAAAATCGGCTTCGGTGTAATTCAGGCTGAAAATCAGCCGGCCGGTGCCGATCCAGCTCAGCGCCAGTCCTTCGGCCCGCAGGTAATATTGCAGCATCCAATTGTAGCGCGACGGCTGCGTATAACAGACCGTCCAGATCGACGACAGGTTCGCCACCGCCACCGGCAGCCCCTCCGCGGCAAGGCGTTCGTTGAGCTCATGCGCGCGCCGATTCCAGGTCGCATCGAGGCCGCGATAGGTGGCATCGGCCTCCGGCGTTTTCAGGTAACGCAGGAACTCGTTCATCGCCGCCATGACGTAAGGGTGCGAATTGAACGTGCCCCGGGCGAAGCAAATGTCGGCCGGACGGTCGTCACGGAAGCGCTTCATCAGCTCATGCCGGCCGCAGACGACACCGATCGGCAGCCCGCCGCCAAGCGTCTTGCCGTAAGTGACAAGATCGGCGCGCACGCCGAAATAGTCCTGCGCCCCGCCTTTGGCGATGCGGAAACCGACAAAGACTTCGTCGAAAATGAGCACGATGTTGCGCTCGGTGCACACCTGGCGCAGCCGTTTCAGCCAATCGGCATAAGCGTCCTTGTCGAAATGCGCGCTGCGGCCGCTGTCGACCAGCGACGAATCGCTCGGCGCCGAGCCGTTCGGATGCAGCGCTTGCAGCGGATTGATCAGTACGCAGGCGATATTGTTGCGCGTGCGCAGAACGCGCAGCGTATCCTCGGACATGTCGTTGAGCGTATAGGTCTCGTGCGCCGGAACCGGATTGCCGACGCCCGGCTGCACGTCGCCCCACCAGCCGTGATAGGCGCCGCAGAAGCGCACCAGATGCGTGCGCTTGGTGTGGTAGCGCGCAAGCCGCACCGCCTGCATGACCGCTTCGGTGCCCGACATGTGGAAGGAGGCTTCGTCGAGCCCGGAAATCTCCTTCAGCAATTGGGTGTTTTCGACGATCAGCGGATGATAGGGGCCGAGCACCGGGCCGAGCTCGCGCACGCGCGCGGCGCCGCGCTCCATCGCGCCCTTGTAGAAGTCATAGCCCAACACATTGACGCCGTAGGAGCCGGTCAGGTCATAGGCGCGGTTGCCGTCGAGGTCGGTCACCGTCACGCCGCTCGAAGACTGCATGAAGCTTGCGGACGGCAGATGCGCGCTCACCACGCGCCGGTACTGGAACGGGACGCGATAGGCGTCGGTGAACTGCAGGTCGGAAATCGATTCGTTGGCTTCAGCGGTGCGCTTGATGGTCTCGGCAAAGCGGGTCTTGTACAGTGCCGAAAGCCGCGAGAGCCCGTCGCGGCGGCGGGCGGCGATCTCCTCCGGCGCGCCATCCGAACAAAAGAACCGGTCCTCGCCGTAGTCATAAAACGGCAGGAAACCCGCGAGCCAGCGCGACATCCGGGCGTGGCCGGCGAGCGAGCGGTGCTTAGCCTGCGACAACTGCAGCCGCTTTTTCAGGGCCACGACCGAAGTCGCGGCGGCCGCGGCGCCGAGGCCGTAGAAGGCGAGAGTCGTATTGCCATCCATCGAATCGCGGTTTAGCCGGGGGATTTAACAAGCACATGACGGTCAGGACTCAAATCCTTCGGATCTTCGAGCAGGAAGATATTAACTTCCTGCTGACCAATCGTATTCCGCGACGGCTTGCCACTCAATTCATCGGTTGGTTCAGCCAGATCGAGCAGCCGTCCGTGCGCGATGCCTCGATTGCGCTGTGGCGGGCGTTCTCCGACCTCGATCTGAGCGAAGCCAAGAAGACCGAATTCACTAGCCTGCACGATTGCTTCATCCGCGAACTCAAGGACGGCGCCCGTCCCGTCGACAATACGGCCGACATTCTGGTGAGCCCCTGCGACGCAATCGTCGGCGCGCACGGCGCGATCGCCGGCACCACGCTTTTCCAGGCCAAGGGTTTTCCCTATGCGCTTTCGGATCTGTTGCCGGATCCGGCGCTGGTAGAGGCCCATCGTAACGGCCGCTATGTGACGCTGCGCCTCAAGTCGAGCATGTATCACCGCTTTCACGCGCCCTATGAGGGCCGTATCGAGCAAGTGACCTACATTTCGGGCGATACCTGGAACGTCAATCCGATCGCGCTCAAGCGGATCGAACGGCTGTTCTGCAAGAATGAGCGTGCCGTGCTGCGCACGGTGCTGACGCCCGGCGGCCAAGCTGTGACTATAGTGGCTGTCGCAGCGATCCTCGTCGCCAGCATCCGGCTGCATTGCATCAGCGATCTGCTGAACCGCAATTATCACGGCCGCAACGTCATCGCCTGCAATAGCGCATTCAAGAAAGGCGACGAGCTCGGCTGGTTTCAGCACGGCTCGACCATCATCGTGTTCGCGCCGGACGGCTTTGAGTTTTGCGACAATGTCCGCGAAGGTGCGGCCATTCAAATGGGGCAGCCGCTGATGCGGCTGCCCTGAAAGCGGATCAGCCCGCCTTCTTCATCAGCTCTTCGTCGAGCTCATTGGCCCGTTTGCAGGCCGGCCGGCTGCTCACCCGATTCCAGTATTGTTCGAAGGCTGGCCGGCGCTCGATCGAGCCGAACATCATGCCGAAGCCGATATGCGAGCCGACATAAACATCGGCGGCGGAAAATTTGTCGCCGGCGAGATATTCGCTTTTTGCCACGGCCGCCTCCAGCGCATTCAAGGCGGTGCCATAAGTGCCGTAGCCGATCATACGCTCGCGCTCGGGCGGCACGACAAAGCCGAGCGCCTTGTTGCTCGTCGCCGCCTCGAGCGGACCGGCGCAAAAGAACAGCCAGCGATAATAGGGCGCGCGCTCCTTGGACGTCGCCGGCGGCGCGAGGCCTGCTTGCGGAAAAGCGTCGGCAAGATAGGCGCAGATCGCGGCGGACTCCGTGACGACAGCATCGCCATGGCGCAGCGCCGGAACCTTGCCCATCGGATTGATGGCGAGATAATCGGGGCCCTTCATGGTCGATTTGTAGTCCAGAACCTCGACCTTATAAGGCTGGCCGACTTCTTCGAGCATCCAGCGGGCAATGCGGCCGCGCGACTGCGGATTGGTATAGAGAACGAGTTCCTCGGCCATGACAAACCTCCCCATTGGATTGGTCCGCGGAATATGCGCGAGCGCACGGACGACCACAATAGCGCGATCAATCCGGTGCGCGCAGGCGGTAGCCGATGCCGGTTTCGGTCAGCACATATTGCGGCCGTTCCGGATCGGCCTCGATCTTCTGCCGCAATTGCCGCACGTAGACCCGCAGATATTGCGCGTCAGTGAGATCGTCCCACAATTCGCCGAGCAGGAATTTGTGCGTGAGCACCTTGCCGGCATGCTGCACCAGCACGCGCAGCAGGTCATATTCTTTCGGCGAGAGTTTCACGTCCTTGTCGCCGACTTTGACGATGCGGCGGACAAGATCGACCGAGAGATCGCCGACGCGAAACACCGGCCGCTCGCCATGCGTCTGCAACTGATGGCGCAGCGCCGCGCGCAGCCGGGCCAGCAACTCGTCCATGCCGAAGGGCTTCGTGACATAGTCGTCGGCGCCGAAATCGAGCGCCTGAACCTTACCGGCCTCGTCGCCGCGACTCGACAGCACGACAATCGGTACGCTTTCGTTGCGCGCGCGGATGGTGCGCAGCAAATCATGGCCCTGCATGTCGGGCAGCCCGAGATCGAGGATGATCAGATCCGGGGATTCGTTGAGAAGCTCGAGCGCCGTCTTGCCGTTGGGCGCTTCGAGGGTCTGATAGCCGTGCGCGGACAGCCCCATCCGTAACAGCTTGCGGATCGGCGGCTCGTCATCAACGACCAGCACGCGAAGCGGGGCGGCGCTCATGCGGCGGCATCCAGTTTTTGCGATACGTTCGCAATCGGCAGCGTGATCGTGAACACCGCGCCACGGCGGTCGGGGCGATTGCCGGCGACGATCGTGCCGTGCATGGCCTCGATAAAGCCGCGGGAAATGGCAAGCCCGAGACCGGTGCCGGGCCGAACCTGATCGGTTTTCTGCACGCGATAAAACTTATCAAAAATGTGCTCGAGGTCGGACGGCGGAATGCCCTCGCCCTCGTCAAGGATCTGCAGGCAGACGGTGGTGCGGTCGCGCCAGGTGCGGATGGAAATCATGGTGCCGGGCGCGGCATATTTCGCCGCATTGTCGAGGAGGTTGAACAGCACCTGCTCGAACAATACGGCGTCGAGCGAGACCATGGGCATGTCGGTTGAGAGATCGAGCTTCACCGAATGATAGCGCAGGATCTTGACGGTGCGTTGCAGGGTCGAGCCGACGATCTCCGATAGATCGTGCGGCGCAAGCTTCGGCGCCACCGCGCCGGATTCGAGCTTGGTCATGTCGAGAAGATTGGCGATGAAACGGTTGAGGCGCTCGGATTCGTCGATGATGGTCGCCAGCAGTTCGGCTTTCTCGCCGTCGCTGAGCCTGTCGGCAAGGTCGCGCATCGTCCCGGCCGAGCCCAGCACCGAGGCCAGCGGCGTCTTGAGGTCGTGCGAGATGGAGGTGAGCAAAGCCGAGCGCAGCCGTTCGGTTTCTGCCGTACGCTCGATCCGTTCCATGTTCTCGACGAGTTGCACGCGTTCGATCGCGAGCGCACCCTGGTCCATCAGCGCGTCGAGAAGCCGCCGCTGGTCCGGCGTCAGCAGGGGACCGGTCTTGTCGCTGTCGATACCGACAACGCCGATGGCGCCGCGCCCGGTATGCATCGGCAGGAACAGGCGCTTGGCGCCGGGCAGGGTGTCGGAGCCGCGGCCGGCTGGCCGGTCGTTCTCGAATGACCATTTCGCTGCCGCGAGGTCAGCCTCATCGAGTGTGTCCTCGGGCGGATAGCCGGCTTTCACAGCGATCGTGCCGTTGTCCGGCAGCAACAGGACGACGCGAACCTGCAGCATCAGCGCGGTCTGATAAGCGGTGGCCCAAAGCACATCGTCGAGCGCGCCGGCGCCGGCGAGCTTGCGGCTGAACGAGTGCAACGATTCCACCGTGCGCACGCGCGCCTGCGCGCTCATCGCCTGGGCGCGGGCGCGCGCCGCCACATTGGACACGATAATCGCGACCAGCGTGAACAGTGCGAAGGCCGCGATATTGTGCGGGTCGGTGATCGTGAAAGTGTAAATCGGGGGCAGGAAGAAGAAATTATAGCACAGCGCCGAGGCAAGGCTCGCGAACAGCGACGGCCACAGTCCGAAGCGCACAGCGACGGCGACGACAGCGGTCAAGAACACCAGGTCGACATTTTCGACCCCGATCCGCCAATCAACAAACTCGGCGCCGCCGAGCGCGCCCGCCACAGCCAACAGCGCCACCAGATAGGGCCGCGGATCGAATACTTCGTCGCGCTCGGATGTGCGTACCGTCTTCTTCGGGATCGGCTGGCCCGCGACTTGATCGCCGGCAATGACGTGGACACTGATATTGCCGGAGCTGCGCACCAGATCGCGCACCACCGAGCCGTGGATGAGCTCGAACCAGCGCGAGCGTGTCGATTTGCCAATGATGATCTGTGTCACGTTGTTGGCGTGCGCATAAGCGATCACATCGTCGGCAATACTTCGGTCGCCGCTGGGGATGGTCACCGCTTCGCCGCCGAGCGCCTCGGCCAGGCGAAGCGTGTCGGCGATGCGGTCGCGCTCTTCTTCGCTAAGCTGCAGGCTGCGCCGCCCCTCGACATAGAGCGCGACAAAGGGACCGTGCAGCCGGTCGGCCAAGCGTTTGGCGTAGCGCACAAGTCCCGCGCAGCGCGAATCCTCGCTGATACACACTGCGATCCGCTCGCCGGCAGCCCACGGGCCTTGGATGGCATGCGCCTGCATTTCCGACAGCAATTGCTCATCGACTCGCTCGGCGGTGCGGCGCAGCGCCAGCTCGCGCAGCGCGGTCAGATTGGCCGGCGAGAAAAAGTGCTCGAGCGCCCGCTCGGCCTGCTTGGGCACATAGACCTTGCCTTCCTTCAACCGCTGAATGAGATCGTCGGGCGTGAGGTCGACAAGTTCGACGGCGTCGGCGCGGTCGAAGATCGCGTCGGGCACGGTCTCGCGCACACGCACATGCGTGATCTGCGCGACAACGTCATTGAGGCTTTCGATGTGCTGGATATTGACCGTGGTGTAGACATCGATGCCGTGACTCATCAGTTCTTCGACATCGAGATAGCGCTTGGGATGGCGGCTACCGTCGGCGTTGGTATGGGCGAGCTCGTCGACCAGGACGATCTGCGGATGACGCGCGATGATCGCGTCGAGATCCATCTCCTGCAGGAGCTGGCCCTTGTATTCGATGTGCTTGCGCGGAATGACGTCGAGGCCTTCAAGCAGCGCTTCGGTCTCACGGCGGCCGTGGGTTTCGACGACGCCGACGACGACGTCATAGCCGTCCTTCTTGCGCCTGTGGGCCTGCTGCAGCATCTCGTAGGTCTTGCCGACGCCGGGCGCGGCACCGACGAAAATGCGCAGCTTGCCGACACGCCGCTCCTCGCGGCGCGCTGCTTCGAGCAGTGCTTCCGGCGAAGGCCGAATTTCGGATTCGCGCCGCTGGTCAGCCATCGTGAACCACGTATCTCAACGCTCAAAGCGTCAGGGGCTTCCTTTTAGCATGGTCCGCCCGAAAAATGAGGGCCGCCCCCGTTCTCCAGGAGCGGCCCAGTTTGGGGGCACACGTTTTTATCCTGCGGCTAATTTGTCGAGCGCTAAATTGAGCTCGAGAACATTGACGCGCGGTTCGCCCAGAAGGCCCAACAGGCGGCCTTCGGTATGCTCCGCCACCAGTTGACGCACGCGATCTTCGGGCAGGTTGCGGGCCTTAGCGACGCGCGGCACCTGGAACAGGGCGCCGTCCGGCGAGATATTCGGGTCCAGCCCGCTCGCCGAGGTGGTGACGAGATCGATCGGCACCGAAGCCGACGGATTCTCCTTCTTCAGCGTATCGATATCGCCCTGCACGCGGTCAATGAGCGCCTTGTTGGACGGCCCAAGATTGGAGGCGCCGGAGTTCTGCGCATTATAAGGCGCAGGAACAGTCTTGGTCGAATCTTTCGGATCGGGAGCGGTCGTCGCCGAGGGGCGGCCGTGGAAGTATTTGTCGCTGGTGAAGTTCTGCCCGATCAGTTCTGAGCCGATGACGTGACCGTCGCGTTCGATCAGGCTTCCCTGTGCCTGATGCGGGAAGATGATGCCGGCTATGCCGGTTATCGCCAGCGGGTAAACGAGCCCGGTGATGACGGTGAGGGCGACCAGAACGAAGATCGCCGGACGGATTTCGCGCAACATGGGAATTCTCCTTAGGCGAGATGCAGGGCTGTCACGACCATGTCGATGGCCTTGATGCCGATGAACGGAATGATCACGCCGCCGAGGCCGTAGATCAAAAGATTGCGCCGCAGCAGCGGTCCGGCGCCGATCGGGCGATAGCGCACGCCTTTCAACGACAGCGGAATGAGCGCAATGATGATCAGCGCATTGAAGATGATGGCTGACAGAATGGCACTTTCGGGTGTCGCAAGCTTCATGATGTTCAAAGCCTGAAGCTGGGGATAGAAGGCGACGAACATCGCCGGGATGATGGCGAAATATTTCGCCACGTCGTTGGCGATCGAGAAGGTGGTCAGCGCGCCGCGTGTCATCAAGAGCTGCTTGCCGATCTCGACGATCTCGATGAGCTTGGTCGGATTGGAATCGAGGTCCACCATATTGCCGGCCTCGCGTGCCGCCTGCGTGCCGGTATTCATGGCGACGCCGACATCCGCTTGTGCCAAAGCCGGCGCGTCATTAGTGCCGTCGCCGCACATGGCGACCAGCTTGCCCTTGGCCTGCTCATCGCGGATGAGCTGCAGCTTGTCCTCGGGCTTCGCCTGCGCGAGGAAGTCGTCAACGCCCGATTCCGCGGCGATAGCGGCTGCGGTCACCGGGTTGTCGCCCGTAATCATGACGGTGCGAATGCCCATGCGGCGCAGCTCGGCGAAACGTTCGCGGATGCCGCCTTTGACGATGTCTTTGAGGTGAATGACGCCAAGGAGCTTGCCGTCTTTGGCAACCGCGAGCGGCGTGCCGCCGGATTTGGCGATCGCATCGGCAATAGCGTTGATTTCACGCGTGGCCTCGGCGCTGACATTGGGGCGTAGCGCCTGGACGGTGCTGCCCGCGGTAGCGGTCGCAGGCCCATTGAGGAAGCCCAGGATCGAATCCACCGCGCCTTTGCGGACCCAGGACGAGCCGATCTCAACGCCGCTCATGCGGGTCTGCGCGGTGAACGGGATGAAATTGGCATGCAGCTCGTGCAGCTCGCGGCCGCGGATGCCGTATTTCTCTTTAGCCAGCACGACGATCGAGCGCCCTTCCGGCGTCTCATCGGCGAGCGAGGCGAGCTGAGCCGCATCGGCAAGCTCCTGCTCGGTCACGCCGGACATCGGCCGGAATTCGGTAGCCTGGCGGTTACCGAGCGTGATCGTGCCGGTCTTGTCGAGAAGGAGGGTGTCGACGTCGCCCGCTGCTTCCACGGCGCGGCCGGACATCGCCAGCACATTGAACCGCACCAGGCGATCCATGCCGGCAATACCGATTGCCGAGAGCAATGCGCCGATCGTCGTCGGGATCAGCGTCACGAACAAAGCCACCAGAACGATGACCGAAATCGTGCTGCCGGCGTAGGACACGAAGCTCGGGATTGTCGCGGTCGCGAACACAAAGACGATAGTCAGGCCGACCAGCAGAATGTTCAGCGCGATTTCGTTCGGTGTCTTTTGCCGCTCGGCGCCTTCGACCAGCCGGATCATGCGGTCGAGGAAGGTCGAGCCAGGCGCGGCCGTGATGCGGACGCGGATCCAGTCGGACAGGACCTGCGTGCCGCCGGTCACCGCCGAGCGGTCGCCGCCCGATTCACGGATCACCGGGGCCGATTCACCGGTGATCGCCGCCTCATTGACCGACGCCATGCCCTCGATCACTTCGCCGTCGGAGGGAATGGTGTCGCCGGCCTCGACCAGCACGATGTTGCCGACCTTCAGATCAGTGGAGGGCACCAGCCGGTAATTTTGCTGGTCTCCCGCGCCGCTGATGAGTTTGGCCTTGGTCTCGGTGCGCTGGCGGCGCAACGTGTCGGCCTGCGCCTTGCCGCGGCCCTCGGCCACTGCTTCGGCGAAATTGGCGAACAGCAGGGTGAACCACAGCCAGAGAACGATCTGAAACTCAAAGCCGATATGGCCGCCGCCGGTGAAGAGATCGCGGATCAGGATGACCGTCGTCAGCATGGTGACGATCTCGAGCACGAACATCACCGGATTCTTGAACTGCGTCCGCGGATCGAGCTTGGCAAAAGAGGAGCCGATAGCCGGCAGGACGATCTTCGGATCGATCAGCGTCGATGCCGAAGTTTTTTTCCGGACGAGGGAGGTTTCCATTTGGATGAACTCCAAGCCTTAATTGGAAGAGAACAGGGTGCCGGCATTCTGTGCGAGCTGCTCGACGATCGGGCCGAGTGCGAGCGCCGGGAAGAAAGTCAGGCCGCCGATGATGACGATTACGCCGATGACCAGTCCGATGAACAGTCCGCCGGTGGTCGGGAAAGTGCCCACGGAGGCCGGGATCGACTTCTTGGCAGCAAGCGATCCGGCGATCGCCATCTTCGGGATGATCATCCAGAACCGGCCTACGAACATCGCGATCGCGCCGGTGATGTTGTAGAACAGCGTATTGCCGCTGAGCCCGCCGAATGCCGACCCGTTATTGGCGGTTTGCGAGGTATAGGCGTAGAGCACCTCGGTGAAACCGTGCGGTCCGGGATTGTTCATCGCAGCAACGGCGGACGGCACTTCCATCGCGACCGCCGTCCAGCCGAGAAACATCAGCGGCAGGACGAGGATGGCGAGCATCGCCATCTTCACTTCCTTCGCCTCGATCTTCTTGCCGACATATTCCGGCGTGCGGCCGACCATGAGGCCGGCGACGAAGATCGCGATGATGACGAACAGCAGCATGCCGTACATGCCGGCGCCGACGCCGCCGATGATGACTTCGCCGAGCTCCATATTGATGAGCGGAATCATGCCGCCGAGCGCGGTGAAGGAATCGTGCATGGCGTTGACGGCGCCGCACGAGGCCGCTGTCGTGATGACGGCAAACAAGGAGGAGGCCGCGATACCGAAGCGGACTTCCTTACCTTCCATATTGCCGCCGGTCAGGCCGAGCGCGTTCAATGCGTCGTTGCCGTGGGCCTCGGCCCAGTAGCAGAACACGACGCCGACCAGGAACAAGATGCCCATGACGGCAAAGATCGCCCAGCCTTGGCGCTGATTGCCAACCATGCGGCCGAATACATTCGTGAGCGCGGCGCCGATCGCGAAGATCGAGATGATCTGCACGTAGTTCGACAACGCGGTCGGGTTCTCGAACGGATGCGCGGCATTGGCGTTGAAGAAGCCGCCGCCATTGGTGCCGAGCATCTTGATCGCGACCTGCGAAGCGACCGGGCCGACCGCGATCGTCTGTTGCGCGCCGTCGATCGTCGTCGCGTCGATGTAAGCGCCAAGCGTCTGCGGAATACCCTGCCATACGAGGAAAAGGGCATACGGGATGCAAATCGGCAGCAGCAGATAAAGCGTGCAGCGAGTCACATCGACCCAAAAATTGCCGACGGTGCGAGCCGAGTGACGCGTGAAGCCGCGGATTAGCGCCAGCGCAAGCACGATGCCGGTGGCGGCCGAAAGGAAATTCTGATGTGTCAGGCCCAGCATCTGGACGAGATAAGACAGCGTGCTTTCACCGCCGTAGTTCTGCCAGTTGGTGTTGGTGACGAAGCTAATCGCCGTATTGAACGACAGGTCTTCGCTTGGCGCGCTCTGCCCAGCGGGATTGAAGGGCAAGAGCGCCTGAGCCCGCATCAAGACATAAAGGATGAGAAAACCGCCGACGTGAAACAGCAGCATGCCTATTGCGTACATCATCCAGTTCTGCTCGCGCCGCTCATCGACGCCGGCAAGTTTATAAATGCCGACCTCGATGGGACGCAGCACCGGAGACAAGAACGTGCGCTCGCCGTTGAAGAGGCGGGTCATGTAGCCGCCAAGCAGGGGCGTAATCGCGATGATGATCGCGCAATAGAGCAAAATTTGAATCCAGCCGATAACGGTCATGGTCGTTGTCCCTTCAGAACTGCTCGGGCCGCAGCAGGGCGTAGGTGAGATAGATGAGAAGGCCCACGGTCACGATGGCCGCGAGCGAATAGTCGAATGTCATGGCGGTCTCCTTAGAGCCGGTCGCAGGCGTAGACGTAGCCAATCGTCAGCGCGAACGCGGCTAAGCCGATGGCGATCATGATGACGTCCATCATGGAAATGCTCCGAGCAAAAAACTGGCAGAATGCCAGCATGTGTCTCGCGGGTGCGCCGCTTTGAATTTGAATCAAGATCGCGCGGCGGAACCCGCTCCCATTACAGCGCGATTACGTGTCACCCTGTGCATAGGAAATCGAGACGGCGGTGTGTGGAGAGTTATAGGAATCCTATAAAGATCGCCGCCGGTTCCGTTGACGGTTCGGCCAGCAAGAGCCTGAGTGGCAATAGAAAAAGCAAGAGCTGGCGGGGTCACCGTCACGGCGTGGTGCGGTTGGGGACGCACAGCTTGCGTGCGCCCCACACCGATTTGTGATCGCATTTATAGGAGCGCTGGTGGCTGCAGCCGCCTCGGCTAGCCCAACCAGATGCTGTGGGTAAGGTGAAGGACCTGCGTGGCCACGCCCAGCTTGGCGAACATCGCGGCCACAAGCAGGCCCATGACCGGCATCAAGGCGGAAAAGTCGCTGCGCTTCTGCTGACCTTGAAAAGGCAATTTCATGTCGCGCTCGCTTTGGGTTGGCGTGTGAATTCCGCCGCCGAGCTATCGAAGCAATTACGGCCGAGGCCGTTCGTTCCTGAGAACTGATGTGTTTGAAGAGATGTGTCGCATGCCGCGTAGGAATGCCAGATCGGTTGCGTCGCCTTGATATAAACGCGGCATAAATTCGCTGGCGGCTCGGCGCGATTCTGCGACACTTATTTCGCTCTTATATCTTCGCAATCGACTTGATCTGGCATCTTTATGATCAGCCGCACCATGTTTGCGGGTGACAACAACGACGACATATCGGTCGTCATCACCCGCAGGATTGTGATGGCCCTTGCTGCCGACTATGACGTGATTGCCGATCGACTCGATGAAGAATTGCGGACGACGCCGCGGCCGACGCGAGAATTGTTCGCCAAGGTCGTCGCCGGCGTCTGCACGCGCATTCCCAGTCTGGTCAAAGCGGGAAAGTCGGTGGGGATCGAACGTTTGATCGAGTCGGGGGCCTGGGCCGACAGCGCGTTGGCTTTGCTCGAGCTCGAACTGCCGATGTGGAAGGTTCGCCGTCTCGTTCACGAGAGCGGCGAATGGTTTTGCTCCTTGTCGCGGCAGCCGAATTTGCCGGTCGAGCTCGATGACAGCATCGATGTCAGCCACGAAGTGCTGGCGCTCGCCATCTTGCGCGCCTTCATTGAAGCGCGCCGCAGAAACAATGTCTCGCCGCTGAGAGCGGTCACCGTGCCGGACCTGTCCTCAATGCCGGTGGGAACGATCTGCTGCGATAACTTCGTCTGACAGGCGCCTGATTCAGACCACGTTTACGCGCTTATGCCGCCTTTATGACAAAGCCCATCGCCCCGTCTCGATTTCATATGCGACCCGCCGCAGATTATGAGCGATAGAAATGACAAGCGGGTGAACCGCAAATGTGTGCCATCCCACGTAATGAGGACGCCACGGCCGAGCGCGAAGCATCGGAGCCGCAAAGTTTCTGGCGTCGGCTTGCTGCTGCCATCGATTCGTTCGCTGCCTACCCGGTCAGGCACGCGCTCTCCGAGCGGAATTTGAGTCACGTTGAGGCTGAGATCGAGCGCTGTCGGCAATTGATATCCGGACGACGCTCGCGGCCGCGAGGCACCCCTGCCGTTCGCTTTCCTATTCTGTCTCCCCAAGTCCTCCTGCCCTCTCGAGTCCTCCTGCCCTCTCAAGTCCTCGCTCCAATCAAGGTGCGGTCATGAACGCGCTCCTGCGAAACAATGCGTTCTCGAAAGAGACGATTATTGAACCCGTTCCAAGTGCTGCCGCCGTGCGGCTTGCCACCGTCAAGGGCGAACGGGCGATCCAAGCCTCGCAAGGCTTTCCGCTGCGGCCGAATCTGCAGGTGCTCAGCGAGGCGATTCCGCTGTTCTACATCTGCCAAAATCGCCACGGCTTCTGGATCGCGCGCGATGCCGAGGGATGGAGCGGCGGTCTGTTCTTGCGCCGGCAGTCGGCGCTTCGTTTCGCGCGGCGAAAAAGTCTGCCGACCGGCTGCGCAATCATGCCGCTCGGCGAAACGGTCGAACTCGACATTGAAAATCAAGGCAATCACATCGCCGTACCGCTCGGCATTGCGATCGATTTCGTGACGCGGCGAGCGCCCCGTCTGGCCGCCTTCATCGGCATGATGATCGCGGAGTGGCACAAGCTCGTCGCCGAGATATCTTCGGCGCTCGCCGGCCAGCGCAAGCATCGCGCGGCAGCCGAGCGCGAGCTCTTTCACGATCAATATTGGCTATCGTCGAAGAGCGACGACGACCTGCCGGTTTCTTGATTCTCGAAGCATCCTCAAACAGCGATCTGCCGGCCAACACGCTTGGCGGCGGTCCAATGGAGCACTGTCATGGAAAGCACTGCAATGAACAATGATAACGAACCTCCCTCGTGCCCGCGGCCGGCGGTTTTCATGATTGGCCAGGACAGCCACGGAAATTGGGTAGTTCAGGACAAAGCCGGCATTCGCGGCGGCCTGTTCGTCGACCGTGCCGAGGCGCTCCGCTACATCCGCTCCGAAAGCGCACGCTATGCCGTGGTGACAGTCACGGGATGTTTGGAGCTCGATATTTCCGCTCCTGCAGTCATGGCTCCTGCAGTCATGGCGCCTGCGCGGAGCTTCAGCGTGTTGGCCGAGCGACGCGTCGCGTAGCAGGCGCTCAGCGCTCACGCGAAACTTGGAATCATTTTCACTCGAGGTGCGACTATGTCCGCGCTTGCCCGAGATGTCTCGCAATTGTCAGGTTACGCGCCGGCTCTACCGACGCCCTTCGACAAAAACGACCGGATCGACAGTAAGGCTTTCGAGTTCCTTTGCGATTTGCAGATCAGGAGCGGCGCCGCTGCTCTGGTCGTATGCGGTACGACTGGAGAGGCGCCGAACTTGTCGCTAGACGAGCACAGCAGGCTGATCGAAATTGCCGTGGATGTTGCGCAAGGCCGTGTACCCGTCATTGCCGGAGCCGGCTCGAACGCCACGGAACATGCGATCGAATTGACCGAGGACGCGGAGGCCCACGGCGCGGATGCGATCTTGTCGGTCGTGCCCTATTACAATCGGCCGACTCAGGCCGGGCTTTACGCGCATTTCTGCGCCATTGCCGCGCGGACTTGCTTGCCCGTCATCCTCTACGACATTCCATCGCGCAGCGGCTGTGCGCTCGCCGATCTGACAATCGTGCGCCTCGTCGAAGTGGCGCATATCGCCGGCCTCAAGGATGCGAGCGGCGATATCACCCGGCCCGCGCGCCTGCGGCCGATGGTGGGAACGGAATTCAGGCTGCTCTCCGGCGACGACGCCACGGCGCTTAGCTTCGTGGCCAATGGTGGTGACGGGTGTATATCGGTCACCTCAAATGTGGTGCCGACGCTTTGCCGTAACATGTACTCGGCATGGAAACGAGAGCAAGTCGCTCAGACGCAATGGCTTTCGCGCCCGGTCGAGCGGCTGACCTCGGCACTCTTTGTCGAGACCAGCCCGGTTCCGCTCAAATATGCCCTGAGCCTTCTCGGCCTGATGTCACCAAAGGTCCGTCTGCCGCTGGTCGAATTAAGCCCGCATGCCAAAGAGGAAGTCCATGCGGTCCTGTCATGTCTCGAGGAGGACTACGGCGCGGGAATCATCGGCAGTCTCGGCGACCATCCCCGCGAGCGGCAGAGAGCGATGGCGCTCTGTGTCGAGCGGGATCTCGTCTAGGCGCTTGGCGGCGGCAGAGTTCAGGCTTGGCGCGCCCCGCAAGCATCAATGTCGGGAAGAACCCCTGCACTTATGCGGCTTGGTCTTACATTTTAGAACGCTTCTGATATATTAAATGTATATTCTGGTCTCGGATGGCCGACGGATTTCGTTGAGGTCCGGAGCGCTGGCCGGGTGTGTCGGGACATGGTGCCGGGGCGGAGTGAGCACGATGGACGACGCCTCTGAGAGGAAGTCGATTCCCGAAGACAGACTGCGGACCGCGCCAAGTCCAAATGTTGCCTTGGCTTCGGGCCCTCCGTCAGCTCCGGGCGCTACTCCGCCCTCGAAAGGCGCGACGCCTCCAGGCTCTCGATCGGCTCCGGGCAACACGCCGCCTCCAGGAAGCCCGAGCGGGCTGCGGATAGCGGCCGTCCTGTCGCGGACTGCCTTCATCTTTATCCTCATGGCGCTCGTCTTCCGCGTCAGCCAGCCGCAAAGCGAGACGTTCTGGTCGGCCTATGAGACGCCGGGAGATTTGGTCCGCTTGTGGCTCGGCATCGGTGCGTGCATCTGGCTCGGATGGCAGCTGTTCGATGGAGGACCGAAAGACGTCCACGGCTACCGGACCTGGCTTTACCTTGGCCTCACATTGGTGCCGTTTTCGGCGATCTGCCTCTTCGCCATCTGGTAGCCGCCAGAGCTGATCCGGAAAAGCATGCCCTTGGACTTGATCGGGGGCAGGATCGCTCTTCTGAAAATGTTCACGCTCAAACAATAAACGCTGAGCAGCGGCCTAACTCAACGAAAGGCATCCGGCTCTACGGCTCGATCAATCGTCCGCTCGCCGCCTTGATTGCGGCTTCGGTGCGCGTGGCTGCGCCAAGCTTGGCGCGGGCATTGTCCGTGTGGAAATCGACGGTGCGCTTGGTGAGACCGAGAATTTGCGCGATCTCGGCCGACGTCTTGCCGCGGGCCACCCAGGTCAGCACCTCGACCTCACGGTCGTTAAGATCGATGGTCCGCGGCCAGAGCGCCGAGCGGGCAACGCCATTGAGTCTGGCGGTGATGATCGTGGCCAGCACCTCGAAATCGATCGGCTTTGAGACATAGTCGTCGGCGCCGAGTTGCCGGCCTTTCAGTTCGTTCTCGCGGTCGGTTAGCGCCGTCAGAAACACAAAGGGCATTTTCGAGAAACGCGGTGCCAGCGCGACGAGCCGTTCCAGGAGCTCGAAGCCTGACATGGCCGGCATGCTGATATCCGACAGCACCAGATCCGGCATGGTTCGCAGGATCGCTGCGAGCCCTTCGCGGCCGTCATAGGCCAGCGTCACCTCGTAGCCGCGGTCGATCAGTTCCTCGGCGATCAGCGCCGCGGTTTCCCGATCGTCCTCGATGCAGAGTATTTTGATTGGCGCCTCAGGCATGTTCGATACGGCCCTCATTTCCGGCAATAGGCCTGCACAAAGCTACCGGCATCCCAGCCTCGCCGGAAGCGCCCTCGAAATAAGACGAAATCGTGACCAGCCCGGCCGATTGCGGCGCCAAGCTTAATCCAATTCAATTTCCGATGCTTACGGCTTTGCGCTATGGTTCAAGGCTACGGCCGCGTGGCTGCGGTCCTCGCTAACGGTCGTTTTTCATGCGTCAGCCGCAATCGATCCGCTTTTACCTCACCGCGGTGTTTCTGTTCTTCTTTTTGCTGGTCGTTGTGCTTGGCTCGTTCAGCATCTGGCGTCTTAACAGCTTCAATCTAGTGTCCGCTGATGTGGCCGAGGTCTGGCTGCCGACGACCCGCGCGCTCGGCGATCTGAACAATTACACCTCGGACTTCCGCGCCATCGAAGGCGCCAATCTGCTGCTGCCGAATGAGACTGCCGCCACCGAACAGAAGATGGCGGAGCTCGATCGCGCCATTGCGACAGCGGAGCGCAATTTCGAACAGATCCGCCATGATCAAGCGGAGAACGATCTTTATGCGGCGTTCAAGGCGCGATGGAACGAGTACCGCAGCTATGTCAACCAGCTTGTCGTTCTCGCTCGCGACGACCGCAAGGATGAAGCGGTTCGGATCTACGGCAATTCATCGCGCACCGCTTACAATGCAGCGAGCGATACGCTCGACAAGCTGACCGGCCAGGCGGTGGCGCGTGCCCAAGTGGCGAGCGATCGGCTTGCCGCCGCCTATCGTCAGACCTTCTGGCTCATCCTTCTCGCCATCGTGATCGCCGCGATACTGGTCGTCGTCGCCCTGATCACGGTGAGCCGTTCCATCTCGGCGCCGCTGCTGCGGCTTGCCGACCGCATGCGCCGTCTCGCCGCCAACGACACCGAAAGCGATATTCCTGGAACCGAACGCCTCGATGAAATCGGTGAGATGGCGCAGGCGACCGTCGTGTTCCGCAACAACGCGCTTGAACTGATCCGCAGCCAGCAGATGTTGTCGCGCCAGGCAAACTTGCTGGAGGAGCAACTGGCGCATGAGCAGCGCCTCGCTCTGATGCAGCGCAATTTCGTCTCGATGGCGTCGCACGAGTTTCGCACGCCACTCACTGTCATCGACGGTCACGCCCGGCGCCTGAACAAGATCAAGGACATGGTGTCGCGCAACGAAATCGGCGAACGGGCCGGCAAGATCCGCAGCGCCGTACTACGCATGACCTATCTGATCGATAATTTGCTCAATACTTCGCTTTTGGTCGACAGCGGCTCCGGCCCCTATTTCCATCATTTCCATCCAGCGGAACTGGATTTGACGGTGCTGTTGCAGGAAGTCTGCAAATTGCACCAGGAAATGGCGCCGGCATCGCCCATCGTCGAACGGTTTCCCACTGAGCCGATGCCGATGATCGGCGATGCCAAGCTGCTGTTTCAGGTCTTCAGCAATCTGCTCGCCAATGCGATCAAATATTCCCCGGGCGGCGGTCCCATCGAAGTCGAAGCCTCGGGCACGGCGGACGAGGTGGTCGTCGCCGTCAATGATCGCGGCATCGGCATTCCCACTAGCGACCTCGATCGTCTGTTCGAACGTTATCACCGCGGCGGCAATGTCTCGGGCATCGTCGGCACCGGGATGGGACTCTATCTCGTCAAAATGGCGGTCGATTTGCATCGCGGCAGCGTCGAAGCGCACAGCAAGGAGAACGAGGGCTCGCGCTTCATCGTCCGCCTGCCGCGCAAAATGCCCGTGGAGACCGACGCCTCGCCGCCGGCGCAAGCCGCGGCAGCGATGCCGGCAATCTAGGGTCGTTTGCAGCACGAAGAATTGCCTAGAACTGATGGCGGCCCAGAAGCGCAATAGCTTCAATGGGCCACCTTATGCATGCGCTGCACTCGATCGCACCGGCGTCTCAGTTCGCCGAAAGTATCAAAGTAGTATAACTGAAGGCTCCCGCTTGATTCGAGTGCCGCGATTAATCACAGTGAGTTATGCTGTAAATCACATTGCAAAAATGTAACGGGGCTGTCGGCGATGTTGCGGCAATTTGGAAGTGCGTCGGTTTGGAAATCGCCAAACCGCATTGCCGATGTCCGTCAAGCGGATCGGCAGGCCGCAGCCGATTTCTCGTCGGCTTCGGCTTTGATTCGATCCTTGGGACATCCACTCCTCGGAGCGTGCGGTCGCTGCGTGAAAATGGTGTGAGGTCGGGACCGTGCTACAGGGCCTTCTGACCTTCGGGCTGACGCGCCGCCCGCTCGTATTGTTGGGTCTGCTGGTATTCTTGGCGGCAGGCCTCTTTGCCTTCAGCAAATTGAATATCGAGGCTTATCCGAATCCGGCGCCGGTCATTCTGGAAATTACCGCCCAAGCGCCCGGCCTCTCCGCCGAGGAGATGGAGCGGTACTACACGATCCCCATCGAAGTCGGGCTTGCCGCGACGCCCGGGGTCGACGTCATCCGTTCGACATCGTTCTACGGCCTCTCCTTCGTCCGCGTCACATTCTATTACGGCGTCGATTATTATTTTGCCCTCACGCAGACCGCGATCAATCTGCAGCAGAATGTCAGCCTGCCGAACGGTGTCGTGCCGCAGATTCAGGCGACCAGCCTGGTCGGAGAGATCTTTCGCTATCAGGTTGTCGGGCCGCAGCATTTCGGCTTGACCAATCTGCGCACGATCCAGGATTGGGTCGTCCAGCGTCGCCTTCTGACAGTGCCGGGGGTCGTTCAGGTCAATACCTGGGGCGGCACGACGAAAGAGTATGACGTCGAGGTCGACCTGCATAAGCTCGACGCTTACAACGTCACGCTGCCGCAAATCATCACCGCGCTCGGCAATGCCAATATCAATGTCGGCGGCCGCACCATCAATATCGGCCAGCAATCCGTGAACATCCGCGGCGTCGGTCTGATGAATGACGGCGGCAATGCCGATTTGACGCAGGGCTACAAGGTCGAGGACATCGAGAACGTCCCCCTAAGCCAGACAAACGGCGTTCCGGTTTACGTCAAGGACGTCGCCAAGGTGTCCGTCGGCTATGTGCCGCGGCTCGGCAAAGCGGGGCGCGATCAACAGGATGACATTGTCGCGGCAATCGTCATCATGAACCGCACGATGCACACCAATGATGTCACAGCGCGCGTTCGCGCCGAAATTCGAAAGATAAATACTGATGGCAGCCTGCCGCCTGGCGTGAGGCTCGTGCCGTTTTACGATCGTACTGAGCTTGTCGCCGTCACGACCAGCACCGTGCTGCACAATCTCGTCTTCGGCTGTGTGCTGATATTCCTCATTCAGTGGATCTTCTTGGGCGATTTGCGGAGCGCCGTCATTGTCGGCGCCAATATTCCGTTCGCGCTGTTTTTCAGCATCATCATCCTGGTCATTCGCGGCGAGGACGCCAACCTGCTGTCGGTCGGCGCCGTCGACTTCGGCATTATCGTTGATGCCGCCGTCATCCTGGTCGAGAACATTTACCGGAATTTCCAGGCTCCGCCGGAGGCGAGGCAGCAATTGCTCAACGACCTGGCTGAGCAGCGCTGGGGTCCAGATCCCACACGCACTGCCGACTTGACCAAGAGCGAGGTTTGGACCGATCGGCTGCGGCTCATTCTGATCAGCGCGCTGCAGGTCGACCGTGCGGTTTTCTTCTCCACAGCGATCATCGTCGCTGCTTTCATTCCGCTGTTCACGATGCAAGGAGTCGAAGGGCAAATCTTCAGTCCCATGGCGCGCACCTATGCCTATGCGTTGATCGGCGCGCTGCTGGCGACATTCACGGTGACGCCGTGCCTGGCGTCGCTGCTGCTGCCGGAGCAAGTGCGCGAGGTGGAAACGGTTGTCGTGCGGGCGCTGCGTTCGGTCTACACGCCGGTGCTGCGCTGGTCGCTCGCGAGCAGGAAAATCACCATTGCGGTAGGGATGGTGTTTCTGGTGGTCAGCCTTTTCCTCGCTTCGCGGCTTGGCAGTGAGTTCCTGCCGACGCTCGAGGAGGGCAATCTGTGGATTCGCGCGACAATGCCGCCGACCATTTCGCTGGAAGGCGGCATGCCGATCGTCAACAGAATCCGCGAAATTCTGCTGACGCATCCCGAAGTCATCACCGTGGTATCGCAGCATGGCCGGCCGGATAACGGCAGTGACGCGGCCGGCTTCTTTAACGCTGAGTTCTTCGTCCCGCTCAAACCGTTCGACGAATGGCCGAAGGATTACACCAAGGATATGTTGATCGCGGATCTGCAGAAGCAGTTTGCGAAGGAATTCGTGGGCATCGACTTCAATTTCTCGCAATACATCCAGGACAATGTCGAAGAGGGATTGTCCGGCGTTAAGGGCGCCAACTCGGTGAAAATCATCGGGCCCGATCTGGTGACACTGGAGAAGATCGCACGCGAGGCCATGACCGAAATGGCCAAGGTCGAGGGCATCACCGACCTCGGCGCATTCTGGGTGCTGGGGCAGCCCAATTTGAACATCGTGGTCGATCGTCAAAAGGCCGCGCGTTATGGCTTGAGCGTGAATGACGTCAATACCGTCATTCAGGCGGCCTTGGGCGGAACCACCGCTACCACGCTGTTGGAGTCGGAGCGGCAATTTGGTGTCGTGGTGCGGCTTGCGCCCGAATATCGCGATGACATCGCCGAAGTCGGCAATATCAAGGTCGGCTATCAGGCGCCGAGCGGCGTCAATGCCTACATTCCACTGAGCTCGCTTGCCGATATTTCTCTCGAGACCGGCGCGTCCTACATCTTCCGCGAGCGGAATCAGCGCTTCGTGCCGATCAAGTTCAGCGTACGGGGGCGCGATCTTGCCAGCGCGGTCGAAGAGGCGCAGCAGCGCATCGCGGCCAATGTCAAGCTGCCGACCGGCTATCGCATCGATTGGGCGGGCGAGTTCGAGTGGCTGCAGCAAGCCAAAAAACGCCTGGCGATCATCCTGCCTGTCACTTTCGCCATGATTGTTGTGCTCCTCTATGGGCTGTTCAATTCTTGGCGCGACAGCATGCTGGCGCTGCTTGGTTTGCCGTTTGCGGTTTCCGGTGGTCTCGCGGCACTCTACATAACCGGCTTGGAATTCAGCATCTCGGCCGCGATCGGCTTCATCTCGCTCATGGGCGTATCGGTCATGAGCGGCATCCTCATCCTCAACGGCTATTACCGGGTTGCGGCCCGCGGCATGGCTCCCCTCGAATGCATGTTCCACGCGGTTCAGGAACAGATGCGGCCGATTCTGATGATGACATTGTCGGCCTGTATCGGCCTGCTGCCGGCGGCGATCTCGACCGGCATCGGCAGTCAGGTGCAGCGGCCGCTGGCCACGGTCATCGTCGGCGGCATGCTGATCGGACCCGTCATGTTACTCGTGGTCGTGCCGGCGTTGCAGAGTTTGTTCTTGCGTCAAGAAACGCCAACTGCACGACCGACGCCGACGGTTCCGGAAACGCCTGCCGAGAGCACCTGACACTTATTTGGCGACGCCGGGCGTTGTGCCCGTCTAGTTTGTTCGTTGGAGCATGATCTTTTCGGAAAACCGGTTTCCACCGTCGGATCAAGTCCGAGGGCAGGCTTTTTCCGGATCATGCTCTAAGACGGCAGCCGGGCCGACTCCAGCGCGGCCGCTGCGGCGCGGTTCCGGCGCGACAGCCGCCGTTTAACAACGCGCGCCGCACTGAGCGGGATATCGATCACCGCCGGCCACGGATCGTCGAGGGCAAAGACCGCGCACGCCGACGATCGGTTGAGCGATCGCAAATAGGCGAGAGGCGACAGCGTTCCAGCCGCCATTTCCTGAAGCGACGCTGCGAGGTCGCGCGGAAAATAAAGCCAGCTTGCGCCGTTGTGTACGGCGCGCGGCGCAATGACTTCGCCGCAGGCAAGCGCCCATTGCAGCGCCGGAAAGTCGATGCCGGCCGCGGCGCCAAGCGCAATCCAGGTCCAGGCTCGCGCATTGACGTCGAGGATCTTGTAGCGGCCGTCGCGCGCGTCATATTTGAATTCGATCTCGACCAGCCCGCTGTAATTGATCGAGTCGAGGAAACACGCAGCAGCAGCTACGACTTCGGGCGCGTCCGCGGTTTCGACGAATGTGCTGGTGAAGCCAAATTCGACCGGATATTGGCGCCGCCGCCGCGCTACCAGCGCGCCGACCGGTGCGCCGCGATCCCAAATGGCGGCGTAGGAATATTGTGCCGTGCCGTCGCCGGGGATCAGCTCCTGAACCATGATTGTGTCGGCAGCGACCAGCGCCGCGGCCGCCTTGTAGCGTGCGGCAAGCTCGTGCGGGTGATCGGCACGCCAGGCTTTGGCATCGACAAAGGCGTTGCGGCCTTCACGGACACTCGGCTTGAGGATAACCGGAAAAGAAAGCTCGCTATTGGTCAAATCGTCGGCGGTGCGCGGGTAGTGGGTGCGCGGATGCGCGATGCCGAGTTCGGCGGCGCGGATGTTCATCTGTTGTTTGTCATAGGCGAAGCGCACCGTCTCCCACGGCGGCGTCGTCAGCGTGAACAGCCCCGCGAGCGCCGGATGGTTCTGCGCGATAAAGCACAGATCATCGTCGCTGCCGGCAAAAAGGACCCAGCCGTGCAAATCGTGCCGGCGGCAAAGCTCGGTGAGAAAGCCAAGCGCGCTGTCGTCGCGTGGCCCTGCCCAGGTGAAGCTGCGCTCGACATAGCGCGACGATTTCGCCAGCGGATTGTCGTCGGTGATCAGCCAGACGCGGATGCCGCGCCGTCCGAGACTGCGCGCGATTTCGAGACTGCCATGCGCGCCGTTGAGAACGAGTGCGCCGCGCGGCGCGCCCTTCCACGACACCGGCGTTTCGAGGCGCTCAATCATCTGGGCGGTGCGGGATTGGTGGCGGCTGTGCCGAAGCTGTCGCCGCCCGCGCGCACCGTTTTGCCGGCACCATGCATGGCGCTTCCGGCAAGTATCGTGCGTGTCACGGCGCCCGCGGTGAACGGTGCGCCGGCGATGAAGCGCAGCAGCGGACCGTAGCTCCTGACGGCATAAGAGCCGACGAAGTGCAGACCCGGCACGCTCGAGACAAAGCCCGTGCCCAGGACAGGAGAGCCGTCCACGCAATCGATCTTGTCGAGAAGCGCGCGCGACAGAAGTCCGAGGCGGCCAATGTCGACGCGATAGCCCGTTCCCAGGAGAACGTGGTCGAAAGTCCGCACGCCGTTATCAAGCTCGAGCTCGATCCGGCGCGACGCCGCGCGTGCCCTGCTGATCGTCCGTCCGGGATTGATTGTGACGTCGCCAAATCGCGGCTTGAGCCAGCCGGCAGCGCCGGCTTTCAGGCAGCGTTGGGTGAATTCGTCACGCAGTTTTGTCGGCAAGCGCCAGGCAATGCCGGGAAATTCGGCGAGCCAGCTCAGCGGAAACGGTCCAACCGCGGACGGCGCGGCAAGCGCCTCGCGCAGCCACCACAGCGCGGGCTTTGTCGAATTGCCGTCGGTCAGATGCGCGAGCCAATGGATGTCGCCGCGACTGATGATCTCGGCCCGTGCGCCGGATTCGGCAAGAAGCGCCGCGGATTCGCAGGCGCTCTGGCCGCGTCCGATCACCGCGACATGCTTGCCGCGGAAGATACCGAGATCGTCGTGATCGCAAGCGTGCGACACCAGCGCTGCCGGCAATCCGGAAAATACGTCGGGGCGGTATTCCTGATTGCGCAAGCCCGTCGCGATCACGACGCAGCCAGCGGTGACGTTTTCGCCGCCGGCAAGGTTCAAGCGAAAGCCGTTGCCGGTCGCGTCGATCTCGGTGACTGCGCGGCGATCGAGCTGCGGTACAGCGCGCCTCTGGAACCACGCGCCATAGTCGACGAAATGTTCCAGCGGCAGGAGCTTTGCGTCGTCGACATTGTGGGCGCTGGCATAAACGTCGAGTGAGTGGGCGCGGTTCGGGCTCGAAATATGGGTACCGCGCCAGGGCGAGCGCAGCATCATGCCCTTGGGCATGTTTCGCCGCCAAAAGCCCATCGGCTCGCCGAATACGCGCGTCGACATGCCGGCGTGATCGAGATGCGCGGCGACGGATAGTCCGTAGGGACCGGCGCCAATAACGGCGACCTCGCAGGAATTGGCTCGTGCTGTCGTCATGCGGCTAAATTGGGCGTGGAGTTCTTGGTTAAGATACTGATGGCCAAACGATAAAACCCACGCGGCAACGGCTATCAGATTTGCCGTTCGCCGTCAGAAAACGGTCCGATTAGTGTTAAGGCGGCATAAGTCCTACCGGGCTTTCACCCTCGCGCTCGCGGGTTCGACCCCGCCGTGGCGACAGATTCTTCCTTGATGAGGGAAGGGGCCTTTGGCGGCCACGCCAGACGCGTGCTCGTGAAGAAACGTCGGCGGCCGCGGAAGTTATCCGCGGGCGGGGGCAGGCGAGACGACGACGCTGCCGATTTACCGGAGCCGTTAATATTGCTATGTGGCTGCCGCGCCGGCGGCACTATACGTTCGGTGGGGCGCGGGTGTAGCTCAATGGTAGAGCAGAAGCCTTCCAAGCTTATGACGAGGGTTCGATTCCCTTCACCCGCTCCAACACTTTGTGCCAATAGCAGGAATCAAGCAGCCGAGTTCGCCCGAATTTTCGCCAATACGGCTTTCCCGGCGCGAGTCGCCTCGGACATCGTCTCAAAGAATTCCGATTGCCGTACTGCCTTGCTCTTGCCGGCTGCGTAAATCTCCCATCGCCATGGTTTGGGCTGACGCCCTTTGTTCTTGATGGCAAGGGTGTAATCAATCGGATCGGGTGAGGTCGTTGCCATTCGGGTGCTATCGAGAACCCGGCTGGCCAAAGACGAAACCGGAATAGGCGCGGCGTAACATCAACTCGCACTCTTGCGCGCGCTCCTGTGCTATCTCAGAACCCCAGCACAGGAGAATTTCACGTAAATCCCGGATGGCGACATCTACAGCGGTCACAAGGTCGATATCGACATCGGCACCATCATCCACGCGATAGTCGCTGAACTTCAGTATTTCGGCACTCACGTGTCACCCGCGAATCAATCCATCGGCAGAATGGACACCGGCGGTTAACGCGCCGTGATCTAGACGCAACTACAGCTTACGAGAGGCTACGTTTCATTGGCAACGCGGCAAGAGCGCATTGACGCCTATACTCATAAAGGAACTCCGCCGGCAGACCAGCCGCTGGAGCTCCTTTGCGAGGATCACGTCGGAACCTACGTGATCCCATTCTTGTGCCGATGGCGCGATCACGCTTGGTACAGCGTGAATACTAACGACCGTATCGATGCCACGGTCGTTGGGTGGCGCACACCCCGCCAAAATCAGCGGTGAACCTTGAGATTCTCTGCCGATGTTTTGCCTTTGTTGGCGACTTCCTCGTACTCGACCACTTGCCCCTCATTGAGGCTGCTGAGGCCAGCTCTTTCGAGCGCCGAGATGTGGACGAAGACATCCTTGCCGCCCGCCTGAGGCGCAATGAAGCCATAGCCTTTTTGTGAATTAAACCACTTTACGGTACCGGTAGCCATTCTTCGAACTCCTGATGAATCAATTCCATATACCACGCAACGAGACGCTCGTCCGCATTGGTCAGACGTGGTCCTCGAGCGATGTCCGGGGTAGGTCAGCTTTACCTCCGATAGCGACCTCTGTGCGAAGTATCGAAAGTGAAAGGCCGTCCATCGTCTCGTCCAACAGTGCGCTCGACACTGGGCTTAGCGCCTGGGCGGAAGAAATCTTCCTCTCAAATAAATGTTTGATTGCACTATCGAAAACAGCTAAGCTTGTCCTGCAACCATGGCCCATCGGGTGGTCTGTCTTGGCACTTCACCCGCTCCATTTTTCGGGTAGGGGTGGGTTAGCAGCTTCTCCCCTCCGAGGGCGCGTCACCCGCTCCAATCTTTTGAAAACGCTTCTATTTTATTGGCCTGTCTGAAAAGTTGGATTTCGCTTACGGCTGACAAAGCGTCCAACACATCTTTTCTCCAAAAGCGCATCGAACCTTTAGTAAATCATCGTTGGTTGACGCCATTCGTTTCTCCAGGCGAGTCGCCGCCGTGGAAACGGCCGAAGTGGCGGGCGCAGAAGAGGCCTATCACAAGAAAACCCAGCCCCAGAGTTGCCACATGGGCGGTGGAGCGCAGGCTGAAGTCTCCGACACGGCAGATCAGGGCGTAAGCGATGGCGAGATTGAGAACGCCCCACAATACGTTGACGGTTGAAGAGGAAAGTCCTTGCCCGGGCGGCTTGGCGAAAGGGCTTTGAAAGGGACGTCCCATCAACCCACTGACAAGGTGGGGGATTGCATTGCAAAGAAACATCCCGCCAAAAAAATACGAAACGAAATTCAACCAATCCATCGATCACCTTCCTTTTCGTTGATCAGAAGTCGGCAAGCCGGCTTAGTAACTTCACTGCGGCGGCGAGCTGCTCATGCTCACGGGGCGCGAGTTGCGCCTTAAGGGCGCGGAAGAGCCAGTCCTCTCGCGCCGCGCGGCCGGTCTTGACGATCTTCAAAAAGGAGGGTGTGAGGCTTACGAAAGTCTGCCGACCGTCTTTGGGATCGGGCTTCCCGCCTACCACCCCCGCCGCTTCCAGCGCGGCAACCGTTATTCGCATCGATTGGGGGCGCACGCCTTCGGCGCGTGCCAACATGGACACGGTTGCGGGGCCGTCGCGCTCTAACCGGAGAATGACGGATTTCTGTGAATGCGTGAAATCCCCCGCATCCGTCTGCTCCCGCACCCGACGAATGAGCTTGCCGATCACGACCCGCAACTCGCCGACAAGGGCAGCGAGCTGCGGCGATTCGGAAGTTTGGGACGTCCGGCGCATGAATCGACGGTAGCATATATACAGTTTATCTGTACAGTTGCTCTGTATATCGTCTGGCGAGAGTTATGGCAGAATTACCCTCGCGTCTTGCGCACCGTCAGGCAGCGTGCGCGTTCGCAACACCATCCAATTCCTTGAGCGCGTGAGCCGGAAGGTCGAGATCGGCTGCGGCGAGGTTTTCCCGCAGATGCGCGACGGACGACGTGCCCGGAATCAGAAGCAGGTTGGGCGCACGATGAAGCAGCCACGCCAGCGCGACCTGCATGGGCGTAGCGCCGAGGCGTTCGGCAACATCGGACAAAGTCGATGACTGCAGCGGCGTGAACCCGCCAAGCGGAAAGTACGGCACATAGGCAATGCCCGAGCGCGTAAGCTCGTTGAGCAAGGCATCGTCGCCCCGATGCGCCAGATTGTAGTGGTTCTGGACGCAGACGATCTCACAGATGCGGCGTCCTTCCGCGACCTGCGTTGTCGTGACACTGCTGAGCCCGATGTGACGAATGAGCCCTTTGCGCTGGAGCTCGGCGAGGACGGTAAGCTGCGGCTCGATCGATCCTTCGTCTGGTCCATGCGATCCTTCGCGCACACCATGCATGCTGCGAAAGTTCACCACATCGATCACATCGCGGCCGAGATTGCGGAGATTGTCGTGCACCGCTTGCGTGAGCTCTTCGGGCGAGAGCGCCGGCAGCCATGATCCATCCGTGCCGCGCCGGGCGCCGATCTTGGTGACGATGACAAGGTCGTCGGGATAGGGATGCAGCGCCTCGCGAATGACTTGGTTGGTGACGTGCGGGCCGTAGAAATCGCTGGTGTCGATGTGGTTCACGCCGCTGGCCACTGCCTCGCGTAGAACGGCCAAGGCGGCATTCGGATCCTTGGGCGGGCCGAACACGCCGGGCCCCGCGAGCTGCATGGCGCCGTAGCCGAGCCGCCTCACGGCGCGGTCACCGATCGCAAATGTGCCGGATTTGTCGATTTTGGACATGAAAGATCTCCTCTGAGGACAGCGCGCCAAGCTAGCCGCGGCCACAGCGTGCGATAATGTGAGACAATGCGCACAAGCCGTGCGAAGATACGAACAGTGACGGCTAAAAATGAAAGCTGATCTTGGCGACCTGAACGCCCTCATCGCGGTGGCACGCGCCGGCGGGTTTCGCGACGGCGCGCGGGCCAGCGGCGTCAGCGCGTCCGGACTAAGCGAAGCAGTCCGCCGGCTGGAAGCGCAGCTGGGCGTCAGGCTGCTCCACCGCACCACGCGCAGTGTCGTTCCGACCGAGGCCGGCGCACGTCTGCTCGAGCGGCTCGGTCCGGCTTTGGGCGAGGTGGACGCCGCGCTCGATGTGGTGAACGGCTTTCGCGACCGGCCGGCTGGCACCTTGCGGCTCAATGTGCCGGTCGTTGCGGTGCGGCTGGTGCTGCCGGCGATCGTGCCGCCGTTCCTCGCGGCTTTTCCCGAGATCAAGCTCGAGGTGTTGGCCGAAGACAGTTTCGTGGACGTGCTGGCAGCCGGGTGCGATGCAGGCATCCGCTACGAGGAACGGCTTGAGCAGGACATGATCGCGGTCCCGATCGGGCCGCGCGTCCAGCGTTTCGCGACTGGCGCCGCAACGGCCTATCTCGATCGTCACGGCCGGCCCGCGCATCCGCGTGATCTGCTTGCGCATGCGTGCCTGCGCGGCCGTTTCAGCAGCGGCGCGATGACGACGCCCTGGGAGTTCGAGCGCGACGGCGAAATCGTGCGCGTCGATCCGACAGGGCCCTTGCTCGTAAGTGTCGGAACCGCGACTGACCTCGCGGTCGAGGCCGCGGTTGCCGGCACCGGCGTCATCTGCCTGTTCGAGGATTGGCTGCGTCCGTATTTTGCCAGCGGCGCTCTCGAACCCGTGCTCGAGCCATGGTGGCTGCGCTTCTCCGGGCCGTATCTCTATTATCCCGGACGGCGCCTCGCGCCGGCGCCGCTGCGCGCCTTCATCGATTTCGTCAAAAGCATGGGCGCGCCAAACCCATGACGCCGCCCATCACGCCGGCGGTTTCAGCCCGAACAGGGCACGCAGCGACTTGGGCTCGTTCTTGAGCTTGCCGTCGCGCTGCCAGGTGATGTCGTAGATCCGCCAGTCATTCTTGATCGCGATGAGGTCGAGCACGATCGTTGTCGGCTTGCCGAGATTGGTGAAAGTAATCGTTGCGCTCACTTTGCCGGGCGCGGTGTCCTTGATCGCGACATCGAACGTCTTGAACTCCCAGTCCTGCGCGTCGATGAAGGGATCAAAGTCGAGCTTGCCGACTTCGTGGTGCTTGGCGGCGATCTCCTGATCCTTGTCCATGACTGCGGCAAGCCGCGGCTCGAAATAGCGGCGTAGTTTCATGACGTCGTCGATCAGCGCGCCGTCGGAATCCGGCTTCTCATACGTCTCATAGATCGCGGTGACGAAAGCGAGAGGCGTTCTGTCATCGGCCTGTACGGGGCTCACAAATGCCGTGCAGGCAATCGCGAGAAGGAAAATGTCGCGCCGCGTTGGCATCGGTCGGGCACTTTCTCAATGGGCGAACAGGCCGCGCAAGGTTTCCGGCTTGCCGTCGTGCTGATAGGTGATGTCGTGGATGCGCCAAGCGTTACTCGTGTTGCTTGCGTTGGCGCTGTTGCTCGTGGCGGCGGCATTGCCGGTGGAGACGAGATCGAGTGAGATCGTTACCGGCTCCCCTGCATTGACGAATTTGACGATCGAGGTCGCTTTGCCGCCGCCGGCATCGTTCACCGTGATGTCAAAACTCGGAATCTCCCAATCCTGCGCGTCGATGAACGGATCGCCGTCAAGAGTAGGGACGTCGTGGCGGCGCGCGGCGTCTTTGCGGTCCTTGCTGATCAGCGCGACCAGCGACGGCTCGAAATAGCGCCGTAATTGGGCGTCGCTGTCGAGCGCAATCCCCTTCGTGTTCTTGCCTTTGTAGGGCGCATAGATCGCTTTGACGAAGGTGAGCGCCGATCCGTCATCGGGCTTTGCATTTTCAGCTTTGGCACTGGCGGTCACGGCAAGGCTTGCAGCGCAGAGTAAAAGAATGCGGCGTGTCAGCATGAATCCCCCGGCTCCGTTTCGCCGTTAGGTCGGCCTGAACGCGGGCCAGGTTCAATTTCGCGCTCAACGCCAAGAACTTGGCCAAGAACTTGCGGTTAGGGCTTGCACTCACGAGCGCCAAGAGGCATTTCTGCGCGCGCCTAGGAGTGTAGCTCAATGGCTAGAGCACCGGTCTCCAAAACCGGGGGTTGGGGGTTCGAGTCCCTCCACTCCTGCCAGGCGGCAAGGCGATAAAGGCCGCTCGACCACCCTCCGATAACCGCTGGAAAACGCTGCCAAGCTAACTATTTAGCATAAGGGCGGGGGCTTGCTGCTTGACGCTTCGACCGGCGGGCAGTAGGAAGCTTGCCATCGTCAGCGGCCCGTTATTCGGACTTCCGCGACGAACCTGATCCCCAACAGCACCGCTAGCCGGTCTCGTCCGTGAATATTGGGCGGGGGTGGGGACCTCTTATTGGAATCATGCAATGGCGAAAGTCAGTCCGTTCAAGTTCCTGCAGGAAGTGCGTGCCGAGGCGCAGAAAGTCACTTGGCCGACGCGCAAGGAGACCACCGTCACCACCATCATGGTGTTCGTGATGGTGGTCGTCGCGTCGCTGTTCTTTCTCGCCGCGGATCAGGTCATGCGCATCGCGGTGAGCTTTCTTCTCGGCATCAACGCTTGATCTTTTCAGTGCGAATTCATGACACTAACTCATGATTTGGAATTCATGACATGACGAGCCGGTGGTACGCGGTCCACGCCTATTCGAATTTCGAGAACAAGGTGGCGGATTCGATCCGTGAACAGGCCAAGCAGCGGGGGCTGACGAGCCTGTTCGAGGAAATCCTGGTGCCCAAGGAAAAGGTCATCGAGGTGCGGCGCGGGCGCAAAGTCGACGCCGAGCGCAAATTCTTCCCGGGCTATGTGCTGGTGAAGATGCAGTTGACCGACGAGGCCTATCACCTCATCAAGAACACGCCGAAAGTGACCGGTTTCCTGGGCTCCGACAACAAACCCATGCCGCTGTCGGACGCGGAAGCGGAGCGCATCATCCATCAGGTGGCGGAAGGCGTCGAACGGCCGAAGCCCTCGATGACCTTCGAGGTCGGCGAGCAGGTGCGCGTTTCGGACGGGCCGTTCGCCTCGTTCAATGGTACGGTGGAAGAGGTCGACGAAGGACGTTCGCGGCTCAAGGTCGCGGTGTCGATCTTCGGCCGCGCCACTCCGGTCGAGCTCGAATTCGCTCAGGTGGAGAAGCTTTAAGGCGTCATTGCCGGGCTTGATCCGGCAATCCATGCAGCGGTCCAGGCCGCATGGATGAGAGTAAGAGCGTATGGACAGAAGTGAAGGCGTGGGAGGTGAGGCGGCCGCCGGCTGCCGATATCCGCACCACTAACAGGAGTAGAGAATGGCAAAGAAAATTACCGGCTATATAAAGTTGCAGGTGCCGGCGGGAGCGGCGAATCCGTCGCCCCCGATCGGTCCTGCTCTGGGCCAGCGCGGCCTCAACATCATGGAGTTCTGCAAGGCGTTCAACGCCCAGACCCAGAAGATGGAAAAGGGTACGCCGATCCCGGTGACGATCACGGTCTATGCCGACCGCTCGTTCACCTTCGAAATGCGCAACCCTCCGGTGTCGCACTTCCTCAAGAAAGCAGCCAAGCTCGAAAGCGGCTCGAAGGCTCCGGGCCGTGACATCGCAGGCTCGGTGACCAAAGCACAGGTGCGCGAGATCGCCGAGCAGAAGATGAAGGACTTGAATTGCGACACGATTGAATCGGCGATGCGCATGATCGAAGGATCGGCACGCTCGATGGGCCTTGAGGTGAAAGCATGAGCACGCTTGGAAAACGCACGACCAAGGCCCGTGACGGGATTGATCGCGAGAAACTCTATCCGCTCGCCGAAGCGGTGAAGATGATCAAGGAACGCGCCAAGGCGAAGTTCGACGAGACCGTCGAGATCGCGATGAATCTCGGCGTCGATCCGCGGCATGCCGATCAGCAGGTGCGCGGCGTCGTTACCCTGCCGAACGGCACCGGCCGCACCCAGCGCGTCGCCGTGTTCGCGCGCGGCGCCAAGGCCGATGAGGCCAGGGCGGCGGGCGCCGATGTCGTCGGCGCCGAGGATCTGGTGGAGAAGGTGCAGGGCGGCGCCATCGATTTCGATCGCGTGGTCGCAACGCCGGATCTGATGCCGCTGGTCGGCCGTCTCGGTAAGGTTTTGGGCCCGCGCGGCCTGATGCCGAACCCGAAGGTCGGCACTGTGACCATGGACGTCACCAGCGCCGTCAAGGGCGCGAAAGGTGGTTCGGTCGAGTTCCGCGTCGAGAAGGCGGGTATCGTCCAGGCCGGCGTCGGCAAGGCCTCGTTCAGCGAGGACAAGCTGGTCGAGAATATCCGCGCCTTTGCAGACGCGGTGCAGAAGTCGCGGCCTCAGGGCGCCAAAGGCCAGTTCATCAACCGTGTCGCCATTTCCTCCACCATGGGCCCGGGTGTGAAAATCGAGCCGGCGAGCCTGTTCGCTGCGGCGGAATCGGTGCACTGAGTCCACTTTCCCCGCCCCCTTGTGGGGAGGGGCAGGGGTGGGGGTCGAGAAGCGGGTCGCAACAGTCGCCCCACGTCCCGACCCCCACCCCATCCCTCCCCGCAAGGGGGAGG
>DATAQN010000232.1:0-39182 GCA_036264635.1 Xanthobacteraceae bacterium | reverse complement strand
ACAACTCCATTGCCGCCGACTTGGACTATGATGATTGCGGGATTGCTTGGATTGGGCTTTGTTGCGTATCGGCAGCGAGATAAAATGAACCGGTTGCCCGTTTAAATATCTCGACCAACAAGCGCGGCTTGGACCTCCCGTCTACCTGGCTATCGTTATTGAGACTGCTCCCCCGCCAGACAAAACTTGGCTGCTTGATTATCTCAAAACGCTAGGCATTTTGATCGCCTGGTTTGACGCCGAAAGCGGCGGTTTTCAATCGATCACCGAGCTTCCAAACGTTCTTTCGGGAATCTTGAATTAGAACCCGTTTGTTTGATTTGGATGAACCGATTCGAGGTTTACAAATCGCTCACAATCATCGCTGTCATGAAGTAATTCACGCTTCTCCCATATTTCCCTTCAGGCTAATCATGGATGTGGGACGCGAACGGCGCACCCGGTTTTTGTCAATCAACCACTGTGTTGCGGTGCGCCGTTCTTTTTTCATTCGGACGCCTCCCCCCTAAAACGTTACACACTCCGTTGCACACTCCAAAAAACAGCATATAACATATTGTAATCATTCGTTGTTTCAAGCATGAAAACCATCATAATCCGCGTGTCGGCGGTTCGAATCCGTCCTCCGCTACCAGCCTCCCATGACAGCCTCCGCATCGGATGGAGCAGCGCCGCGAGAGGGCAAGCGCCGGGCGTAACTTTGCTGCTACGCTCGCGCGCGTGAGGAATACGGGGAGGACACAGTGCCGAATCATATAATCACGCGCCGAGTGGCGCTGAGCGCGGGAGCCGCTGGAGTCGCGATGCTGAGTGGGACGCAAGCGAGGGCGCAATCCAGTGCACGCAGGACATTCGTGCTCATCCATGGCGCTTATCACGGCGGCTGGTGCTGGCGGCGCACGGCCGACATTCTCGAAAGCCACGGCCACGAGGTCTACGCGCCGTCGCTGACCGGCAATGGCGACCGTTCGCATTTGCTCAGCAAGGACATCGATCTCGATACTCAAATCGCCGACATCGTCAATCTGGTAACGTGGGAAGACCTCAAGGACATCTGCCTAGTGCCGCATTCCTATGGCGGTTGGCCGTGCTCGGGCGCGCTCGAGCAGATTCATGATCGCGTCGCCTCGATCGTCTGGCTCGACGCGTTCAAGCCGAAAGATGGCGAGAAGGGCACCGATTACATTTCCGAATTCAGCCGCAAGGCCATGGAGGAAGCCGTGGCGCGCGGTGAGCCCGGGCGCAAGCCGCCGCCGGCCAAGACATTCTCAAAGAGTGAGCAGGATTATGCCTGGATCGAGTCCAAGCTGACGCAGCAGCCGAACGGCCCGGCCATGCAGCCGATCATGCTCACCGGCAAACGCGATGCCATCGCCAAGAAGACCTACATCCGCGCGCCGTCCTATCCGCAGGCGGCTTTCGACAAAGCACTGGCCGAATGCAAGGCCGATCCGTCGTGGCAGACCTTAATCAATGACACGAGCGGCCATGACGTGATGATCGATCAACCGGAATGGCTGGCTGATGTGCTGCTGAAGGTATCGTAGCAGAAACGGCCGCAACCTTCCTCAATGCTGCGTCGCGCTCTTTTTCTGCGACGCATCCTCGGCGAGTTGCCGCAGCCGATGCACGGCCTGGGTGGCCTCCTCCGCATTGAGGCTCGCATAGCCGAGCCGCAGTCCGCGCTGGTCGAACGGCGCGATCGCGAATGAGCGCGAGGGCAGGAAACGCACCGCGCCGCGCGGCACGCCGCTCTCGATCGCGTCGAGCGCTGCGGCATCGCGGAAGGTGATCCAGAATGCGAGCCCCCCGTCCGGGACTTTGAAGTCGATGAGCCCGTCGAAGTTTTTGCGCAACAGCTCGGCGAAGGCATTGCGGCGCCTCAGATAGACCTGCAGCGCCTTGCGCGAATGGCGATGGAGTTCGCCCGACTCGATCAATTCCGCGACCGCCAGTTCGGTGGGCGCATTGCCCTGCCGATCGATGATGACGGTCTCGTTCGCCATCATACGGATGACCTCTGGAGTGGCCGCGACATAGCCGATGCGCAGTCCCGGCAGAAGGAGCTTCGACATCGAACCGACGTAGACGGTGCGGCGCGGCGCGTAGCTTGCCATCGGCAGAAGCGGCTGCTGCTCGAAATGAAATTCGTGATCGTAATCGTCTTCGATAATGGCGAAGCCGAACTGGCTCGCGAGATCGAGCAGGCGCAAGCGCCGCTGCGGCGTCAGCGACACCGTCGTCGGAAATTGATGATGCGGCGTGAGGTAAAGCGCGCGCACTTTGTGTTTGCGGCACAGCCGTTCGACATCGGCGACATCGAGGCCGTTGTCGTCGAGCTTGGCGCCGACCACGGTGGCGCCGGCGGCGCGGAATGCTTGCCAGGCGGGCGCGTAGCTCAAGGCTTCGACCAGCACGGTTTCGCCGGGTCGCAGCAGAATACGTGCGGCGAGAAAGATCGCCATCTGGCTGCCGCGGGTGATGCAGATATTGTCGGCATTGGCGACAAGGCCGCGATGCGTCATCAGCATATTGGCGATTGTTCCGCGCAGGATCGGCGAGCCGCGCGGGTCGCCATAGCCGAGCAAGTTGCTGCGCACTGCTTGTCGCAGCGCTGTTCGATAAGCGCGCGCCAGCACATCCGACGAAAACAGCCGCGCATCGGGTGCGCCGTCGTCGAAAGTCAGCGGTGCGCTCTCGACAAAGCCCGGCAAAGGATCCGCCGCCGGCCGGATCTTGAACTCGGGCGCGGAAGCATCGGGCCCGATATCGGGCTGTAGGATCGGCGCCGGGCGCGGCGCCAGGTCCTGCAGTGAGCTCGAAACGATGGTGCCGCGCGTGCCGTCGGATGCGAGCCAGCCCTGCGCGATCAGGTCGTCATAGGCGATGACGATGGTCTTGCGATTGACGCCAAGCGTTGCCGCAAGCTCCCGGCTAGACGGCAAGAACGTGCCGGGCAACAGCCGGCCGCGCTGGATGTCATGGATGAGCGCCTGAACGATCTGCTGATAGACCGGAATGCTCCGCCGCCTGTCGACGCGCTCGGCGAGGCTGATTTTCCAAGGCCGCAGCACTGGACCCCTCCGTCAGTCATTCTTGGACCTTTTCCATGGTCCATGGTGCCCATAGGCTCGCCGGACTTGGCAAGGAGTTTTGGCAAGCAATCTGATTAGGAATCGTGCAGCGACCATGGTGCTCGTGACTCTCAGCCGAACCGGCAAGAGCTTTCCGGTCAATCAGGGCGAGGTCATCCTCGACGCGGCGCTGCGCCAGCAGATCTGGCTGCCGCATGCCTGCCGCGGCGGAACTTGCGGCAGCTGCAAGGCCATCATCGTCGGCGGTGCCGTCACTTATGACGACAGCGCGCCGCTACGCGCGCGACAAAGCACGGCGCGTGGCGAAGTCTATTTGTGTTGCGCCAGGCCCGCGGGTGACATCACGCTCGATATTGCTGAACTGCCAGCGCGGCCGATCGGAGCGATGTATCGGCGGCCGGCGCGCGTCGTTGCGCTGACCAAGCCGTCTTGCGATGTGGCGATTGTCACGCTCAAGCCTCCGCCCAATGCGGCGATTCGGTTCCGGTCCGGCCAATACATTTCACTCATCGGTGATGACGGCCGCTCGCATGCTTTCTCGATCGCCAATGCGCCGCGTGCGGATGGCACGCTGGAACTGCATATCGGCCGTATCTCCAATGGCCGCTTCACCATGCATGTGCACGAGCGCATGCAACTGCGTGACATCGTGCGCTTCGAAGGCCCGTTCGGTGAATTCGGCTTTTGCGACGATGCACAGGCTGCGCTCCGGCCAGCGATCCTTGTCGCCGGCGGCACCGGAATTGCGCCGATCAAAGCGATGCTGGAAGCGGCCGGGCAGGTCGGCGCACCGCGCGAGCTGTACCTTTATTGGGGCAGCCGGCACCGCAACGGACTTTATTTGCTCGATGAGCTCATCGCGAAAACCGGCGCGCGCGTCGCGCCGGTTCTCTCCGAGCCGTCAATCGCCGAGGCTTGGCCGGGGCGCACCGGCCTTGTGCATCACGCGGTGCTCGAGGACTTCCACGATTTGTCGCGCTTCGATGTCTATGCCTGCGGCAGCCCCGGTCTGATCGATGCCGCATATCTCGATTTCACGCGGCGCGCCGCGCTGCCAGCCGATCGCTTCTTCGCCGACGCTTTCCACAATGCGGGGACGGTCCCGTTTGCGGTCAGCGCTGCCGGATAATGCCGGGCCACTAGGAGACGTGTCATGCCAACAATTTCCGATCTCTTCGTCTATCCGGTCAAATCCTGCTCTGGAATCCGCATGAAGGAAGTTTCAATCGTGCCCACGGGGTTCGCCTTCGATCGGAATTGGATGGTTGTGGATGCCGACGGCAATTTCGTGACCCAGCGCGAACATCCGACGCTGGCGCTGGTGAAGCCCGAACTCAATGGCGGCATCACGCTGACGGCGCCCGATATGGAGCCGCTGCATGTGTCGGCCAATGGCGGCGGCGAGCCGGTGGCCGTCGCATTGTTCGGTGAAACCCTCAGCGCCGCGTCGACGACGGCTGAGGCCGATGCCTGGTTCAGCAAATATCTCGGCGGCGCGTTCCGGCTGGTGAAATGCGATCCAGCCAAGCTCCGCAAAGGCGGTGTGCAATATCCGCAGCGTGACGATGCGCCGACAAGTTTTGTCGACAATTACGGCGTGCTCGTCATTTCCCAGGCGTCCCATGCCGCGCTCAATCAAAAACTGCCGCAAGCGGTGCCGATGAACCGCTTCCGGCCCAACATCGTCGTCGCCGGCATTGATGAGCACGAGGAAGATTATTTCACCAATGCCCGCAGCGGCGACGTCGCGCTACGTTTCATCAATCCTTGCTATCGCTGCAGTCTGACCTCGATCGATCAGCAGAGTGCGACGCCCGGGCTCGACGTTTTGCCCACGCTCTCGACTTATCGCTACGACGAGGCGGTCAAAGGCGTGAAATTCGGCGCCTATGCGGCGATCAGTGGAGGCGTTGGTTCGGAGCTTCGCGTCGATTCGAATCTGGACGTCGATTGGAGCTTCTGACCCGGCTTTTTGCTGGCGCATGATTCTTCAGATCATGCGCGAGGTCACCGTGATCTTGAACGCGCTGTTCTTGCGCCGAGCGATCGGCGTTTGCGACGGCGACAGAGTTCTTTTTCACTCTCGACCCGCCTCGCGCACCGCTGCACGCAACGTAAGCGTGGACAGCCCCTGCTGGACCCCATGTCATTTGAAAACTGGATGTGTTGACGGGTCCATCCGCACAATAGCCTTCACCATAGGCCTGCAGCACCGTGGTCTTGAGACCGGGCTCGGACGTCGAACGGCGCAGGAGGTGTCGTCTTCAGAACGGAGCCACTGGTCATGTCCACCATCCCGCTAAAACCAAACTGTCTGAACTTTACGGAGGTATTGGCTCAGGCAGTTGCGTTGATCTCGCCCACTATGACGGCAGCGCTGATCATTCCGGTGATGTATTCCAACACCGGCGATTGGAGCTGGATGTCCTATGCTTTGGGCACCGTCATGCTGCTGTTCGTTGCCTATAACCTCAATCAATTCGCCAGCCGCTCCACCGGAGCCGGCTCGATGTATGCCTATATCTGCCGCGGCCTCGGCGTCACCGCCGGCGCTGTCGGCGGCTGGTCGCTGATCTGGGCCTATCTCGGCATCTCGATTGCCGGCGCTACCGGCTTCTCGATCTTCGCCGACACACTGCTCAAGATGGTCGGCCTTGACGTGCCGCCGATCGCGCTGTTCGCGGTCTGCGTCGCCGTTTCCTGGTATTGTGCGTGGAAGAACGTGAGACTCTCGGCCATGCTGATGCTGGCCTTCGAGGGTATTTCCTGCGCCCTCATTATTGCTTTGTGCGTCATTGTCTTGTCGCAGCATCACTTCGCCGTCGACTCGGCACAGTTCGACGTCGGCGCGCTGCCGTGGTCGAGCGTCGGCCTCGGCGTCGTGGTCGCGATCTTCAGCCTGGTCGGCTTCGAATGCGCCACCGCCTTCGGTGACGAGGCGAAAGATCCGCTGAAGACGATCCCGCGCGCGGTGATGGTGAGCCTCCTGATATCGGGCGCCTTCTTCGTCTTCGTGACCTATGTGATGGTGCTCGGCGTCCGTGGTTATTCGACGCCGCTCGACAAATTGGATACGCCGCTGAACACTCTGGCGACGCTGGCCAATGTTGCGCCGCTGTCGATCCCGCTGTCGCTCGGCGCCATGGTCAGCTTCTTCGCGCTGAACCTGTCTTGCCTCAATGCCGGCGCGCGCGTCATCTACGCGATGGGCCGCCACGGCATCTTCCACGAAGCGACCGCGGACGCGCATGCGACCAATGAGACGCCGCATGTGGCGGTGACGGTGATGGCCATCATCTCGTTTTCGTTGCCGACGCTCGCGGTGCTCGGCCATCTCGCCCCCCTCGATATCTTCAACTATGCGGGCACGCTCGCGGCCTTCGGCTTCATCACGCCGTATTGCCTCATCACCGTCGCCGCTCCGGTCTATCTCAAGCGGCTCGGCGAGCAGCGCCCCATCGATCTTGTGATGTGCGTGGCATCGCTGGCGCTGTTGATGATCCCTGCCGTGGGCAGCGTCGTCCCGATCCCGGACCCGCCGGTCAATTACTTCCCCTATGCTTATCTCGTCTATCTGGCTCTGGGGATCTTGTGGATCGTCGCCTTCCATGCCCGTAAGCCCATGGCGGTCGGGCAGATCAAGCAGGATCTCGACGCCAACCACGCTCGGTTCCAGCAAGACGTCGAGCCGGTATCGGCGATCGGGAGCGCGAAAGCCGCGTAAGCTCATCCGAACGGCGCGAGTCCTTCCCCCTCGCGCGACGCGGACATTGATCGTCATGATCGGGATCGCTGGTCCCGTTCATGGCGGTCGGTGCATTTCAGGCAGGATCGCTTCAGAGCATGATCCCGAAAAGTGGAAACCGGTTTTCGGATAAGATCATGCTCAACGAAAACTAGGACCGACATGAACGGCAAAGTCGTCTCTTTGAATGTCGGCGAGCCGCGGCTCGTCACCTACCGCGGCATGTCGTTTCGCACCGGAATCCTTAAAACACCGATCGATGCGCCACTGTCCCTGAAGCGGCTCAATTTCGCAGGCGACGGACAGGCCGACCTGTCGGCCCATGGCGGCATCGACAAGGCGGTCTATTGTTACCCGCTCGAACATTACGGCTTCTGGCGGCACGAGATCGGCCGCGCGGTCTTGCCGATGGGCCAGTTTGGCGAGAACGTGACCACCGTAGGCTTGCTCGAGAGCGAGCTTCGCATCGGCGACATTTTGCGGATAGGGAGCGCCGTTCTGCAAGTCTCCGAGCCGCGCATCCCCTGCTACAAGCTCGTGATGCATATGAACGCGGGCAGCGATTTCTCCGTTCGCTTTCTCGCCGCCAATCGTACCGGCTTTTATTGCCGGGTTCTGGGAGAGGGCACTGTCGCGCCATCGGACGCGATCACGCTTCTGTCGCGCGAACCCGCGTCGCCGACCGTGAGCGAAGTGATCGCGGCGACCCAGTTTGCCGATCGCGATCCGGTCAAGCTACGGCAGGTGGTGCGGGCGAAGGACATTTCCGCAAAATGGCGGGCACGGGTGCGGCGCATGATCGATGCCGAGCTGCGTCGCCGCATGGAAGATGCATCAACGCTGTCGCGCCAGCTTGCGGTCGATGAAATTGTCGCAGAAGCGCGTGACATCACTTCGATCTGGCTCCGACCGCACGATGGCGCGCCGTTGCCGTCTGCCTTGCCCGGCCAATATCTCACGCTGGCCTGGCCCGACGGGCTCAAGCGCACCTACAGTCTTTCGGCCTTGGATTCGAATAAGCGTTATCGCATCACCGTTAAGCTTGAACGCGACAGGCAAGGCGCGCTTGGCCGAGCCTCGTCGCGGATTGCGGCGCTGTGCCTCGGCGATGTGTTCGATGTCGAGCGACCGCGCGGCAATTTCCATCCCGATGTCGAGGCCGATACGCCGCTTGTTCTGGTCGCGGCCGGCATCGGTGTGACGCCGATCATGAACATGCTCGATCACGTTACTCGTGGCGGCAAGCGGAACGTCTTTGCCGCTTTCGGCATGCGGCACCCGGACCAGCATCCGCTGAAGAATGAGCTCACGGCGCTTATCGCGGAGCGCAATCTGCAAGTGAAGCTCGCCTATTCGCAATATGACGGCGTCGCCATTGCCGGGCTTCCCGCGCCCAAGCGCGGCAGGCTTGCGGCCGCAGATCTTCTGCCGCACGCGGCCGCGCCGCTTGCCGAGGTTTTCCTTTGCGGGCCGGGCGATTTCATCCGGCAGATACACGATGGCTTGGCCGCGGCCGGCGTCAATCCCCTGGGCATCCGCTATGAAGCATTCGGGCCGTCTACGCTGCTGCCGGCGCGTGGCGATGTCGCAGGCGATCCGGCGGCAAGATTCAACGTCAGCTTTACGCGCAGCAATATGGATGTCGCCTGGACTAAGGCCTCGGGGACGCTGCTCAACCTTGCCGAAGCTGCCGGTATATCGCCGACATTCGGCTGCCGTGCCGGCAGTTGCGGCTTGTGCCGCACCAGGATCGCCGAAGGCAAAGTCAGTTATGTCGAGCCCATCGATGAGCCCGAGACGGGCTACATCTATCCGTGCTGCGCCATTCCGCGGACGGACTGCCGCCTCGACATGTAGCTGCGCAATCGAGCCATCGCTCGTGCGCGGCCTTGCAGCGATGATCAGCGCTGAAGCTTCAGATTTTCCGCCGAGGTCTTTCCTCTATTGGCGACCTCTTCGTATTCGACAACTTGTCCTTCGTTGAGTCCATTCAGCCCGGCGCGCTGGACCGCTGAGATATGAACGAAGATGTCCTTGCCGCCTGTTTGCGGCTGAATGAATCCATAACCCTTTTGGGTGTTGAACCACTTCACGGTACCCTGAGGCATTCTTTGCTCCACTTGACCCTGGGCGACGCCATTCGTCGACGCCGCGCATTACGGTCGCGCGCTGCGCTCACTGAGACATCGCTCATTGAGACACCGCTCGTAGAGTCAACGCTCATAGGTAACATCGAAAAAACGCCGCCCGCGTGCTTCCAAGGCAAGTTTATCGAGTGAAATCTCGCGTGTCCCGCCTGAATTGACGCCGGGGCACTTTGAACAACCATTCGTGAAGTCACGATTGGTTCCACTTCTTCTTCGTGCAGGCCGTCTTAACAACGTGCCTGGCAGAGGTATCTTTGTAATTTCAATATTATTTTGATCATCGTGCAGATTAGAACGCGACGAAATCAAGTACATGGCCGCCGAAATCATAGACAATCCAGGCATATTCGGCCTTCACCGAATCCTCCGGCACGTCGCGCAGCCGCACCTCTATGGCATGTGCGCCCGCCTGACGGACGAAGGGATGCGCGCCGATGGTGACGCTCTCCAGATACGCCGTTCTGCCGCCGCTCAGTCTCTTGAAGGCATCGGCCTGGAGCGCGGCAAGTTTCTGCTCGTTGAGCTCAGTCAAGTCGGCGATGGAAAAGCGCGACCCCATCGAGTCGAGCGAAAAACTGATGCCGGCGCGCGAGACACCGTCCGAGGTGAAATCGAAGGTCGCCGCCTGGCCGCCATGCGCCGGATCGTCGATGGTGATGCGTCCGCGCTGGTCGTCGGCCACAATCGAGGCGATCCTGGCATTGGCCCCAAAGATTGCGCCGACGCGCGCGATGGCGCCGGCCAGCACCTTGGGATCGCGCCAATCGATTTTCGGCCGGCGCGATTCCGGAAGCTCCACACGCTGGATGGCGCCGTCCTTGTCGGCGACGACCTTGGTGACATCGCCGCTGGGCTCGGCGATCTCAACGGTCCAGTCGAGAACCGGCGCGCCGGGCTGATCCGTCGATAAAGCGAGCCCGATATGTTTGATGCTCGCCTGCGGGATCGCGGCCTTGGCCAGCGCTTCGCTTTCGAGCTTGCCGACGATCGTCCAATCGACGTCGTTGATGCTGAACGTGGCCGGCGCCGGCGTGTGCATTTGCGCATTGACGTCGATGGTGCCGAGCGGTTGCTGCAGCAGCCCATTGAGATCCCAGGTATAGGTCGCCGTGGCCGGCAAGCTCATGCCCAATCTGGCGAGCGACTGATCGTGGATATTGGTGCCGAAGGTTACGGTCTTTGCCACGACGCCGACCCGGGTTAAAGCCGGTTGCACGCCGACCGCGTCGCGAAACGCCGCCGCGGCGTCGGCGGCCAGCGTCGGCTCCTTGAAGATGTTCAGCATTCTGGCACGCTCCGTGCCGCTGACGTCGGCCCGGACGATGGCGCCCTGCGCATTGGCGATGATCTCGGCGCGCTCGCGGCCGGAGTCGACATGCAAGGACCAGAGGATGTCGCCGCTTGACGGCTCCGGCAAAAGGAAAGTCTGCCGCTGGATTTCCATATGCGTGATCCGGGCTGGATCCTGCAATTGCGCACGCGCAATCGCAGCCTCGACGAGCTTGGGCAAGGCTGAGAATTGGACGGCGTCGAGATCGAACAGATTGGCGTCGAGATCTGGATTGATCAGCGTCGGATCGACCGCATCCGGGCCGCTCAGCCGGCGCAGCGGAATCATGCCGAGATAATTGATGATGCCGTAGCGCCAGCGGTTGACGTGATGCGGATTGTGCGGGTCCTGCGCCTGGATTTCGATGCCGTTGCCGTCGCCCTCGATCTTCAGTACCCGTGCATGCGCACCGATCGCCCCGCGCAGCACGGAGATGGCAAGACTGAAGGTCGCGCCGTCATCGATGAAGCTGGCTCTGGCGCTGCCGCTGGACGCGAGTAACACCGCGCCGATCAGCGCACAGATAGCCCTCATCGCAACCTCGCCTTTCGGCATGGCGCATGTCCCGGAAAAGTGGCCACCGGTTTTTCGACAGGGACATGCGCAAATCGAAAATCCGCCGTGATGCTTGGTCGCCATAGCATGGCACGGGGTTCAGCGTTAGATCATCCGCGAACCGATTCGCGCACTAATTCTTGATTGCGAAATCACGCAATATTTCAGCTCTGAAAGCGAGCCCGTGCCCCGGCCGCTCCGGTGCCGTGATCATGCCGTTTTTGACCGGCACCGGCTCGATCCACAGATCTTCGGACAAGCCCATGTCCTCGATCCACAGGCCGTTCGGGATCGAAGCCAGGAGCTGCACATTCAGCTCGGGAAATAGATGCGGCGCAATTGTCATGCCCCAGGTGTCGGCAACAGTTGCGATCTTGCGCAACTCGGTCATACCGCCGCGCATCGGGTCGGGCTGCAGGATCGGCAGCCGTGGATTTTCGAAGAAGGGTTTGAGATCGAAGCGGGTGAAATGCGTCTCGCCGCCGACAATGCGCAAGTCGAGCGCTTCCGCGATACGCAAATATCCGGCGAAGTCGTCGGGCACCACCGGCTCTTCAAGCCAATACACGTCATAGTCCTGAAATTTGCGGCCCATGAGAATCGCGACATCGGCCGTCCAGCCCATATTGACATCAATCATGATGTCGATGTCGGGGCCGAGCGCTTCGCGCATGCGTTTGACATTGTCGAGATCGGTCGCGGGATCGGCCGTGTGCGCGACCTGCATCTTGATCGCCTTGTAGCCGCGCTCCTTGTAGTGCAGTGCTTTGGCGATCATGCCGTCGCCGCCCGCACCGCGAAAACAGCCCGAGCCATAGGCCGGCAATTGCGCGCGATAATGTCCCCACAGCCGGTGCAGCGGCAATTTCGCTGCTTTGCCGAGCGCGTCCCATAGCGCGATGTCGAGCGCCGACATCGCCATCGTGGCGATGCCGCCACGGCCATAGGTAATAGTAGCGCGCCACAGATCCTGCCAGATCGCTTCCACCGCGCTCGCGTCTTTGCCGATGACGCGGGGAATGATGCATTCGTCGAGGCAGGCGGCGATCGAGCGCATGCCAGGACGAAACAAAAACAGATAGCCCATGCCGGCAATGCCACCCTTGGTCTCGACATCGAGCACCAGGATGTCGCGCGCTTCGCCCAGCGCATGGCCCTTGAGCCAGGGTGTCTCCGGCCACGGCACGCGCAGCATAGTGGTGCGGATGGCCGTAATCGTCATATCGGTCATGGCGTTTCTCCCGCTGAGCGCGCAGCCTCGATAATTTCGCGCCGATAATTTCGCATGGATTTTGGCGCAGGGCGAGGTTGCCGGGCGAGAGCATGATCCCGAAAAGTGGAAACCGGTTTTCGGGAAAGATCATGCTCAAACAAGAATCTAGCCCTTGATCCAATTCAATTGAATTGGATCAAGGGCTAGGTGACGCATATCGGCCGGGCTTGTCAGCCGTGGCAAAATCGCGCGACAAGTCACCTATTGTTTCGCGCAAGCAGGAACCGATCCGCTTGGCTACGACGATCAATGTTTCCGCTTACAGCGACGCGCTGGTCGTGCTCGGCACCGCTGGCATCTTGGTGCCGTTGGTCAGCCGGCTGGGTATTTCCCCGGTGCTGGCTTATCTCGGCGCTGGTGCGTTGCTTGGGCCGCTTGGTCTCGGCTCGCTGATCAAGTCGTTTCCGCCGCTGTTCTGGGTCACGGTCGGCGACGCCAAGGACGTCGCCGGCATTGCCGAGCTCGGCATCGTCTTTCTTTTGTTTCTCATCGGACTCGAGCTGTCTCTATCGCGTCTATTGACCATGCGACGCTTGGTCTTCGGCCTCGGCGGCCTGCAAGTGGTGACGACCACCGCGCTCCTCGCCGCCGCTGCCGATCATGCCGGTCTCGATCATTCGACATCCCTGATCGTCGGCGCCTGCCTGTCGCTGTCGTCAACGGCGATCGTGCTGGAACTCCTGTCCAACCAGGAGCGCCTCACCACCAATCTCGGCCGCGCCACATTTTCCGTGCTGTTGGCGCAGGATCTCGCCGTTATTCCGGTCCTGATCTTCATCTCGCTGTTGGCCGCGGGCCCGCATGGCTCGGTGCTGCAAAGCCTGGGCCGCGCTTTCGTGCAGGCCGTGGTTGCGCTCACCGCGATCGTTCTGTTCGGCCGCCTCCTAATGCGCCCGCTGTTTCGGCTGGTCGCCTCGACGCGCTCGCGCGAGCTTTTTATCGCCGCGGTTTTGTTCGTCGTCATCGGCGCGGGTGTTGTCGCGAGCGAGGCTGAGCTGTCGATGGAGTTGGGCGCCTTCGTCGCCGGACTGCTTTTGGCGGAGACCGAATACCGCAAGGCGGTGGAGGCGGCCGTCGAGCCGTTCAAGGGTCTCTTGCTGGGCATTTTCTTCTTTACCGTCGGCATGAATATTGACGTGCGCGAATTGTTCCATGCGCCGGCGCTGCTCCTTGCAGCCGTGGTCGGGCTGATCGCGGTCAAGGCGTTGCTGGTGATTGGCCTCGCCAAGCTGTTTCGCTTGTCCTGGGCGACCTCGATCGAGATGGGGTTCCTGCTGGCGGCGGGCGGCGAGTTTGCCTTTGTCGCGATCGGCTTGGCGTCGGCGCTCGGCCTGATCGATGCGCGGCTTGCTGCCGCCACGCTTGCTGTGACCTCAATCACCATGGCGCTGACTCCGGCGCTGTCATTTGTCGGGCGGCACATCGGCGCGCGGTTCCGCGCCGCGACGCCTCCCGCAACTGAGCTCGCGGCCAAGCCGAGCGCCGGCCACAAACACGCAATCGTCGTCGGCTATGGCCGCGTCGGCAAGCTTGTCTGCGCGCTGCTCAAGCAGCACGGCATTTCCTACATCGCCGCGGATTCCGATGCCTGGACGGTGACGCGCGACCGCCGCGACGGCCATGACGTCTATTTCGGCGATGCCAGCGACGACAAGTTCCTCGAAACCTGCGGGCTCGCCGAGGCGGCCGGCGTCATCATCACCATCCACAATCACAGCCTGATCGACGAGATCGTCGAGCATGTGCGCGCCAAGCGTCCCGATATTCTCATCGTCTCGCGCGCCCGCGATTCCGATCATGCGCGCCATCTTTATCAGCTTGGCGCCACCGATGCGGTGCCGGAAACAGTCGAAGCGAGCCTCCAGCTCTCCGAAGCGGCGCTTGTCGGGCTCGGCATTCCGATGGGGCCGGTTATCGCTTCGATCCACGAGAAGCGCGATGAGATCCGCCATGATCTGCAGCGCGCCGCTCATGCGGCGGGTCTGCAAGAGACGCATGCCGTGAAACCCAAACGCAAGCTGCTGCGCCGCGGCGCCGCCTCATCGCGTGAGATTAACTCGGGCTAGATCGACCAGCTCGTGAGCGCGGCCGTCGAGCACCGCCTTCATCATGAACAGGCCAAAGTTGCGGGCCTCGCCGAATGTCGTCGTCGGCGGCATGATGAGTTCTTGGCGCGCGCTGACGACGTCCACCAGCGCCGGGCCGTTGTGGTCCAGCGCCGCGGTCACCGCCGTTTTGAGCTCTTGTGGCTTCTCGACCCGGATGCCTTTGATACCCATGGCCTCAGCCATCGCGGCAAAGTTCGGGTTCCTCAGATCGCAGCCGCTGTCGAGGAAGCCGCCGGCCTTCATTTCCATCTCGACGAAGCCGAGCGTGCCGTTGTTGAGCAGAATGATCTTCACCGGCAGGCCGAGCTGGGTGAGCGAAATGAAATCGCCCATCATCATGGTGAAACCGCCATCGCCGGAGAACGACACCACCTGCCGCTTCGGAAAGGCGGCCTGTGCGCCGATGGCATGCAGCATCGCATTTGCCATCGAGCCGTGGTTGAACGAGCCGACGATGCGGCGCTTGCCGTTGACCTTCAGATACCGCGCCGTCCAGGCGATCGGCGTGCCGACGTCACAGGTGAAGATCGCATCTTCCGCCGCCAGTTCGCTCACCAGCCGCGTGACATATTGCGGGTGGATCGTGGTGCTGCTCGGATTGCTCTCGGCCAGCGCGTCGAGGCCATCGCGCGCCGCTCTATAGTCGGCGAGCGCGAGATCGAGATAGCGCCGATCGGTCTTTTGAGTGAGCTGCGGCATCAGCGCTTGCAGGGTCTCCTTGACCGAGCCCAGAACGCCGACTTCGAGCGGACAACGGTTGCCGAGCGCTTCTGGGCGTACGTCGATTTGCGTGATCTTGGCGTCTTCGGGGAAGAATTGCCGATACGGAAAATCCGCGCCCAGAATGAGCAGCGTGTCGCAGGCCTTCATCGCCTTGTAACCCGAGGCGAACCCGACAAGGCCGGTCATGCCGACGTCGAACGGGTTGTCGTATTCCATATATTCCTTGCCGCGCAGCGTGTGCACGATGGGTGCTTTGAGGCGTTCCGCGAGCGCGACCACGTCCGCATGCGCGCCTGCACAGCCGGCGCCACAGAATAAAGTGACGCGCGCGGCCCCGTTGAGCAGCTTGGCCAGCCGCGCGACGTCGTCCTTGTTGGGCGAAATCACCGGTGCTGTCGGGACGATCCATTTCGGCACGACTGCATTGGTCGCCTTCAACGCCACGTCGCCGGGGATGACGACGACAGCCACGCCGCGCTTGCCGACAGCGGCGCGCATCGCCCGCATCAGGATTTGCGGCAATTGTCCCGGATTGGAAACGAGCTCAACATAATGACTGCAATCCTTGAACAGGATTTCCGGATGCGTGGCCTGGAAATAATCGATGCCGATTTCGGTGCTCGGAATATGCGCGGCGATTGCCAGCACCGGCACGCGGCTGCGATGGCAATCGAACAGGCCATTGATCAGATGCAGATTGCCCGGGCCGCAGCTGCCGGCACAGACGGCAAGCTCGCCGGTGAGATGCGCTTCGGCGCCCGCCGCGAATGCCGCGGCCTCCTCGTGGCGCACATGCATCCACTCAATGCTTTTGGCCCGCCGCAAGGAGTCGGTGAAGCCATTGAGCGAGTCGCCAACGACGCCATAGATTCTCTTGACGCCAGCATTCGCCAAAGTCTCGGCCATGAAATCTGCAGCAGTCTTGCTCATTGGCAGGTCTCCACTATTGCTCAGGAAAATGGCCCGGCCCAGCCCAAGCGATCCGCCGGCTCCGTTGGGGCACGTCCGGCGATGATGAGTCTAGCAGATGACGGCCGCAAGAAGGCCGTGACGCGCGGTGCCGCCCGGACCGGCGGCCGCGGTGCCGCCGCGTAAAGTTCGCGGCTTGTTTCAGCCTTGGCTGCCGTAGATCGAAGACAGGCTCTTCGCTGGAGCTTCAAGCGACTGCTTCGGTGTTTCGCCCGGCGCAGCTTCGCCGGAGCTCGGCGGCTCGATCGGTGCCGCGACTTTCGGCGCTGGCGTTCTCTTCGGGCTTGCGACGACCGGGCTCGAAGCTCCTGGGCGGCAGCCCTCCGCGCGCACGGTTTGCAGGATCGAATTCAACGCTATGCCCTGCACCCGCGGCGACTTGTCGATGGTGAAGTGATCAATGCCCGGATCGCCCGAGACGTCGACATTTTGTAGCTTGCCGCGGAAGCCGGAGCCCGCCCGCATATAGGCGTAGGCGCGCTGCGTCAGATTGAGCACGCAGGCAACGTTCTTCGGCGCGGCATAGGAGCCTGTGCCGTCGACCGGAATGACCAGCGCCACCGGCACGCCGTGAGCGTTGAGGCTCTGCGCCATCATCATTACCGCATCGGCGCCGAGCGAATGGCCGACAAGAATGTAGGGGCCGCGATCGCCGGCGTGATATTTCGCAACGATATTGGCGACCACCGAATCGGCAACAGTGTGATTGTACACCTCGGCCGAAATGCCGTGGCTTTGGATCTCAGTCGCGAGCTGATCCATGCCGAGCGAGAAGATGTTGAGGAGCCCGCGCATCAGATAAACGTGGGCATGCGATGTCTCGGTGCCGGTCTGCGCCATCTTAGGCGCGTTAGGCGCGCTGAACGCTGCCTGCGGCCGCAGGCCCAGCGTCGCGCTTGCCAGCGCAAATCCCAACGCGATGACGAATAAGCGACCAGGATGTGACGCTCTCGCCAAGCTTCCGCGAGCATCCAGCATCGGCACAACTCCACGCTACGCCCAAAAGGCACGCATACGCGAATAACGCCGCAGACTATGACCCAAACAAGGTAAAAATTTTATTGTCGCGCCGCAGAAGTGCGGCATTTGCTACGCCGCTGCGGCGTTTGCCGCAGCAGCGCCTCAGCGGTTGTTCGCCGCGCGGCGGCTGGCGAGATCAAGCACGATCGGCCGCGTCGCCGCATGCAGCGGCATGCGCCGGATATCAGAAAGCACCTGCAGGAAATGCGCGAACCAGGCCTGCACCGAGGACGCCTTGAGCTTGCGCACCATTGCATGGAAGCGCTCGCGCCGCTCCTCCCCGCCCATCTTCAGTGCGGCCGCGATCTGCCGCGCCATGCCGTCGATATCGTGCGGATTGACCAGCAGCGCGGCATCGAGCTCCTTGGCCGCGCCCGCGAAGGACGACAGGACCAGCACGCCCGGATCGGACGGATCCTGCGCCGCCACATATTCCTTGGCGACGAGGTTCATGCCGTCGTGCAGCGGTGTCACCAGGCCAACGCGGGCGACGCGATAGAAGCCCGCCAGCGTGAGCTGGGAGAAGCCCTTGTTGAGATAGCGGATCGGCGACCAGTCGACTTCGCCGTGACGGCCGTTGATTTCGCCGACGAGTCCCGCGAGCTCCGATTTCAATTCGCGATAGGCCTTTATATTGCCGCGCGACGGCACCGCCACTTGAAGGAGCGACACTTGGCGCTTCAGGGTCGGCTCCGTCTCCAGCATCCGGTCGAAGGCGCGCATGCGGTTGGCGAGGCCCTTCGAATAATCCAGGCGGTCGACGCCGAGCACCAGCTTGGCGCCATGCAGGCTTTCGCGCAGCCGCGCGACTTCTGGCCGTCCGACCGACTTGGTCGCGCGCCCGGCAAATTCCTCGACATCGATGCCGATGGGGAAAGTCGCAAGCTGGGTGAGCCCCCAATGCGACGCCACCATGCCGTCGACCACATTGAGACTGAGCTCGGTGCGCAAATAGTCTTCGAAATTCTGGCGATCTTCGACTGTCTGGAAGCCGATCAGATCGTAGGCGAGCATCGCCTCGGCGAGATCGGAGCAATGCGGGACGGCCGCCATGGTCCGGCGCTCGGCCCATGGTGTATGCAAGAAGAAGCCGAGCGGACGCTCGACGCCAAGCAGCCGCAGCTCCGCGCCCAGCGTCAAGAAGTGATAATCCTGAATCCAGAACATCGCTTCGGGCGAATTGAAGCGCAACAGCGCCCGCGCCATGAAGGCATTGATTTCGCGATAGGACGTATAATCGTCGGCGGTAACATGGATGAGATCGGGCCGCGAATGCAGCGCCGGCCATAGCGCCGAATTGGCGAAGCCTTCATAAAAGCCGTGATAATGCTTCGCCGGCATGTCGACAGTGGCGAGCGCGCCGGCGCCGAGTGCTTCGATCTTGGCGAACGAATCGCGCGATGCTGCTGTTTCGTTCGAAGACCCGCTCGAGCCGACCCAGATCGCGCCGGTGTCCCGAACCATTGGCAACAGCGCTGCCGCGAGACCGCCCGCGAGCGGCTCGTCGGGTTTGGCGCGCGCCACTCGATTGGAAACAACCACCACTTTCATGGAACAAGTCCTCCGCTCCCTCGCGGACAGACAACGGCTTTGGCCGCGCTTTGTTCCGATTTGTGACACGCTGCAACGCGGCAGCGACAAAATGCCTATTTTTCAACGACCAAATGTGACGGGTTCCATATGGTTTATTTTTGATCGCCGCAATTTGGGAAGTCTTAGAGCAACATCGCGAAAAGCATTGCCTTTGAACTTGATTTGAGGATCAGAACAGGTTGGCCCGAAAAGTTCATGCTCGAAGCCGAAGCGATTGCGCGGTCGCGATTCCACGAGAATCGTGCCAGTGCGCGTCCTGGAAATTTCAGACGAGAAGGTAGTCTAGGACTCTGCATAAGCGGTGGTGGAGAGCAGGCTCACTTCGGCGCGTCGCGAATCCAATCTTGTATGCTGCACGACGATCGGCACGTCGGATTCGAAAACAGAGGAATAGGCCGTATCGCGTGGCACCGGTTTCGGATCATTGAGGTCATTGAATTTCAGATGCAAAGTACGCCGCGCGCCGACGGTGACCAGATAGGGGCCGGCAGGCTCACGATCGGAGAAAAAAATGGTGATGCGCACATTGGCGTTTCTGTCTCCTGCATTGAGAATGCAGGCGGTTTCGTGCGAGACCAGGGCCGGATCGGTGAACGAGCTTTCAGAAGGGATGTAGCCTTCGGCAATGGCCCAGCGTTTACGGCCGAGAGAGTTCATGCAAGTTCCAATCGCTATTGCTGCACAGCGGGATAATTCAACGCAGCACAAAAGCTCCCGGTTCCGCCGCGGGAACTTCCTCCGCCAGCAGGCGTTTGTTCACGGGGGCGCACGTTTGCGCAATTTCGCTCGCGTGAAACCGGCGCTCTTGCCCAAGACCATTCAATCCGGGATTCGATTATGCGCGCACTGACCGTTGCGCCGGGCATTGCTAATTCGACGCGGCTGGATGATGTATCCGATCCGCCGCTGTCCGACGGAGCCGTCCTGGTGCGCACGCTCGCACTTGGCGTATGCGGCACCGATCGTGAGATCGTGTCCGGTGAATATGGCTGGGCGCCTCCGGGCGAGAAGCGGCTCGTGATCGGCCACGAATCGCTGGGCCGAGTTGAACAGGCACCGGCAGGCTGCGGCTTTCAGAAAGGCGATCTCGTTGTGGGTATCGTACGGCGTCCTGATCCGGTGCCGTGCCCGTCCTGTGCCGTCGGTGAATGGGATATGTGCCGCAACGGCCGTTACACAGAGCGCGGCATCAAGGAGCGCAACGGCTACGGCTCGGATTTTTTCCGCATCGAGCCGGAATATCTGATCAAGCTCGACCCGTCGCTCGGCATGAACGGGGTATTGACCGAGCCGACCAGCATCGTCGCCAAGGCCTGGGATCACACCGAGAGTATCGGCCGCCGTTCGCGGTCCTTCGATCCGAAGACGCTTCTCGTCACCGGCGCCGGGCCGATCGGGCTCCTTGCGGCGATGATCGGCGTGCAGCGCGGACTTGACGTCCACGTGCTCGATCATAGCGAGAGTCTGGAGAAGCGGAAAATCGTGCACGAGCTCGGCGGCACCTTTTACCTCGGCGACATTCCCGGCCTGAACGGCTTCAAGCCCGATATTCTGATGGAATGCACCGGCGCGCCGAGCGTCATCCGCGATGCGCTCGGCCGTACCGCGCCCGGCGGCATCGTCTGTCTGGTCGGTGTCTCGGCGCCGGGTCATGATCTCGACGTTGATATCGGCGAGGTGAACCGCACCATGGTGCTCGACAACGACACGGTGTTCGGCAGCGTGAATGCCAACCGCAAGCATTATGAAGACGCCGTCGCCGCCTTAAAGCGCGCCGATCAGGATTGGCTTGGCCGGCTGATCACGCGCCGCGTTTCCGTCGAGCAGTGGACGCAATCGCTCGAGCGGCAGCCCGATGACATCAAAGTCGTCGTCGACTTCGGCTGTTGACGGCGCGCCCGCCATGCCGTCGCGTATCGAAGATTATGCCCTGATCGGTGATTGCCGGACCGCGGCGTTGGTGTCGCGTGAAGGCTCGATCGATTGGCTGTGCTGGCCGCGCTTTGATTCGGAAGCGTGTTTCGCGGCGCTCCTCGGCACGTCCGACAACGGCCGCTGGCTCATAGCGCCGCGCGACACGGCGCGCATCACCCGCCGCTACCGGCCCAATACCCTCATTCTGGAGACGCATTTCGAAACCGAGGAGGGCGCCGCTACCCTCGTCGACTTCATGCCGCTCGGCGGCGAGCAGTCGGAAGTCGTGCGCATCGTCCACGGCACGCGCGGCAAGCTTGCGATGCAGACCGAGCTCGTCCTGCGCTTCGGTTACGGCTCCATCGTGCCCTGGGTGTCGCGGCTCGAAAACGGCGCGACCCGCGCGATCGCCGGGCCCGATATGGTGGTGCTGCGCACGCCGGTTCATGTCAAAGGCAAGGGCATGACCACGGTCGGCAATTTCGTCATCACCCGTGGCGAAACCATTCCCCTGGTCCTGACCTACGAGCGCTCGCATAACCCGCTGCCGTCAGGGGTCGACCCTACGGCGGCGCTCGAGGCGACCGAGAAATTCTGGAAGCAATGGTCGGCCAGATGCCGGCCAGCGGGCGAATGGTCTGACGCCGTGCGCCGCTCGGTGATCACGCTGAAGGCGCTGACCTACGAGCCCACCGGCGGCATCGTCGCGGCGCCGACGACATCGCTGCCCGAGCAAATCGGCGGCGAGCGCAATTGGGATTACCGGTTCTGCTGGCTGCGCGATGCCACGCTTACGCTCCTTGGCGTGATGCATGCCGGCTACTACGAAGAGGCGGACGCCTGGCGCGAATGGCTGTTGCGCGCAGTTGCGGGAAGTCCCGAACAGCTTCAGATCATGTATGGCATCCGTGGCGAGCGGCGGCTGACCGAATGGATCGCCGGCTGGCTGCCCGGTTATGAGAAATCCATGCCGGTGCGCGTCGGCAATGCGGCTTATACCCAGCTTCAGCTCGACGTCTTCGGCGAGGTGATGGACACCTATCATCAGGCGCGCCGCGTCGGCCTGTCGACCAACGAATCCGGCTGGGACGCCCAGCTCAAATTTCTCGAATATCTGAGCAAAATCTGGTGCCAGCCGGATCACGGCATTTGGGAAATGCGGGGCCCGCCGCAGCATTTCACTTATTCCAAGGTCATGGCCTGGGTCGCGTTCGACCGGTCGATCAGAAGCGCGGAGAGCTTCGGGCTCGAAGGGCCGGTCGATAAATGGCGCGCGCTGCGCGACGAGATCTGCGGAGAAGTCTGCAAGAATGGCTACAACGAAAAGCTCGGCACCTTCGTGCAGGCCTACGGATCGGATCAACTCGACGCCAACTTGCTGCTCTTGCCCTGCGTCGGTTTCCTGCCGGTTACCGATCCGCGCATCGAACGGACTATCACCGCGGTCGAGCACCGCCTGCTGCACGACGGCTTTGTGATGCGTTACAGCACTGACGAGGTCGAGGACGCGCTGCCGCCGGGAGAGGGTGCGTTTCTGGCCTGCAGTTTCTGGCTGGTCGACGTGTATATTCTGCAAAAGCGTTTCGAGGAAGCTGAGCGGCTGTTCCGGCAGCTGGTTGGCCTTGCCAACGATGTGGGGCTTTTGAGCGAGGAATACGATCCGCGCTCAAAGCGGCTGGTCGGCAATTTTCCGCAGGCCTTCTCGCATCTGGCTCTGATGAACAGCGCCTACAATCTCACGCGCGTGCGCAAGCCGGTGCATCAGCGCGCTCATGACGAACATGCACCGCCGGAAGCAGTGCGGACGCCGGTCTCAGAGAAGGCACCGGCGAAGTGAGATCGGCGGCCCTCGCGGCGCAGGGTTAGCTGACGAGGTTCACCTTCCCCGACCTAAGCTCATAAATCCCGCCAACCACTCGGATCTTCTTATCGTCGGCAAAAGATTTCAGGATCGGCGCGGCGCCCTTCAGCTTATCCACGTTCAGCGTCACATTGCGCCGGATCGCGTTGGTCAGCATGTCGCCGCTGTCGTTCTTTACGGCGTCGACCGCCGGTTTGATCGCGGCGACCAGGGAGGGCAAATGACCGGGCAGGGTGGTGCCGTCCTTGACCGATTTGATCGTGGCATCGACGGCGCCACAGGCCTCGTGGCCGAGCACCATGATCAGCGGCGTGTTCAGAACCTGCACGGCATATTCGAGACTGGCAACCATTTCGTCGCTGGCGAAATTACCGGCGATACGGCAGACGAAAAGGTCGCCGCGCGCGGAGTCGAAGCAGTATTCCGGCGCAATCCGCGAATCGGCGCAGCTCAGGATGGCGGCATAGGGGTTTTGTCCGGTGCTCAAGGCTTCGCGCTCGTGCTTGAAGTCATGGCGCGGCTCACGCCGTCGACATAGCGTTTATTGCCTTGCATTAGCCGGTCCAGCGCTGCGTCGGGCGAGATGACGTTTTCCGGCTTCGGCGGCGGCTTGTCATTGGCGGCGAAGGCCCGCGGCGCGAGCGCGAGGCCTGCGGCGGCGCCGGCGAATTTCAAAACACTTCGTCGGCCGAGAACCTTTTGCGATGCGGCAATGTCTAGGCAATATTGGCACATGAACCGGCTCCTTGGATTGAATCGCAAGCTATTAGAGCATGATCCGGAAAAGTGGGGACCGGTTTTCCAAAAAGATCATGCTCCAACAAAGAAGTCAGACCAGGATCCGATTCAACTTGATCGGATCGCAGTCTGGATGATCGCGGTACGGTAAGGCCGTAGACTACATGCGTTGAACGTTACAATAACCTGAACTTACCATTACAAGGCCGGGAAAGATGAAGTTACTTTCTCCATTCGCTGTTCTGGCGATCGTCATATCGGCAATGTGGGTGGCGGCGCCCGCTCGAGCCGACAACTGGCTTACCTATCATAACGACCGCTACGGCACCACGATCGACTATCCGCACGAGTTCAAGGCCAACCGGCCGCCGGACGCCAATGACGGCCGCAAATTCACCAGCGCCGACGGCGCCGAATTCTCGGTCTATGCGTCGTATAATGCGCTCAATTTCAATCTGGAGAAATTTCAGGATTTTGTTCTGAATAATCTCGATCCCGGGCAGGTCGTCACCTACAAGGTGCACGGCAATAATTGGTTTGTCATTTCCGGCACCAAAGGCGATAGAGTGTTTTATGAGCGCCACGTGCTGTCGCATGGCGGCCAAATGACAGAGAGCTTTTTGATCTTCTATCCGGCGGCCGCCAAGCAAACATACGATCCGATTGTCGCGCGCATGGGGAAATCGTTCCGGCCAGGCAAGGGTTTTCAGTCGCCGTGACGTAAAGGGCGGCCGAACTGCCCGCATCAAAGCCAGGCCGACGCGCGGGCCGCCTTTGAGGAAGCCGCCTTTAAGGAAGCTTCAACCATATTTCTTTACTGATTGATCACCTCGCGGCCTGCGCCAAATCGCAGGCCGGAACGAAAAGTTATTGGGCTTCGGAGGTCCGTGTCAGCGCGGAAAGCCCGCTCGATGGCGCGCGTGCGGTCGCACATGAAGAAGCTTTTGCTCCGTGGCTTCGGCCTTGTTGCGGCTTTCGCCGGCGTCGCAAGCGCGGCCGATTTGCCCGCGGCTCCGCCGCCATTGCCGGTCTGGACATGGACCGGCGGTTATGTCGGCGGCCATCTCGGCGCGATGTGGGGCAGCAGCAAATTCACCGATCCGCTTGGCCCCTCGATTTTTGGCGACACCGTTTCGACGCCCGGGTTCCTCGGCGGCTTTCAGGCCGGTTACAATTGGCAAGCGCCACAGACGCGGTTTGTACTCGGGATCGAAGCCGATCTGAGTGGGCTTGTGTCGGACGGCACCAATACGTGCTTGGCATCGTCCGGCTTCTTCCTCTCGGCCAATTGCCGCGTCACGCCCAATGTCAGCACGACCGTCACGCCGCGCATCGGCTATGCGGTCGATCCTGCGCGGCACACGCTGCTGTACATCAAAGGCGGCTTCGCAACGGTTCACGATCATGTCGACCTGACCAGCAACGCAGTCATCGGACTGGGCACCGACGTCACCGCCAATATCTGGAAGACCGGTTGGACAGCCGGCGCGGGCGTCGAGCGCGCGTTGACGCCAGCATGGTCGCTGCGCCTCGAATACGACTATCTCGGCTTCGGTCATTCCAATGTGCCGACACCGCTGAGCGTAACGCAAACGATTCCCGGCGATCCGTTCGGCTATGCGCTAGTCCCGCAGGGCACCACCAGCATTTCGCAGAATGTCCAACAGGTGAAGCTCGGCCTGAATTACCATTTTGGCATAGACCCGTGGTCACATTGGGTGGACATGCCTTCGGCGCTGTCTGCTGGCGCCGCGTGGGCGCCCGCTGTCCCCACGGTGTCGTGGCTTGCCGGCTGGGAATTGGAGGCTGGCGGACGCTATTGGTACAGCTCTGGCAAATTCCAGAAGAACCTCGGCGGCACGACCTCGGGCACGACTGCCAACATCCTGGTCTCCCGGCTCACCTATGACTCGGTCGCCAATTCGGGTGAAATCTTCACGCGTGTCGAATCTCCGGACAATATTTTCCTCAAAGGCTTCCTCGGTACCGGCGCGCTGGCGAGCGGTCATATGAACGACGAGGACTGGCTGGTCTTTGACGATACCGTTCCCTATTCCAATACGCTGTCCAATCCGGTCAAAGGCACGATCAGCTATGCAACCGGCGATGCCGGTTACGATGTATTCCGTACGGCCACCTACCGGCTCGGCGGCTTTGTCGGCTACAATTACTATCGGGACAAGAAGGACGCTTACGGCTGTACGCAGATCGCCAATGCCTTTTCTGATTGCGTACCGGCAGTCCCCAGCACGGTGCTCGGCATCACCGAGAACGACACCTGGAATTCGCTGCGCGTCGGCGTGAACGGCGATCTCACTTTGCTGCCCGGGCTGCGGCTGAATACTGATGCGGCCTTCCTGCCGTTCACGCAATTCAGCGGCGTCGACACGCACTGGCAGCGCACCGATGCACCGAATCAGAACTCGACCGAAACCGGCCACGGCATCGGCGTTCAGCTTGACGCGATCCTGTCCTATGCGATCACGCCGGCCTTCAATGTCGGCGCCGGCGGCCGCTACTGGGCGATGTGGACCAACAACAACGCCTATACGAATATCTTCGGCACGCCTTGTCCGTGCCAGACCTTGCCGGTGAAAACCGATCGGTTCGGTCTTCTGGTGCAGGCAAGTTACAAATTCGGCGTACCCGGCGGGCTCGCGGCGCGATAGGCCTCACCCGCGCCAATAGCGGTCTTCCCAGCTGCGCGATAGCCGCATCGCCGAGAGGATCAGGCCGGCCATCGAATAGGTCTGCGGGAAATTACCCCACAGCGTGCCGCTGTGGGGATCGACGTCTTCCGACAGCAGTCCGTAGCGATTGCGGTGCCGCATGGCGTCGGCAAACAGGTCTTGCGCCGCCTCGCGCCGGCCGAGCGACCACAACGCGTCGATCAGCCAGAAGCGGCAGATCAAAAACGCCGTCACCGGCATGCCGAAATCGTCCTCTGCGGCGTAGCGCATGACATGCTTCTCGCGCACCAGCTCGCGCTCCATGGCGCCGACGGTCGAAATGAAGCGCGGATCGTCGACTTCGACGACGCCGAGATCGGCGAGGAGCAGCACGCTGGCATCGAGATCCTCGGAGCCGAAAGCCGCGGTGAAGGCGCCGCGCTTCTGGTTCCATGCCTGGTCGAGCAACTCGGCATGCATCGGTTCGGCGACCGCATTCCAGTACTTGGCGCGCGGTTCGAGCCCAAGCCGCATCGCGATCGCCGCAAGCCGCTGGCAGCCGGCCCAGCACATCGCCGCCGAATGGGTATGAACGCGCTGCCGCCCGCGATATTCCCAGATGCCGGCGTCGGGAACGAAAGCTTTCTCCGCGGCGCGCTCACCAAGCTCTTCGAGCAGACGAAACAGACCTTCGTCGCCGGGGCGCGGCAGGCGGCGATCGAAGAACATCGGCATGGCGGCGAGGATCACGCTGCCATAGGCGTCGTGCTGCACCTGATCGACGGCGGCATTGCCGACGCGCACCGGGCCGTCGCCGCGATAGCCTTGAAGCAGTGGCGCGGTGCGTTCCTCGAGCGACGAATTCGGCACCACGCTGTAGAGCGGCTTGAGCTCCTCGTGTGGCCGCGAGGCGATCGAGAGCGTGAAGGAAATGAATTCCTCCATCGTGCGCGTCGCGCCGATGCGGTTGAGCGCCTGCACCACGAAATAAGCGTCACGCAGCCAGCAATAGCGATAATCCCAGGTCCGCCCGGAGGACGGCGCCTCCGGGATCGATGTCGTATGGGCGGCGATGACCGCCCCGGTCTCGTCGAAATTCGACAGCTTCAGCGTGATCGCGGCGCGGATGATGGCTTCCTGCCAATCATAGGAAATCGACAGCCGGCGCACCCATTCCAGCCAATAATCCTGCGTGCGCTCGAGGAAATCGCGGCAGGTCTTTTCCAGATCGCCGGTGAACGGCTCGTCCGGGCCGAACACCAGATGCATCGGCCGCGTCAGCACGAACGGCGCTTCGCTGTCGATCAGCGACAGCGGCGCATCCGTGGTCAGGCGGATCACGGTATTATCGTCGGAATAGCGGATATGGTTGCTGCCGAGCGAGCGGCGCGGCAGCGGCTTGCCGTAATCGCAGGTCGGCCGCATGCGGATCGTGATGCGCGGCAGGCCCGCCATCGGCTCGATGATGCGGTAGATCTGCGGCGGGCGGAACACGCGGCCGTATTGACGAAAGCGTGGCGTGAAGTCGGTGATCTTGACCTTGTTGCCGCGGCTGTCGGTCAATTCGTGACTGACGACCGCGGTGTTGCGGACATAAGCGGACTGGTAATCCACCATGTCGTCGAGCACGACATCGGAGAAGCCTTTTTCGTCATTGCCCGAGACCAGTCGGCAGAAGATCGGATCGCCGTCGAAGCGCGGATAGCACCACCACACGATCCGTGAGCACGGATCGACCAAAGCGGCGGTGCGGCCGTTGCCGAGGACCGCGAGATCGAGACCATGATCTTTCATTCCGGGGTGCCTTTGCCGCCGGCAAGCCGCGCCAGCCATGCGCGGACGGATTGCGGTTGCGCGAAACGCCCGTCGACTGCGGCCGCGACAGGGCCGACCGAAAAACCCAAGCCGCCGAACTCGGCGACGACGCCGAAGACCGGCTCGTCGGTGACGTCATCGCCGATGAAGATCGGTTTGCGTTTGGCGAACGGCGCCAACTTCATCAGTTCGCGCACCGCATTGGCTTTGTTGATTCCAGCCGGTTTGATTTCGATGACAAGCTTGCCGGGAAGGATGTCGACCAAGCCCGGTGGCAGCTCAGCGCAGATCGCTTCGACGGCGGCGCGTACCGCGTCGGCTTTTTCCGGAGCGAGCCGATAGTGCAGGGCGACCGCATAGCCCTTGTCCTCGGCCAGCACGCCCGGCCCGAGCGCGCTCACGCCGGCAAGCTTTTGCTTGAGCGCCGCATCGAGCGGTTTTGCGCGCATGGTGACCTTGGCGCCGGGCGCCGCGCGCCATTCGGCGCCGTGGCCGCCGATCGCCGCGATTTCGAGCGGTGAGAAGATCATATCGATATCGGCAAGCGGACGGCCGCTGACCAGCGCCAGGGCGCTGCCGGTCAATGCGTTGAGCCGCGGCAATGTCTGCAGCAAATCCGCGGGCACGTGGACCTGCTGCGGTGACGGCGCGAAATCGAGAATGGTGCCGTCGATATCGAGCAGGATCGCGCATTTGCGCAAATCTGTAATGTGGAAACCCTCTGCCGGTTTCACATCGGAGCTCGCACCGTCGAATCCGGGACTGTCAAGAATTTCCACGCTCATCTGCAAGCCTATCGATCGGATATCTGGTGTTCACTCGACATGCGCAAGCGGCCGCGCCACCGATTCGAGCGGCTTGCGCTCGGCGGCGACGCCCCATAGGGCTTGGACGACAGCGGCGCCGATCATCAGCGCGGCGCCGATGGCGTAGCCGACAGCGACGCTGCCGCGCGACCCGCTACTGATCAGCATGCCGAACAAAACCGGTCCTGCGATGCCGCCGATGCCGGTGCCGATCGCATAGAAGAACGCGATGGCAAGCGCACGAATCTCCAGTGGAAAGATCTCGCTCACCGTCAGATAGGCAGAACTCGCCGCTGCGGAAGCGAAGAAAAAGACGATCATCCACGCCATCGTCAGCGTTTGCGCGGACAGAATGCCGCGGCTGAACATCAGCGCGGTGACGGCCAGCAGAAAGCCCGACAATGCATAGGTCGACGCGATCATGATCCTGCGGCCGATCGTGTCGAACAGGTGGCCGAGCAGGATCGGGCCGAGCACGTTTCCTGCCGCAAAAGGCAAAATATACCAGCCGACCTGATCGGCCGGCGTGCCGTAGAAGTCGGTCAGGATCAGCGCATAGGTAAAGAAGATCGCATTGTAGAAGAAGGCTTGCGCCGACATCAGGCTCAAGCCCACCAGCGTGCGTTGGCGGTAGGTGACGAACAGGGTATGCGCAACCTCGGACAATGGTGTGTGGCTGCGCATTCGCAGTCGAATTTTGTCGCCGGCCGGCGCCCGCCTGCCGCCGAACTGCGCCTCGATGCCGCGCACGACGGCGTCGGCTGCTCGTGGGAAGCCATGGGTAATCAGCCAGCGCGGACTTTCCGGAATCCAAAATCGCATCAGCAGAATCGCAAGTCCAATGACCGCTCCGATCAGAAAAGCAAGCCGCCAGCCGACTGCTGGATCGATGACGGTCGGATCGAGAAGGACGAGGGAACCGCCCGCGCCAAGTGCTGCCCCGACCCAGAAGCTGCCATTGATCAGAAGGTCGGTCCAGCCGCGGAACCGTGCCGGGATAAGCTCCTGGATTGTCGAATTGATGGCAGTGTATTCACCCCCGATGCCGGCGCCAGTAAGAAAACGGAATAGTGAAAAGCTGAACGCATTCCATGACAAGCCGGTCGCTGCCGTCGCCAGAAGGTAAACGGCAAGCGTCATGGTGAAGAGCTTTTTGCGGCCGAGACGGTCTGTCAGCCAGCCGAAAAAGAAGGCGCCGAGCACAGCGCCGGCGAGATAGCAGCTTCCGGCCAGACCGATTTGCGCATTGCTCAAGCCCAAAGCGGAACTGTTCTTCAACTCACCTGACAATGCGCCGGCCAGCGTGACTTCGAGGCCGTCGAGAATCCAGGTGATGCCGAGTGCCACGATCACGAGGAGGTGAAATCGCCCGAACGGCAGGCTGTCGAGGCGGGCGGGGATATCGGTCTCGGCGATTGTGCCGTGAACAGCGTCCGCAGCGGGGTCCGATTCGGCCGCCAGGCGACCGACGCCGGAACCATTCACGGCCCGATTCCGGGGGCGCGAAGGCGGGGCAATGTGAGCGTTGGAAACAAGACGCGAAAACACGTCGAATGGGTAAGAAATCATGTCGGAATGCCAACCCGCTGCCTTACTAACGCCTTGTGCCATCGGGTGTTCCGGCTGCCGCCCCGCCCTTGCAGGTTGCATCGAGAGCGATCCTTAACCGCCGTGAACTCTTCTTTTGCCAGTCCGTGACCGGGGTTAGGCCGGCGGACGAAAGTTCACAGTGTCTGCACGGCTTTACTTGTATAGGTGACAGTCTGGGCGCGCGGTGCTTGCACTGCAACACGTGTGCTGGCAATGCCCGTAAACGGAGCCCGCCCGCGGGCGGGCTCGCATCTAGATTTTATGTGCGACTCGTCGGTGATCCGTTGACCGCCAAAGCCGTAGCCAGGTTCGAGATACCCCGCCGCCTGCGTGCATTCGTCCGCGCGCGGGAATCGAGCCTGATCGGACTTGCGGCGCTGGTCGGCGTCGCCGGTGGCCTGGTCGTCGCGGCCATGGGCACATCAGTCGATCTGATCCACGAAATACTCTTCAACCTGCAGCATGGTGAGCGGCTCTCAGCTCGCCTTACGCTTGATCCGCTTCTGGCGCTTTCGGTGCCGATCTTGGGCGGCGTCATATTCGGCGCATCGAGCGAATTGATCCGCCGCTGGCGTCCCGAGCGCGAAATCGATCCGATCGAGGCGAATGCGCTTCACGGCGGCCGCATGTCGCTGGTCGGCAGCATCATCGTTGCGGTCCAGACGGTGTGGTCGAGCGGGGTCGGTGCGTCGGTCGGGCTGGAGGCCGGTTACACGCAGTTGGCTAGCGGCATCGCCGCGCGGCTGGGCATGGCATTCCGGCTGCGCCGCGGTGACCTGCGGATTCTTGTCGGCTGCGGCGCCGCGGCCGGCATCGCCGGCGCCTTCGGGGCACCGCTCGCCGGCGCGTTTTACGCCTTCGAACTGATCATCGGCAGCTATTCGCCAAGCGGCCTCGCGCCGGTCGCTATCTCCGCGCTGGTGGGGTATCTGGTGGCGCATGCCTTGTCGCCGGCCGATCTCGGCGTCGTGGCTCCGCAACAGATGACCATCACCGCGCGTGATCTCGCGCTTGCCGCGGCGCTCGGTTTGTTGTCCGCCGGGCTCGGCATCATTCTCATGCGCGGCGTTGCCATCAGCGAGACCATGTTCGCCCGGCTCAAGCTGCGGCCGGCACTACGCACCATGGTGGGCGGCGTTGTCGTCGGCCTATTGGCGATCGTGTCGCCGCAGATCATGTCGTCGGGCCATGGCGCGCTGCGCGTCGCCGGCATGCTGGATCTGTCGTTTCGCGCTGTCGCACTTCTCTTCCTGCTCAAGATCGTCGCGTCGATCGCTTCGCTCGGCTCCGGGTTCCGCGGCGGCATGTTCTTTTCCTCGCTCCTGATCGGCGCATTGGGCGGCCATCTACTGGCGCTCTCGCTGACGATGTTCTGGCCGACGGTTTATTTCGATCCGAACGCCTACGGCGTGATCGGCATGAGCTCGCTCGCCGCCGCCGTGATCGGCGGCCCGCTGACCATGATCTTCATCGCGCTCGAAACCACGGGCGACCTGTGGCTGACCACCGCGGTGCTGGTGGCGGTGATCATTGCCGCCCAGGTGACCCGCGAAGTGTTCGGCTATTCATTCGCGACCTGGCGCTTCCATTTGCGCGGCGAAACCATCCGCAGCGCCGCCGATATCGGCTGGATGCGCGACCTCACCGTCGAGAAGATGATGCGCCAGGACGTTCAGACCGCGAATGCGTCTTCGAGCATCGCTGCGTTCCGCGAGCATTTTCCGCTTGGCTCCGCGGCGTCTGTGATCACCGTGGACGACGAAGATCGCTATCTCGGGCTCATCGTAGTGGCCGACGCTCACGCCGCCGAAGCCGAGCCCGATCAATCGATCAAGGGTCTCTTGCATCACCGCGAGGACATGCTGCTGCCCGGCATGGCGGTGAAGGAAGCAGTGCTGGCGTTCGACCGCGCCGAAACGGAAACGCTCGCAGTCGTCGATTCTTTCACCGACCGCCACGTGGTCGGCCTGCTCACCGAAGCCTATGTGTTGCGCCGCTATTCGGCGGCACTCGAGGGACGGCGGCGGGATCTGACCGGTGAGGAATAGAGTTCCGTCTGCGTCAGCCTAAGTCGGCCTGCATCCTAACTCCGCGGCGGCCCTTTGGTCAGCATCGGCGGCGGCGCCTTCTCCGCCGTGGGCGGCGGTGGCGACAACACCAAGGTCAGCCATGTATTCCAGCCGCTGGGCCGGTCGTGGCCGTCGAACTCGCCATAACCCTTCAGGTTGATATAGCCCTGCATGCCGGCAATCGGGAATATGTAGCCGATCTGCGGGCCGACGCCCGTGACTTGCGACTTGAACGGACAAAGGATCTGCAGGCAGCCATGATCGGCCGTGATCTGGTCGTAGAAATATCCGACGAGACCGACTTGCAGCTGTTTGGTCAGGAATTGCGAGGCGCCCCAGTCGAGATGCCAGTCGACGCCGCTCTGGTAATCCGTCGCGGTATTGGTGAGGTTATAGGTGAAACCCGTCACGGCGGAGAATTCGTGCCCGGTTTTCGGATCGAAATAGGTATAGCCGCCGCCGGCGTCGATCGCGCCATGGCCGATGCCGATATTGGATAGGCGCCTTGAGTCATAGGCACCGACCGGCACATCGCCGGTGACATAGACCATGTAGTTGTCGACGCCAGCATTCCAGCGCAGAACAAACTGCGGTGCCAGATCGCCGAAGCCGGTCACCGAGTCGCTGAGACTATCAAAGCGTGAGAACGGCACCGCGGGGAACGGCGGTACTGTCAAAGTCCCTGTCAGTGCGCCGTTCAAATTGGTGTTCACATTACCATAGGCGGCCAGCACCCCCACGGTGGCTTGTCCGCCGAACACCGGTGTCGCAAATGTGTAGCTCGGATCGACTAGGCCGAGGTCGCCGGTGGCGTGAACGCTGCCATTGAGTGTCGCCGATACGCCGCCGGGGATATTGCGAATCTGGAATTCGCGGGAGGTACCCACATCGCCGCCGGCCGATACGGTGGTGTGATAATAGGTCGAGACGATCGAGAAGCCGGGTTGCTGCGGCACCGCGGCCAGGCTGCCGAAGAATCCCGGTATCCAAAAGCTCACGCCGCTTTCGTCGGCCAAGGAAGCCCTCGGCGAACATGCGATGGCGAGAAAACAGAGAAGCGCGATGAGGGCGGAGCAGATGCGCGTTTGCCTGATCGGCGTTTGAGTCGATTGGCGCTGAGCGCCAATTTTTGCCCCCTCCGCTGCGAGCTTCGATTCCATGAGCTCCCCCGCAGGCTGTATCGGCCTGTCCTGCTCAAAGCAAATCGTTGTCGAGGCTGCGAGCCTAACCGAACGCCGCCGTTGGAACACGGTGTGTCCCGTTGATTTGTGAATTCTATCGTCGATTTCCCACAGGCGTGGCGTTCAAACCACAACCGCCTGGGAACTCGCTGAAAGTGTGAAATAGCCTGATGTAGCGGCAGCTTCTGGATTAATCGCGCGCCCGTTATCGCCGGGAACACCAACACCTTGTCCGCCAGCGGTCCCACTACCACTGCGGATTCCGCGTAATCAGAAAACTACTCAGCAGCGCCGCCGCACAGGATCTGTGTCGGCGCGCTGCTGTTTGTCTTGCCAGTTATCAAGTCACAGGGTCGATCGCCCGACCGGAGTCGATGGAGGATGACCGGTTACGCCGGGCAAGATCCCAAACCTGTACAATTCCCGAGCGTGAAGGCGCCCGTGCTCCCCATTTCAGCCGTTCGCTCTAACTCCTCGTCGGAGATTCGATTGAACAGGATGTCTTCCTCGATCTGGTCGTCCTTTTTGACTTGATACATGGCTTTAATCCTTCATGCGTTGAGATATTGCTAGCCGAGAGTTAATCGGGTCCGCTCACTTTAGTACCGGACGGACATCAGGATAGGCGATGAATACCTTTGTATAAAGCCCCTATACCTTCGTATAAAAAGTGTCGGGCTTTCAATGCAATTTGATGTGATCTCGAACGCACCGGCGCATGCCTTGCACATCTCTCGATTGTCAGCTTTCCGACAAAGTGGTCTTCTACTATTGAAGTGCTCGCCCGGGATTTGAATCCAAAAGCTCTGAAATAAAAAGACGTTGTTGCGATAACCAAATTACTCTTCTGAAAGAACCCGGCGCGACGTTGAAGCGGCTTAACTCGTTACGTGCGAGGGGCTTGTGGCCGACAGTGCAGTCGCGTCCGCCGCGCAGCCGGCGGTATCGTCGCCGCCCAATATGATGTGGATTCCCGGCGGTATTTTCCGCATGGGTTCCGACAAGCACTATGTCGAAGAAGCGCCGAGCCATCGCGCCACGGTCGACGGTTTCTGGATCGACCGCACGCCCGTCACCAACCGGCAATTCCGAAAATTCGTCAACGCGACCGGCCACGTCACTTTCGCCGAGATAGCGCCCGACGCGAAGGACTATCCCGGCGCCTTGCCGGAAATGCTCAAAGCCGGTTCGCTCGTTTTCACGCCGCCCAAGCATCCGGTCGATCTGCGCGACTGGTCGCAATGGTGGCGATTCAAGTTCGGCGCCAATTGGCGCCGGCCTTACGGGCCGCGCAGCTCGATCAGCGGCCTCGACGATCATCCTGTCGTGCACATCGCTTATCGCGATGCGCAGGCCTACGCCAAGTGGGCCGGCAAGGAGCTGCCGACCGAAGCGGAATGGGAATTCGCGGCGCGCGGTGGGCTCGACGGCGCCGAATTCGCCTGGGGCGATGAGTTTATGCCCGGCGGCAAGCACATGGCGAATACCTGGCAAGGCGCTTTCCCGCTGCAGAACCTCGCGCCCGACGGCTTTGAGCGCACCTCGCCGGTGATGGCCTTCCCGCCAAACGGCTACGGCCTCTACGACATGATCGGCAATGTCTGGGAATGGACCGCGGACTGGTGGTCGTCAAAGCACGCAGCCGATGCGCCGAAGGCCTGCTGCGTTCCGGAAAATCCGCGCGGCGGGCGTGAGCAAGACAGCTACGATCCGCGCCAGCCGGACATCAGAATTCCCCGCAAGGTTCTCAAGGGCGGCTCGCACCTCTGCGCGCCGAACTATTGCCGCCGTTACCGCCCGGCCGCGCGCCATGCCGAGCCGGTGGACACGTCAACCAGCCACGTCGGATTTCGATGTGTCGTTCGCAAGAGGTGCTGAAGGTCGAGGATCAAAGAGCCTGGTAATCGGAGGAGTTCGCCATGCGAGTCACAGGAAAGTTGCTGCTCGGTCTGATGGCCGGGGTTGCGGCTTTGACGGCGGCGAGTTTGCCGGCGTCTGCGCAACAGAAGCGGCCGAACATCGTCATGCTGATGACGGACGACACCGGTTGGAACGATTTCGGGGTCTATTCCGGGGGCGGGGCCGGCCTCGGCCATCCGACCCCGAATATCGATCGGATCGCCAAGGAAGGGGCGATGTTCACCAACTGGTACGGCCAGGCAAGCTGCACCGCGGGGCGCGCCTCATTCATCACCGGGCGCATCCCGATTCGCTCCGGGTTGTCGATCGTCGTCGCCCCGGGCGACGAGAATCGTCTTCGCAAGGAAACGCCGACGATCGCCGAATTCTTCCAGAAGAACGGTTATTCGACCTACTTCTCGGGCAAGTGGCATCTCGGCGATAAGCCCGACGCCTATCCGACCGTGCACGGCTTCGATGAGATGAAGAACTTCGCCGCTTATTATGCCGGTGTCTACGCTTACGACGACACTGACAGGAATTTCCACCCGTGGTTCCCATCATACAACCCCGACTTCAACAAGACGTTCGACGACATCGTGAACCTGGGCGAGTGGGAGGGAACCGCCGGTCAGCCGGCGAGGATGGTCGGCAAAATCACTTATGACAGCCTCGCTACATTCGATATCAGGCAAACCGATTCTGCCATCAATTACGTCAGACAACACGCGAAGGACGCCAAGCCGTTCTTCATGGATGTCAATTTCATCAAGATGCACAATCCGACCAATGCCGCTCCTGATTTTCGCGGAAAGTCGCATCTCGGCGACTATTCGGATTCGCTGATGGAAATGGATGCCGACATCGGCCGGATCATGGATGAAATACGCACTGACGCGCCTGACACGATTGTCATCGTGACGGCCGACAACGGCGCCTGGCTTGACGCCTATCCTGATGCCGGGACGACGCCGTTCCGCGGTGAGAAGGGGTCGCCGTTCGAGGGCGGTTGGCGTGTGCCCGGAATAATGTGGTGGCCAAACCACATCCCGGCAGGCGCGCAATATAACGAGATGATGTCGCATATCGACTGCTGGGCGACGCTCGCCACCATGGTCGGCCTCGCTCCGCCGCCGCACGATTGGGTCGGCAATGACGGCAAGCCGATCTATTTCGACAGCATCGACAACAGCGCCTATGTCCTCGGCCAGTCGCCTCATTCGGCCCGGACATCGTGGATTTACATCGACGGTGAAGTGTTCGAAGGCGCGCGCGCCGACATCGGCGGCGATCCCAACCAGCCGGCCGTGCACATTGCCTGGAAATATCTTCTTACAGCGAAGGATTCCTGGCTCGGCGCCAAATCGGATCTCGGCTCGATCGGCGCTCTCTACAACCTGACCATGGATCCGTACGAGAAGTACGACATGATTTTCAACGGAGCGGCGCCGGCTCGCGTGCTGACCTCGTCACCCGGAAAATATTCCGGTGAGGACAATGGCTGGGTGTTGGCACTGGTCTACCCGGTGATCATCGATTTCGACAAATCGATCATCAAATATCCGAACATCACACGGTATGTCGGCGGCGCCTCCACCGACCTCGTTCCGGATTTGCAACATCCGGACAATCCGGTCCCGTTACTTAAGGATCAGATCGACCACCTGCATATCGGCGGAGGTGGCGGTTAGTCGCGCACGGATGCAGCCATGCAGTGGCGGCGTCACTTACAAACCGGTGGGGCGGCTTCGGCCGCTCCCACATCTGTGCAACCCGACGCCGGCCCGACGGCGATCAGCAAATGCTGGAATGGACGGGGGCGGCTCTGGCGCGCGCTTCATGCGACTCGTTCATCACACCGACGCCGAGCGCGAATATGCCTATGACCGCGAGTCGAAAGTCGGCCGCCTCGACAAAGCGTTGGACGAGGCGGGGCCAAAGTATGGACGGTTACGGATATGAAGAAGGACTGGAACGTCATTTTTCCGTTTGAGATGAAATAACGAGACCCTCAGCAATGAGGGCAGGGGTTACGATGGCTCACATCGGATTCAAATCCGCCACCAGAATCGGGAGCGATCAAATGGCAAGTGAAAGTCGAGGAGAGAAGTCGAACCTAGGAAATCACGGCGTCAATCGCCGCAATATTCTGCTTGGATCTACCGCCGTCGCGGCATCTGCGTTGAGTACGCAGTCGGGCATTCAAACTGCGCAGGCACAACAACAAACGCAGTCGCAACAACAGCCCGCCGCGCCGGCGGGAGGGAAGCCGAACATCCTCGTCGTCATGGGCGACGATATCGGCTGGTTCAATGTCGGCGCTTATCATCGCGGCATCATGTCCGGCAAGACGCCCAATCTCGACAAGCTCGCCGCCGACGGCATGATGTTCACCGACTATTATGCCGAGGCAAGCTGCACCGCGGGCCGCGCCAATTTCATCACCGGCGAACTGCCGATCCGCACCGGCATGACCACGGTCGGCCAGGCCGGCGCCGATGTCGGCATTCCGGACCAGGCCTGCACGCTGGCGACGGCGCTGAAGGCGCAAGGCTACACGACCGGGCAGTTCGGCAAGAACCATCTCGGCGATCTGAACAAATATCTGCCGACCGTGCACGGCTTCGATGAATTCTTCGGTTACCTCTATCATCTCGACGCGATGTCAGATCCGTATTGGTTCGATTATCCGCAGGACTGGATCGACAAATACGGCCCGCGCAATCTCGTTCATACTTACGCGACCGACACCGATGACCAGACAGTGCAGCCGCGCTGGGGCAAGGTCGGCAAGCAGCGCATCGTCGATGAAGGCCCGCTCAAGCCGTTCAAGGACATGAGCGCCGATCATCAGCAGTGGCAGAAAGGCCGCGACGCCAAGTACGATATGGAGACGTTCGACTCGGTGCTCGTCGACAACTCCAAGCGCTTCATGGATCAGGCCAAGCAGGCCAACAAGCCGTTCTTCATCTGGCACAACACCACGCGCATGCACGTTTTCACGTACCTGCAGCAGAAGTACCAGGACAAGATGAACTTCCAGACCAATTACGGCCTGGAAGAAGCCGGCATGGCGCAGATGGACGACGATATCGGCGATCTGCTCAAGCACCTCGACGATATCGGCGTCGCCAACAATACCATCGTCATCTTCACCACCGATAACGGCGCCGAAGTCTTTACTTGGCCGGATGGCGGCATGACGCCGTTCCGCGCCACCAAGGGCACCGTGTTTGAGGGTGGCTTCCGCGTGCCGTGCATCATCCGCTGGCCAGGCCACGTGCCTGCCGGGAAGGTCGAGAACGGCATGATATCCGGGCTCGACTGGTTCCCGACACTCACCGCCGCTGCCGGCAATCCGAACATCACGCAGCAGCTTTTGCAGGGCGTGCAACTCGGCGACCGCACCTATAAAAACCATTTAGACGGCTACAACCAGATGGATTTGATTACCGGCAAAGGACCCTCGGTGCGGCACGAACTGTGGTATTTCGGCGGGCCGCATCTCGGCGCATTGCGGGTCGACGACTTCAAATTCCAGTTCTATCAACAGCCCTTCGGCTGGCCGGGCGAGAAGACCACGACCGACATGCCGAGCATCGTCAACCTTCGCCAGGATCCGTTCGAGCGGACGCCGTCGATCCGGGGCGAGACGCTCAATAATATGGGCGGCGGCTATATGAACGACTTCTATGCCCGGGAATTCTGGCGTTTCGTCCTGGTCCAGCAGAAGGTGGGGGAGCTGGCGCAGACCGCCGTCGAGTTTCCACCGATGCAGGCGCCGGCCTCGTTCAACCTCGAAGCTGTGAAAAGGCAAGTCGAAGAATTGCTGAAAGAGCACGAAGGGCAGTAAAACGAGTCGATCAAGAGGGCGCGTCCTGCGGCGCGCCCTCGCCACCGAGGACCATTGGGGGAAAGGCCATGCGCCTTCTGCGAATATCGATAGTGGGTGCTGCCGCGCTCTGCACATTTCTGTTGGCGACCGACATTGCCGCCCGAGCAGCCTCCTGCTCCAAGGACATCGATGCGATGCAGGCCCGTTTCGATGCCCGGCTCGAGTCGATCGCCGCATCCGGGCGGAG
>DATAQN010000118.1:0-2694 GCA_036264635.1 Xanthobacteraceae bacterium | reverse complement strand
CCTGGCTATGCGGGTCCGGCTCCGGCGGCCGGTTCATGCGACGTGCCATTTCAGCGGCGTGGTCGGCATAATTGGCGCCGGCGCAGTAAATCGCCGACGGCCAGCGCACCGGCGCCAACAGCTTGGTACGTCCAAGCGGCAACGCTTTGACGCGGCTTTTTCCGGCCGCCGCCGCTTTGCGCAGGACGCCTTGCGCCGTCTTCCAGTCCTCGAGGATGCCGAGCACGGTCGCATAGGCGCCCTTGCCCGTGAGCTTGGCGGCATCGAACACCTTGTCGTCGATGACCACGCCGGCGCGAGGGCCATCGGAGGTTTGGTAGGTCGCGAGCTTGTAGCCGGCCATGTTCGTCTGCTCCCGTGCGTGCGATGCTGCTCGCGCAAGCTTTCGCCGAATATCTCGGTTTTGTCGAGTGTGTAAGTGCTGCTAAGCCGCAGTGTAGGATGGGTCGAGCGAAGCGAAATGCGCTATGGTCATACACCGTTTCTGACCAGGGCCAGGTGAATGGCCTTTGAACTCATCGCCGATCGCATTCGGCACCAATTCGGCGCATTGGAAAAATGATGTAAATGAATCCGGGGACGAAATGGAGATGACGCCATGATCAAACCGAGACGCATCGGCCACGCCACCTTCGAGACGCCGGACTTGGAAAAGGCCATCGCGTATTACGGAGAGTTCATGGGATTGCTCGTGGCCGAACGCGACAAAGAGCGCGCCTTTCTCGCCACCAAGATCGGGCAGCTGGTGATCCAGCTCAACAAGGCGGATCGAGCGCACTGCATCAAATTGTCGTTCGAAGTCGCGCCCGATTCCGATTTCGGCGAATTGGCGCGGGAGCTGTCCAAGGACGGCGTGCGTAGCGAGTTGCGCAACGATTCCGTTCCCGGCATGGGCCAGGTGCTGTCCTTCAAGGACGACAAGGGAACCACGATCGAGCTGTTCAAGGAATGGAACTATCTCGCCAAGCACGCGCAGGTTGCCGGTATCGGGCCGTTCAAGCTCGGACACGTCGCCTTTTTCACGCCCGACATCCAGCGCACCGTGACATTCTACGAGCGGGTGCTCGGCTTTCGCGTCTCCGACTGGATCGGCGATTTCTTCTGCTTCATGCGCTGCAATCCGGATCATCACACCGTGAACTTCTTCACCGGTCCGGACGTGAAGCTTCATCACATCGCATTCGAGCTCAAGGACTTCATGCATCTGCAGAACTCGTGCGAGGTGATGGGCCAAAAACAGGTCCCGATCATCTGGGGTCCATTGCGGCACGGCCCGGGACACAACGTCGCCACTTACCATCGCAACCAGGATGAGCAGGTGGTCGAGTTCTTCTGCGAGCTCGACCAGATGAAGGATGAGGAGCTCGGCTATTTCGAGCCGCGCCCCTGGCACCGCGACACGCCGCAGCGGCCCAAACTATGGACCCCGGGCAAGACCAGCATCTGGGGCCCGACGCCGGAAGAAGACTTTCACCGCACGCAGACCTGACGCGTCCGCGCCGCAGAACCTACGGCCGCACCGCCGGTGTTTCGATCGGCATGCCGCGCGCGCGCCACATCAGATAGAGTTCGAGATCGACATATTCGGGAGCGCCGGAGGGATATGACACGGCGCGCATTCCGAACAGGCAGTTGCGCAGCCGTCGCTGCAACGATCCGAGCGCTTGCCATTCGAGGCGATAGAGCGGATATCCGGTCGGGTGGCCTTGCGGGATCACAGCGCCGGCAAGCTTTTGGCCCCAATTGTCGTCGTGACACTGTGCACAGGAGAGATTGAGCTGCCCTTGGCGCTGGGTGAACAGCTCGCGGCCGGCTTGCAGGAAGGGCTTGATGCGCTCGTCGTCCGCGATTTCGATCGGCATGCCGCGCGATTGCTGCCCGACATAGGCCGCGAGTGCGAGCAGCTCCTTGCTCTCGAAAGGAAGCGGCGTCGATTGCTGCCGCTCGGTGCGGCAGATATTGATCCGCTGCTCGAGATCGACCGGACGTCCACGCGCGGTACTGAAGGCTGGATAGCGCGCCGCCACACCTTTCATGCTCTCACGCGCGTCGCCGTGGCAATCGGCGCATGATTTGGCGGCAGAGCCCTCCTTGCGGTTCCAAAGTGCCTCCCCGTCGAGCACCCACAGCATGGCGGGATTGACGGTGTCGTCATCCTGCATGGCGCGCGTCTCGCGCGTCATGAACTCGTAGCCTGATTTTCGATCGGCGAGCGGAATCTCGGCGGCGATCGCTGTTGCGCCCAGCACGGCGGTCGCGAAAACAACAGCCGCTGCCGGCTTCATTCGACGGTGATGTCGACGGACTCGGTCGCCGTGAAGCCGTTGTCGCCCGTCCATTCGAAGCTCAGCGTGCCGCTTTCGGTGGCAACGGTGTAAAAGGTCAGGAACGGATTGGCGGCAATTGCCGGGAACAGCTCGGCGCGGAAGATTTCCTGTCCGTTATATTTGCAGATGAAGTCGGTGATGATGTCGCGGGGCACTGCCTTGCCGGTGTTGTCGGGGCGAAAGCCGGTCTCCATATTGTGCGAGATCAGCGTTTTGATCTCGATGATGTCGCCGCGTTTGGCCTTCGCCGGCGCATTGATGAGGGCACGCGCCATGGTCAGACTCCCTCGAGACAAGCGGCGAGCGTGACGATGACTTCGGCCTCGTTGGACCAGAACGAGCAGTCGCTCATTTGCGCAATGGCAAT
>DATAQN010000058.1:0-2703 GCA_036264635.1 Xanthobacteraceae bacterium | reverse complement strand
GGCGAGCGAAATTTTTTCTACGGCGTCAATTTCGAACTCAGCTACGAGACGCCGCCATTCTCACAAACGCGTCTTGCGTCCGAAATCCGGCCGATCGTCGGCGTGCGCAACAAGGAATGGGAATTCATCGTCAATCCGATTGTCGATGTCGGATTCGGCGCGCTTGGCGAGGCCGATTTCCTGCCCGCGGCAAGGCTGGCGCGCAATCTCGGCAACGACCGCTTCATCGGCCTCGAATATTACACCGAACTGGGCAGGATTGGCGATTTTCTGCCGTTCGAACAACAACAACATCAGTTCTTCGCAGTTACCGATTTCAAGCTCGCCGATTTTGATATTGAACTTGGTCTCGGCTATGGCCTGACATCAGGCTCCGACCGCCTGATAGCCAAAGCAATCATCGGCTACGATTTCCCGGTCCCGGGCAGCACGAATAAGTCGAATGGCACGAGCCTCAAAGCGCCTTTGGTGATGAAGGCTCGCCCGCAGCAGGGTGGCCTTGACGCTCTGAACGCTGCATTCGCGTTATCACAATAACCGACGCGCATTTCTTCCTGGTTGAGACTTCCTTCCCAATGCCCGCTTCTGGCACAAAGCAGACATTGTCGCCGCAGTGACCGATGTCCGCTTTCGGGAGTAAAGCGGACTCGGCAATCAGTACTGGGAGTTAGGGCCGCAGACGTTTTCTGCACGCGCGCAACAACTGACTCTATCGCGTCTAGCTTCGTAACTAGCGTCGTGCGGAAGTCAGGAAATAATTGTTGAGACAACTCTAGTCGATATTGTGTGGTACCGGCAGTGGAGCGTGCGTGGCTAACCGGGGCAGTCATCAATTCGACCATAGCCTCACTTCACAACTGTGAAGGGGGCAGTTGTTACTAGAACCTACGCTCGTCGGCATAGTCTCACAACAACGCGCACGTCGAAATCGTAAAGTGCGTTGCCGATGCCGACAATGGTGGTGTCGAGTCCGGCCGAGAGCAGCGAGCGCACCAACAGCGGCGCCTCCTCCGCCGTGATCTCGCCGGTGTCGACCGCAGCCCAGATGATGGCGCCGAGTCCGGCGGGCGACAGCGCCTCGCGGGCGCACTGGGCGTTGATCCAGGGCACGACCTTTGCCGCCTCGGCCATGGCCGCCTCGAAATGGGCGTTACGTGGACCAAAGGCATTGAAGACCATAGCGCCGTAGGGCAGCAGATTTTCCACGCCCTCCCGGCCGAGGCCGACCGCCTGGGGAAACACGCTTAGCGGATAGGCCTCGGCGATGTCCGCGATCGCGTTCAGCTCCGCGGCCGGCGTCGGCATCGACGATTTCCGCCGCACCGAGCCATGGCGGCCGCCGAGCATAATTCTCGAGGCCGATCCGCCACTGCATACGCGCTGCCGTACGGTGATTCGCTCACCGCCGGATTCGGCCGCAAGGTGGGCAAGCTCGTCAAGTCAAAGTCTTTCACCATCCCGGTGAATGCCGAGGTGAAGGTCGACACCGACGCGCTCAGATCGACAATCCCGTCTTTACTGTACCCGACCAAGTGGAAATTCAACGACGCCGCGACTTGGTGAGGACGTTGTTTAATGATTTTTGGAGCGAAGCTCACGATAAGCCAGCAGCGTTCGTGGAGCGGCTCGATCAGGCTGAAGAACGAGCGACTAACGGCGTGCGGCGAGTTCTGGCAGCTCGACGCCAAAACACGAGCAATGCTCGGCTTGCCGCCGCGGTCGAATTCGCCCAATAACGGAAAAAGTCCGGCTACTATCGGTTGAGCGATTTTCCTTGATAGCAGGCGTTGGAGGCCCACTGCCGTAGCCGAGACTTGGCCGGCGGGACCGTAAAGGTTTTCGTCGGATTCGCGGCCGGCGGTCCGACCGATTTGTTCGCGCGCCGGATCGCGCAAAAATCTTCTGAGCAACGATTCGTGAGCGTTTTCCCGGCCGTCGATTTGCCGGCCAGCCTTGCTCCGCTGCTCATTCTCGCGAGGGATCGCCGTCCCGCGCTGCCGCGACGGGGCGAGCCGCTCGCGCGGGACGAACGGCCGCCGCCCGCTTCCTTAAACTCCACCCAGGCCGGCGCGTGGTCGCTGGCGCCAGCCTCGCCCCGTACCTCGCGGTCGACGCCGGCCGCGGCGAGTCGCTTCGCCGCCAGCGCGCTCAACAGCAGATGATCGATGCGCAGCCCGGCGTCACGCGGCCAGCGGTTCCGCAGATAGCTCCAATAGGTGTAGAGCGCCGCGTCGGGATGCAGCGCACGCAGCGCGTCGCGCCAGCCCTGCCTGAGCAGTTTCTGAAACTGCGCGCGCGGCTCCGGCTGCAGCAGCGCATCGTCGGCATAGGATCGCACTGCGTAAATATCGTGATCGGTCGGCACCACATTGTAGTCGCCGGCGAGCACTACCGGGACGCCAGCGGCATAAAGCTCTTTGGCATGCGCCAACAGGCGCTCCATCCAGGCAAGCTTGTAGTCGAATTTTGGCCCCGGCTGCGGATTGCCGTTCGGCGCATAGAGCGAGGTGACAATGACGCCGTTAACCGCCGCCTCGATATAGCGCGCCTGGCTGTCGTCGTGATCGCCGGGCAATTCGCGCCGCGTCACGATCGGCTCGCAGCCGCGCGCCAGGATGGCGACGCCGTTCCAGGTCTTTTGGCCGCGCCACACGGCGCCGTAGCCCGCCTTCTCAATCGCGGCCTTGGGGAATTCGCGGTCGG
>DATAQN010000097.1:0-1846 GCA_036264635.1 Xanthobacteraceae bacterium | reverse complement strand
CCGCAATAAGCTCTTCGCGGGTTAATCCGCCACCCGAACGCTTGGTGAGCTTGACCAAGTACTGCGCGTCATGCCGCGGTCCGACGGGCAGCACCATCTTGCCGTCTTCGGCAAGCTGCGCCAGCAGCGCCTGCGGAACGTTTTCGGCTGCGGCGGTCACCATGATGCGATCGAATGGCGCCAAATCCGGTGCGCCGGCCGTGCCGTCGCCGACGCGGATCGTGACATTGCCATAGCCGAGAGCCTTCAGTTTCTCTCGCGCCGCGTCGGCGAGCGTCCGGTAACGCTCGACGCTCACCACTTCGCGCGCCAGGCGCGACAAAACGGCGGCCTGGTAGCCGGAGCCGGTTCCGATTTCGAGCACGCGATGGTCGGGGCCGACCTCGAGCTGTTCGGTCATATAGGCCACGACGAAAGGCTGACTGATCGTCTGTGCGCACTCGATCGGCAGCGCCTGGTCGGCATAAGCGCTTTCGACGAAACCCGGGCTGACAAAATTCTCCCGCGGCACTTCTTCCATCGCGCGAAGCACGCCTTGATCGCTGATCCCGCGCCGGCGAAGCGAAAGCTGAAACTCCATGCGCTCAACGTCGTCGGCGGCTGGCTTCACGGCCACGATTGCCTCGTTTATCGGTCTGGCGCCGCCGTTTTTAGCACCCGGCACGGTCTGTTACACTCTGCTGCATATCGTGAACCCCACTGCCGATTATCTCATGGCAATTGGGTCTCTTAGCCGGAACCAGGGACAGTCTCGGGCGTTAGGGCGCAAGCACGGGGGTTCCGCGTGATGGGTCAAGGGAAGATTGCCGGGGGCAAACGCGTTCTCATCGTCGAAGATGAGCTGATGATCCGCATGTTGCTCGAAGGCATGCTGACGGATCTCGGTCACAGTGTCGCAGCGGAGGCAGGCGGCCTCGACGAGGCTATTTCGCTCGCAAAGCAGGCGGATTTCGATCTGGCAGTGCTCGACGTCAACTTAAACGGCACGCCGGTGACGCCGGTCGTTGAGATTCTCGTCGCGCGCGGCGTGCCCTTCATATTTGCCAGCGGCTACGGTCAGCGCGGCCTTCCGGAAGCCTATCGCGAAGCGCCGATCCTGCAGAAGCCGTTTCAGGCAGACGCGCTTGAGGAAGCGATCCAGGCCGTCGCAAATTGCGCAAACTGAGTGCCGCGCTATATCTGCTTGGCGAAAAGTTCGGCGAGCTTGGTCATGGTCGGCTCGTCGGTGATGTCGATCCGCAGCGGCGTGAGCGCGATGCAGCGTTCATCGAGCACCGCAATGTCCGTGCCGTGCTCCGCCTGAAATGGGCTTAAGCGCGAATAGGCGATCCAGTAATACGGGTTACCGCGGCCGTCGACGCGCTTGTCGATGTGCAACCGCTCCTGCCGGCGGCGCCCCAGCGGCGTGACGGTGATGCCTTTGACTTCTTCCGGGCGGCAATCGGGAAAATTGACGTTGATCAGCACGCCCTCGCGCACGCCGCCGGCCAGTACGCGACGAATAATATCGGGTGCGAAGTGCAAACTGGTTTCCCAGAATGTCGGCTGCGCGCTGCGCGATTTGTAAGATTGCGACAGCGCGATCGAGGGAATGCCGAGCACCGCGCCTTCCATGGCGCCGGCAACGGTCCCGGAATAGATCACGTCCTCGCCGACATTGCGGCCACGATTGACGCCGGACAACACGAGATCGATCTGCTTGTCTTGCAGCACATGGCGCGCGCCCATGATCACGCAATCGGTCGGCGTGCCGCGCACGGCAAATTTGCGCTCATCCACCTGGCGCAGCCGCAGCGGATCGTTGAGCGAGAGCGAATGGGCGACCCCGGATTGATCATGTTCCGGC
>DATAQN010000094.1:0-1707 GCA_036264635.1 Xanthobacteraceae bacterium | reverse complement strand
GCCCCCATGGCGTCCAACTGGGCGCGAACATCAAATGGCAGACGATCCGCGGGCGCTCGCCATCCGCTTTCGCGCGCAAGGCTCGGACCAGTCCAACAATCTGGTTCTGCGATACGGCAGGCGCGACGATGAGCTTGTCGGGACTCCATATATCAGGCGGCAGAGCGGCGAGATCTTGCTCATAAGCCGCGTTGAGGACTCTTGCGCTCGTGCACTCCGAGGGAATAGACGCGTCGAAAGCGCGGCCGCGCGCCAAAGCAAAGAGTCTGAGCAAGGATTGCTGGTTCGGCGTCAGCCTTTCGCTTTCGTAGAGGGAGCGGCTGAAATGCGGGAGCGCGCCGATCTCCGTGACGATCATCGGGTCGATCGATTTCATCCCAAAGGCACGATATCTCACCCCGCAAAGGGTCAGTCTCTCTCCTACCAGCTTTATTAAGCTGTAGCTATGCTCTCCTTTCCCAATCAAACCATTGTCTACAAAAATAACTTCCATGCGGCTGCGACAGCACTTTTCCACTACGTAGCAGCGGCTCGGTGTAGATAGGGAGACGAGTTGGCGTTGAAGATTGAAGGTATTGTTGGACGGCGGCATTGACGCTCAGGGAGCGTTGGGCGGCTCGAGCTGATTTGAACCGCCGCAGCTGGCGCTCGATTGTTCCGACCTAACGTGCGAGCCACCATCGCGCGACCCCGGTAGCGTGACAAAGCGCAGCGCGGGCCTCGGCGTCCAAGCGAAGGCGGATGCTATCGTCCTCCTCGGTTTCGGTCGCATCGTCATAAAGCCGGATAACGTCTGCCGGTTCGCCGCTCGCACGGATGCCGCCGCCATCCACCCAGATGACCCGGTCACACAAGGCCTTGATCTGCTGCATATCGTGCGTAACCACTATCAGTGTGCCGCGGCGCCGGAACGATTCCATGAAGGCGAGGCTTTTCCGTCGGAAAGCGGCGTCGCCGACGGCCAGCGCCTCATCGACGATCAGGATGTCGGCTTCGGCGTGAACGCAGATCGCGAAGGCCAACCGCGAGCGCATGCCGGAGGAATAGAGGCGCACCGGCTGATCGAGAAACGGCCCGACCGCGGCAAACTCGGCGATCGATGGTACGCGCCTTAGTATATCCGACCGGCGCAGCCCAAGGACCGCGCCACTAATCAGCACATTTTGGCGACCCGTCATCTCCCAATCGAAGGCGGCGCCGAGCGCCAGGATCGGAGCGATCCGTCCCGCCACGCTGATTTCCCCACAGGTGGGCTGTGTAATACCACACAGTAGCCGCAGCAGAGTTGTCTTGCCTGCGCCGTTCCGCCCGATGATACCAACCGATTCCCCCCGCTGCATCTCTAAATCGATATCGCGCAACACCCAGTATTCCAAGTAAAAGCGATGGAAGCTGCCGAAGAACATTTGTTTTACTTGGTCGCTCCGCCGGGCGTAGAGCTGATAGGCTTTGCCTAGGACGAGACATCGGATCGCTGGGTCAGATGACATCTATCAGGATGCCCTTGTAGCGCTCGAATACGGCATAGCCGCCACGGCAAACCGCGACCGACACAACGAGAAATCCGCAGTAAGCAAGGGTCGGTGGCGAGCCCCCGTCGAGCACCGCAGCACGCATCATCTCGATTGCCGTGCCGAGCGGGTTGGCATATGCGAGCGCGCGCAACGGTCCGGGAAGGTCCGTCACCCGATAGAATACCGGCGTCGC
>DATAQN010000059.1:0-33982 GCA_036264635.1 Xanthobacteraceae bacterium | reverse complement strand
CAGCCTAGTCGTCGATATACTTCTTTGCTTTGGCAATCATGTCGGCGCGTCGCGCCCGTCTATGGCCTTTCCGCCGTTGACGCTACCCCGAAATCTATCGCCCAACATCTGCGGCTCATCCCACGATATAACATCGTCCTTGTATTTCATTTCTCTGATGACAACGCCGCGCCTAGTGATGTTCGCCATGGTTTTAATCCGCGACTGTGTGCCAGCCAAATCACCGGCTCACTCAATATCATACCAGCGCACCATATATGAACCAAACGGGAACGAGACTTCGGGAATATTTCGGGATTCTGCGCGCCGATTTCGGGAGTTTTCTTCCTCTGTTCTCCGCTATTGCGATTTCGGTCTGAACGCTGTATGTCGAGAAACCCCCGATTATCACGGCCTTTCTGGCATCGGAGCGTAGCGCAGCCCGGTTAGCGCACCAGTCTGGGGGACTGGGGGTCGCGGGTTCGAATCCCGCCGCTCCGACCAATCTTTTCAAATGCTTAGCCGAAATTGGCCGAGCCAAATCTTCCCAGAAACCGACGCTGGGAACCATGTGGGAAGATTGCGACAGGTCGCAAGAAATCGGCAGGGCGCGATGCACACAAGGGAAAAGCTCGTGTTTTACGGCAGGACGGAAGCCGAGATCGAAGATCGATTCGTGGAATGGCAGCAGGCTAATGTGGCAGCGGTGCGTGATATCAAAAGGCGCCTGATCGTGCCGATTCCGGCGACGACGAAACCGCTATTGCTCCAGCATCAGAAGATCGAGTCACTCGACGCTTTCTCGATGCTGGTTGAATACGAGCGGGGCTAAGACAGTTTCAATGGATGAAAAGTTACCTGGGGATGAAAAGTTGCCGCTCCCCTGCGAGGCTTGTCGCGCTTCGGGAATGCTCGACGGGATCATATGCGGTGAGTGCCAAGGCAAGGGCTATCGTTTGTCTGTCACCCGCAGGCAGACGCCTCCGATAAGACAAAATAAGCCGCCTCGAAAATGGAGAGGGTCGCCGCCGCGGCGACGATAATGTCGATGCCGGAAAAGAGCGTGGGAGTCCTCCAAGGCCTTTGCTTGGAAATGTGCCGACAACGATTGGGCTGCAGGCACCTGCAACGCGTTCTAATTGGCCGAACTCGGCCACGCGAAAGTGGACGACCAAATTGGGAAGTCTTGGCGTTTGAACCAGAACTGTCCTCGATTGCGCACGCCGAGGCCATGAAGGCGATTGACATTCTAATGAGGACGTACGCACTAGGGACCGCCGGCACACGCTAGCTGTCTGTCATAACGTCAATGACGCACTGGCAAGGCCCCGCTCAGACGCCCAACATCTGCGTCCGATGTTCGTCGCGGCGCTCGTCGGCGCCGGCACGCTCGTAACCCACACCTGGATCTGGTCGTGGCCAGAGTTCCGAAAGCGCCGACAGCTGTGGTTTGACGGATTGCGCAAGGAGCCACTGCACAATGCCGATCGAATTCCTGCATGGCCGGCCGCTCAATCGCGAAGAGGTCCGGGTGATCCACGTCGCGCTGGAGCACTTGGACTCGGTGGAGACAAACGATCCCCGGATACGCGCTATCGTGGCGCGAAACTGGCCGCATTTGCTTTCGAAACTGGCGCCGCCTTAATCGCCGAGCACGCGCCGCCGGTGCTCCTTGCGCATCTCGTCGGCGGGGCTCGGCGAACGGCGCATGGACCAGAAATCGCGGCATGACGGTGACGGAACGCCGTCCAGCTTCATATAGCGCCAACAATGCGTTTGTCGAAAATGCCGAGATTCTTTTGTGCCACAACGGGCATGTCCGGGACGTGAATGATACGGCCCATAAAGGTCGTCCATGGCTTCTCGGCGGGCGGCAGAAGCTGCGCGAAATTCCAGAATTGCTTTTCGCTCATCTCTATTTCGCTGACCCCGTTGTCGAGCACCCAAGTTCGGAGCATGGTGAGGCGGCTGCGTTCGGGATCGCTGAACATCGTCTCTGGTAGATTCTTCCTCATAGAAAGCTCTCCATCGCGCCGCTTGACACCAACGGCGACCTCCGCTCACGATCGGATAGCCGATGTCTAACCTTCACTGGTAAGCTTTCTCTTAGGACCATTGTCGGCAATTTTGCTTAACCATCAGGCGGATTGTGGGTCGCTGAAGTCGCCGGAAACGACAGAAAGCCGACACTGTTTCCGCTTCAGCCAGGATACTTGCATGGCCCAAACCGCGCCGCTGTGCCGAAGTCTGGCTACGCACGATTGCACTTTGGTCTCCAATAGGCGGGCAAAGAAGGAGAAGCACATGAACAGCGCTTGGAAGCCGAGTGACGTCGGAGCACCGAAGGATGGGACAAAAGTTCTTTTCCTCGCGCGACCTGCAATAGGTGGTTTCGAAACGCCAGCACCTGTTATCGGATACTGGATTGATAACAAATGGAGAGATTGTCCGATCGCTGGCATTCCCGGCCGCGTTGAAATTGAGATTCGCCCCGCTTATTGGACCGAAATTCCTGAACTATAATCGTTCAATTCGCTCGGTGATGCTCCGCGGCGACAGCTTCACGAGCTCGGCGAACGGCGCGTGCGGCCGGCAGTAGCGGCATGACATGGCCGGGATCAGCGATGGTGCTGGCAATCACAGTAGCCTGACTTGAGGCTAAGCGTTCTAGCTTTTCGAGAATGACCAAGTGATTTGAGGTAGTTGCATTCGCCAAGGAAAAGAATCTGTTCAGGCTATATTCGGCATCGCGCCGCCTCTCTATCCGGAACACAATCGGATTAAGATTGGCAAGGCGGCGCGGAAGAGTACCTGGGTCGATAGCGAAGTCGATTGCGCGAAGCTGATGCTTTCCATCAACACCGATTTTTTCATCAAGCAATTTTGAAACGATTTCCAAATGTGCGGTGAGTTTATCGATCGCCATGCGAAGGCTGGTCTAACGCGGAACACGACATGCTGAAGCTTGCACTCGCTGCAATTGTGATCACGATCTGTGCGGTCGTGCCGGCCGCCGCCCAAACCGATTACCCAAATCACCCGATCCGGTTGATTGTGCCGTTTGCGCCGGGCGGCAGCACCGACGCGCAGGCGCGCATTATCGCCGAACATCTCGGCCACGAGCTCGGACAGCAGATCGCCGTCATTAATGTCGGGGGTGCGGGCGGCACTGTCGGTTTCGCGCAAGCTGCCAAAGCGGCGCCCGACGGCTATACGCTGGTGACAGCGACCCCCTCGCTCACGATCAACCCCTATATCCAAAAGGACATGCCATACGACGCGGCGACGGATTTCGAGCCCGTCGTGCTTTTGGCCGACAGCCCGATCGTCCTGGTCGTGCCAAAGGAGTCAGGCATCGCGTCCGTCAAGGACCTCATCGCAACGGCCAAAGCTAAGCCTTCCGAGCTCAGATATGGCAGCGCAGGCGTTGGATCGATCACCCATTTGAGCACGGCGCGGTTCGCCACGATGGCGGGCGTCGATCTCGTCCACGTGCCCTATCACGGTGCAGCACCGGCCATTCTCGACCTGATGGCGGGCCGTCTCGACCTGCAATTCGAAAATGCGCCGACCATTCTCGACCGCGTCCGCAGCGGCGAGCTGAAAGGCATCGCGGTCGGCACGGCGAAGCCTTCCGCGATCCTGCCGGAATTGCCCACAATCGCCGCAACCATACCCGGCTACGAAGCGAGCTCATGGTTCGGGCTGCTCGCACCGGCGAAGACGCCACGCGCTATTGTCGACAAGGTCAATGCCGCCGCCAACAAGGTCCTGGCCGATCCGGCGGTCAAGACACAGATGCAAACACTGGGCGTCGACCTGATCGGCGGCACGCCGGAAGATTTCAGGGTGTATGTGAATGCGAGGCTCGCGGAAATGAAAGACGTCGCGAAGGCGGCAAATCTGGTGCCGCAGTGACACGCGTCATTGCTCCCCGCTGCCGGGCGCTTAAGCGTCAGCCGTTGGTCAGCGCCGTTTCAATGATCCGCCGACAAGCCGTCAGTTCGTCAAGCACGGCGTGAAGCTTCTGCCGGTCCTCTGCTGCGATGCCCTGATGCACAGGCGGTTCGGCGGTCGCCGATTCGGCCTGCTCGGTGGGTGATGGCGGCGCAGGCTGTACCGGAGGCGAAGGCTGTTCGACCGCGATCGGCGGGACGATCGTCGGCTCGCGCCGTTCTTCGGCGCGCGGTGCGGGCGCCGGTTCAGGCGCGCGCGGCGCGGCAACGGCGAAAAGGTTGGGCTCGGAACGCTCCACGGCGGCTTCCGCAATGTCCTCTTCGCCCTCCTCGACCTCCTCGTCGTCGACATCCGGCGGCAGCGGCTCTGCCGTCTCGCTCCAGACGGTTTGCACGAAGGTCACGCCCTGCTCACGCAGGATCCGTTGCACGCCGCGAATGGTGTAGCCCTCGCCGTAGAGCAGATGCCGCACGCCGCGCAACAGGTCGACGTCGTCCGGCCGATAGTAGCGCCGGCCGCCGCCGCGCTTCATCGGACGAATTTGCGGGAATCGGCTCTCCCAGAAACGCAGCACATGCTGCGGCACGTCGATCTCGTCAGCGACTTCGCTGATCGTGCGGAATGCTTCCGGCGCCTTTTCCAAAGACCTGCTCCAAAATACGCCTCATGCGGCGCGTCATTGGAATCTCGGTTTCGACGAAACGCAGTTCAACCTGGATTCGTCACGCTCGCCGGCAAGGCCAGCGTCACTGACGCGGTAACGCTACTCGTGCTCGTTCTCGGCGCCCTCGGGCAGATCCTCTGCCTCGATGCCGTTGATCCGCTGCTTGAGAATAGCGGACGGCTTGAACACCATGACGCGGCGCGGCGAGATCGGGACTTCCTTACCGGTCTTCGGATTGCGGCCGATGCGCTGGCCTTTCTTGCGCACGACAAACGATCCGAACGAGGACAGCTTCACTGTTTCGCCGCGCTCAAGGCAATCGGTGATTTCCTTGAGCACGAGCTCCACAAGAGCGGCGGACTCGGTGCGTGACAGTCCGACCTTTTGATAGACCGCCTCACACAGATCGGCACGTGTGACCGTCTTTCCCGCCATCGCCAGCCCCACTGCACGGCGCTCGATTGAGCCTCGACCATATCGTACTGAATTATCAACGATATTAGCTTGTCGCCGAACGGTCAACGGGGCATTAAAGCGAACTCACAAAGTGTTCGCGTTGTCATATTAGTCGGCTCGCCTCTCACCAGCGCGCCAGGGCGGCGCCCCAGGTGAAGCCGCCGCCCATGGCTTCGAACAAGATCAAGTCGCCACGCTTGACGCGGCGGTCGGCCACCGCGTCGGCGAGTGCGAGCGGAATCGAGGCTGCCGATGTATTGCCGTGGCGATCGACTGTGGTGACGATTTTCTCCGGCGCAATGCCGAGTTTGTGCGCGGAACCGTCGATGATTCTTTTGTTCGCCTGGTGTGGAATGAACCAGTCCACATCGGCAGCGGTATAGCCGGTGGCCTTGAAGGCGTCCTCGACCACATCGGTGATCATCGCGACTGCGTGCCGGAATACCTCCCTGCCCTCCATGCGCAAGTGACCGACAGTCCCGGTCGATGACGGCCCGCCGTCGACATAGAGCTTGGATTTATGACGGCCGTCGGAGCGCAGATGCATCGTCAGCAGGCCGCGATCGTCGCGCGTGCCGGGCTGCGTCTGGGCTTCCAGCACGACAGCGCCGGCGCCGTCGCCGAACAACACGCAAGTGGTGCGGTCGGTCCAGTCGAGAATCCGCGAGAACGTCTCGGACCCGATCACCAATGCGCGCCTGAAGGCGCCCGATTTGAGCAAGCCGTCGGCCGTGGCCAAAGCGTAAACGAAGCCCGAGCACACCGCCTGCAGATCAAAGGCAGCGCCATGCGTGATGCCGAGCTCTGCCTGCACGGCGACGGCACTTGCCGGAAATGTATTATCCGGCGTCGATGTCGCCAGCACGATCAGATCGATCGTCTGCGCATCGACATGGGCATGGGCGAGTGCGTGGCGCGCGGCTTGCGTCGCCATTTGCGACGTCAACTCGCCCGACGCCGCGATGCGGCGCTCGTGGATGCCGGTGCGTTGAACGATCCATTCGTCGGACGTATCGACCTTGGCCGCGAGCTCTTCGTTGGTGACGACGCGGCTCGGCAGATAGCTGCCGCAGCCGAGGATGACCGATCGTGTGACTGTCACGAGGTGGCTCCACCAACGGCTTTGTTCTGCCGAACCTCGCTCTCCAAAACCTGACTCTTCGGAATTTGACTGCTCCCAGCTGGCGACTTGTCGGATTGCGATACATCGGCCGGCGACTTGCCGTGCCGCGCCAGCGCCGCCCGGATCTTGGCCAATAGCTCGTCGCGCACAACCCCGTGACCGACCTCGATGGCGGCGGCGTAGCCTTCGGCGTCCGCCCCACCGTGGCTCTTGATGACGATGCCGTTGAGGCCGAGAAAGACGCCGCCATTGGCGCGGCGCGGATCCATGCGTTCGCGCAATTGCGCGAAAGCTCCGCGCGCGAACAGATAACCGATCTTGGCGCTGAGCGAAGAGGTCATCGCGGATCGCAAGTACTGACTGACCTGCCGCGCGGTGCCTTCGGCGGCCTTCAGCGCGATATTGCCCGCGAAGCCTTCGGTGACCACGACGTCGACCTTGCCTTGGCCGATATCATCGCCTTCGACAAAGCCCTGGTAGTCGAATTCCGGAAAGCTCTCTTCGCGCAGCATCTGTCCGGCTTCGCGCACCGGTTCGAGGCCTTTCACTTCCTCGGCGCCGATATTGAGGAGGCCGACTGTCGGCCGGTCATGGCCGAACAGGATTCGCGCCGTCGCCGAGCCCATGACCGCGAGGTCGACCAGATGTTCGGCATCCGCTCCGATCGAGGCGCCGACATCGAGCACGATCGATTCACCGCGCAGGGTCGGCCACAGCGCGGCGATGGCGGGCCGGTCGATGCCGGGCAGCATCTTGAGATGAAATTTCGACATCGCCATCAGGGCACCGGTATTGCCGCCCGACACCACCATGTCGGCATCGCCCTTTTTCACCGCGTCAATGGCAAGCCACATCGAGGATTTCCAGCGGCCGGTGCGCAAGGCCTGGCTCGGCTTGTCCTCCATTCGCACCGCGACATCGGTATGGACAAGCCGCGACACCGCTTTGAGCCGAGGCCGCGCGTCGAGCAGTGGGCCAATGAGCGCGGAATTGCCGAACAGGACGAATTCGCTGCCGGGATGGCGATCGAGCGCTAATTCGGCGCCGGCAATGGGAACAGCAGGGCCATGGTCGCCTCCCATCGCATCGACCGCAATGCGGACCTTGTCTGACATCGAATGACCTTGCGGTCCTAGGTCCGGGGCAAGATGCGCGCGCGGCAACGACATTCACAATAGCCGCTCAATGCCCGGACACAACTAAGTTCAGCCACCACTTCCGTCCCCGACTTTGCATCTCCTTCGCAAGCGGCTCGCCGCGACAAATGAGTCGACAAACCAATAAATGCAGACAAGCCCATGATTTTACTATACTTATTGCCTTCAGCACGACGCGAGAGAGTGGTTCGAGTTATAAGGGCTTTGGCCCAGTCACACTAGCCCCCGTCCCGGCCCTCGATCAGATCAGCCGCCCTTTTTGAGTTCGGCCAGCGCCGCGAATGGGCTGGGATCCGGCTCGTCCTCCGGTGGAGATTCGAACACCACGCCCGGCTTACGCGGATAGGGGTCAAGCCCGAGAATCAGGAACTCGATGGCGAGCGCGCCCAGATCGATCGTCCCACCGATCAGCGGCTCCGGATCGTTCCATTTCACATCGCGCGGCCGCGCTTGATCGTCCTTCTCCTCGCCCACGGCAGGCTCAGCCGCCCGCGGAACGAAGATGAGATCGACAGTCTCTTCGATCTCGTTGTCGACCGGCTCGAGCGTCACAACGCAGGTCTGCCCGACAGTTGCCAAAACCGAGCCTGAAACATGCAGACCGTCGGCGCCGCGGCGCGTGACATCGAAGCTCGCCTGCAAGCGCGGCAAATCGCGCAGCCCGGCGACGCCGGCGACAGCTGCCCGTACTGCAGCGTCCGCCTCCAGATCGAAGTGCTCGCCAGTCTCGGGGATGTCCTCAAGCGTTACCGGAACATGCCATGGCGGGGGACCTGGCGGCGGACCGGATTTCTGCAGCTTCTGCTCACCCATTTTGGATGGCCTCTGTTTGCTGGATGGCCTCTGTTTGCGGGACCGGAATGATATCCGGCATCGGAAAGGCGATTTGTCCGCGCCACAGTGAGGATTCGAGCGCGCGTGGCTCCTGCGCCTTAAACTGTGAAAGCGCCGCCCGCACATAGGCAGCAAGCCGCGCGGAGCCAAATTGCGCCGGTCCACTGCCCGCACTCGCGTCGTTAAAGATATTGCGCGCAAGCGCGTTCTCAAGCTCTCGCTCACCCGGCGCCGCCAAGGCGGCAAGATAAGCGGCCTGGCGCCCGTAAAACGCCTCGGCAAAGCCGCGCATTTTCTTCGGCACGGCGAAATCGCCGACTCCCATCTCGCGCAGATTGTCGTCGAGGTCGCGGCAGAACTCATCGAATAACTTCTGCCCAATGCCGCGGGCCCCGCCCAGACCTCGCCCAACCTGGTCTTGCCCGGCCTCGCCGCCAATCTGGGCTAGCACCAGCACAAGATGAAGCACGATCAGGTCGAAACGACCCTCCATTGTGTCGGGTACCCCGTATCCGCTGTAAAAGGCGGGGTTGCGGGCCTGCGCCACGATCGCGCCATAGAGGTCACGGATGTTGGGTGCGCGGGGGCGTGATCGAAATAGCTGCAAGATCATTAGGTTGACCCAGCCGGCTTGAATAGCTGCTTAAACGTCGTGGCAGGTGCCGCGGGAGCGGCTCATTTGCCAATTCCAGGCTTTGGGGGTACGGCACACGGCGGTTGGGCGCAAGCGGATCGCTTCGGGGCCGATTAGGCACACATCTAGGGACGAGGATGCGGGGACGTTTTTCGCGGGATGGAGGCTCGATAAAGGGCACGGTGCGTGTCGCCACCCTGGCGCTGGCGTCAGCGCTCGTGCTGTCCGCCTGCACCCGTGAAACCTTCCAGCGCGGCTATGTGCTGCCCGAAGGCGCGCTGGAACAAATTCCGCTTGGTGCCTCGCAAGAGCAAGTGCTGCTCGTTCTCGGCACGCCATCGACGGTCGCGACGGTCAGCGGTGAGGCGTTCTACTACATCTCGCAGCGCGGCGACCGCCCGATCATGTTCATGCAGACGGAAGTGACAGACCAGCGCGTCATCGCCGTCTATTTCGACAGAGACCGCAAAGTTCAGCGGCTCGCCGAATACGGCATGAAAGACGGCCACGTCTTCGACTTCGTCAGCCGCACGACGCCGACCACCGGCAACGACCTCAACGTCATCACGACGATGATCCATAATTTGGAGGGCAAGGGCTCGTAGGCACCCTGCTCTGCCGCCAAGTGGGCGTGCCCGCGCAGAGTCGCTCGAAGAACGGCGTCGCTTCGCTCGCCTATGTCGCACGCATCCGCGTCTTTAGTCGTTGCTGGGCCAAAGGCGTGGATGGCCGGAATAAGGTATCCGTCCGGTGAACGCCGCTATGTAGACGGAGGATCCGATGACCTCAATCTGGCTGCGGCACAGCAAACTTATCCGCCCTGCGCGCAAACGGAAACCGTCTTAATCGTAGGAGGGCCCATGGAAGGGTAGCGTGCAGCATGAAGGTGGAGGCGGGGTACAATTTGCCACTCGACGCGCGTTCCTGGGATTCGATCCATTGAGCTTCGAAATCGCACAACTCGCCCTCAACATCCAGCTGGAGTCCCCGTTCTCCCAACTCCGCCTGGAGCGTCAGGGCTCTGATTGGTTGTCCGTGCACTCCAAGTGTATGACCTCTCCGAGCGGTGCAGCCCCAATGCCGAACCTCGCCCAGCCCATCTCCGGCTAAGGAAAGGGAGAGTTCATCCCTCCATCGCAGCCCGGCCTGGAGCCATTCAAGACCGAATTGCCTGATGGTTACCCAACAATCGAGCCCCTGCGTGCGGGAAAAGCCGTTATCGAGGATCTCGACGCCCGGCGCATCGCGGAAGTGCATTTCATAGCTATCGAATTGCGGCGATACGAATCGCGTTGGCCTCGATCGATATGGCATCGGATCGAGGCTGAGCGAACCGTCGACGATCGGCCACGTCAGGCCCTGGTAAATTAAGAGATCTTGTAACTTTCTAGGGTCGCGCGATCGGTCGAGGTCGTCGTGTCTAGACGGCAACGCCGGTGATCCCTCGTGCTTCCAGTGCGCAGCGGCAGCAGTGAACCCAGCCAGCGTCAAGCTTTCCCAACTGATCGTCGCGTCGACCCGGATATCCCGGCCGCTGAGGGCTTCCGAATTCGCAGTCTGGTCCCGCGTCTCGTTGTGTAGGACCGATTGCGCGAAGAATGTCATCGCCACGCCCTCTGGAATCCGGCGCATTTGCATCTCATACCTGATCAGCGGCCAAAGCGAGGAATTTGTCCCGCTGATAACTGAGCCGCAAAAGTAGCCGCCGCGGGCGAGGGCCCGCGTCTCGTCCGGCACGATGTGGAGTTCGTTGATGTGTTTAATGGTCAATCCGCGGAGCAGAATACCCAGGCCTTCAACTTTTCCACGACAAAATCCATTGTTGCCCCGCTCTACCCTCGTCATCGGCCAGATTGCGAGACCATCCCACCTGAACTCAAGCAACAGGCGATCGTGGTCGGGAATTCCAAGCGAGGCATGGTCGCTCTCCGAGCCTATTAAGAGCTGGCCCCGAACGATTGGACCGCCACCCGCATCCGCCATTTCGGCATTATTGATGTCCACTGTCGTTCCTTCTGAAGCATCTGGCCATACCCACACTCCCAACCAGAAGCCCAAGAAACTCGGACTGTTCGCAAGAACGGTCTGGCCGTTGGCCGCTACTCCTCGTCCTCGCACGTCACGTTGGCACATTTACTGGGCCGGGTTGAGTTACCGCCTGTGTCCACGGCATCAATTCATCGATCCGGCCGATTGGGTGTCCGTTTGCAGTCCTATCGAGTGTGTCGTGGAGATAGGCCTCCAGAGCCGACGCCATTGAAGCCTCGCCGTCTCGATGATGGCATAAATCGCGGCGGCACGCTCGCCACCAGCATCACTGCCCGCGAACGACTCATTTTTCGGCACGAGCGCCACGCCTCGCTTAAAGAACAAGTCCGGCCATGACGGGCTGTGATTCAAGTTCGTGCCAGCTTGGCCCCCTACCCGTGATTTATTCTGGCCGCTTTCTCTGTGCCGCAGCCAATAAAAAACGTGCCGGAAAACGGATCGCCCGTCTCCCGGCACGTTAAAGCTTGGCTAAGTGTGCGCGCGAATTTAGCGCGCGAGGATCGCGAGCAGAAGAAGCGCGACGATATTGGTGATCTTGATCATCGGGTTGACCGCGGGACCCGCGGTGTCCTTGTAGGGATCGCCGACGGTATCACCGGTCACCGCGGCCTTGTGCGCATCGGAGCCCTTGCCGCCGTAATGGCCGTCCTCGATGTACTTCTTGGCGTTGTCCCAAGCGCCGCCGCCCGAGGTCATCGAGATGGCGACGAACAGGCCGGTCACGATCACACCGAGCAGCATGGCGCCGAGCGCCGAGAAGGCCGCCGACTTGCCCGGCGCGCCCCCGCCGGCGATGAAGTAGATGACGAAATAGACGACGATCGGCGACAGCACCGGCAACAGCGACGGTATGATCATTTCCTTGATCGCTGCGCGCGTCAGCATATCGACGGCGCGGCCGTAGTCCGGCTTGTCACGGCCCTGCATGATACCTGGCCGCTCGCGGAACTGACGCCGCACCTCTTCGACGATCGACGCCGCCGCGCGGCCGACCGCCGTCATGCCCATAGCGCCGAACAGATAAGGCAGCAGGCCGCCGAACAAGAGGCCGGAGACCACGTAAGGATTGGTGAGCGAGAAGTCCGGCGCGACGCCGAGAAAGTAAGGATGCTCCTTGGCGCCGGCGACGAAGAATTTCAGGTCTTCGTTGTAAGCCGCAAACAGAACCAGCGCGCCGAGGCCGGCCGAGCCGATGGCGTAGCCTTTGGTGACGGCTTTAGTGGTGTTGCCGACGGCATCGAGCGCGTCGGTCGACTTGCGCACTTCTTTCGGCAGACCGGCCATTTCGGCGATGCCGCCGGCATTGTCGGTCACCGGGCCGAAGGCGTCGAGCGCGACGACGATACCTGCAAGCGCCAGCATGGTGGTGACGGCAATAGCGATGCCGAACAGGCCGGCGAGATTGTAGGTGATGAGAATGCCGGCAATGATGACGATGGCCGGCATCGCGGTCGCCTCAAGCGACACCGCAAGGCCTTGGATGACATTGGTGCCGTGCCCGGTCACCGACGCCTGCGCGATCGAGCGCACCGGACGATAGTCGGTGCCGGTATAGTATTCGGTGATCCAGATGATGAGGCCGGTCACCGCGAGGCCGACGATGCCGCAGATGAACAGCGTCTGCCCCGAATAGCTGGCGCCCGGAAGCGGACCGAATCCGATCAACTCGTAAGTGACGCCGGCGATACCGATGAGCGCAATGATCGCGGTCGCGAGCATCCCCTTATAGAGCGCCCCCATGATCGATTGGCTGGCGCCGAGCTTGACGAAGAACGTGCCGATGATCGAGGCGATGATGCAGATGCCGCCGATGGCGAGCGGGAACGTCATCATCTTCAGGAGCATATCGGCGCCGGCATTGCCGAAGAAGATGGCGGCAAGAACCATGGTGGCGACCGTGGTCACGGCATAGGTCTCAAACAGGTCGGCCGCCATGCCAGCGCAGTCGCCGACATTGTCGCCGACATTGTCGGCGATGGTCGCCGGATTGCGCGGATCGTCTTCCGGAATCCCGGCCTCGACTTTGCCGACGAGATCGCCGCCGACGTCGGCGCCCTTGGTGAAGATGCCGCCGCCGAGGCGGGCGAAGATCGAGATCAGCGACGCGCCAAAGCCGAGCGCCACCAGCGAGTCGATGACTTCGCGGTTGTTCGGCGCCAGGTGCAGCGTGCCGATGAGGAATCCGAAATAGAGCGTGACGCCGAGGAGCGCGAGACCGGCGACCAGAAGGCCAGTGATCGCGCCGGCGCGGAAGGCGAGTTCAAGTCCGCCGGCCAGCGAACCGATGGCGGCTTGCGCCGTGCGCACATTCGCGCGCACCGAGACGTTCATGCCGATGAAGCCCGTGGCGCCCGACAGGATCGCGCCGACGGCGAAGCCAAAGGCGACCAGCCAGCCGAGGAAATAGCCGACGATGAGGAAAATGACGATGCCGACGATGGCAATGGTGCTGTATTGGCGCTTGAGATACGCCTGCGCGCCCTCGCGCACGGCGGCGGCGATCTCCTGCATGCGCTCGCTGCCGGCGTCCTGCGAGAGCACCCAGCGGGTGGCCCAGATGGCATAGGCGACGGCCAAGGCGCCGCAAAGAACGATGAGCCACAGAGTTTGCATGAACGTTTCCCCGACGTTGTGGAGGGCCGGCCGAGACGGCGGCCCGGAAGGAAGGCGCGCCCGGCATACAATGGTCACGCAGGCGGCGCAAATCGGCGCGGGCGTACCAAAAATGCCCCTGCCGCGCAACTTCGCCGCAGGTAGGTCTTTTGGATGATCTAGGCGGCGCCGAGATAGCGGATGGGCCGCCCCGGAGCGATGGCCTGGGCGGCGGCGATGATGGCATTGGCGTCGATGCCGTAGTGCCGGTAAAGGTCGGCGATCGTGCCGGTTTGGCCGAAATGCTCGACGCCCAATGGGCGGACGCGATGGCCGTGGACCGCGCCTAGCCAGCCGAGCGTTGCCGGATGGCCGTCGAGCACGCTGACGATGCCGCAATCGCGCGGCACTTTGGCGAGCAGCCGCTCGATATGAGAGCGGGCGTGAACGAGCCCGCGCTCCCTCGCCCGCCAGGCCGCCGTCCAGCCGGCATTGAGGCGATCGGCGGAGGTGACGGCAAGAAGGCCCACATCGCGGCGGTCTTCGGCCATCAAGCCGACCGCCTGGATCGCCTCGGGCGCGACCGCACCGGTATAGGCGACGATGACCTGGCAATTCGGGCCCGGCTCGCGCAGCCAATAGGCGCCGTCGACGATCGCCTGGCGCAATTCCGGAGTCATGTCGCGTTGGATCTGCTCAACCGGCCGCGTCGACAGCCGCAGATAGACCGAGCCGCCGGTCTCGTCGCGCAGCCAAGTCGGTTCTAATGTGCGCTCGGACGGTTCCCCGGTTTTGTCCTTTGGGCTGTCGCGCTGAATGTACTCGAGTGCGAAACGCAGAATGACCGCGAGCTCGTCGACAAACGCCGGTTCGAACGTGGCCAGGCCATCCTGCGCCATGCCGATAAGCGGCTCGGCGATCGACTGATGCGCGCCGCCCTCCGGCGCCAGCGTGATACCCGACGGCGTCGCGACGAGAATGAAACGCGCATCCTGATAACAAGCGTAATTCAGGCCATCGAGCCCGCGGGCGATGAATGGATCGTAGAGCGTGCCGATGGGCAACAGCCGTTCGCCATTGATCGCGTGCGACAGCCCGAGCGCGGAGAGCGCTCCGAACAGATTCATCTCGGCGATGCCAAGCTCGATGTGCTGGCCCTTGGGCGAGAATTCCCAGTTGAAGGTCGAGGGGATGCGCTCGCTCTTGAACGTGTCGGCCATCGCTTCGCGCGCGAACAGCCCGCGCCGGTTCACCCAAGGTCCGAGATTGGTCGAGACGGTGACGTCGGGCGACGTCGTCACGATGCGCGCGGCAAGCGGCGTGGTGCCGCGCGCGATTTCATTGAGCAGCGCACCAAAGCCGGTCTGCGTCGCCATTTCCGCCTGAATCGTCACCGGCAATTGGTCCGGCACCTCGATCGGCGGCGCTTTGAGATTGCGCTCGCCGCGCGCGGCGAATGGAACCGCTTCGAGAAACGTCTCGATATCGGCCGCCGGCGTATTCAGTCCCTCAAAACGATCCCAATCATGCCCGGGCCGTATCCGCATCGCGGAGCGGAACGTCTCCATTTGTGCCGGCGTCATGAGGCCGGCGTGGTTGTCCTTATGCCCGGCAAACGGCAGGCCGAAGCCCTTGATCGTGTAAGCGATGAAACAGACCGGACGGTCATGATCGATGCTGTCGAAGGCTTCGATGATGGCGGCGAGATCGTGACCGCCGAGATTGTTCATCAGCCGCGCCAGTTCCTCGTCGCTGCGGCTCTCGATAAGCCGCGTCACCGCGCCCTGGTCGCCGATCTCGTCGAGAAGGCGCTTGCGCCACGCCGCGCCGCCTTGGAACACCAGCGCCGAATAAAGCTGGTTCGGGCAGTTATCGATCCATTGCCGCAGCGTCTCGCCGCCCGGCTCGCGAAACGCCGCCTGCTGCAGCGACCCGTATTTGAGGACGACGACGTCCCAGCCGAAATTGCGGAACAGATTCTGGTAGCGCTCCCAAAGCCCCTCACGCACCACGGCGTCGAGGCTCTGCCGGTTATAGTCGACGATCCACCAGCAATTGCGTAGCCCTTGCTTCCAGCCTTCGAGCATGGCCTCGAAGATGTTGCCCTCGTCGAGCTCGGCATCGCCAAGGAGCGCGATCATGCGCCCTTCCGGCCTGTCGAGCCCCCAGCCGTGCGCGCGCACATAGTCCTGCACCAGCGACGAGAACAGCGTCTGCGAGACGCCCAAGCCGACCGAGCCGGTGGAGAAATCGACATCGTCGGCGTCCTTGGTGCGCGACGGATAGGATTGCGCGCCTTTATAGCCGCGGAAGTTTTCGAGCTTCTCCCGCGTCTGGCGGCCGAGCAGATATTGAATGGCATGGAAATTCGGTGAGGCATGCGGCTTCACCGCGGCGCGATCCTGCGGCCGCAGCGTGTGGAAATAAAGCGCGGTCATGATGGTGGCGAGCGAGGCGGACGACGCCTGATGGCCGCCGACTTTAAGGCCGTCCGCGTTCTCGCGCACATGATTGGCGTGGTGAATGGTCCACGTCGCGAGCCAGAGCACCTTGCGCTCGAGTTCGCGCAGGATCGTCAAATCGCGTGTGGGCATAGGCGGCCTCGTTGCGGCAGCGCTCCGATGGCGACGTTATCGTAGACCATCTCGGGGGAAATTCCGCCTGCGCATTGTGTCATCCGGACCTGGCAAAGGGCTGCCAATCTTGGCTAGAATGGCGCAGAACGTGGCAGATTCATGCGTGCGGATGAGCCAAAGGAGTGGATTCTTGCCGAAAGAGCCGATGGACGATATCGACCGGCGTATCCTTACGGTATTGCAGGAAGACGGCCGGATCAGCCTCGCCGACCTTGCGACGCGGGTCGGGCTTTCCGCCTCGCCGTGCCTGCGGCGCATTCGCCGCCTCGAGCACTCCGGCATTATCGCGCGCTATGTCGCCGTGCTCGACCAAAGCAAAGTCGGCTTGCCCGTCAGCGTCTTTGTCTCGATCAAGCTCGAGAGCCAGCGCGTCGAAGCGCTCGAGCGCTTCAAGAAAGCGATCGCGAAATGGCCGGAGGTGCTCGAATGTTATCTGATGACCGGGCCGCGCGATTATCTGCTCCGCATCGTCGCGGCGGACCTGGAAGCCTATGAGCGCTTTCTAAAGCAAAAACTCACCCGCATCGACGGCGTCTCGTCGATTGAATCAAGCTTCGCACTCGAACAGGCGAAGTATTCGCACGTCTTGCCGATCGCTTGAGCGCGCGAGGTCTCGACGATCCTCAGAAGCTGCGCCGCTGGAAGATCACTATGATTTTGCGTTTCAGGATTTTCCAGCCCTGTGCCGTCAAAATGAAAGAGTCGTGATACTCGCCTATCGTCTCAGGGCCGTCGATCGCGACAATATCCGCTGTTGCGGGCGCCTTGTAGAAAGTGAAATAGGTCCTGCCTTCGGCCGCCGCCGGCCCGTTTTGCACGATGTCGATATTGGTGCAGATGTGCCGGGTCACGATATCGTCCGGCCGTGACTCGAGCCACGCCGAAAGTGCGGACTTTCCCCGAATGATGGTTCCGAGCCGATCGAGAACGGCATCTTCGGCAAACAAATCCAGCACCGCCGGATAGTCGCGGCGGTCGATATTATTGGCAAAGGCGACGCTCAAGCGCTCGCACATTTCACGGCAATTCGCTTCGCCCGGCATCGCTAGCGCAGCATCCATTATTGCATCGCCGCTTCTTTCACCGGGTCTTTGACGGCTTCGAAGGTCGCGAACTCGACGGCCCAGGGTTCGCCGTTGCGCTTTTCAACTTTGCGCACGTAAATGTTTTGAACGATGTCTCGGGTGCGCGGATCGATCGCGATCGGTCCGCGCGGGCTTTCCCAGGACAGCCCCTTCATCGCGGCAATGACGCGATCGGGATCGGTGCTGCCGCCGGTCTTTTCCAGCGCCAGATAGATGAGATTCATGCCGTCATAGCCGCCCACCGAGATGTGGTTGGCGCGATGTCCGGTCGCCTTCGCGTAGGCGGCGACATAGTCCTCGTTGAGCTTTGACGGATGCGCGGCGGAATAGAAACCGGCGGTCTCGACGCCGATAAGCGCATCGCCGGTGCCCGCCAGATCGTCATCATCGACGATGTCACCGGGGCCGATCAGCTTGATCCCCGATTTATCGAGACCACGTTCGGAAAACTGGCGCGCTAAAGCGACCGCCTGAAAGGCCGGTATCGAGACGAACAAGGTGTCCGGCGCAAGATCGCGGGCGCGCTGCAGAAATGGCGCAAAATCGGGATTGGCGAGCGGAATTCGCAGCGTGTCGAGGACCTGTCCGCCGCCATTGTTGAAATGCTGCTCGAAAATCTTGCTCGCCTCGGTGCCAGGCGTCCAGTCGGTGATGATGCCGACGTCGCGCCGGCTGCCATTGCGGGTCGCCCAGTCGGCAATGACCGCGGCTTGCTGACCGAGCGTGACACTGGTGCGCACAAAATAGGGTGAGCGTTCGGTGAGGATCGACGTCCCCGACACCAGCACGACCGTTGGCACTTTGGCCTCGCTGACGACCGGCGCCATGGCGAGCGCGGACGGCGTTATGCCGGCGCCGATGAAGCTGACTTTGTCCGTGACGATGAGGTCCTGCGCCAGCCGTTTGCCGCTGTCCGGCACGCCACCGTCATCGCGAATGATCAGTTCGATTTTTTTGCCGGCGACAGTGTTGCCGTGCTGTTCAACAAAAAGTCTGGCGCCGGCCGCGACTTCGCGTCCGATGGCGGCGAATGCGCCGGTCATGGGAATGACGATGCCGACCTTGACGACATCTTCAGCGTATGCGGCCACCGGATTGAGCGCCGCCAGCGCGGCTGCCAACGCGATCGCGGCTGCGTGACGTCTACCGGTCCATGCACGGCTCGGCTTGTCATCAGAGAATGGAAGCACCGTCCTCCCTCCCGCCAATAAATTGTTCTTGGCGGGACCTTAGCGGTGCACGGAGTCGCAGAAAGATGGCGCGACTAGCCGTGCGATAGCCAGTTGCTATCGGCGCGCCGCCAGGACGGGGCCTGTGTCGTCGCCTTTAACGACCTCTATCCGCGCGGCGGCCTGGCAGTGCCGGCCGGCTCGGCCGCGGCGCTTCAACATTACCTGTCACGCGTTTCATCAGATCGAGCAAATGGCCCGCGGCCGGCGACAGCGGCACGTCGGAGCGCTTCACGAGCACGATGGACGGCGCCGTTATTTCCTCCCTGACGTGAATGGTGGTCAGGATGTGATTTGCAAAGGCCGATTCCGTCCACTGCGAAGGCGCCATCACGAGGAGATCCGAATTGGCGAGGCTAGTCAGCAGCGTCAGCGCCGACTGGCATTGCAGAGCCAGGATCGGCGGCGGCAGACCGTAGCGCTTGAACAGATCGCCAAGCTCATTTTCCGCCTTTGAGGTGATCGAGGTGGTGATCCATTCGGCGTCCACCAGTTCCATCAGCGAAGTCGCATTGGCCAGCGGGTGACCCATGCGCGCGAGCACCGAGCGGTGCCCTGATTGCAGGACCTCCTTATGCAGCCCCGGCGGCAGATTCAGATCCGGATCGGGCCCGATGTAGAAATCGACGCTGCCGTCCCCGAGCCCAAGCTCGAGCGATGGATAAAAACCTTCGATGACGTGAAGCCGCACGCCCGGATAGCTGCGCCGGAACGGCCGCAGCGTCTTGGTGTAGAGCTGCAGATGCGCGACGATGGACAGCCCGATCGTGACCGATCCGATCGCGTTGCCGCGCAATTGCTCGAACTCCTCCTTGGCGTGCCGTACGTCGTTGAGGATCGCGATCGACCGCCTGATGAAAGCCTGCCCGAGTTCGGTCGCCGCCATGCCCTTGGAGCGGCGCTCGAACAAAGGCGCGCCAAGCTCACGCTCCAAATCGGAAAGACTGCGCGTCAGCGTCGGCTGCGCCATCCCAAGATGACGGGCTGCGGCGCGGAGGCTGCCGTGGTCGGCGATGGCGACGATATCTCGCAATTGATGCAGCTTCATGGGCGATCGCCGGGCGTTGTTGCTGGTCCGGGCGGCATGAGCATCTGATCGGACCGCGTTTCCTCGTGTGTTCTTGGCAATAGCATCTAGCTATCGCGCGTTTCACCGCGCCATCTTACTCATTATCACTTCTTCGACTAGGTGGAAATCAACGAGCCGGCCCCGGCGGGCGCCAGGACGCAATGGAGTCGAGGAAACGTCAAATGCTCAAGCCCAAGCTTCATCACGTCACCATCAAGACCAGCCGTCTCGACGAGATGATCACCTGGTACGGCGAGGTCATCGGCGCCGAGGTGAATTTCCGCGACGGCGTCGCCGCATGGACAACTAACGACGCCGCCAATCACCGGATTGCTTTTCTCGCCGTGCCCGGCCTCTGCGACGACGATAAGAAAGTCGGCCATAACGGCATGCATCATTGCGCTTTCGAATACGACAGTTTCGCGGATCTGATGGCCTCGTTCGATCGTCTACGAAAGCGCGGCATCGAGCCAGCGTTCTGCCTCGATCACGGGCTGACAATGTCGCTCTACTACAAGGACCCGGAAGGAAATTTCGTCGAGCTGCAGAGCGACAATTTCGGCGATTGGGCGAAGTCGGCGGAATTCATGCGCCATTCGGCGGACTTCGCCGCCAACCCGATCGGCACGTTCTTCGACCCCGCGCGCGTTTATGAAAAATTCAAAGCAGGCGCGGATTTCAAGGCGCTACAACAAGCCATCCGCGGCGGCGCTTATTTGCCCGATCCGATTCCACCGATCGGCCTGCCGATGCCGTAAGCGGCAAGCTGCGAAAGGGGAACGACGATGACAAGCGACCGGGAAACCGATGTCCTCATCGTCGGCGCGGGCCCGGTCGGACTCGCCGCCGCCATCGAGCTCGGCCGGCGCGGCGTTCGCTGCACCGTGATCGAACGCAACGATCGCGTCGGCGTCAGCCCACGCGCCAAGACGACGAACGTGCGCACCCGGGAGCATTTGCGGCGCTGGGGCATTGCTGACGCGCTGCGCCAGGCCTCGCCGATTTCACCCGACCGGCCGACCACCATCGTGTTCGCAACGCGCATGAATGGCCCGGCGCTGGCGCGCATCGAAAATGCCCTGAATGGCAGCCGAGAGCGCAGCAATCTCTATTCCGAAGAGGCGCAATGGGTGCCGCAATATGTACTCGAAGATGTCTTGCGGCGCTGCGCCCAGTCGCTTCCCAGCGTCGACGTTCACTTCGAAACCGTGTTCGAGTCGTTCAATCAGACGGAAGAGCAGGTCGTATCCCGGGTTCGGGATATCCAAAGCGGCCGCAATATCGAGATCCGCAGCGCCTATCTGATCGGCGCGGACGGAGCGCGCAGCGCGGTGCGCGACGGCATCGGTGCAGCCATGATCGGCGACCAAGCCTATTCCCGCAACTACAGCATCATCTTCAAGGCACCTGATCTCGATGCGCGGCAGATCCACGGGCCGGCCATCATGTATTGGATGGTCAACGAAGAAGTGCCCTCACTTCTTGGGCCCATGGACGAGGACGGCTTGTGGTTCTTCATGGCCACCAAGCTCGCCGACGACATCGATGCGGAGAGCGTCGACAAGGCGGATCTTATTCGCCGCGCCACCGGCTTTCGCGAACTCGCCGTCGACATTGTGCGAACAGATGTATGGCTTGCACATCGCCTGGTCGCGGATCGCTATTCGCGCGGTCGCGTGTTTCTTGCCGGCGACGCTTGTCACCTGCATCCGCCATTCGGCGGCTTCGGCATGAATATGGGAATCGGGGATGCCGTCGACCTGGGCTGGAAGATGGCGGCGCGCCTTTCCGGCTGGGGCGGCGACAGGCTGCTCGCAAGCTGCGAATTGGAGCGGCGCAAGGTTCATGAGCGAACCATCGCCGAAGCCGTTCTGAATTACAGCCTGGCTTCGAACCAGCTTGTGCGTCCGGGCCTCGAAGAACCCGGCCTCGTCGGCGCGGCGACAAGGCGCGAAGTCGGCGACATTATCGAGGCCACAAAGGTCCGCGAATTCAAGACGCTCGGGATCGTTCTTGGCATGCGTTATGAGGATTCGCCGATTGTCGTCCCCGACGGCAGCGAGCCTCCGGCCGATCACTTCATGCTTTACGTGCCCTCCGCCCATCCAGGCTGTTTGGCGCCGCATCTTTGGCTGGCCGACGGCTCCTCGCTCTACGACCATTTCGGCGACTGGTTCACGCTCCTGATCACCGATGGCGATGGCGCAGCTGCCGAAAGATTCGCGGTCGCAGCGGGCCAAGCCGGCGTTCCGTTCAAGGTGCTGGCGCCGCATGATGGCCGCTTGCGCGGCCGCTACGGCGCGCGATTTGCGATCATCAGGCCGGACCAGCATGTGGCGTGGCGGGGTGAAGCGATACCCGGCGACCCGGCGGAGCTTCTCGCACGCATTACCGGACAAAGCGGGGCATCCCGTTATTCGGCGACCGCCACAACCAACGATGCACGGGAGCCGCAATATGCAAAGTGACAACGATACGTGCGCCTAGAGGCTGACGGAACAGCGCAGCCGCTTTTCACAAAAAACACAGGTGGAGGACATTGCAATGACAGCTCTTCTGGAAAAATCACGACTGACAGTGGACGGTCTCATCGCGCGGCGCCATGTGCCGCGGTCCTACGAGGAGAAGGTTCAGCACGCGCTGGATCTCATCGAGATGCATCTGCAGGAGGAAAATCCCGAGCGGATCGACGAGTGCATTCGCCTCTACACCGAAGATGCCGAATGGGAGTCGCCGGCCCGGCTGGTGACCTATAAAGGCCGCGAGACGATCAAGAAAATGTATCTAAGAATATTCGGCGGTGTGGAGGATTTCGAGTTCACGCCGGTCGAACGCTGGGCGACGCCCGACCGCGTCTTCGACGATTCTTTCGCCAGCTTCCGGATTGTCGGCGACGCTTTCGAGAATTGTCCGTTTCCGATCGGCACCCGCGTCCGGATGCGTCTTCTTCATAACTTCCACATTCGCGACGGCCTGATCTCAAGGGAGATCGGCTACGAGGTGTGGCGCCGCGCCGAGTGAGCCGCGGACGACGCGGCTTGACCTATTCCAGCTCGACGGTATCGAAATCCGCCGGCAGGATGATTTCGAGCAGCTCGCAATCGTCGGAATAATCGAGCACAGCGTGCTCGATCTTGGGCGGCTGCAGCCAACATGCGCCCTCATGCATGGTGACGACGGCGCCATCGTACTCGCCCTTGATCCAGCCTTTGAGCACATAGACCATTTGAAATTCGACGTCGTGATAATGCCGTTTGGACACTTCGGCCGGGTCGCAAGGCGGAATCATCTTGATGACATGGGCGCGGGCGAGCCCCTTGGTTGCCGCCGCAATGCCGAGATCGCGATATTGCGCGTAACGGCGCAATCCGGTCTCGAAGGCATCCGGCGAGTGATGGCTGACGACGAACGTCTGCTTGCGCGGCCGCGCTTTGGCGGCGGGCTTATGTGCCCGCTTCCCAGCTGGCGCAGCGGCGCGCGCCGGCCGTTTGGTGCGCGATCTGCGGTTGGTTGTGCGGACGGTTTGGCCCTTCTTGCCGGCTGCGGTCTTTTGCTTCGCTCTTGCCATTTGCTTCCTCCCTAGAACTGCAACGCACCACTATGTCGAATGGCAATCGAGCGCACATCGTCCGGCTTCTTTGCACCGAGTTGCCCAAGCGCGGCTTTGGTCTCCTCGATCAGCAGGTCGATGACGTGACCCGGGCCCTCTTCGCCGAGCGCGCCGAGGCCCCACAAAAAGGCCTTGCCGGCGAAGGCGGCGCCGGCGCCGAGCGCATAAGCGCGCACGACATCGGCACCGCTGCGGATGCCGGAATCCATCATCACCGTCGTGCGCTTGCCGACCTGCCGCACAATCGCGGGCAGCGCGTCGATCGCCGCCGGCAAGGCCTCGATCTGGCGGCCGCCGTGATTTGAGACGATGAGACCGTCAACGCCGAGTGAAACTGCCTTCTCGGCGTCTTGCGGATGCAGGATGCCTTTGACGATCAACGGCTTCTTCCAGCGGTCGCGATACTTGGCGACTTCGTCCCAGGTGAAGGCGCCGCCCATTTCACGCCGCGCGAAATCAATCACATCGTTGATGGAGGGATCGACACCGGCATAGCTGCGCAGGCTGGCGAAGCGCGGAATGCCGTTCTTCCATAGCGCCGCGGTCCACGCCGGCGACAGCGCCATCTGCGCCAGCATTTTAAGATCGGGACGAAATGCGCCGCCGAGGCCAACCACCACTTCGCGGGCCCGCGTCGTGCGCACCGGCACATCAAGCGTCAGGATCAGCGCATTGCAGGCGGTCGCCGCAGCGCGCCGGAGCAGATCGAAGCCGATGGCGTGATCATTGTTGGCGGCGCGATAGAGCTGAAACCAGCAGACGTCCGGCGCGATCTCGGCGATCTCTTCGATCGTAGCGCCGCCGGCCATGCCGAGCACATAAGGTACGCGTGCGCGTTGTGCCGCGCGGGCGAGATGTTTGTCGGCGCCGGGCCAGACGATGGCCGGACCACCCATTGGCGCAATTCCTATGGGCGCGGCGTAGCGGCGGCCGAACAGCTCGACCTCACATGGCGGCAAGGATGGCACGATGCCGTAACGCGGTACGAGCTCGACCGCGTCCAGCGCTGTCCAATTGCGCTTGATGCCGGCATCATCCTTGCCCGAGCCGCCGTCGCCGTATTCGAAGGCAAAATGCGGCAGCCGGGTGCGCGCGGCGCGGCGCAGATAATCGATGGTCGGATAGTGCCGATAAAGCTCGGTGTAGCGCGGATCGGAATTCTTCCTGACCACCGGCAAGTCCTTGGATTGACCTTGCCGCGCGGCGACCGCCGTTGTGTCGTGCATGAGCATTTCTCCCGTGGTGCATTATAGCCACGGAGCAAGGGCACGAGAAATGGCTGATATCAGCCTCTGCTCTAGAAATGACTGTAAGACGCCTGCGCGAATGCGAGCGGATTGCCGTCGCGGAGGAAGCGGGCGCCCTGCCCGGCCGTGATGCGGCCGATTTCCGTCACTGCGACACCGGCTTTTTTTGCTTCCGCGCAGAAGGCCGCGAGCTTGTCAGGCGCCAGTGTAAAAAGGATCTCATAATCGTCGCCGCCAGTGAGCGCAGCGTCGATTGCAGCCGGGTCAGCCGCGACGGCGGCCTGCACCGCATCTGAGAACGGCAGGCGTGCGATATCGACGTCAACCGCAACACCGGACGCGCGGCACAATTTGGCGAGATCGCCGGCCAAGCCATCGGAAACGTCCATGGCCGCTGTCGCGTGACGCAAGACGGCTTCTGCCAGCACATTGCGCGGCTGCGGCAACAAATAGCGCTGCTTGAGATGCGTCTGCATGGCGTCATTCAACCGCCACGTCCGGGCCAGGTGTTCGTCCTTGCGCAGCCGCACGCCGAGCGCCGAGTCTCCGATCGTGCCGGTAACCGCGACGCAATCACCGGCCTTGGCGGTTGAACGCCGCACCATGCCGCCGTGCGGGACCGCACCGAACGCGCTGATCGAAACCGAAATCGGACCGGACGTGCGATCGGTATCGCCGCCCAGCAGCGGGCAATTGTAGTGCCTGGCGTCCTCGCCCAGCCCTGCAACAAAGGCCGCAAGCCACGCCTCGTCGATCTTGGCGGGCAACGCCACGGACATGATAAAGCCGAGCGGCTTTGCCCCTTTTGCCGCCAGATCCGACAAATTCATCCGCAACACTTTACGGCTGACCGTGTCCGGCGGATCGTCAGGAAAAAAATGCACGCCGGCGATAACGCCGTCGGTCGTCAGCACCACGTCGCAACCAGGCGGCGGCGCGATGACAGCTGCGTCGTCGATCAAACCGAAAGCGCCGGGATGGGTCGCGAGCGGAGCGAAATAGCGCGCGATCAGACGGTCTTCGGCTGACGGTTCATCGGCCATCGTTCAGGCCATTGTTCAAGCTGGGCCATCGGCGTTTTCAGCAGCGCGGAATTGCCGCGCCAGCTGATCAAGCACGGCATTGACCATGCCGGTCTCCTCCTTGTCGACGAAGGCACTGGCAACATCGACATATTCGGACATCACGACGCGGGCGGGCACGTCATTTCTGCAGGCAAGTTCATAGGCGCCGGCGCGCAATACTGCGCGCAGCAGCGCCTCGATCCGCTTGAGCGGCCAGCCACGCGACAACGCGGCGTCGATTTTCGGATCAAGCCGGCTTTGCTCGCGCACCACGCCGGCGACGATATCGCGGAAGTAAGCCGCCTCGGCCGGCAGATATTTCGCGCCTTCGACTTCACCGCCGAGCCAATGGCTTTCGAACTCGGCCATGATCTCGTTCAGGCCGGTGCCGGCGAGGTCCATTTGATAAAGCGCCTGCACGGCCGCAAGGCGCGCCGCGCCGCGCTTGTTGGCTTTGCGCCCATCTTGTGAATTCGCGTTGGCGCTCGCCATGTCAGCGCGTCCCAAGACGCTTCTTGAGGCTGACCAGAGCGAGCGCGGCGCGCGCCGCGCCGCCGCCCTTGTCCTGATCGTCGACGTCGGCACGCGCTTTGGCCTGCGCTTCGTTCTCGACGGTGACGATGCCGTTGCCGATCGGAATCCGGCGGGCGACAGAGAGGTCCAAAAGCCCGCGTGCGGATTCCTGAGACACGATCTCGAAGTGAATCGTCTCACCGCGAATGACGCAGCCGAGCGCAACCGCGCCGTCATAGGGACGGCGCTTTTTCTGCGCGGCATCGAGCGCGATCGCAATCGCAGGCGGGATTTCGAGCGAGCCCGGCACGCTGATCAAATCGAACTGCGCGCCGGCGTCTTGCAGCGCCTTTTTGGCGCCCGTGAGAAGCGCGTCGGCAATATCGTCGTAATAACGCGCCTCGACGATGAGGATGCGCGCGCCTTTGGCGCTGTTCTTGGCGCTGTCCCTGGCGCTCTTGCTGTCGCGTTTGGCTTGTCGAGGCCCGGCCATAACTCAAATCCGTTACTGGTGCGCGCGGTCCTAGCAAGTGCGGCGCTGGCGAACAAGCTGGCTAGACCCGCATCATCAATGCTGTTTCGCCGTGTCTAGGAGCCGCGCCGCATAGCGCGCCATTTGATCGACCTCGAGATTGACGCGCGCGCCGACGGCCAGCGTGCCGAACGTGGTGACCTTCAGCGTGTGCGGAATGAGCAGCACCGAGAACGTGTCGCCTTTGACTTCGTTAACCGTGAGCGAGATGCCGTCCAGTGCGACGGAGCCCTTAGGCGCGATAAACCGCGCAAGCTCCGCCGGCACTCGAAATGTCAGGGCTGAGCTGTCAAAGAAATCGTCCCGTGCGATCAGTTCGGCAAGGCCGTCGACATGGCCCGACACCATGTGGCCGCCCAGCTCGTCACCGAGCCGTAGTGCCCGCTCCAGATTGAGCTTGCTGCCCGGCTGCCAGGTTCCGGCCGTGGTCAGCCGCAAAGTCTCCGCCGCGGCATCAACCGCGAAGAACATCCGATTGCCTCTGAGCCCCCGCTCCACGACGGTGAGGCAGGTGCCGGAACAGGCGATTGAGGCACCGATATCGATGGAATCGGGATTGTAGGAGCAGCCAACGGTTATACGACGCAGGTTCTCAGCCTTGTCCTGAACTTCAATGATCTCGCCTAAGTCACTGACAATACCTGTAAACATCCATCACCTGCGTTCGTAAGTCTGTTGCCGGTCCGAGCCCACAGGCTCGGTGGCCACGAGCTTGAGCCGCTGTTTCAGCATCGTCGAGGCCGTCGCCTCAAGCGCTTCGATCCCATCGGGCCCGACGACTTTATCGGAGTGAAAGAGAATGGCCTCATCGACGAGATCGGCGGCAACCAGAGCGGCCGCCAGCGTTGGTCCGCCTTCGACCATCAGGCGGCTGATCCCCTTGGCTGCCAGAACGCCCAAGGCGTCCTTGAGATCGAGCGGATCCGTGCTGTCCGGCAAACGCAGCACTTTGACGCCGAGCTGCAGCAGCTGAAATTCTGCCTCTTGCGGCGCCGCCGCGCCGGCAACGACCCAGACCGGCGTTTCATAGGCGGTCTGAACCAGCCGCGAATTCAGCGGCAGGCGTAACAGGCTGTCGGCGACAATCCGCACCGGCGAATATTTTTCCATGCCCGGCAGACGGCACGTCAGCAGCGGATCGTCGGCCAGCGCCGTCCCGATGCCGATCATGATGGCATCGTTCTGCGCACGCAGAAGATGCACGCGTTCGCGCACCGCTTCACCCGTAATCGCCACCGGTCTCCGGCCAGTAGCGCCGGCCTTGCCGTCGGCGGAGACCGCGAGCTTGAGCATCACATGAGGCCGGCCGCGGGTGACGCGGCTGATATGCCCGACATGATCGTGACGAGCCTCGTCAGCGCCAAGGCCGATATCGACCGCGATCCCTGCTGCACGTAGTCGCGCGTGCCCTGCCCCGGCCACTTCGGGATTGGGATCTTCGATCGCCGACATGACACGCGAAATGCCGGCGGCAATCACCGCATCTGCGCAGGGCGGCGACTTGCCGAAATGCGAGCACGGCTCGAGCGTGACATAGAGCGCCGCGCCGCGCGCGGCGGGCCCCGCCCGGCGCAATGCCTCGACCTCGGCATGCGGCCGCCCGCCCGGCTGCGTCCAGCCGCGGCCGACAATGACGCCGTCTTTGACGATGACGGCGCCGACGGCGGGATTGGGCCATGTGCGGCCCAGCCCGCGGCGGCCGAGCGCGAGCGCCAGTGTCATGAAGCGGATGTCGTCACTCTGTGCCACTGCCGCGGCCCGTGGTAGGATTCATCGCATGAACGTCGTATTTCGCCGCGCCATGACTGTCGACGAATACCTCGCCTGGTGTGAAAGCCAGAGCGAGCGGCAGCGCACGGAATTGATTAATGGGCAGATCGTCACCATGCCAGCAGAACGGCTTGTCCACAGTCGCGTCAAAGGAAGTGCTTTCATGGCCCTTCACAGGGCCATCCAGACGGCTGACTTGTCGTGTGAAGCAATGACGGACGGACCGGGGCTTCGTATCGACGATCATACAGTCTATGAGCCAGATGCCTTGGTCTATTGCGGGGCCAGACCGGCGCCGGACGCGATGCTGATTCCGAACCCTGTGATCATCGTCGAGGTGCTTTCGCCGACCACGAGACACAGCGACACCAGCGCCAAGCTGATCGGCTATTTCAAACTGCCGAGCGTTGCCCATTATCTTGTGCTCGATCCGGACGCCCGTACCGGGACGCATCATGTTCGCGATGGTGTCCCGAGCCTGCTCTCGGACGGCACTTTGCGGCTCGATCCGCCGGGGCTCAGCGTTACAGTCGAGGATTTGCTCGGCCCCACCTAAGCACGCCTCTTTAGGCCCGCTCACTCCGCCGCCTCGTCCCCCGACAATTCGGCGAGCGCGGCCTCGAAGTCCTTGGCTTCGCGGAAATTGCGGTAGACCGAGGCGAAGCGCACATAGGCGACATCGTCGAGATCGCGCAGATGCGCCATCACCGTCTCGCCGATGGTCTCCGAAGACACTTCGCTTTCGCCGAGGCTTTCCAATTCGCGGACGATCTTCGACACCATGTGATCGATGCGTTCCGGCTCGACCGGCCGCTTGCGGCAGGCGATCTGCACCTAGCGCAGCAGCTTGTCGCGATCGAACGGCACGCGCCGGCCGTTGCGCTTGATCACGACGAGCTCGCGCAGCTGCACCCGTTCGAAGGTCGTAAAGCGGAAATTGCAGGCGAGACAGACCCGGCGGCGGCGGATAACGGATGAATCCTCTGTCGGCCGCGAATCCTTCACCTGGGTGTCGAGGCTCGAACAGCTCGGACAACGCATGGCCTACCCCTGTGGCACCAGACCTTGATCCAACCGGATCAAGATCCGGCTTTTTGTTCGAGCATGATCTTTTCCGAAAACCGGTTGCCACTTTTCGGGATCATGCTCAGCCTCGACCTTACCCCTCGTAGATCGGGAACCGGGCGACCAAACGCTTGACCTTTTCGCGCACGCTGGCCTCGGCTGCTGCGTCTTCCTCGGCGCCTTTTTGCGAAAGTGCATCAAGCACTTCAGCGATCATCTCGCCAACCTGCCTGAACTCGGCAAGGCCGAAACCTCGCGTCGTTCCAGCCGGCGTCCCGAGCCTGATGCCGGACGTCACAAAAGGCTTTTGCGGGTCGAAGGGAATACCGTTCTTGTTGCAAGTGATATGGGCGCGGCCGAGCGCAATCTCGGCCACTTTGCCGGTCAGATTCTTCCGCCGCAGATCGACCAGCATCAGATGCGTGTCGGTGCCGCCTGAGACGATATCAAGGCCGCGGTTCTTCAAAGTTTCCGCCAATGCCTTCGCGTTCTCCACCACGCTCTTCGCGTAAAGCTTGAAGGACGGCCGCAGCGCCTCGCCGAAGGCGACGGCCTTTGCCGCAACCACATGCATCAGCGGACCGCCCTGCATGCCCGGGAAGACGGCTGAATTGATCTTCTTTGCCAGTTCCTCGTCATTGGTGAGGATCGTACCGCCACGCGGCCCGCGCAGTGTCTTGTGCGTCGTCGTGGTCACGACATGTGCATGTGGAAACGGGCTCGGATGGGCGCCGCCTGCGACCAAGCCGGCGAAATGCGCCATGTCGACCATGAGATAAGCGCCAACCTCGTCGGCGATCTCGCGGAAGCGGCGGAAATCGATGATCCGCGGATAGGCCGAGCCGCCGGCGACGATAACCTTCGGCTTATGTTCGCGCGCGAGCCGCGCCACTTCCTCCATGTCGATGAGATTGGTGTCGCGCGTGACGCCATAGGGCACGACCTTGAACCACTTTCCGGAGAGATTCACCGGCGCGCCATGGGTCAGATGTCCGCCGGCGGCGAGATTGAGGCCCATGAAGGTGTCGCCCGGCTGCATCAGCGCCATGAACACTTCGGCATTGGCGGAGGCGCCCGAATGCGGCTGCACATTGGCGAAAGCGCAGCCGAACAATTTGGTCACACGTTCGATCGCAAGCCGTTCAGCGACATCGACATATTGGCAACCGCCGTAATAGCGCTTACCGGGCAGACCTTCGGCATATTTGTTGGTGAGCACCGAACCCTGCGCCTCGAGAACGGCGCGGCTGACGATGTTTTCGGACGCGATCAGCTCGATCTCGTCGCGCTGCCGGCCGAGCTCAAGCTTGATCGCTTCGGCGATCTCGGGATCGGCGTCCGCGACCGTCGCCGAGAAGAAATCCTCTTCCTTAACCTTGGCTTGGGGGGTGCCCGACATAACGGAATCCTGCCTCATATTGAATAGGGAGATGCTCGCGGCCGGTGATACACCGCCGACCGGGTTCCCGCCAGCCTGGAGCCGCAAGGCTTGGGATATTTGAGCGCCTATCGCCGCTATATTTGGGGATTACGGGGGTCACGGCAAGAATTTGCCTACGGCGAAATGCCCGGCAGCCGCACGGCCTCCCGAAGGCAAAAATAAACAGCAGAAACATTTCGCCGGGTCTGTCGAATTGAGCCTGGCATCCCCGTCATGGCGGCAGCGATCGCAAGGCCGCCGCGCCCCGGCTGAGCTTTATCGCTTAGAGCTAGAGCTTCGTCGTCGCCGGAATGGCGGGCGCACCGAGACCGTCGCGGCCGTAAATGTCCTCGCGAAATTGCACCACACCGTCGGAGGCAGCCCAGGCGGTGACATAGACCCAGTGCAGCGGTACGGGCTTTGTAATCTGCGCGTCCTTGCGGTCGCCGGACTTGATGACGTGGTCGACGTCTTGCGGCGACCAGCCCTTGGTCTCGTCGAGCAGCCAATAGACCAGTTCGCGCACATTCTGCACGCGCATGCAGCCGGACGAATGAAAGCGGAAATCGTCGCCGAACAGATTCTTCAGCGGCGTGTCGTGCATATAGACGCCATAAGCGCTCGGGAAATTGATGCGGATCGTGCCGAGTGAATTCTTGGCGCCGGGATCCTGCTTGAAAGTGTAGTTGGTCGCGTCCTCCGAATACCAATTGATGTCGGAGGGCTGCAGCTCTCGCTGCTTGCCGTCCAGGATGCGGATGTGGTTTTCGGTGAGGTAATCCGGCTGATCCTGCATTTTCGGGATCAGATCCTTGCGCACGATCGATGCCGGCACGGTCCAATAAGGATTGAAATTGATCTGGATGATCTTGCTATTGATGTCGGGCGACGGCCGGTCCGGCTTGCCGGCGACAGCGGCGTGGCGCGACACGACCACATCGTTCTGGATCGCCTCGACGCGGGCGGCGGGAATATTGGCCACCACATAGCGCGGGCCGAGATTGGTCGAGAGCGTCTTGAGCCGCTCGATATTGACCTTGAGCTGATCGCGCCGCGTCATTGCCGGCACGTTGAGCGCATCAAGCGTCGCCTCGCGCACGATGCCGTCGATGTTCAGGCCGTGGCGCGCCTGGAACCGCCGTACCGCTTCTTCGACATAGGAATCGTAAATGTCGTTGCCGACCGCGCTCGGATCGAGATCGCCGGACACCGACAGGCGGCCGCGCAGATCGGCTACGCTCGGATGCCGGCTGCCCAGCCGCAATTCGTCGACCTTGGGCACGGTCGGCCAGCCGCCGCGCGCGACAATCGAATCGTAAGCCGCTACGGCCTGCTGCGTCGCCTCCGCGGTCGACGCCGACAGTGTCGGCGCGGACGCCTTAGGCATATGAATGGTGCGTGAGCCCTGATCGAAACTCTGGCCAAACTCGCCACGGTCGGTTTCGCCCATCAGCGTATTGAGTGGCTGATCCTCGGCCAGCGCCTTCCCGGCGGCCACTGTGACCGCGGCGGCGCCCACAACGTGGCCCAGAAATCTACGCCGCGAAACGCGTTGGTCGCGTTGCGCACTATTTCGCGGAACGTCTTTATCTCGCAGTCGACTCATGGAGCACTTAAGTCCGCCAAAGCGTAAAGCCAATCGAAGCCACTACGCGACGCCACCCCCGTGGCGCAATTAGCACAGAGATTGATCGGACCGAAGGCCCTTCGCCGCTGTGCTACATCCCCTGATTTGCATGGCGTTATGGGCGGCCGGCTGGGCCAATTTGTGGCGCACAACCCGCCGCAGCGCCGTCTTCCAGCGCAAAAAGGCCCCGGCATTTCCGCCGGGGCGAGGTACGCCAGTACAAGACCGAACACTCTTGGGAAAAACTGGCGAATGAAACCGCCAGGCGGATCGCCGAAGGAGCTCCCCGAATTATCGGGGAGCGAGAGCCTTGCGACAGTCCGCCGGGCGTAGGCCTAGAGACGATACAGGATCTGGTCAGTCCAGAAGCGCTCGAGCCGGTGCAGCGCCTTGTTGAGCACGCTGAACTCGTCGGCATTGATGCCGCCGACCTGCTCCACAGTGCGCACGTGCTTCTGATAAAGCGCGTCGACGATGTCGCGAACCTCGATGCCCTTCTGGGTGAGCTTGATGCGCACCGAGCGGCGATCCACCCGCGAGCGCTGGTGATCGAGGAAGCCCATTTCAACGAGCTTCTTGAGGTTGTAGGAAACGTTGGAGCCGAGATAATAACCGCGCGTGCGCAGTTCGCCGGCAGTGAGCTCCTTGTCGCCGATATTGTACAAGAGCAGAGCCTGCACCGAATTGATGTCGGCGCGGCCGCGGCGATCGAACTCATCCTTGATGACGTCGAGCAGACGCCGATGCAGACGCTCGACCAGAGTCAGTGCCTCGAGATAGTGAGGACGGATATGGTCGAAACGCGCCTCACGATCGGCGGTGTCGACCGTCTTTGCGACGGCTTTCATGATGACGCCTTTCCCAAGCTATTTTGTTTCAATCTGTATTATTATCGACGAGCCCTGTTCCCGCCGTACCTGACCAACATACGCCCGAGGGTCTAAGATCAGTTTAAATAACACGCTAAAAATAACGTTTATTCGCGCGGCTTCGGGCGGTCATTTGCCAGTAAAATTGGGGCAAAAGCCTATACGTTTCATTCACCGAATGCGGCCGGCCGCCTAACGCAGCATGACAGTGAAACGTGCACCATTTGCATATCGTAAAGACCCTGCCGTGCCGCATTTTCGCGACGACCATCCGATCGTCGTCTTTGACGGCAAATGCGTCCTGTGCTCGGGCTTTGCGCAATTCGTCCTGCGCCACGATCGTGATGCGCGTTTTCGGCTGCTCGCGGCGCAGAGCGCGCTGGGCGATGCGCTCTTCGCCACTTCGAGCTCGATCCGCTTCACTACGAGACATACATCCTACTGGACGGCATCGCGTATTTCCGATCCGAAGCAGCAATTCGGATTCTCGAGGGATTGGGCATGCCATGGCGGCTTGCGTCCATTGGCCATCTCTGTCCGCTGCGCATTCGCGACGGCTTTTACGACTTTGTCGCACGCAATCGTTTACGCTGGTTCGGCGCAAGGCGGACCTGTTACGTCCCTGCTCCGGCTGATGCGGACCGTTTCCTGTCATGACAATCGCATTGAAGATCCTCGTCGTCGGCGGATACGGCATATTCGGCGGCCGTGTCGTCGAGCTATTGGAAAATGAGCCGCGGCTGACATTGCTGGTCGGCGGGCGTTCCGCCGCGAAGGCGGATCGCTTCGTCAAATCGCGCG
>DATAQN010000009.1:0-21452 GCA_036264635.1 Xanthobacteraceae bacterium | reverse complement strand
CGCTTCGCCGTCTGAAATCTGGGCTACCGTGACCGGGCGGTATTGCGCGCGATCGTCCGGCCCGATCGCATAGACGTACGAGCCCTTAGGTCCTTGCTGCACGGCGCTGGGCGGAATGGTCAGACCGTTGGGTCGCGTTTCAAGCAGCAAGCGCGCGTTCACCAATTCTCCGGGCCAGAGCAAGCGTTTCGCGTTCGGGAAATTGGCGCGCAGCCGGATCGTGCCGGTCGTCTGCAAGATCTGATTGTCGATCAGTTCGAGCGTGCCGCTGTCGAGCTGGGTCTTGTCATCCTGGCTGTAGGCGAGGACGGTCAGCGACCCCTTGGCCATTTGCGCTTGAATTTCGGCAAAGTCGGTTTCCGGCAAAGTGAAGATCACGGAGATCGGCTGGATCTGTGTCACGTCGACGAGACCATTGGGATCGGTCGGATGAATGACGTTGCCGTTGTCGATCTGGCGGATCCCGGTAACGCCGTCGATCGGCGCGGTGAGCTTGGTGTAGCTCAGATTGACCTTGGCGGCTTCGATCAGTGCCTCATCCGATTTCACCATGGCCTGAAGCTGACCGAGCTGGGCTTTCTGGGCTTCGATCAGCTGTGGCGTAGCCCAGCCATTGGCGCCGAGCTTGGTGTAACGATCGAGATTGGATTGCGCGTTGACCAGTTGCGCCTGATCGCGGTCGCGATTGGCTTCCGTTTGATCGACCTGCGCCTGGTAGGGGCGCGGATCGATTTCGGCAAGCAGGTCGCTTTTGTGGACGGTCTGGCCTTGCTTGAAGTTGACGCTGACGAGCTGGCCGGTGATCTGACTGCGCACCACGACATTGTTGTAAGCGATCACCGTACCGACGCCGCGCAGATAGATCGGCACGTTTTTGCTTTGCACTGTGGTGGTGACGACCGGCACGCGGTGAGGCTCGGACGCGGGTGCCGCCGGCGCTTCGGGGGTGCCGGCGTAGAAGGCAGCGCCGCCGCCGATGACGGCGAGGGCCAAGACCGCAACGATCATCAGTGGTTTGCTCATGAACGCTTTCATGTCCGCTTCCTCAGCAGCTGGGGCCTGTCGTGGTAGTCATGCCGATTGAGTTGGACGCCATCGGCGTGGTCGATCCGCCGAGGCTCGTCGTGCAGGGGCTCGACAGAACCGGCGACGTTACCATCGGGCTGATGCCGGCATTGTTGAGTTCGGTGGCGTCGAGAGGGATTGCGCCCACCGGCGCGACGCCTGGTGCAGAGCCACCGTTAGAGCCGCTGAGACCAGCCGTCGTAGTCGTCGTGCCGGACGCAGTGCCGCCGCCGCAAGATGACGCGGAAGGGGCCCCCATCGTGTTTGTCGCGGCGCCGGAGCCGTCGAAGGTCGAGACGGTTCCGTTCATGCCGCTCGCCGAGATTCCGCCGCCGGCGCATGGATCGGTGCTCGCCGTCGGGTCGAGCGGCATCGGGCTCACGCCTCCGGGCGAAAGTTCGGTAGCGCCGAGCGGAATTCCGACAGCGCCTACCGATGACGTGGCGCCCGGCACACCAAGCGGCGAGGTCGTCCCCATTGCTGGAGACGTCGGCATCAGAGGTGCCATCTGAGCAAAGCTTGGGCTCACGCTTAACAGCATCAGCAGCGACCCTGCGGCGAGGATCTTCAGTGCCAGCTGCCATTGCGCAGTGTTGCGGAAATCTTCGAGAGCTTGCGCTTTCGCGGTCGCAGGCATCGTCGTGTTCAAACGTCGCATCGACATCTCCGTATTTTCCGGCGGCACTCGCAAACGCCGCTGTGGGGAAAATACGGTGGCCCGCGCGAGCCGCTATTAAATTGCCCGCACCGAGACTAAATTCGATTTTATGAGAGAGATTAGGCCGTTGCGCGGAACTCAGGTCTGCGGCGATTTCCGCGACGCATCCGAGACTTGGCGAGATCGTGAACCGGAACCCGTGCAATTTGGCGATCGCCGCGACCAGGCCCAATCCGAGGCCAAGGCCGGGATCGCACGGCCAGATCGTGCTCGGCTGCGGCGATGCCGGGCCCCTGTCGCTTACTCGCGCGATACCCTGGTTGCCCTCTGGCGCGAGGCTTAGTTCGACGCGGCCGCCTTCCGGCGTGAACTTCACCGCATTGTCAACGAGATTGGCGACGGCTTCGAACAGCAAGTCACGATTGCCACGAACGACGACATTCTCTTTTGCCGCGACGCCAAAGCGACGCCGTTTGTTTTCGGCAATGGGTTCGTAAAGGTCGCCGACCTCGCGCACGAGGTCCGGCGAGAGCGACTCGGCCGAAACGGGCCAACCTGTGACTATGCTCGATCGCGGTGATCCGCAACAATGCCATGATGATGGCCAATGATTGGTCGAGGCCATTGATGGCGTGATCAACGGCTGCTTGCAGATCGCCCAAGTTCGCCGCATTCTGCCTGGCGCGCTCAAGCGTTACGCACACGCGCGTGAGCGGGGTCCGCAGATCGTGCGCAATGTCATCCCCAGCGTCGGCGAGCCTTTGCACCTGCGCCTCAATCTCGTCGAGCATGCAGTTGACGATCAGCGCCAGCCTGTCGAATGGATCATTGACGCCGCGGGTCGACAGCCGCTCGCGCAAATCGCCGGCCACGATAGCGTCGGACCCGCTGATTGACCACATCGACGCGTCTCTGGGCGCGAATACTCAGCAGGGCCCCGGCCGCTGCGCTCAAGCGCAGGTGCGGGAATGAGGCCCAGGGCGAGCGCGCGTTCGACAATTTCGGCGAAATGCGTCACTTCATCGACATTGCGGGCGAATACGACGGTTGCGCCGTCGACGAGCCGTCGAGCGGCGGCCGGGCGCTTTGCCTTTCCCGGCCCATCCGGTCGATCCGCACGGCTATAATCATCTGCACCATGCCCTTGGGGCGAAGCCCGGGCGGTAGCCTTTCAATATTGCCAGCGCGGGCTTGCCATCGGCGTCGAACAGCCCGCCGAGCTTCACGCGGCGCGGATCTTCCCGCAAATATTCCTCGACATCTTCGCGGCTGTTCGCTTGATTCGGGTTCGGACTATCGTGTGAGCGAGGATCAGATCATCGACGGTAGTGAGGTCGCTCGCCATTTGCCAATAGACGAAGGCGAACATCAGCACGATGCAGATCGCGAAAGCGCCGGATACGATGAGCATCCAGCGAAATGTCGTCGTTCGGGTAATTCAAGCAGGCGCACGGAGGATGAAACCCTCGCCGCGCACATTATGGATCATGGGCGGCTCTTCGGACCGATCGACCTTGCGGCGCAACCGGCCCATATGCACGTCGATGAGATTGCTCTGCGGCACGAACTTGTAGTGCCAGACTTCCTCGAACAGCATGGCGCGCGTGAGCAACTGATCCTTGCGGCGCATCATGTATTCGAGCAGACGGAACTCGCGGGGCAGAAGGTCGATCTCTCGATCGCCGCGCTTGGCTGTGCGCGCCAGCAAATCGAGCTCGAGCGGTCCGACGCGCAAGGTCGTGTCCTGATTCTCAGCGGGCCGGCGCAGCAGGGCTTCGACGCGCGCGACGAGCTCGAGGATGGCAAACGGCTTGGTAAGATAGTCGTCGCCGCCGGCCCGCAATCCGCGTATGCGATCATCGACGGCGCCGAGTGCGCTGAGCACAAGCACCGGGGTGCGCACGCGCTCCTGCCGCATGACCTCGATGATGGTGAGGCCGTCGACGCCCGGCAGCAGGCGATCGACGATCATGGCGTCGACCAGTCCCGTGCGCGCCTTGTCGAGACCCTCAATTCCGGTCGCGGCCCAGTCGACCTCGAATCCGCGATCGACGAGTTCAGCTTTGATTTCGCCAGCGGTTTCGACGTCGTCTTCGATCAGCAGCACCTTGGCCGTGCCGGGCTGCCTGACAAGCTCAGCCAAAACGGGTCCGACGTTTTCTTCCTGATTAGCGTGCAACTGCGTCTCTATCACCTTGGGCCTGCTAGTCTGTTGCTGGCCTGGTTACAGTCATCAAGCGGCCGTTAAGTCCGCCGCAAGTTTAGAGTAAGTCCAGCACACGCGCTCTGCCATTAAATTGCATTTTAGGGATGCAGAGACTGCACCATCTCAAGCACCAGACGTGAGAGCGTACGTATGATCGTTGTTATTCGGCGACGAGAATCGCAGAGGCCGCCCACTCTGGTATTTGCTCCAGTTGTGAAGCCGCGGCGCCGCCGCGGAATGCGCACGGGCTTCCGCCGCGGCATCCGGTTGTTCCAGGCGCGCTATATTGTCCCTCACGGCTTTCTTGACCTTTTCGAAAGCACGCATTTCGATCTGGCGCACGCGCTCGTTCGACACCCCGAGCTCGTTTGCGATCTCCTCCAGCGTGCTCGGCTCATCGGCCAAACGCCGCCGCGAAAAGACCCGGCGTTCGCGTTCGTTCAAGACCGTGAGCGCCTGACCGAGTGCCTTGTGACGGTTGTGTGATTGCTCGGTTTCGACGAGCTGGTTTTCCTGGCTCGCGCCCTCATCGACGAGCTGATCCATCCATTCGCCCGAATCGCCGTCCCCGCGGAGCGGCGCGTTGAGCGATGCATCCCCGCTGAGCCGCCGATTCATGGCGATGACGTCCCGTTCGGTGACGCCAAGACGCTTTGCGATTAGCTGCACCTGATCCGGCTGCATGTCGCCTTCGTCGAGCGCCGAAATGGCGCTTTTGGCTTTGCGCAGATTGAAAAACAGCTTGCGCTGATTGACGGTGGTTCCGAGCCTTACCATCGACCACGAGCGCAAAATGTATTCTTGGATTGCCGCCTTGATCCACCAGATCGCATAGGTCGTAAGACGGAAGCCCTTGTCCGGCTCGAAGCGTTTGACCGCTTGCATCAGGCCGATATTGCCTTCCGAAATGATTTCGGCGATTGGCAGTCCGTAGCCGCGATAACCGACAGCGATCCGGGCGACGAGCCGCAGGTGGCTGGTGACGAGCCTATGGGCGGCATCGGTGTCGCCATGTTCACGCCAGCGCTTTGCCAACATGAATTCTTCCTCCGGTGTGAGCAGGGGAAACCGCCTGATTTCCTGTAGATATTTGCTCGACCCGCTGTTGACGATGCTGCTTTTGGCGGTGATTGGGGAGACTGATAGTTGAGCCATAGGGACGCTCCAATAGAGGTAGCAGGTGACTACGGATGCCTTTAGCGCCCGCGAGCGAAACCTAATTTGGCTGTTGCAGACCGGCCACTAAATTACCCGTCATGAAGCCTAAATTCGTTTTTAGAATCGGCCGTACGACGCGCCGCTTCGCGCGCGAGCGCGACTAAATCAAAATTTAGTTTCTGGAAAATCGAATTTAATAGCGCTGCTATGCGGCCGCTCTCATCTCCACCATGCGGCAACAGCCGCGCGCTTTTGCAAAGAGGCGCAACCGGTGCAAAGGAGAGAGACCATGGTCAAGAAATCCAGAATGGCGCTGATCGTTGCCGCAGCAGCTTTGAGCTTTGCTTCGCCGGCGCTCGCGCAGTCCTTCGATTCGGAATTCGGCACCGGTAACGAATTGCCGTCGCAGTATGAGGATAGCGGCAAGCTGGTCCGCGGTAATGTCACGCACAGTCGCGAGCAGATCGCGATGCACCGCAACGGCCGCGATCTCTACGGGATGGTCCGCTAGTCGCAAGCGTCAGCCGACGGATCTCCAAATCACACCACCACCCGAGCGTGCTTCGGCACGCTTGGCGGCGGCTCTCAGCGGAGAAGGATTATGCGGCTTATCGCTGTTGCTCCAGCCGTCATCGCGCTCGTGACCGCGTCCACGGCCTATGCGGGGCCGTGCTCCGCCGAACTTGCGCATATCGAGCAACAAATTGCTGCAGACAACGCGAGCGTTTCCATAGGACCTAGTGCGCCGCAGAGCGTCGGTGCGCAGCTTGGCCACCAACCGACACCGGAGACCGTGCAGAACGCGGAGCATCAAGCGGGTGCGCTCGGCCAGGCCGCCTTCGACCGTGCCCGCAACGCCGACGGCGCCGGCGATGCCCCGGCGTGCAGGCAGGCTCTCGGCGAGGTCAAAGAGCTCTATGGAATCCCATAAGCCAGCCGTGGCGCGATGACGAGCATCGCGACGGGCGGCGCGGCACGCGTCGGATCATGGACGTCAATTCACCGGAATGTTCGCGTCTTTCATGACCTTGCCCCAGACGGCAATGTCATCTTTGATCTGTTGGGCATAGTCGGACGGCGAATCCACCACTGCATGGAAGCTGACGGTTTCAATTGCCGATTTCACGTCGGTCAATTTGACGACTTCGCCGATTTCCCGTTGCAGCTTCGCAATCACAGGCGCTGGCGTGCCGGTGGGGGCGACCAGCCCGATCTGCAATTCGGATTCCTGATTTGGCACGCCCGACTCGGTGAGGGTCGGAACACTGGGGAACTGCGCTGACCTCTCGCGGCTCGTGACCGCGATGGCGCGCAGCTTTTCTGATTGCAGATGCGGAGCGACCGGAGGCAAGCCGAGAAATATGACTTGGGTGTCGCCGGCAAGCGTCGAATTGACGGCCGGCGCCGCGCCGTTGAACGGCACGCGAACCAGCTTGTCGAGCTTGAGCCCGAGCTTGAATAGCCGCTCGGCGGAGAGTTGACCAAAGCCGATGCCAAGCGAAGCGTAGCTATACTTGTCCGGCGCGGCGCCGATGACGTCGATCAGCTCTTTCATCGTCTTGGCTGGAAACGAAGGATTGGCCGCGACAACCTGTGGTGACGCTGCCACGATCGTGATCGGCGCGAAATTCTTGATCGGATCGTAGGGCAAATTCGAGTTGGTCACCGAGGCGACGGCGAAGTCATTTGTGGTGACGAGAAGGGTGTAACCGTCGGGCGCGGCTTGCGCCACTTGGCCGGCGCCGACTGCGCCGCTCGCGCCGGAAATGTTCTCGACATAGAAGGATTTGCCGAGCCGTTCGCCGAGCTTCTGCGCCAGAATCCGCCCGATCAGATCGGTCGGCCCGCCGGGCGGATAGGGAACGACAATGCGCACCTGGCGGTTTGGATAAGAGTCCGCAGCCGGCTGGCCCTGCGCCAGACTCGACGCGAACACCGCGGCGACGAGCGCACAAAGGAAAAATCCTCTTCTCACGATATCCTCCCTCAATTTTCTTATTTCGAGCGCGGCCATATGTTGCGGCCGGCTGGTTATGTCTTATCAGCTGGCATTCAATCGAACCATCGTGCCGGCAATGCCCTCTTGAACGACCGCGTCCTTCTGATTGATCAGTGACAGCGTTCGCTCGATGATGACGCGCTTGCCGTCTGACGTCACGCGCTTGCTCACGATCACCGAACGGACGTGAACCGTGTCGCCGACAAAGAGGGGCGCCCGATAGCTCCATTCGCGGATGCCGGTCGCGCCGACGATTTCATCGCTGAAATGCGGTAGCGCGGTCGCCATTCCCGTGGCGATGAGAATGCCGAAGGAGCCTTGGAACAGGCGGCCGGGTAGGCCGCGCCGCCTTGCATAGCCTTCGTCCGAATGGATCGGGTGCCAATCGCCGCTGATCATGCAGGCGATCGACAGATCGGATTCGGTCAGTGTGCGTCCAGTGCCGACAAATTCGGTGCCGACAACGAGCTCGCCGAATAACACCGCAGCCCCCTTACGTGCGAACTATCGTGACGTGCCGTGACTCTCCAGCCCCGGCCGGTAGGCGCCTTTGAGAAAGTCGCCGATGCCTTCTTTGCGGAAAGCGTCGCCCTGGCGAAGCACGAGCTCCATCTCCTTTGCGCTGGCATAGTCGATCGCGGCGTCCCAGCCCATATCGAGCGAATTTCGGTAGCCGTCCTTCGTTGCTTTGAGCGCCCAGGCGTCCTTCTGCGCGATTGTGAGCGCGACTTTGCGCGCCTCCTCCGCGAGTCTGGCGAGCGGCACTGCTTTGTTGACGAAGCCGATCTGCGCCGCGACGATCCCGTTGAACGGCTCACCGGTCATGCCGTACCAGAGCGCGTCGCGCGGCCGCAGCAGATTAGCGAGTGACTTGCTGACGGAGCCGCCGGGAAACAATTTGAAATTGATTTCCGATAGCCCGAACGTCGCCTCTTCTGCCGCAATGGCGAGATCACAGCCTTCAACGATCGAGAAGGCGCCGCCGAAGCAGAAGCCGTTGACCACCGCGATTGTCGGCTTCGGGTAATAGCGCAGCGTGCGGCCACGCCATTCGGTCGCCATGCGGTAGACGCGATCATATTCGGCCGGCTGGTCTTTGAGATCGGAGAAGAACTCTTTCAGATCCATGCCGCCGCAGAACGCATCGCCGGCTCCCGTGATCAGAAGGACGCGCGCTGATGCATCATAGCGCAGCTTGTCGAGAACCGTCGTCATGTCGCGATGCAGCGCAGGATTCATCGCGTTCTTCTTGTGCGGACGGTTGAGCGTGACGGTGGCGATGCCGTCGGCGATGTCGACCAGGATCGTCTCGAGGTTCATGAAAAGGCGTCCTCCGCGCTGATTTCGTTCTGGGCGATAATCGCACAGTTGTGCTATAAACGATCATGAGCTAAAGCGGTGAGGCTGTCAACGCGGTCTGCGCAGGCGGCCTGTGCTGGAGATCGGCATGCTGGAAAAGAAGGAAAAGGGCGCGGCGGAAAAAGCGTCGTGGTTTTCAGAATCGCTCGCACGCGGTCTTCTGGTGGCGCGCGCCTTCGACCGGCAGTCGCCGAAAATGCGCTGCAGCGATGTGGCGGCAAAGACCGGGCTCACGCGCGCCGCCACGCGGCGCTATCTGTTGACGCTGCGCGAACTTGGTTATCTCGGTGCCGACGGCGATTGGTTCTATCCGATGCCGCGCATTCTCGAGCTCGGCTATAGTTTCATCTCTTCGGCCCGGCTCGAAGATTTCGTCGAGCCGATCCTCAAAAGGCTCTCCGACGAAACCGAGACCGCCGCGCATTTCGCCGTGCTCGACAAAAATGAGACGCTATGCCTGGGCTCGGTGTTCTCGCCGAAAATGTCGGGATTTTTCATTTCGATAGGTGCGCGGCATCCGGCCTATGCCGGTTCGATGGGCAAGGTGCTGCTGGCTGGCTTGAACGACAAGCAACTCGATGCGTATCTAGCGTCGGTGCCGCGTGCGGCCCATACCCCTGAGACATTGACCAGCGTGGCGGCGCTGCGCCGGGAAGTCATCGAGGCGCGCAAATCAGGCTACGCGGTGAATCGCGGTGAGCTCAACACCGGCATCGTTGGTGTCGCCGTGCCGGTGCACAGCAAGGACGGATCGGTTGCCGCAGTCGTCAATGTGAACTGGATTTCCGTGCACGGAATTAAGAACGCAGAAATCAAGCGATACCTCGGTCCGTTGCGCGAGGCCGCGGAGCAAATTGAATTGAGGCTGTCGTCGGGTGCGGTGCCGACCGGCTGGATGTCACGATAACGAATGCCGTAATGGAGGACGCCGTCTCATGTCACTCACCTGCGGAGATCTGATCAAACGCGGGCGGTTGCTCTATGGCGACCAGCCCGCTCTGTCCTATGAGGGCAGAACTTTCACGTTCGCCGAGCAGGCGGCGCGGATGTTCCGTCTGGCCAATGCCTTGCGCGGCAAGGGGATCGGCCGGCAGCAGCGCGTTGCGATCCTGGCGCGCAACTGCAGTGAATATGTCGAGATCTTCGGCGCCTGCGAGGTGATAGGCTTTGTCGCCATCAATCTGAACAGCCGACTTTCTGAAGCAGAGCTGGGCGCGATCTGCCAGGACTGTCAGCCAAGCGTCCTCATCTACGCCAAGGAGTTCGCCGCAACGGCACAAGCGCTGGCGGCGCAAGTCGCAGGCATCCGCTTCACGGTCGCCATCGAGCCGTCAGGCGCCGACGAGATGGGCTACGAACATCTGCTCGCCGCCGCGAGCACGGAGCCGCCAGCGATGGCTCCGATGCCTGATGACATGGCTTATCTCATGTATACCAGCGGCACCACCGGCGGCGCCAAGGGCGTCATGATCAGTCACGGCGCGATGGCCGAGGCGATACGGCAGCTGTCGCACGAGGGCGGGATTGCATCGATCAACAAAGGGTTGATCGTGATGCCGCTGTTTCATCTGGGCGGCAAGATCGAGCAGATGGCGTTCAGCCTGATGGGCGCCGCCATTGTTCTCAAGGCCGCCTTCGATCCGGAAGACATTCTCGCGACCCTCGAACGCGAGAAGGTGGAAGCTGCCCATTTCGCGCCGCTGATGATCCAGCGCATGCTCGATGTGCTCGAGACCAAGTCCTATGACCTGACGTCGCTGCGCTGCGTGCACTATGCCTCGGCGCCGATGCCCGTGCCGCTGCTGCGCCGCGCGCTTGATCGGATGGGGCCGATCTTCGCACAAATCTATGGCATGACGGAATGCATCTGCGGCACGATCCTCAAGCCGCAATTTCATCTGACGGACGGATCGGACGCGGAGCGCCGGCGGCTGGCGTCGGCGGGCCAGCCGTTCATCGGCAACGAGGTCAGGGCGGTGCGCGACGACGGTACGACATGCGCGCCGGGTGATATCGGCGAGATTGTCTTCCGCTCGCCGACGATGATGAACGGCTATTGGAACAAGAACGTGCTGACGTCAGAAGTCATTCGCGACGGTTGGCTGCACACCGGCGATCTCGGAATCGTCGACGCCGATGGTTTCGTCTGCGTCGTCGACCGCAAGAAAGACATGATCATTTCGGGCGGCGAGAACATCTATTCGTGGGAAGTGGAGGAGGCGTTGCGTGCTCATCCCGACGTTGCTGACGTTGCCGTTATTGCCGTGCCCGACAAGGTCTGGGGTGAGTCGGTCAAGGCCTGCGTGCAGATGCGTGCGGGCCGTTCGGCCACAGACGCCGAACTGATCGAATATACCCGCAGCAAGATCGCGAGCTACAAGAAACCAAAGAGCATCGACTTCGTCGAAGCGTTGCCACGCCTGTTCAACGGCAAGATCGACAAAAAAGCTTTGCGTGCCCCGTATTGGCAGGACCGCGAGCGGCAGGTCTCGTGATAGCAGGCGAAGGACTGAAATCATTTTCCGTGGAGCTTAGAAATGAAGGCACGCAAGCCATTGCGTTCTGAAATGGGCTGGAGCACCCCCGACCGCATCGTCGTGCGGGGGCATGATCTGCCGGGTGAACTGATCGGGCATATCGATCTTGGCGGCATGGCCTTTCTCGAAATCATGGGCCGCCGCCCGACGACGCAGGAAGCCGAGGTTTTCAACGCGCTTCTCGTGACGCTGGTCGAGCACGGCATGACGCCGCAGGCGATCGCGACGCGGCTCGTCAATCTCGCGGCGCCTGAAGCGTTGCAGGCCGCGGTCGCGGCGGGACTGTGCGGCGTCGGCAGCGTTTTCGCCGGCGGATCCGAGCAGACCGCGAAAACGCTGCAGGAGGCTTTGCAGGATCACCCAGGCGAGGATGGCCTCGACGCGCTCGCTGCGCGAATTGTCGAGGCGCATGTATCGCGCAAGGCGGTGGTCCCCGGCATCGGCCATCCGGTGCACAAGCCAATCGACCCGCGTACGCCGGTACTGTTCGCAATCGCCGAGCGCAACGGTTTTCGCGGCCGCTATGTCGCGCTGCTTGAGGCGATCTGCGCCGAAGCAGAGCGCCGCATGCAGCGATCGCTGCCGATCAATGCGACGGGCGCGATCGGGGCAGTGCTTTGCGAGCTTGGTTTTCCCTGGCGCATCTGCCGCGGCATCGTCGTGATTTCACGTGCGGTGGGGCTGGTCGGACATCTCGCCGAAGAAATGCGAAATCCGCTGGCGCGCGAGATTTACGAGCGAGCGGAATCCGAAATCTACGACAACAAAGACTGAGCCCATCGGGGCACAATAGAGGGTGGACACGATGAGGACCTGGAAGATTCTTTTGGGGCTGTGTTTTGCGTCATTGGCAGCGGTGCATACGGCGCATGCCGCCGCATGGCCGACGCGGCCGATTCATTGGATTGTGCCCTATCCGCCGGGCGGCGGCACCGATTTGGTCGCTCGTGTCATCGGCGCACAACTTGAAAAGGCATTGGGCCAACCGGTTATCATCGACAACAGGCCGGGCGGATCGACCGTCACCGGAACGGCTGTTCTCGCCAGCGCCGAGCCCGATGGCTACACCGTCGGCATGGTGTTCGATTCACTCGCGATCAATGCCGTGCTCGGCATCAACACGTCCTACAATCCGGAAACGGACTTCGTGCCGATCATCAAGCTCGCCGATGTTCCGCTGGTCTTCACCGTGAACACCCAACAGGTGCCCATGAAGACGCTGCCGGAACTGGTGAACTATTCGAAGAGCCATCCAGGCTGGTTCACGTTCGGCTCGCTCGGCCCGGGAAGCCCGCACGAGATCGGCTTCCTTTGGTTCAAGGCGATGTCGAAGATGGATGCACTTGTCGTGCCCTACAAGGGCATTGCGCCGGCACTGCAGGATGTGGTGGCGGGTCAGGTCAAGGGCATGTTCGTCGGTGTCTCGGTGGCCGATGGCTATATCGACCAGGGCATTCTGCATACGCTCGGGGTGACCAACCCGAAGCGTCTGCCGAATGCGCCCAACGTGCCGACGATCGCCGAGCAAGGCTATCCCGATTACGACTTCGTGACGTTCTATGGGCTCGCCGCGCCGAAGGGGACGCCGCCCAAGATCGTCGAACGGCTCAATACCGAGATCAACCGGATCTTCCAGATGCCCGAGGTGCGCACGCAGTTCGAAAAGACCGGAGCGACGATCGGCGGCGGCACGCCGCCGGAGTTCGGCAATTTCCTCGCGGCGAATTTCGCCAAGTTCAAGAAGATCGTACTGCTCACCGGGGCGAAATCGCAGTGACGTGGTGATGCCCGCGGCCGGGTGAATCCACGGAAAAACCACCCGTGGTTGACCGGTCGCCCGCGCTTCCGTGTGGCGACAGTGCAGGGTAATTTTCCGGCGGCGTTGGCACGGGATGTGCAAGACTGACGCACGTGCCACGGGAATGGGGGAAGCGATGAAGCGGCGAGATCTTTTGCGTGGAATGGCCTTCGGTCTGCCGGCGGCATTTGCGGGTTTTCCGGGCAGACATGCTTTGGCTGACGCCGAGCAGTTTCCTTCGCACTACATCACCTTGGTTGTGCCGTTTGGCGCCGGCGGCCCGCCGGACGTGATCGCGCGGATTGTTGGAGCGAAGCTGGGCGATGTTCTCGGCAAGCCGGTGGTCGTTGATAACCGGATCGGCGCAAGCTCATCAATCGCCGCAACCGATGTGGCGCGTTCCTCCGCTGATGGTTACACGTTGTTGCTGGCCGATATGTCTTTCGTGGTCGCGCCGCACCTGTTTGCCAATATGAAGGTCGATCCTTTGACGGACTTCCGGCCCGTCGGGCAAGCAGCCAAATCACAGTTCGCGCTGATTGTTTCCGCCAATCTCGGAACGCCGACCGTCGGCGATTTCGTCAAGCTCGCCAAGACCAAGCAGGACGCGGTTTCGATCGGTCATAGCGGGATCGGGACGACGCCCCATCTCGCCGCGCTGACCTTCATTCAGGCGACAGGAATAAGCCCGCTTCTGATCTCGTATCGGGCGATCACGCAGGCCGCCGACGATGTGCTGGCCGGGCAGATCTCCGGCTATTTCTCGGCGGCGGCGCAGGCGATCGGTCTCGCCAAATCGGGGAAGGTCCAGGTGCTTGGCGTGACCGGCGAGACACGCCTTCGCGAATTGCCCGACGTGCCGACCTTCAAGGAGAGCGGCATCACGATGGCCGGCTTCGAGAACGGCTCCTGGTATGGACTGGTCGCACCAGCCAAGACACCGGATGATGTTCTCGGAAAGCTGAGTGCGGCATTGAAGAGCTTATCCGACGTGGAGGAAACCAAGGATGCGCTGGTCAAGATCGGCGCGCAACTGAGCGTCGGAACGCCACAAGATTTCGGGGCGTTCATCAAGACACAATACGCCTATTGGGGCGAGACGCTGAAGACGGCCGGGGTCAAGCCGCAATAGATTCTAGATTCTTGCGTCGCCCTTCGGCCAGAGCGCTCGGGTCGAGCGCACTCACTCAAGCAGCCAGCTGAACTTCTCGCGGGCGCGGCGTGCCATTTCCGCCGATGGCTTCACGGCGCCTGGAAACTCGTTGCGCCAATGATACGGCCGGCAGGCATTGATAATCATCCGCGAGCTGGTGATGTTTCCCTTGGCGCGCTCGGCGGGCTCGATGCGCGGGTCCGCCGGCGAATTCCACGCGCCGCGTAAGAAATCGATATCCTTGACCGGATCAGCGCGCGTCAACGCCGCCCAGATGAGCTCCTGAAGATTGGTGACGTCGATATCGTCATCGACAACGATGACCCAACGCCCGCCATAAGCGCCGACGTGACACTGGCAGGCGATGTGGCCGGCTTGCACGGCGTGACCGTCATATCGTTGTTTGATCGAAACGCCGTAGAGCAATCGCGATCCTCCGCATTCGTGCGCCCAGACCGCCTTCACGTCGGGAACGCCGGCGGCTTCGATATTCTGCTTGAGCAGCGCCGAACGGGTGATGGCGCGATAGCGCGAATATTCGTCGGGCAGGCTCTGCGGAACGAAGCCGAGCAATATCGGATCGTTGCGATAATAGATCGCGGAGATTTCGCACAGGGGCCGCTTGCGGCCGGCTTCCGTATAGGTTCCCGTCCAGTCGCCGAACGGCCCTTCGGGCACGACGGTTTCGGGGTGGACATAGCCTTCGAAGACGATCTCGGCATTGGCGGGGAAGGGCAAGCCTGTCACTTTGCCGCGCACCAGTTCGAGCGGCTTGCCGCGTAATCCTCCAGCGACATCGAATTCGCTGATGCCGTCCGGTACTTCGGTGCCGCCCAACAGAAAGGTCAGCGGATCGCCGCCAAGCACCAGCACGACCGGCATCTTTTCGCCGCGCCGAATATATTTCTCGTGGTGCAGCCGCCCATGTTTGCCGGGAGCGGCGTTGTAGGTCACATGCTGGGAGTCGTGCAGCATGATGCGGTAGGTCCCGACGTTGAGAAAACCGGTCTCGGGATCTTGCGTGACGTTGTAGGAGCCGGTGCCGATATAACGGCCGCCATCGCCTTCGTGCCAGACCGGTGTCGGAAACATCTCGACATTGACGTCTTTGCCGAGGATGACGTTCTCGAAAATCGGCCCCTGCTCGACAAAGACCGGTGGAATGACCCGGTCAGTATCCCAGGCTTGTGAAAAGGCGTCACTGAGCGCGACCTTGTCGAGGTCGGGCGGGAAGCCGAGCGTCATGTTCTTGCGCTTGCCGCCGAAGATGTTGACCAGGACGCGAAAACCTTTGGCGACGCCAGGGATATCATCGAAAACGACAGCCGGCGCGTCATCGGAATGGCTGACCAGCTCGGTCGCCATGCCGATGTCCTCCTGCCAGGTCGCGCCACGCACGGTCTTGAGCTCGCCGAGCCGCTCGGCTTCCGCCAACCAGCTGCGCAGATCGTCGTAGATCAATCGCATGCTGGTGTTGTTCGAGGCGGCTGGGGTAACAGACTTGGCCATCGCGATGCTTCCGTTCGACCGGATGTGAGTGAGCGCTTATTCGAAGGTGATGCCGGTCGCCTTGACGATCGGCGACCAGCGATCGGATTCTGCCTTTATATACGCCGCAAAGGCAGACGACCCGACGCCGTCGATTTCAATGCCGTATTTGCGCAGGCTTTCCACGTAAGCGGGGTCCTGCTGCGCGGCTTGGACCGCGGTTTTGAGCTTTTCAAGCGCGGGGGCCGGTGTCCCTGCCGGCGCCAGCAATCCATACCAGACCTCGGTCTGTACGTTCGGGAAGCCTGCTTCGCCCATCGTGGGTACGTCAGGCAATAACGGCGACCGGCGCGTCGATGTGACGGCGAGTGCTTTGATTGATCCTGCTTCAATTTGTGGCTTCAACGTTACCGCATCGCCGAAGACCGAGTCGATCTGCCCGCCCATCAGATCGGTCAGCGAGTTGGACGTGGAGTGATAGGGAATATGAAGAAGACGAATTCCGGCTTCCCGCTGCAGCAGCTCATTTGCCAGATGTGTAACCGTGCCCACGCCTGCCGATCCAACTGTGACCTCGCCGGGCTTTTTCTTCGCATAATCGACAAAGGATGAGACTGTCTGCAAACCAAGCGCCGGACGAACCGCGAGGACCTGGGGCGTATGCCAAATCAAGCCGAGCGGCACCAAATCTTTTTGCGCGTCGTAACGAAGTGTCTTGGCGGCAGGCACGAGAACGATCGGAGCAATCCCGCCGACAACGAGCGTATAGCCGTCATTAGGTCCGGAAACGACAGATTCGACGCCCGGCACGCCGCTGCCGCCCGGCATGTTCTCGATGATGACTGGTTGCTTGAGCTGGCGTTGCAGGGGTTCGGCGATCAGGCGAGCGGCGGTATCGGTCGGACCGCCGACGCTAAAGGGGACAAGCAGACGGACCGGCCGGTCTGGGAAATCGCTTGCCGCCGCAGAGAAAGTCGCCGACAGGAACAAAGCGATAGAGAGGAACCAACCGGCCTTCATGGTGATGTCCTTTGTGCTGAGTCAGTGTTGCCGTGGATCGAATGTGATTGGAGAACTTTCACACGAGGCCCCGGCAGCCGTCGTCGTGCACTTACTGGATTTTGTGCCCCATCATGCCAGCGATCAAATTGCGCTGGATCTGCGAAGTGCCGGCCGCGATCGTCGACGGCCGCGCGTCGCGATACAGCCGCTCCATATCGAACTCTTTGCTGTAACCAAGACCGCCAATCACCTGCATGCCCAAATTGGCGACAGACACATAGGTCTCCGCAGCCTTGAGCTTGGCCATGGTGATTTCATTGAAGGCGTCTTCGCCTGCAGCGATAGCGCTCGCCGCCTGCCAGGTCAAAGCGTGTGCCGCCGCCGTCTCGGTTTGCATATCGGCCAGCATATGGGCGATCGCCTGATTTGATCCGATCGGCCGGCCAAACTGCTTTCGCTCCTTGGCATAAGAGCTCGCCAGATCGACGATCGCCTGCGCTGCACCGCAATTGCCTGCGGCCGAAACGATCCGCTCCACTTGCAAACCAGAAAGCAGGCAATCCCACCCGCCATTCTCGCCGCCGATGATGCGACTTTCATCGACGTGAACGTCGGTGAAGAAAACTTCGTAGGTGCCGGTGCAACGCCGGCCGAGCATATCGAGCTTGTTGAATTTCACGCCGGGCGTGTCGTTGTCGATCAGCAGAAGCGACATGCCCTTGCGATAATGCACATTCGTATCTGTTTTGACGTAGACGCTCAGGGTGAGATCGCGCGCGCCTGCGCCGGTGTTCCACAGCTTCTGGCCGTTGACGATGAACTCGTTGCCGCTGCGGACGGCGCGGGTGCGGATGGCGCCGACGTCGGATCCGGCGTCCGGCTCCGATATCGATATCGACAGCCGGCGCTCGCCATTGATGAGCTTGGGCAGCCAATATTGCTTCTGCTCTTCGGTGCCTTTGCGCAGGATGTTCAGGCCGCAGAACACGCAGCCGCCGAACGACATTTGAAAGTCGATGCTGTTATAGGCGATCTCGCGGACGACAATGAAAAGATCGAGGACCGAGCCGCCGGAACCGCCATATTCTTCCGGAAAGGCAACGCCGAGCAGCCCGGCATCGACCCAGGCCTGATAGAGCTCGTAAGGGTAGGCGCTTTCACGCTCCAGCTTGCGGATATAATCGCGCGGAGAGTGCTTCTCGTGCAGCTTCTTGACGGAATCGCGCAGCAGCTTTTGCTCACTCGTCAGCCCGAACATCGTGAACGCTCCTGCATTGAACGCGCAATCGCGGGATGAAAGCGCCTAGGTTTCATTGGCGAAGCCAAGCTCCCGAAGAATCTCGTCGGTATGCTCGCCCAAAGTCGGTGGCGGCGCATTGTCGCGCCGTGCCCCATCCACACGGATGGGCGATCTGATGGAGACGATCTTACCTTCAGTCGGATGCTGTGTTTCGCCGAAAGTGCCGAGATGCTCGACCTGCGGATCTGAGAAGATGTCCGGGATTTCGTTGATCGGCGCAAAAGGAACGTCAGCCTTTTCCAGCCGCTCCATCCAGTAGAGCCTGGTCTGCTTCACCATGATCTTGGCAAGCTCGGCATTGAGCTCGTGATATCGCGCGACGCGCCCCGAGCGTTCACGGAAACGATCGTCGGTGGCGAGTTGCGGAGCATCGACAACCTTGAGAAAGCTCTCCCAGAACTTCGTCTGCACCGACAAGTGAATGGCCAAGAGCTTCTGATCCGCACAGGCGAAGGCGAAACATTGCGACGATGCAATACGGGAGGAAGGACCGTATTTGACCTTGTTCTGTGTGTAATAGGCGAAGGCGTCGGGTGTGAACCCGATCGCGCATTCCAGCATATTGACTTCGATCCGCCGGCCGTGGCCGGTTTGGCCGCGTTCGTAGAGCGCGGCGAGGATGCCATTGGCGGCATACATGCCGGAGACATTGTCGGAAATCGTCACGCCGACGAGCTTCGGATCATGCGGGTCGACAGCGAGCGCATAGATGCCGCTTAAGGCGCTGGCGACGGCATCGTAAGCAGGCCTGTCCTGATAAGGGCCGCTGGTGCCGAATCCGGTGATCGAACAATGCACGAGGCGGGGATTGATGGCGCGGATCGCGTCGTTACCGAAGCCGAATTTGTCCATTACGCCGGTGCGATAGTTCTCGACCAGCACATCGGATTGTTCGAGCAATTTGCGAAAGACTTGCTTGCCGACAGGCGTTTTCAGATCGAGCGCGAGGCTTCGCTTGCCGTGATTGTAAGCGACGAAATTTGCGCCATAGCGGCCGCCGCTGGTGGCGCGAAATGGATCGCCGCTCTCGGGGTTCTCGATCTTGATGACGGAGGCGCCCAACTCGGCGAGTAGCATCGCCGTGTAAGGCGCGGTAATCATCGTCCCGAGCTCGAGGACCTTCACGCCGTCGAGTGGCAGCGAAGGCTGCTTTGTCGGGGAGCTTCCGGCGACCGTATCCATCGAACTATGTGCGGTTATATGCGCCAAGGCCGGGTTTGTAGTTCTTGTCGTCGATGAACTGCTTGATGCCCTGCCGATAGCCGTCTTCTTGGTCGCGCGCACGCAGCTCGGCGGATTTGGCCATCAGATATTCGTGCGCCTGGCCAACATCCATCTCGCGAACCGCCTTTATGGCCTGCTTGGTGGCGCGCAAGGTTTCGGGATTGAGCTTGAGAAAGCGGCGCGCGAATTCCTCGGTGGTCTTGCGCAGCTCGGCGGCCGGCACCGACTTGGTGATCAGCTTGATCTCCTCGGCCTTTTTGCCGTCGAACGTCTCGCCGGTGAGACTGTAAAGAAGTGCGTCGCGATAGCCGAGGCAGACGTGGAGCGCCTTGCTGACGAGTCCGCCAGGAAGAATACCCCAGTTGATCTCGGAGAGGCCGAACTTGGCGTCATCCGCAGCGATGGCGAAGTCGCATGCCACCAGCTGCGTGAAGGCGCCACCCATGCAATAGCCGTTGACCATAGCGATGGTCGGCTTGGGAAAGTTCCATAGGCGATACCAGCGCCATTGATGGGTCACCCACTCGGCGCGAACGCGCTCGGCCGGCTTGTCCTCCAGCGCGCGGAAATAGAGTTTCAAATCCATCCCCGCGCAAAAGGCGTCACCGGCGCCGGTCAAGATCAGGACGCGCGTCTCCGGATCGCCTTCGAGGCTCAGAATAATGTCGAGCATTTCGCGGTCGAGCTCGGGGCTCATCGCGTTGCGCTTGTCCGGACGATTCAGGGTCACCCATGTCAACCCATCGTCCTTCTCGACAGTCACGCACTCGTAATTGGTCACGGTGGACATCGTGGTGCCTCTGAGTTCACTCGTGCGATAAACGCACGGATGGAATACGTGCTCTAATTCTAAAATGCCCGGTGAAAAGGTGTCAATGTGGCATAGCTTGACCGTTGTCGGTTTCAGTGCGATTTATTGGTGCGTTAATCGCACGAAGGGCAAGATGGCAACGGAGCGCCGATTTGCCGAGAGGGAAACGTCAATCTGAGCCATACTTTTCGGACTCGCTGGCGCGGGGACTGGCAGTCATTCGCGCTTTCGGCCGCGATTCGCCGATGCTGCGGATCACCGATGTCGCAAAGCGCACGGGCCTCGATCGCGCGGCGGCGAGGCGCTTTCTTTTGACGCTCGTCGATCTCGATTACGTGGGCGTGAGCGACGATCTGTTCTATTTGCGGCCAAATGCTCTCGATATCGGCTTCAGCTACCTGTCGTCGCTCGATCCGAACCGTCTCCTTCAGCCCTTTCTCAATGAGCTCACTGAGAAAACGCGGGAGACCTCGAGCTTCGGCATATTGGACGATTTTCAGGTAAGGCTGCTGGCAAGGTCGGCAAACAACCGGATCCTCAATTTCTCGATCTATCTCGGGGAGCGCGTCCCGGCTTATCGGACAGCTTTGGGGCGGATCCTTTTAGCCGGGTTGCCGGAGGAGGAGTTCGAATCCTATTGGTCCAAGCTTCCTGACCAGCTGATCATGGCCCATACAACGCTCGACAAGCGCGAACTGCAGCAAAGCATCGCGCAGGCGCAGAGCAGAGGTTGGTCGACTATCGAACAGGCGATGGGAGAGGCTTATGCCTCAATCGCAGTTCCGGTCCGTGACCAGTCCGGACGCTTCATCGCGGCGGTGAATGTGATGGAATATCCGCCGCGCACCAGCACGCAAACCAAGCTGAAGAAATATCTGCCGCTGCTCAAGGAGACCGCACGGCAGATCGAAGTGGCGCTCAATGCCTCGCAACCTGCGCTCGTTGCGCTGACGAGCCTGCGGGGCGGCGAAAGCCACTAGCCGCCCGGAAAATGCAACTATGGCGTAGCTGTCGGCGGTCGCCGATGCGCGGTCGCTTGTTCATATGCGAAAGCCAATTGCAGCATCTTGGCATCGTCGTAAGGGCGTCCGAGAAATGTTATTCCGGCGGGCAGGCCGTCAGATGTGAAGCCGGCGGGCACGACGATGGAGGGCACGAACATCAGAAACGTGTTGATATGCGGCGCACCCTTTTGGTCGACGAAGGGCGGGTTTATGCCGTGTTCGATGAGCGTCGGCTGATGCTCGACCGCCTTGTGGACGATGGCGTCCAGCCTGTGATCGGCCATGACCTTGAGCAGATTGGTCATGAGCGTATCGCGCGCCTTCAGATAGGTATGGTGCTCTTCCGGCGCCTCCGGTTTCCAACGCGCCTGGCTGCCTTTGACGACTTTGGCGAAGAGAGGTGAGGCCATTGCCTCTTGCCGCGTCTTGAACGGTGCATTGCCCTCGGCAAAGAACAATTCGAACATCGCATCGTCGACGTTGGGATCTCTGACGCGCGTGGACAGGAGCTTGATGAGATCTGGTATTTCGATTGCGTCGATGACTTCGGCCCCCGCGTTGCGCAGCTCGGTCACCGCCTTATCGAAGACCTCGTCGACTTTCTTGAAGTCGTCCGAGGCAGGCTCGGATTTGAAGCCCATCGGTTCGCGAAGAATGCCAAGACGTGCGCCGCGGAGCGCGTTCTTGTTC
>DATAQN010000011.1:0-4257 GCA_036264635.1 Xanthobacteraceae bacterium | reverse complement strand
CTGGCACGGCTGGTCGAACAAGGCGGGCGCGCACTCGCGGCCTATCTGCGGCCGCGCGAGGAGGGCCGCGTCGCCGACGAAGTTGCCGCTGAGCTCGCCGAGATCGTCAAGACGCTGGGCCACGTCGCGGAATACTGGCTGTCCGACCCGCAGCGCACCGCCGAATTGCAGAACCGGCTCGGCAAGAGCTATCTCGAACTCTGGGCCGTCGCAGCCAAGCGCCTGACCGGCGAACCTGCGGCCGATGTCATTGCGCCAGCGCCTAGCGACAAAAGATTCAGCGATCCCGAATGGACGTCGAACCAGTTCTTCGACTTTCTCAAGCAGCTCTATCTCCTCACCTCGCAATGGGCCGACAAGCTGGTCGCGGATGCGGCTGATCTCGATCAGCACACTAGGCAAAAGGCGGAGTTCTATGTCCGCCAGATCATCAACGCCGTCGCGCCGACGAATTTCGTGCTGACCAATCCCGAGCTTCTGCGCGAGACGTTCAGCTCCAGCGCCGAGAATCTGGTCAGCGGCATGCGCATGCTGGCCGAGGACATCGAAGCCGGCGGCGGCGAATTGAAAATCCGCCAGTCCGATTCGGCGATGTTCGAAGTCGGCCGCAATCTCGCGGTCACACCCGGCAAGGTGATCTTCCAGAACGAGCTGATGCAGCTTATTCAATATGAGCCGACCACTGAAACGGTGCTCAAGCGACCGTTGCTGATCGTGCCGCCCTGGATCAACAAGTTTTACGTGCTCGATCTGGCGCCGGAAAAGTCGTTCATCAAGTGGTGCGTCGATCAGGGGATCACGGTCTTTTGCATCTCCTGGGTCAATCCCGACGCGCGGCTCGCGCAAAAGTCCTTCGACGACTATGTACGCGAAGGTCCGCTCGCGGCACTCGACGCCATCAAGGAGGCCATCGGCGAGGACAAGGTCCACGCCATCGGCTATTGCGTCGGCGGCACGTTGCTCGCGGTGACGCTGGCTGCCATGGCGGCACGCAAAGACGACCGCATCGTCTCGGCGACCTTGTTCGCGGCCCAGGTCGATTTCAGTTATGGCGGCGATCTTAAAGTCTTTGTCGACGAGGAGCAGGTCGCCGCGGTTGAAAAGAAAATGGCCGAGCGCGGCTATCTGGAAGGCAGCGCGATGGCCACCGTGTTCAACATGCTGCGCTCGAATGACTTGGTCTGGCCCTACGTCATCAACAACTACCTGAAGGGCAAGGCGCCCTTCCCCTTCGACCTGCTGTATTGGAACTCCGACGCAACGCGAATGCCGGCCGCCAATCACTCGTTCTATCTGCGCAATTGCTATCTCGACAACAAACTGTCGAAGGGCAAGATGGTGCTCGGCAATACGCTGATCGATCTCAAAGCGGTGAAAGTGCCGATCTACAATCTCGCCACCCGTGAGGATCACATCGCGCCGCCAAAGTCGGTCATGGTCGGCTCGAAATGCTTCGGCGGCGATGTGCGCTTTGTCGTGGCGGGCTCAGGCCATATCGCCGGCGTGATCAATCCGCCGGCCAAGCGGAAATATCAGTATTGGACCGGGCCGAAGCCGCGCAATGCCGACATCAATGGCTGGCTTGCCAAGGCCAAGGAACATGCGGGCTCATGGTGGCCAGATTGGCTGTTGTGGATCACCCGGCAAAGCCCGACCGAAGTGCCTGGCCGCATGCCGGGCTCCGGCGCGCTCAAAGCGATCGAAGACGCGCCGGGAAGCTACGTGAAGGTTCGCAGCTGAGCCTCCACCGGCACGGTCGCTCGCCGGCCCCAAGCCTTCGCTGGCTCCAAGCCGGCCTCCGGTTGTACGCTGCACCTACCGGAGCTACATGACCATGGTCACGGACCATGGTCATGAGGGTTTTCATGTCGCGGATCATCAAGGCTTCAGAATTCAAGGCAAAGTGCCTCGCCGTCCTTGACGAAGTAGAGCGCACGCGGCAGCCCGTAGTAATTACGAAGCGGGGGAAGCCGGTTGCCGAATTGGTACCGCATGCACCCCAGAAACGAAGCGTACGCGGCATCCTCAAGGGTGAGCTGTTTATTGAGGGCGATATCATTTCCCCTATCGATGTCGAGTGGGAAGCCCTTAAGTGATTGTACTTGATACGCACGTCGCCGTTGGTTCACGACCGATACCAAATTCGGGAAGCGAAGCACGCAAGCTGTCGAAAGGGCTCAGGCTGACGACCGGCTTTTCATCAGTGCAATCAGCTTTTGGGAAATCGCGATGCTCATCGCCAAACGCAGGCTTCGTGCATCGCGGTCGGCTACCGATCAACGCGACAAAGTTCTTGCTGCCGGGATAAGGGAATTGCCGCTTGCCGGCGAAATTTGCATTCTCGCGGGCGAACTTGAAAATTTGCACGCCGATCCCGCCGATCGCCTTATTGCGGCAAGCGCAATCGCGCACGACGCAACGCTGGTGACGGCAGACGAACGACTGCTGCGCTGGCGTCACACGCTGCGCCGTCAGAACGCCGAAGTCTGATCTCACGGAAACAGCGCCACCTGTTCGACGCCGGTTCCTTCGGGATAGCCGAGCATAACGTTCATGTTCTGCACCGCCTGGCCCGAGGCGCCTTTGGTCAGGTTGTCGAGCGTCGAGACTATGATGGCGCGGCCCGGGATGCGGTCAGCGACAACTCCGATAAAGGTCATGTTCGAGCCGCGCACATGCCGGGTCTGCGGCGTGGCGCCGAATGGCAGCACGTGGACGAAGGGCTCGCTCGCGTAGGACTTTAAAAGTATCGCATGAAGGTCCTGCGGCGACGCTTTCGCATCGCGCACATAGATCGTTGAAAGGATGCCCCTATTCATCGGCACGAGATGCGGCGTGAAAGTCACCGTGACCTCGCGCCCGGCTGCCTTGGAGAATTCCTGGTCGAGCTCAGCCATGTGGCGATGGTGGCCGACGCCATAGGCGTGAAAGCCCTCCGACACTTCCGAGAACAGCATCTCTTCCTTCGCCGCCCTGCCCGCGCCGGTCATGCCCGACTTGGCGTCAATGACGATTTCGTCCGGATTGATAGCCTTCGCCTTCAGAAGCGGGATCAGCGGCAGTTCGGAACAGGTGGTGTAGCAGCCCGGATTAGCCACCAGCCGCGCCGACTTCACGTCCGACCGGTAGACTTCGGTGAGGCCGTAGACCGCTTCCTTCTGCAGTTCCGGCGCGAAATGTTCGTGGCCGTACCAGCGCGCGTAAGCCGCCGGGTCGGACAGCCGGAAATCCGCCGAAAGGTCGACAACTTTAGTCGACGGCGCACGCGCCAAAAGGTCCTTGATGACCTTCTGCGTCGTGCCATGCGGCAGCGCGCAGAAGGCGACATCGAGACCGAGCGTTTTGAAGTCGGCCTCTTCGATCGATGTCAGTGTCGGCAGATCAAAGGGCGCGAACTGCGGAAAGACGTCCGACATCGGCTTGCCGGCGCGGCGATCGGCCGTCAGCAAAACGATCTCGGCATGTGGATGCCGAAGCAGGAGCCGCACCAGTTCGGCGCCGGTGTAGCCGGAGGCGCCGAGTACGCCGATTTTTGCTTTAGCAGACATGATTGCACCCTTTTTGACCATCAACGCTTGAGAAAGGCGTCAGGCCGGAAGCCGCGGGCAGATTATCAGGAGCGAGGAGACTTCAAGATGACGGCCGCGGAACCCGGCGGCACGAAAACTTACGCGCGAGCGCGCAATCGTGCCGCCGGACGACGGCGGCGACGCGAAGAAAAAATGCTCGCAAACGACAAGTTCATGGCCGCGCATATAAGGCCCAGTTTTCCAGGCGTCAATGCGTTCATTCCGGCCCGGATGCCGGTGCTCATGGTTTCGCCGCCGCGGTGGCATAGTTGGGCTTCGGTCAATTGATTCGGCCCCGTGCCGCGAGCGGCCTTGCATAGCGCAAAAGGCACGCCAAATGGGTGAAGCTTACGACTAAGGAATCTGGGACAAACCGTGGGAAAAACAGCGAAATCGTCTAAGTCTACCAAGCCCGCCAAGTCGGCAAAGGCGGCCGTAAAAACCGGTGACCTGTTCGCCGGCATGGCTGAGGCAAAGCGCAGCGGCAGCGCCCGCCGCACGGCTGCCGCGCCGTCGCGCGGCTCATCGGCTGAGAGCGGGTACACTGCGCGCGACATCGAGGTGCTGGAAGGGCTCGAACTGGTCCGCCGCCGCCCCGGCATGTATATCGGCGGCACCGACGAGAAGGCGCTGCATCACCTGTTCGCCGAAGTCATCGACAATGCCATGGACGAGGCGCTGGCCGGCC
>DATAQN010000220.1:0-70799 GCA_036264635.1 Xanthobacteraceae bacterium | reverse complement strand
CCCGCGTTGCGCAGCTCGGTGACCGCCTTATTGAAAACCTCGTCGACCTTCTTGAAGTCGTCCGAGGCAGGCTCTGTCTTGAAGCCCATCGGCTCGCGAAGAATGCCAAGACGTGTGCCGCGGAGCGCGTCTTTGCTCAAGCCTGCCGCATAGCTCTCGGCAAGGCGACCGACGCCGTGAGCCGTGGCCGGATCCTTCGGGTCGTACCCGGCCATGCAGTCGAGCACCTTTGCGGCGTCCATTACCGTGCGCGCCATCGGCCCCACCGATCCGTTCATGGCCGGCCAGCCGCCATAGACGCCGTCGCGGCTGACGATGCCGATGGTGGGGCGCATGCCGACCACGCCGTTCCAGATGGCCGGCCGGCGTATTGAGGAGAAACCCTCCTGGCCGAGCGCGACGGTGCAGAAATTCGCTGATACGCTCGCGCCGGACCCGCCTGACGAACCACCTGCGGTCCGCTCGAGGTCATAGACATTTCGCGTTGAGCCGAACAGCGAGCCGTGGGTATCGCCGCCGCCAAGCTCTCCGAGCGTTGCCTTGCCGAGAAAGATCGCGCCGGCCGCTCGCAGTTTGGCAATCGCCAGCCCTTCGCGCTCGGGCTCATAGTCGCGAAACAGGACGGATCCGAGCGTCGTCTTCATGCCTTGGACGTTGATCTGGTCCTTGGCGATGATGGGGATGCCGTGGAGGGGACCTACCAAGCCCGATTTCTTGAATGCGGCGTCGAGATCCGCTGCTTGTTGGAGCGCGAGCGGATTGATCGAGATCAGTGAGTTTATGCTGGGGCCTTTCTGGTCGTACGCCTCGATGCGCGCGAGATACATTTCGACCAGTTCAACCGCGGTAAGGTCCCCGCTCTGGTACGCGGCATGGACGTTCGTAATGGTAGCTTCTTGAACTTTGAACTTCTGCGCGGCTGGCATCTGCGTGTTTCCCAAAGACCAGGTGTGTTGCGGTGACGAGTTTTCGCCAGGCGTCCGTCGTGATGGCGCTCAGAAGCGGCCGCTAATGGCGGACCGCCACTTCTTTTCGATGGCGAGCGCCTCCGACCTGTCGAGCGCGGTGGTCGGCGGAAATTGGTCGAGCCACGGAAACGGCCGGCAAGCGTTTATGATGAGCTTGGAATGCGACGTTATTCCGCGCTCCTTGTCGGCAGGGGGAATCCGCGGATCGAGAGTCGAGCTCCAGCCGTTCCTGATGATGTCGACTGATTCAGACGGCTCAGAGCGCGTCGCAATCGCCCACATGACATCATTGAGATTGGATGGATCGATGTCGTCGTCGACGACGACCACGATGCGGCCCATATAGGCATTGCCTGCGGCCACCAGGGCCGCCCGTTTGGCGTGGCCGTCATACCGCTGTTTCAACGCGACGACGGTCATCAGCGAGGACACATGCTGCCAGACGCCGGCGATATCGGTGATGCCGCTGTTGTCGAGGTTCGACCAGATGCCGCCGGCGCGAAACGGCAGGCCGCAGTGATGCCGCGGCGGCTTGAGCGGCGGCGATCCCAACAGGATCGGATCGTTCCTGTAGTGAACCGCTTGTACTTTCATGATCGGCAAAGGCCGGCGTTCGGACGCGTAATAACCAGTGAATTCGCCGAACGGACCTTCCATGAGGGTCTCGCCTGTGGCCGGATAATACAGGCCCTCGAGGACGATCTCGGCATCAACCGGAATGGGCAGTCCAGTCTTCGGGCCCGGACAGACGTCGATCGGCTCGCCTTTGATTGCTCCGGCAAAATCGAATTCTGAGAAACCCGCCGGCAGTGACTCGAAGCCGGCGATGAAGAGGGCAGGGTCCTCGCCGTTCACGACGGCGATAGGACAGGGCTGGCCTCTGTCCCAATATTTCTTGGCGATGATCGCGCCGTGACGGCCGGGGTGATCGAATTGGACCGTGACTTCGTTCTTACCGTGCACCTGCACGCGATAGATCGAGGCGTTGATCCAATTGCTGTCGGGATCGCGCATGACGACAATGCTGCCCGTTCCGATATAGGGGCCGCCATCGTTTTTGTGCCAGACTGGAACCGGAAACTTCCCGAGATCGACCGCGTCGTCTTCGTCGCTGTTCTCAAGGAAGGCGGCGTCGTTCATGAGCGACGGCTTCTGCGCCGTCAGGCTCTTGCGCTTTTCCATCCAAGCTTTGAGAGCGTCAATGGGCGGAAGCTTTGGGTCGATACCGAGCGCCAAAGCAGCGCGTTGCGGCGTATTGACCGGATTGGTGAAGATGCGAAAGCCGCGGGGAAATCCCGGGATCTCGTCGAACAGCAAAGCGGGGCACTCGGGCAATCCGGCAGCGACTTCGGTGATGCCCCCGATCTCCAAATGCGTCTGCGCGCCGCGGACATGGCGCAACAGATCGTGCTGCTCGACATTGGCGATGAAGCCTCGCAAGTCCCGGTACGACATCTTTTTATTTCTCCCTGACGAGGGTGTTGCTTCTAATGGGAAGCGACACCGTCGCTGAATGCCGGATCGTATTTGTGTGTCAGGCGGCCAATGCCGCCGATGAGCCAATTGACTGCAAGGCCAAAGCAGCCGGTCAAGGCCACAAGGCCATAGACATTCGCGCTGCGAAACATGCTCTGCGACAAGGCGATCTGACGGCCCACCCCGGACACCTGCGTCAAGATCTCGACCAACAGCACGATGATGAGCGTTATCGGCGCTGCGATCTGCGTGCCGAGCCGGATGCTGGGCACGACGGACGGCAGCAATATCTTTTGCTGCGTCGCCCACCATGACAGGTGCAACGCGCGCGCCGCATCGAGACGGTCCTGGCTGATGCTGCTTGCGCCCGCGCGGGTGTTGAGCAGGATCGGCCAGAAACTCGTCAGCACGACGACGGCCAAAGTCATGGAGGACGTGTATCCCATAATGAGGACCGCGACCGGCACCAATGCGCCCGCCGGCATCGTGCGCCCGAACTCCAGGAGCGGACCGAGGAGGCGGTCCAGTGTTCGCGATCGCCCCAGCACAATTCCCAAAGCCGAACCGAGAAGAATGTCGATGAGAAGCGCCAGCGCGAAATGCATCAGCGTTGTCGCGACCGCGGGCCAAAGTCGCCCGGCTTTTGCCAGAGCCTCAAGTGCGCGAACCCACTCCGAGGGCGGCGGGAAATAGGGAGAATTTGGCGGGGCCAGAATCTGCCAGACCACCAGTCCCAGCGCCAATGGCAACAGCCCGCGGATTGGCGCGCTATCGCTGTTCGCGCGCGCCGGCGTTTCGCCCTGATGTTTCGGTGCAGCCTTCATGACGGCCGCCCGTACGCAAAGTCCAGGCGGTGCGTTGCCATTGCAAAAATGGCGTTCAGCCCCCAGCCAAGGATGCCGATGACCAGCAGATAGGCGAAGGCATCGGCGGGCCGCATGGCTTGCTGTGCGGAGACGATGCCAAAACCAAGTCCTTCCGGGTTGCCGATCATTTCGGCGACGACGGCAAGCGCGATGGAGAGAGTGAGTGACAGACGCAGGCCGACGACGATAACCGGCAAAGCCGCGGGCAATATGATCTTAAAGAAGGTGGAGATTGCGGATAGATGAAATATCCGCGCGACCTCCAGCAATCCGCCGGGTGTGGAACGCATGCCGCCAAGCGTCCCCAACAGCATCGGCCACAAGCTGACATAAACGACGATGACCATTTCGGTTTTTGCCGAAAAGCCGAACAGCAAGACCGCGATCGACAAAAAGGAGATGGAAGGGATGGATCGCAGCACCTCGATGCTTGCCATCGTATAGGTCCAGGCGGTTCGCGAGAGGCCAAGACATAGGCCGATGACGAAGCCAAGCGCGCTGGCGATGAGCCACGCCCAGATCGCGACGGATGTCGTGTGCAACAATTGTTCGAGCAATGGCCCCTGCAGCAGCAGATCTTTGACCGCCAAAATGGTCGCGTAGGTCGAAGCGATGCTGTCGAAGCCGGAGCCCAGGGTGCGGCAATAAAGCTCCCACAGGCCTGCGCATATCGCGATGACGGCAAGGCCGGGCAGGTTGACGCGCTGCATGGCTTTGTTCATCGCGTCAGGCTCCCTCACGCCGCACTGCTTGATAGATGAGGTGGCGCAATTCCAGGAATCGCGGCAGTTCTTTGGTGGTGACTTGATCGCGCTCCGCCGGCAGGTCCGTCATGACGTCCAAACCGACCGATGCCGGCTTGCCCTTCAGAACGATCAGGCGATCCGCCAGGAATACCGCCTCATCGACATCGTGGGTTATGAAGATCACCGTGGCGCCGAGCTGCCGCTGGATTTTGCGCAACTCGGTTTGCAAATTCTCGCGCGTCATGGCGTCGAGAGCGCCGAACGGCTCGTCCATCAGGAGGAGCTTCGGTTCGACGGCAAGTGCGCGGGCGATCTGCACGCGCTGCTGCATTCCGCCCGATAGCTGCCAGGGATAGTCCTCAGCGCGATCGTGCAGGCCGACCAGATCCAAAGCGGCCAAAGCGCGCGCCCGCCGCTCCGGCGCCGCTACGCTTGCTTCGAGGCCGAGTTCGACGTTCCGTCGCGCGGTCCGCCACGGCAATAAAGACGCAGTGTAATTCTGAAATACGAAGACGGCCCCTTGCGGCGGCCCAATTACCCGCCGGCCGTTGAGCTCGAGTTGCGAGCCTGGCGCAGGTGGCGTGAGGCCGCCGAAGACGCGCAGAAGCGTCGTCTTGCCGACGCCGGATTCGCCGAGAATACAAACAAATTGATGTTCCGGGACTTCGAGGTTAAGCCCTTCGATGATGCGGCGTTGTGGATGTCCGACGTCGATAGACAGCGCGCGACAGCGAAACGTGAGTTCGCCGTCCGACCTGTTGCCCGGCATTGGGTTTTTCGCCCGATCGGACGCCAGAATAGTCTCGGCCCCTATGCCCGCGTTTTTCACCACCTGCTCGATGCTACGCCGGTTGCTTTGCTCAGCCACATTACCAGATTACGGGAACTTGCGGTTATTTGGCCCAGTCAGGGACGAGCTCGTTGGCCTTCACTGGCTTGATGTCGCTGGTCCGCTCAAGGATATCGTTCCAAGTCTGGAGATCGGGAAGCAGTTCCGACGCAAGATCCTTTGGCGTCGTCGAGATCTGGAATTTTGGAATCGGCGTTTTCTCGAGCGCGGTTCCGCTGAGGCCGGAGTAAGAGCTCAGAATTGTCTTGGCGTCAGCGGGATTTTCTTCGATCCAAGCGGCGGCGTCCGCGAGCGCCTGGGAAAACTTCAGAACCAGATCCTTGTTGCCGTTTGCCCAATCGCGCTGCGACAGAAAGTATCCGACATAGGCGCGATCCCCGATGCCGCGGAACGGGTCGCCAAGCGCGATGCCTCCGGCTGCGATCGCAGCGCCGGCAAAAGGCTCCAGCGCTTCGATGGCGTCGACCCGCCCGGCCTTGAGAAGGTCAGGCAATTGCGGGTTTGTGCCGATCACCCAATGAATGCTGTTGAGGTCGACGCCTTGCTTCTGCAGCACGTTGAGCAGAGAGAAGTGGATATTGCCGGTGAAGCTCAGCGTGCCGACTGTCTTGCCTTCGAGCTGTTTGAAGCTGGTGATGCCGCTGCCCGCTTTGGCGATGACATTGGTGTTCGGCAGCTGGGTGGTATCAAGCGCCCCGCCGGTGATGGCGACGATCGGAATGCCCTGGCCTGACGCTGCGATCAGGGCCGGCTGCGTGCCCATCATGACGTCGAATTGCCGGCCGAGCGCGCTGATCGAATCGGAAATCGGAACGTGGGACACGCTCCATTTACCCTCGATCCCTTGTTTGGCGAACATTCCCTGCTTGTCGGCAACGACCACCGGCAGCGCCGTGGCTGTCGGTTGGATCGTCACATTGACCGGGTGCGTGGCAGGCTGGCCCTTGGAGGCTTGGCTGGCAACAAACAGCGCAGCGATGATGATAGCTAAGAAAAGCGCCCGCATCGGCGCATGAGCCGCGTGCGACGACCGCAAGAAAAATTCCGGCATTTGGTCTCCCTCCATACCCCTGGGAGTAGCAGATCAGCGAACACTCGGCCGGCAAAGAGCTTCGCAATTACGCAAAGCACGGTTATTTCATAATAATAGGTAAGTCAAATAGGTATTTTGACGCGTGTCGCTGTATGCTGCATCGCTTTCTTCCGGCCGTGCGTCAGCGTCAACGAGCCTCGACTACCGGCAAGCCAAGTGCGGCATCTACGAGTTGCGTCGCGCCCTTGAAATCGAAACTGCGATAGACATTTTGTTTCACGACGAACGACGCGCCGCCATAGAATTTTTCATATTGCTGGTGCCGGCTGCCGAATTCGGAGCCGATGAAATCCCAGGCCATGCGCATGACGGCGACGCGGCTTTCAGCATCGCTGGTTGAAGACCGCATGAAGCGCTCGATGTCAGTCCGCATTTCGGGATTGTCGAAGTCCTTGTGCGAGGAGGGCAAGGTGATCATCGCGGCGCCTGTCAGCTCGCGAATGATTTCGAGCATCCGTGAATTCAGCTCCGACTGCAGCGCCATCACCGCATAGAGCCCGGTCTTGGACGGCCAGAGCACGCCGTTGGCGTCGATCGTCGCCGTCGCCTCATGTGACAGCAGCATATTTTCCACAATCGAGACTAGTGAGGCGAGTTCGCCCATCTGGGTCTGCACGGCCGGATTGCCGTCGTTGCCTGTCATTTCGTTCATGCGCTTGGCGAGCCCGATCATGAAACGAAGTTTGGTCGCGTAGCGTGTCTGTGCCTGGTGGTTGCCGTAAAGGTGCGACGGCGTCTTCCACCATTGATCGCGGCAGATTTCGAGATTGCGATAGATGAACACATTTTCCCAGGGCACGAAGACGTTTTCAAGCACGACAAAACAGTCGGTCTCATCAAAGCGCGAGGACAAGGGATAATCGAAGGAATTGCCGTTGACTTGGGCAAAAGGACGGCGCGGATAGAGCTTCACGCCGGAGGCGTTAACCGGGATCATGACGCCATTGGCGTAAGCCTCGTCGCCCGGCTGCAGCGGGTGAATGCAGCTCAGATAGATGTAATCCGAATAGAGCCCGCCGGTTGCGAGCTGCTGCGCGCCGCTCAGCACGATGCCGTCGTCGCGTTCCTTGACCACGCCGGCATAAAGCGTCGGGTCGGTTTGTTTGTGCGCGGGCTTGCTGCGGTCGATCTGCGGCGGGACGATCGCATAGCTGGCATAGAGATGATTGTCGCGCATGCGCTCGAAGAAGGCGAGAAGGTTGTCGGCGAATTGCTGCCCCCCGGCCGCGAACAGTTGCGGCACTGCGGCATAGCCGCAGAGAAAGCCCGCGACGTGATCCAAGGTGCGTCCCATGAGGCCGAAAGTCGCTTCCGCCCACACTTGCGAAAACAGGCGGCGGGCTTTGAGATCGGCGTGGGTCTTGGGGATCTGATAGGCGCGGAGCACGGGCGCGCCGGTTTTCGGCGACGCGAAGGTCATGCGCTCCCGCGACGCCGGATCCGCGGCAATATCGTAGAGACGGGCCAAGGATCGCGCCGCTTGCCGCAGCGCAGGATGTTCGGTCACGTCCTTGACCAGCTCGCCATCGACGAAAACGCGCCTGCCGTCACGCAATGAACGCAGATATTCGGCGCCGGTGCGCAGGGACGCAGCAACGGCTTTGCCGGCGGATTTTGTCTGCTGCAGGTTCATTTGTTCTTCTCCCTTGAAACGACCGAATTGACGCCCGACCATCATTGATTAATGCTATGTGACATATGTATCATACATAATAAAAATTGCCGGGGCAACCAACCGAGGAGTTTCTTTTATGTCGATCTCAGCTCAGGCAGCCGGCATGTCCCGGCCGGTCTCGATGCGGCGCTGGCTGGTGGCCGGCGTCTTGCTCCTTGTCGTCATTGCCGGCTTTTTCGATCGCATCAGCATTGCCGTCCTGTTCACCAACAAGGATTTCAACGACGCCATGGGCACGGCTTTCAGCCCGCCTTTGCTCGGCCTGCTGATGACGTCGTTTCTTTTGGCTTATGGAGCCTCGGGAACGCTGCTGAGCTTTCTCGGCGATATTTATGGGCCGCGCCGCAGCCTTGCCGTCGGGGCCGGATTATGGGGCCTCTTCATGGCCCTGATCGGCTCGACCAGTTCCTACGGGCTCATGCTGTTCTATCGCGTGCTGTTGGGCATCGCCGAAGGACCGCAATTTTCTCTGGTCAACAAGGCGGTGAAGCGCTGGTTTCCCAAGGACGAGCAGGGGCGTGCGAATTCGGTCTGGATGATCGGCAGCCCGCTCGGCTCGGCAATCGGGTTCCCGCTGACTATCGCGCTTGTCGCCTCGTTCGGCTGGCGCGCCTCGTTCTATGCCTTGGCGGGGCTGAACCTCATCATCATCGTGCCGTTGATCCTTGCCTTCATCCGTGATTGGCCGCCGAAGGGCGAGGCCGAGGCGCGCAAGAAAGAAGCGACCGGCCGGAACATGACCGGCGATATCGGCCTTTTCTTGAAAGATTGGCGCTTCTGGATGGTGTTGCTCTTCAACTCCGCCTGCCTGGTTTATCTGTGGGGCTTGAATGCGTGGCTGCCGACCTATCTGCAGACCGTGCGCCATTTCGATCTCAAATCGCTCGGCTTCTTTGCATCCGTGCCATTCGTGTTGATGTTCTTTGGCGAGATCGCGGGCGGCTATGTGTCCGACCGGATCGGCCGCCGCGCCATCGTCTGCTTCATCGGGCTGTTTGGCGCCGGCGCACTCATCTATGTCGTTTCGCTGATGGCTGATCCCTATGCAGCGGCCATTATCATGGCGCTGAGTGCGGGATTTTGGGGATCCGCCCTGCCGCCGTTGTTCGCGCTTGCGGCGCAGATCATTCCGCCGTCCGTAACCTCGTCGGGTGTTGGCGTCTATAACGGCGTCGGCAACCTCATCGGTGCGGCGTCGCCGCTGCTGATGGGCTGGATCATCGGCGCGGTTGGCAATTTCAACGCTGGACTTATGGTGTTGGTCCTGGCCGGCGTCGTCGGCTCCTGTGCGATGCTGCCGCTGATCCGCCGTTACTAAATCCGACATCGGCCGTCGCGATCGGCGCTGCATGTTGTGAATGGTGGGGCGCTTCCAGTCTTAAGTCATATTCATTATAAGGCTCGCCACGCCGAGGATCGGCGGCGAGCCTTGGCTCGAGAAAAAATCGGAAAATCAGCGAAATGCCGCCAGTAGTGCGATCAAACAGCAAACGGGCAAAATCGCGGCCGCGCGAGACTCGCGATTCAGACACCGAACTGACGGTGAGTTTGCCCCAGTTCCTGGTGGACGGTACCGATCTGGAATTTCGCGAATTCGTCGCTGACCTCTTTGCCGCCACGGCCGGTATGCAATCGTTGCGGCGTGCATTGGCGAAGTCGGTCGGCCTCAGCGCGGCGGAATTCTCTGTTCTGCTGGCGACGTGGCACCTCCAGAAAAAAGGACGTGTCGGCATAACGGCCGTTGCCCGGCATCTTCACGTCGCTGCTGCCCATGTGACGGCGGAGATCGGAAAGCTCGTGCAAAAGGGCTTCATCAAGAAGACGCAGGATGCAAACGACACGCGGGCCGTAACCCTGGTTTTAACGCGGAAAGGCGAGGGCATTCTCGCCGCGCTCGCGCCGCTGCTGCGACGCATCAATGATCGCCTGTTCTCGGGAAATACCGCGAATGCCATCAGCGTCGTGGCCAAATTCCTCAGGCACGTCGCCGATGAATCCGCGAATTCAATCCGAATGGCGCGAAATTTTTCCGGCTAATCGCTTGTTTTATGCAAAAGCCGGGTTACGCAAAAGCCAGGTGCGAGCGCCGGCGGTAGAGCAGCCACAGCACGATTGCGCCGTTGACGGCATTCCATCCCAGCCCGTTCAGGAAGGCCGCCCTGTAAGAGCCGGTCAAATCAAAGATATATCCCGACATCCAGCCGCCGAGCGCCATCCCGAACAAGCTGGCCATCAAGACCAGCCCGACGCGCGTGCCGGCCTCTTTCGGCGCAAAATATTCACGCACGATGAGCGCGTAACTCGGGATGATGCCGCCCTGAAACAGACCGAACAGGGCCGAGATCACATAAAGCGAGAACAGGCCGTCGTAGTGAAGATACATCAAGAGAGCGACAGCCTGCAGGACCGATCCCAGCATCAGCGTGCGCAAACCACCAACGCGATCGGCAATAAGACCGGAGAGGATGCGGCCCAGAACCCCGAACGCCATCATGAGCGACAACATGTCGGCCCCGCGGGCGACGCCGTATCCGAGATCGCCGCAATAAGCCACAATGTGGACCTGCGGCATCGACATTGCGACGCAGCAGCAAACAGAGGCGATGGCAAGCAAGGCCTGCAAGACGCCAGGCGACAGGCCGAGCGTTCCGGGTGACGCGATTGTGAGTCCGCTTGCGCTCTGGCTCACGACAGGCGCTCGTCGGCGCAAGGCGATGACGCCAACCACGAGCATCGCTGCGCTGCAGAAAAGGCCAATGCTGAGATGAGTCGCGCGCCAGCCATATTGCGTGATGGCTTGCTGCACGACCGGCGGCCATAGCGCGCCGGCGAAATAATTCCCCGCTGAACACAGCGTAACTGCGAGCCCCCGTCGGCGAACAAACCATTGTGAAATGTCAGCCATCAGCGGACCGAGCGTAACGGAACTGCCGAAGCCGATCACCGTGTGGGCGAGCGCGAAAATCACCAGACTGCTGGCATTGGCGGCGCCGATATAACCTGCGCCAAGCATGAGCGCGCCAAGAGCGACCGGGCCTAAAATTCCGACGCGGTCCAGGAGCCGTCCCATCACCACGCCTCCCGTTGCAAATCCGAACATAGCGAGGGTGAATGGCAACGAGGCTTGCGCGCGAGGAACGGCAAATTCCGATTGTACGGCAGGGAGCGCGACCACCACGGACCACATTCCGACGCCGCCGATGGTCGAGATCAGCACGGTCGCGCCAAGCCGCAGCCAGGCAGGCGCGGAGTCGGCCGCGGGAACGTATGGAGATTTCTGTTCGTCGAGCGTGTCCATTGGAGGAGATTCACTTAGACGAATATTCCAGTCAATTGGGCGCTGGAGCACAAGGAATTGTTGACGCGCATCGACGCGCCGGCCGGTCGGCTCGACACCCTCATAGCCAATGATATCCTCTACGGCCGCAATGGCGGCTTGCGGGCGAACAGGCGGTTCGGGCCTTAAGATGACGAGCAGAGAACGCGAGGTTGATCTGTTGATCGCCGGAGCGGGCCCGGCCGGAATGACGGCGGCGCTGGTCGCGAGTCTCGAAGGACTCGATGTCCTGCTCTGCGAAAAGTCTGATCAAGTCGGTGGTACCGGATCGACCTCGGCCGGCACGCTTTGGATTCCGGGAAATCATCAAAGCCGCAAGGCTGGTTTCAGCGACAGCGCGGAAAGAGCCGAAGAATATCTCGACGCGCTTGTCGGAAGCGTGGTGAACCGGGATTTGCGGAAGGCATTTCTCAAGACCGGCCCGGTCGCAATCGACTATCTGGAAGAAAATACCGAAGTGAAGTTCCTGCCCTGCGGGCGCCATCCCGATTATCGCAGCAACATGAAAGGCGCGGCCGTGGCGGGGAGGGCGATTGCTCCGCAACCGTTTGACGGGCGCTTGCTGGGATCCGATTTCGTCCGTGTCCGCCCGCCGATCCGCGAATTCATGGTGTTTGGCGGCATGATGGTCGGCAAGGCCGACATCGCTCCACTGGTCGACCGCTTCAAGTCCCTGTCCAATTTCAGCCGCGCGGCCAAGCTTCTCGGCCGTTATCTTCTCGATCGAACACGTTATCCGCGCGGCACGCGTCTGGTCATGGGCAATGCGCTGGTGGCGAGGCTCTTTTTCAGTCTCAAGACGCGCGGCGTAGAGATCCTGTTCAATACACCAATCGCTGATCTCGTTTCCGAGAACGGCCGTGTTCTCGGTGCGAATATCGAGGTTGCGGGGGAGGAGCTCTTTGTGAAGGCGCGCAAGGGCGTTGTTCTCGCCACTGGCGGCTATGCGCATAACGACAAATTTCGCGCAGCTTTCATGCCGCGCCCCGTGCCGGCTCACTCTTTGAGCAGCGAATTCAATCAAGGGGACGGGATCGTTCTCGGCGAGCGGTTGGGCGCGCGCATTGCTCCTGAGGAACATGGCAATAGCGGTCTATGGACGCCGGTATCGGTCACGACGAGAGCGGACGGCAGCAAAGGTCTGTTTCCGCATCTCATGCTTGATCGCGCCAAACCGGGATTGATCGCGGTCAATTCGGCCGGGCGCCGTTTCGTCAATGAAGCGGCTTCGTATCACGATTTTGTTCTCGGAATGTTTGAGGCAAATGCGAGCACACCCTCCATTCCCTGCTGGCTGATCTGCGATGCATCCTTCATCGAAAGGTTCGGCTTAGGCATCGCCTATCCGGGCATGCGAGATCTGTCAGACCTGGTCAAATCCGGATACCTCAAGCGCGATGCAACGCTTGAAGGGCTCGCCGCTCAGATCGGCGTTGACGCTCAGGCACTGCGCGCGACGGTCACACGTTATAACGGCTTTGCACAGACCGGCATCGATGTGGATTTTGGCAAGGGCGAGACGGAGCTCAATCGCTTCAACGGAGACGAGGCTCACAAGCCGAATCCGTGCGTCGGGCCGATTGCGACCGCGCCATATTATGCGCTCGAGATTTGGCCAGCCGACATTGCGGTGAGCACCGGCCTGTCCACGGATTGCGATGCCCGTGTGCTGGACCGCGACCGTCAGGCTATTCCTGGCATCTATGCCTGTGGGAATGACATGGCATCGCCCATGTCGGGTTCGTATCCTGGACCCGGGACCACCCTTGGTCCCGGTATTGTCTTTGCCTATCGCGCGGCGATGCACGCGGCAGGGAAGAATCCGCTGAGCTAGAGCATGATCCGGAAAAGTGGAAACCGGTTTTCCGAAAAGATCATGCTCCAACGAACAAACTAGACCATGATCCGATTCAACTTGATCGGATCATGGTCTAAGGCTATTTCACGCCTTGCCTGTTGCCGGCCTTGCCTGAGCGCGGCCGCCTGTATGCGGATGAGTCATAGAGCGCTGCGTGACGTTCTTCGGTTGGCGCACTCTTTCCTCGCGGCCTCCATGTCCGAGCCGCTGCGAGATTTGCTGGCTCGCTCGGGTTAGTTCTGTAATGTCGACGGATCTCGGCTTGCCGGGCAAGAACTGAATCGAGCCGACGATGGCCAGCGCGCCGATGCATGCGTCGTTGTGGTCGAAGATCGGCGCGGCCACCGCATTGATGCCGAGCATGGCTTCCTCAGGGGCCGATGCATAACCGCGTCTGGCGATTTCGACCAGCATCTTTTCGATGCGTTCAACCGACGTGACCGTGTGCTCAGTAAAGGTTTGCAGTGGGCGAGCGAGGACGCGCGTTTGGAACGGACGCGGCGCAAAGGCGAGCAGGACCTTGCCCTGCGCTGTCGCGTGAAATGACAATTCGCTTCCCGGGCGCACGCCGATTTCGATGGGTGAGGTGCTGACCAGCTTCGACAGCACGAGCGCGCCGCGCGGCGTCATCTCGGACAGCACGACAGTATGGCCGAGCGTGTCGCGCAGATCGCGCATGGGGCCTTCGGCAAGTTGTACGAGATCGGTATCGGGCGACAAGCGCGCCAAGACGCGGCTCTTGGGACCGATCGCATAGCGGCTCGTCGTCGGATTCTGCACCAGATAGCCGCGCGCGACCCATGTCGTCAGATGGCGGTGAACCGATCCTTTGGTGACACTCAACCGTTCCGCAATCTGCGTGACGCCGAGCTCATCATCGGCAAAAGCGACCGCTTCCAGAACATCGATAGCAAGCCGGAGCGAGCGCACTCCGCCTGCATCTTCGTCCGCCATGACTGCCTCTGTTTGTTCGCGATAACAAAACATCATATGACATTTGAGAACATGATCAAGCAACTAGCCGCATTTTGCCGCATTCGGCAGACGAATTGATGCTTCTTATTGACTCGCGGCCGATACTGGCGCTATCAATTTCGAAACGACGTTTTGTGCTCGCGAACAAATCGCGTGGCGGGGAGTGAAGTATGGCGCTAGGTACGACGTCCGCAGAACCCATCGAACGACGGATCGACGGATTGCTGCGCGGGGCGATTGATCCGCACGTACACAGCGGTCCGTCGATCGCGGCGCGGGGCATCGACCACGTCGAGCTTCTCAAGGCTGCATCCGAGGCGGGTTTCGCGGCGGTGGTCACCAAGGACCACGACTATAGCGGCGTGATGACTGCTGCGCTGATCAAGAAGCATTTTCCCGAACTCACCACCAAGATCTATTCAAGCATCGTGCTCAACAATGTCGTGGGCGGATTCAATCCTTTCGCCGTCGAGCATACGGCCGCAATGGGCGGCAGGATCGTGTGGTTTCCGACGCTTGCCGCTCAAAACCATCTGCGCTGGGAGGCTGAATCGGGACGGACGCATCCGGCAGCAACCGACAAAATGCGCCATGCCGTCGGCATCCCGGTACTCAATACCGACAAGACCGTCCGCGACGACGTCAAGGAAGTGCTCGACGTCATTGCCAAGAACGACATGGTGCTGGCGAGCGGCCATCTTCATGTCAGCGAAACCTGGCTTGTCTTTGAGGAAGCGCAGCGCCGCGGCGTGAAGCGTTTGGTGCTTACCCATCCGGAAGAAATCGTCGACGCGAGCATGAATGACGTGCAGGGGATCGCCGCGATGGGAGCTTATGTCGAACATTCGCTGTGCATGTTCGTCGAAGGCTCGAAGTTCAAGTTCGCCGGCGGCGAGGAGCTGCGGAAATTCATCGAGGCGGCGGGCGTCGATCAGACCGTCATGTGCTCGGATCTCGGACAAGTCGGCACGGTCAGCCCGCTCGAGGGTTTCCGGCGCGGCATCAAGCTGTGCATCGATCTCGGGTATGACGACGAGCAGATCCGCAAGATGTTCTCGTTGAACGCGGCGCGCATGATCGGCATCGAGTCCGTCGCGCCGTCGCGGCATTGATGGATTCGTCGCGCCGCGCAAGCGCCGGCAAGAAGAGTTGTTGGGAGGTTCACATGTATGATGTCAGCGATCCGCGCGCGAAACTCGCGGTGTCGATGGCGGCCAAAGCGCCACCTGGCGGTCCCTTCGGCGGCGCCGAATATGTCCGCTTCTACGATGAGGCGCCGCAGGAGAATGGTTCGGCCGGGAAGACCTGGTACGGTCGCGGCCAGAATTTCGTCTTGGTCTACACCGAAGGCCGCAAGAATGGCGTGCTCGCACGCGACGCGCAGGTCGATGAATATGTCGTGCTGTTGCCGGACCCGACAACGGCTGTCGAGATCACCACCAAGGACGGCACGCAAAAGGTGAATGGCGGTTCGCTCGCCTTCGTTCCGCCGGGCCGGTCCGGCGTGCGGATTGTAGAAGCGGGGCCGGTCATACGCTTGTTCACGACCCTGTCGAAAGACATGGCGGACAAGTCCTCCAACAGCGCTTCTTATGCGTCGGTCAAGCCACATGTGGCGCCGGTCGAAGCCTGGCCGGCGCCGAAGGATGGGTATCGCCTGCACGTCTATAGCCTCGACGTGCCGCCGGAGCCCGGCCGCTTCGGCCGCATCTGGCGCGGCTCGACTTTCATGGTCAACTATCTTGATTCCTATGACGGCCCGCGCGACGCGACCAAGCTTTCGCCGCATCACCATGACGACTTCGAACAATGCTCGCTGGCGCTGCAGGGCGAATTTATTCATCACCTGCGCTGGCCGTGGACGGTCAATAAGAATTTCTGGCGTGCGGACGACCATGAATTATGCGCCAGTCCTTCCATCGCGGTGATCCCGCCGCCGTCGGTGCACACGACCGAAGCCGTCGGCAAAGGCATCAATCAGCTCGTGGACATCTTCTGTCCGCCGCGCCTCGATTTCTCGCAAAAGCCCGGATGGGTCTTGAATTCAGACGACTATCCGATGCCGTAAGCGTGTTTGTTGCCAGGATTGTCGATTGATCATGACCGCATCATCCTTTCGTCAACGGCTGCTTGCCGCCGAGCCTCTGGTCGGGACCTTTCTGAAGACCCCGACGGGCCACGCCACTGAGATCGTCGGCGATCTCGGCTTCGACTTCGTCGTGATCGATCAGGAGCACGCGCCGTTCGATCGCACCACCACCGACATAGCACCACTTGCCGCGCGCGCGACCGGCACACCGGCTTTGGTGCGCGTGTCGGGTCCGGACGCGATCCTCTCGGTACTGGATTGCGGCGCAACCGGCGTCCTCGTGCCGCATGTCGCGAGCGCCGACTATGCTCGCGAAGTTGCGGCCATCTGCCGTTATCGTGGCGGCAAGCGGGGGTTTGCCACATCGACCCGCGCCGGACGCTATACCACCGTGCCGATGTGGCGGCATATCGCGGACAGCGACGCCGAGACAGTGTTTGTCGCACAGATCGAGGATGTCGAAGCCCTCGAGGAGGTCGACGCGATTGCAGCAGTCGAGGGTGTCGATTCCTTGTTTATCGGCCGCGGCGATCTTACGGCCGCCTTCGGCGACGAGACCAAGGATCCGCCGGCGGTACGCAAAGCCGTGGAACTAATCTGCGAGGCGGCGCGCCGGGCGCATAAGCCGATCAGCGTCTATGTCGGCGGTGCGGCAGAGGCAGCCTGGCTGCGAAAGCTCGGTGCCACGGCGTTCATTCTGTCGTCGGACCAGGGCTTTCTGCGCCAAGCGGCGGCGCAAGGACTGAACGAATTGCGCGAGGCCGCGCGCGCAGCCGCGTAAGTTTAACGACATGCCGCAAGGGGAATTGCCGCGGCATGCAATAAGCTCGTCCAGGGGAGGATGTGGAATGCGTATCATGAATTTTCGGCACGCGATCTTTGCGGCCACGGCGCTTGCGCTGATACAGGCCGGCGCGGCATCAGCGCAGGAGACGTTCAAGATCGGCGCCTCGCTCGGCTTGACCGGTTACGGATCGCTGACGGACAGCCATTGGCGCGATGGGCTCCAGGCGGCAATCGCCGCGGTGAACGCCGAAGGCGGCGTGCTCGGCCATAAGCTCGAGCTTGTCTTCGAGGACAACAAATCGACGCCGCAGCAGGCGGTCGTCGTTTATCGCAAGATGATGTCGGAGGATAACGTCAAAGCCTTTGACAGCGGCTGCATTTCCGCCGGCAATTTCGCCGCCGCAAGCTTCGTCTCGCAGGCCAAGATCCCGATGTTCCTGTGCTCGATCCTGCCGCGGCTGCCGGACGAGCAGAAATGGGCCTTCAGCTTCCTGCCGCCGCCGAAATTCGAAGTCGAAGCGCGCTACGATTATCTGAAAAACAAGACCGATATCCGCAAGATCGGCATCCTCGCCGACCCGAGTCCCTATAGCCTGATGATGAAAGGGCTTGCGGAAAAAGAAGCCGCCGATTTCGGGCTCACCGTCGTCGCCAACGAGACCTATCAGCAGGACGACGCCGACTTCAGCGTCCAGATCGGTCGCATCAATTCGGCCGGCGGCGGCGCGATCGTGATGATCGGGCAGGGCAATGCCGTCGTCACCGCGGCCAACAACATCAAGCATCTGGGGCTCGACAAGATGCTGCTGCTCGGCAGCATCAACGAGAAGGATATCCAGTCGTCGGTGGGCAGTGTGCTGGGCGCGCAGTTCTTGTTTCCGTCGCCGATGATTCAGGTGGCGGAGCGCAAGCTTGAGATGATCACAAATCCCGTGTCACGTACTGCCGCACAAGCCTTTGTCACCGCATTCACGGCGAAAAATCCGGATACCGACACGTCGATGGCGTCACGCGCCTGGGATTCGGTGCTGATGATGGTGGCAGCGCTCAAGAAGGCCGGTTCGACCGACGGCACCGCATTGCGCGACGCCTTCGAGGCGCTTGGTCACTATGACGGCGCCGGCGCATCCTACGACTTCTCGACCGATCAGCATGTCGGGATCACGCAAAATCCGTACGTGATGGCGTCGGTGCTAGACGACAAGATGACCATCAGAAAATGACGGGCACCGACACCTCGGCGCCTCCGCTCATCGAGGCCAGCGGGCTTGCAGCGAGCTACGGTCACGTTGCGGCGCTCAAGCCGACAAGCCTGCATGTGAAAGCGGGCGAGTTCGTCACCATTCTCGGCCCGAACGGCGCGGGTAAGACGACCCTGTTGCGCGCCATGGCGCGGCTCATTGCGAGCCGTGGGCGCGTCAGCTTTCAGGGGAAAGATGTGACTGGCTTGCGCACGCATGAGCTCGCCAAGCTCGGCATCATCATGGTGCAGGAGGGACGCGGCCTGTTCGGCGAGATGACGGTGCGCGAAAATCTGCTGCTTGGGGCCTTCAATGCCGGCGGCGCGAGTGCGGAGATTGCGCGCCGTTTCGACGGCGTCTTTGCCCTGTTCCCGCGGCTGCGTGAACGCGCCGATCAAGTCGCGTCGTCGATGTCCGGCGGCGAGCAGCAGATGCTCGCGGTCGGACGCGCGCTGATGGCGGAGCCGAAGCTGCTCATCCTCGATGAGCCGTCGCTCGGCCTGGCGCCGCGCGTGGCCGCAGAAATCCTTTCGACCCTGGGTGAACTTAATCGCAAAGGGCTCGGCATTCTTCTGGTCGAGCAAAAGGCGCCGCTCGCGCTCAAGCTCGCGCAGCGCGTTTATGTTTTGGCTTCGGGCTCCGTCCGCGCTGAATTACCCGCATCCGACATCAGGTCGCACCATGACCTCGCGCGCTTCTATTTTCACTAGGCTCGGCGGTCTGGGCTATGTCGCGAGCGGCGGTCTTGCCTGCATTGCGCTGCTATTCGCGTTCGTCTTCATCCGCGGCGGCTATCTGGTCACCGTGCTGCAGCTCGCCATGATTTATGGAATTTTCTGCGTCGGGCTGAATTTCTTCATGGGCTATACCGGCCAGGCGTCATTCGGCCAGAACGCCTTCGCCGCGATCGGCGGTTACGGCACGGCGATCTTGTGCGTGCAATATCACTGGGAGCCGATCCTGGCGCTGCTGGCGTCGATGACGATTGCGGGCGTCGCGGCGCTCGTCGTCGGCTATCCGGCGCTACGTTTGCGCGGCCATTATCTCGCGATGGCGACCTTTGCGCTCGGGCTGATCACCTACGATGTGTCGGTGCAATGGACCGATCTGACCCAGGGCTATATGGGCTATTCGGGCATTCCGCCGCTTGGTGTCGGGCCGTTCAAGATCGAAGGCGAGCGGTGGAAGCTTTTCACTCTGATCCTGTTTTTGCTGTTCGGCCTTTGGGTGTCGCATCGCTTGCGCGATTCACGTTTCGGCCGGGCCTTGCGGGCGATCTCGGGAAGCGAATTGGGTGCGTCCGCGCTCGGCATTCGCGTGTCACGCTATAAGCTTGCGGCCTTTGTCATTGCCGCACTCTACGCGTCTGCGGCTGGATCGCTGTTCGCGCATGTAGTCGGCTTCATCAGCCCAGAGGTCTTCGGCCTACAGATGGTGGTGGTGACCTTCACCATTCTCTATGTGGGCGGCATCGGCACAGTACTCGGACCGGCGCTCGGCGCCGTCATCGTCTCGCTCTTGCCGGAGCTGTTCCGCAGTGTCGGTCCTCTGCAGGACATCGCCTATGCGTCGGTGCTGCTCTTGATGCTGATCTTCGTGCCGAAAGGCCTTTATGCGCTCGCCGCGCTCGGCCGGCCCAAGGCAGAGTTGACGGCGGAACTGAAGGCAGGGAGCTGAAGCCATGGCGCTCCTTGAAGTCCGCAATCTGACCAAACGTTTCGGCGGTCTCGTGGTCAACAACGAGATCGATCTCGCCGTTCCCGAAGGAATCCTGTTCGCCGTCATCGGCCCGAATGGCGCCGGCAAGACGACGTTCTTCAACATGATTTCCGGCTTTCTGCCGCCCACAGCAGGGTGCATTGAATTCGCCGGAACGGACATTACCGAGCTGCCGCAGGACAAGATCGCGGCCATGGGGTTGATCCGCACGTTTCAGCTCGTGCAGCTGTTCAAGGGCATGACGGTCGCCGAAAATGTGGAAGTTGGCTTTCATCTCACCAGCAAAGGCGGCATGGGCGCGGCGCTGATGCGGCTGCCCTGGTTCCGCCGCCAAGAGGCGGGCATTCGCCGCAAGGCGCGCGAACTGCTCGACTTCGTCGGCCTCGCAGCGCAGGCCGATCAAAATGCCGATCTTCTGCCGTATGGTCAGCAGCGTCTGTTGGAAGTGGCACGCGCGCTTGCAGCGCAGCCGCGGCTGCTGTTGCTCGACGAGCCGCCGCCGGCTTGAATGCGCACGAGACCGACGCGCTGGCCGGCATTATCCAAAAGCTCAATACCGGCGGCACAACGGTGCTGTTGATCGAGCACGATATGGCGCTGGTGACGCGCATTGCCCAGCGGATCGCGGTGCTCGATTTCGGCCGTAAGATCGCGGAAGGCACGCCTGAGGAGATCAAGCAACACCCCGATGTAATCGCCGCCTATCTCGGCATCGAGGAAGCGGCGGCCCAAGAGGCAGCCCCAGAGGCAAGTCATGCCTAGCGTCGTCGAACTCACGCAGAGCCTCGTCAACGGCGTCGGCATCGGCCTCGTCTACGGCCTGATCGCCATCGGTTTCTGCGTCATCTACAACGCCAGCGGCATTGTCAATTTCGCCCAAGGCGTGTTCGTCATGCTGGGCGGCATGTTCACCTATACGCTATTGACGCGCTTTGGTCTGCCGATCGCCGCAGCTGCGATCGTCAGCATTTTGTTGGTCGCACTTGTCGGCCTTCTGGTGCAGGTGCTCGTCATCAGCCCGATGTGGAAGCGCAAGGCGCCGCTCTTCGCAATCATCCTCGCCACGCTCGCCGTGCAGCTTCTGATCGAGCAGGTCGTCATTTTGACACTGGGCGATCGGCCGCGGACCTATCCCGAATTCTCTTCCGGCGGCCCGCTCAAGCTCGGACCGATCGCCGTGGATTATCAGTTGTTCTGGATCCTCGGCTGCGGGCTTTTGATGGTGGCCGCGCTGTCGATGTTCTTCAACCGCACGCGCGTCGGCCGGGCGCTGTGCGCCTGCTCGCAGAACCAGGAAGCCGCGGCGCTTCTTGGTGTGCCGGTCGGCAATATGCTGATGTTGTCCTTCGCGTTGAGCGCCGCGCTCGGCGCTGCCGCCGGCATTCTGATCACGCCGACGCAATACACGGCCTACAGCGTCGACGGTCCGTTCGGCATCGACGGTTTTATCGCCGCGATCATCGGCGGTTTCGGCAGCGCGCCGGCGGCGCTTGTGGGCGGCGTCTTGCTTGGCGTCATTCAAGCCGCCGCCATCGTGGTGTTCGGCGCGGGCTACAAGAATGTCGCCGCGCTAACCGTCCTTCTGCTCATGCTGCTGTTTTTTCCGCGTGGCCTGTTCGGCGGGCTGGGCAAGAAGACTTAAACGAGGATGAACGATGCACGTACTCCTGGTCTATGCCCATCCCGAGCCGACATCGTTTACCGGCGCTCTGAAAGACGTTGCGGCCGAGGCTTTGCGCGACGCGGGCCATACCGTCGAGATTTCCGACCTCTATGCGGAGGGTTTCAATCCGGTGGCCGGCCGTCACGATTTTCTGCAAGAAGCGGACCCGCAGCGCTTCCATTATCAAACCGAGCAGGATCATGCGCACAAGACGGGCACCTTCGCGCCGGACGTCGCGCGCGAACAGCAGCGCTTCGCGAAGGCCGATCTGGTGGTCTGGCTCTATCCGATCTGGTGGGGCAACGTGCCGGCGATCCTCAAAGGCTGGTTCGATCGCGTGCTGGCCTATGGCTTCGCTTACAGTGACGGTCGGCGCTACGACAGCGGATTCTTCAAAGACAAGCGCGGCCTTATCTGCCTGGCGACGGGCGGCACCGAGGCGCGATTTTCTGCGACGGGCGTCTACGGGACCGTCGACCAGGTGCTATGGCCGATCCAGCGCCTGATGGTCGAATATATGGGCATAGAGGCGCTCAAGCCGTTCGTCGCCTATGCCGCGCCGCGTGTCGAGCAGGGGGCGCGCGAAGCTTATTTGCAGGCATGGCGCGCGCGGATTTTGCAGGTCGCGACCGAGACGACAGCTTCTCCGGAACAAAAACTGGCCGTTTCTGCGTCGCAACTGCGACCACCCGGCCTCTGAAAAAATAAGCGAAGCGAGTGACAGTTATGGATGATCAATCCCGGCTAAAGGTGCAGCTTGGACGGCTCACGGTTTCAAGCCCTCTGATCTGCAGCTCGGGCGAGCCGGTCATGACGGAAGCGGGCATTCGCGCCGCGCTCCGGGCCGGCGCAGCCGGCGTTATTGCCAAGTCGGTCAACGAACAGCCGGCTGCAGCGCGTCAGCTCGACGGCGCCGATTATTGCTGGCTCGATTCACACGGCGATGTCGTGCGCATTGCGGACCGCAGGGGCTCGCTGTTTTGCCGCTCCGGCCTTGCCCAGCGCGATAGTGAGGAGTGGTTCCGGGCGGTCGCGGCGATCGACCGCGATGCGGTGAAGGACGGCCAATTCGTCGGCGCCAGCATCGTTCTCGGCAGCGCCGAAGGCGCGCTCGACCTGGCACGGCTGGCGCGGCGCAGCGGCATTCGCCTGTTCGAGTTCAATGTCGGCGCGCCGCATGCGCTGGAGGCGCGCGCCGGCGCCATCGAAAACCGCACCGATCCTGAGGATCTACGCGACCTGGTGCGGCAGGTCCGCGAGGCCCTCGGCGACATGTTGCTGTGGGTGAAGCTAACAGGTCTCACGACAAACATTCCGGCGCTGGCAAAGGCCGCCATGGAGGGCGGCGCCGATGCCGTTATCGCCATGGGCCGCTTCCTCGCTATGGTGCCGAGCCTCGACGATTTCTCTCCGGCCTTGACCAGCGCAGCAGCTTACGGCGGCTCTTGGGCGGTGCCGATCGTGTGCCGCACGCTTGCGCTGTGCCGACAGGCCATAGGTCCTGATCGGCCGCTTCTCGGCACCAACGGCGTGCGTTCAGGCTCTGATCTTCTGAAAATGATGCTCGCCGGAGCGTGGGCCACTGAGGTCCTCACCGTCGTCATGGCCGAGGGTTTCGGCGCGCTGACGCGGATCCGAAGCGAAGTCTTGGAGTTCTTGCGCTCGCGCAATCTGTGCGCCGAAGAGATCATCGGCAAAGCCGCCGATAAGATGCGCAGATACGACGAGCAGCCCGTGCGTCCGGGCCGCTGGCGGGATTTCGTGCCGGCCGAAGCCTTGCAGTGAACGCCTCGCCGGGGCTGCCGTACCATGATCACCGATCGATTTCGCTGACCGCATCCTGAATTTGAGCGGTCAGTGCGCGAAGAGGTTGCTCGAGGTTGCGGACAACACTTGCCATCGGCGCTTTGGTTGTCACGCTGACATTGAGGACATGGATCGGCCGCTGCGGTAGGACGAGCGGTGTCGCCAAGGCGATCACCTGCGGCTGCCATGAGGCGATACAATAGCCGTTGTGTTCAATGTATGTCGCGGCTTCAGCGATCTCTCGCGCGAGTTCGCGCCAGCGCCTGCGCCGCTTCACCTTCCACTGTGCCAGCAGTGCCAAACGCTCCGGGTCCGGAGCGACCGCAAGCCAGGCGCGGCCGAGCGCCGTCAATTCGATGGGAACGCGCTGGCCGGAGACGACCGAACGCTGCGCGCCTCTGGTGTCGCAGCGCACGGATTCGAGATAGACCATCTCGTCGCCATCGCGCACCGCGAGACCGACATTGATGCGCAGGCGACGCGCCAGTGCCGTCATCAGCGGCGCCGCGGCCCGCAGCACCGCTGACCCCGAGCGCATCGCATGGCCGAGCGTCAGCACCGGCGCGCCGAGCCGGTACGCGCGCTGCCCCACGTCATATTCGAGATAGCCGGCTTCGGTCAGCGTTTGCGTGAGCCGGCTGATGCTGGCGCGGGGCAGGCCGGTGCGCTCGGCGAGCTCGCCGTTGCCGAGCAGTTCCGTTCCCGGCCGGAAGGCGCGCAAAATAGCGATGCCGCGCGTGAGCGACCGGTTGAGCGGCGAGCGGCCGCGCGCATTCATGGCTGCGTTCTCATGGCCCACAGCATAGCGGCGGGAGACCAATTCCACCAGGTGGAATTGTGGGCAGAACAGGGCCGCCTGCGCCATGCCGGCCATGCTAAGGAACGCGATGCAAGATCAAGAATGGTCCAAGAGGGTTGGAAACTGGAGGCCGCATGTTTGCCGTTGCCGCTCGAGCCACATTCGTCTTTTTGACCGCATTCACATGTCTCGCGCTGCCGGGCGTGGCTGAAGCTGCCGATTTCGCCAGCCAAGTGACCAGGATCGTCGTGCCATTCGAGCCCGGTGGCGGCACCGACATCATTTCGCGCACGCTGGCGCAAGAGATGAGCAAAGCGCTCGGCGGCACTGTCATTGTCGAAAACAAGCCCGGCGCCGGCACCATTATCGGCACCGAATATGCCGCCAAGGCCGAGCCCGACGGGCATACGCTACTGATGGCGACGTTCGCGCACGCCGTGAATCCGAGCCTGCGCGCCAAGCTGCCCTACGACACCGATAAGGACTTCGCGCCGGTATCGCTGGTCGCGCGCTCGTTCAATATCGTCGTCGTCAGTCCAAGTTCAGGCATTGACTCGATCGCCAGCCTGGTCGCCGCGGCGAAGGCGAAGCCCGGCGGTCTCAATTACGGCACGTTCGGTCCGGGCACCTCGGCGCATCTGGCCGGGGCACTCTTCGCAAGCCTCGCGCATGTGACGCTGACCGCGGTGCATTACAAGGGCGCGGCACCGGCGATCACCGATCTGCTCAGCGGCAATATCCAGGTGATGTTCACGACCGTTGCTAGCGCCACGTCGTTGATCGAGGCCGGCAAGTTGAAGGCGCTTGCCGTCACTTCCGCGGCCCGGACGTCGGCTTTCCCTGACCTGCCAACCGTTGCAGAAGCCGGCGTACCGGGCTACGCAGCCGAAAGCTGGTATGGACTGTTCGCGCCCGCGAAGACTGATGCTTCCGCGATCGCATTGCTCAATACGGCGGTGGAAAAATCGCTTCACTCGCCGGCGTTCGACAAGCTGAAGACCAATGAAGGCCTGATCATGGTCGGCGGTTCGCCGAAGCAACTCGAGAGATATGTGCTGGGCGAGGAAGCGCGCTGGCGCGACGTAATTAAAAACGCAGACATCAAGATCGAATGAGATAGAGGACAGTCATCATGACAGCGCTCGTCGAATTGGCGATTGAAGACGGAGTCGCAATCGTCACGCTCAATCGGCCGGAAGTGCGCAACGCTATCAACGACGCGCTGCGCACTGAGTTCGTCGGGGTGCTCGAGCGTGTTGCGTCCGATGAAGCGGTGCGCGCGATGGTGCTCACCGGCAAAGGCAAGTCGTTCTGCTCCGGCGGCGATATTTCCGGTATGAAAGAGCGGCTCAAGGCGCCGGCCGGACAAGTGGCGTTCAACGGCTGGCGGCGGCAGGGACAGACGCACAAATCCGTGGCTTTGCTGCACGGAATGCCCAAACCAGTCATCGCCGCCGTCAATGGCGCCGCGGCCGGCCTCGGTTGCGACATGGCACTCGCCTGCGACTTTATTGTCGCCTCCGAACAGGCGTCCTTCACCATGAGCTTCGTCAAACGCGGTCTCGTCTCTGACGGCGGCGGCATGTATTTCCTGCCTCGCCGCATCGGTTTGCCGCGCGCCAAGGAGTTGATCTTCACCGGCCGCAGTATCGACGCCAAGGAGGCGCTCGCCATCGGGCTTGCCGATCGTGCGGCTTCCGCGGAGACGCTTGTGAATGAGGCTACCGCCTGGGCGCGCGAACTGAGCCAAGGCTCCGCGGCGTCGATCGCTTTGTCGAAAGCGATCCTCGATCGCACCTTCGAGACCGCCGAGGAGCAGGTCTTTGCGCTCGGCCGTGAGGCGCAGGGCATCTGCTACACGACCTCGGAGCATCAGGACGCAGTCGCGGCGTTCCTCAACAAGACCGCGCGCTGATGCAGGCGCTCGGAAGGCTGCTCAAGCCGCGCAGCGTCGCCATTGTCGGCGCTTCGGCAGATACGGCAAAGCTCGCCGGACGTCCGCTCGCCTATCTGGAGAAGTACGGCTTCAAAGGGACCATCTATCCGGTCAATCCGCGTCACGAGGCAATCGGCGCGCATCGCTGCTATCCCGACATCGCCGCACTGCCGCAACCGCCCGACATCGCCATCGTGCTGCTCGGCGCGTCGCGCGTGACCGATGCCGTGCGGCAGCTCGCGGCGGCCGGCTGCGGTGCGGCCATCGTCCTCGCCAGCGGCTTCGGCGAAAGTGGTCCCGATGGCCGGCGCCGCGAGGAGGAATTGAAGGCGGCCGCCGGCGCGATGCGATTGCTCGGGCCAAATACGATCGGCGTCGTCAATGTCAGCGACGGTATCGTGCTGTCGGCCAGCAATGCTTTGGTGACCGACGATATCGTGCCTGGCGCGATCGCACTGATCTCGCAAAGCGGCGGCATTCTCGGTTCGCTGCTGTCGCGGGCGCAGGCTTTGGGCATCGGCTTTTCCAAGCTGATCGCGACCGGGAACGAATGCGACCTCGAGGTTGCCGACTTCATCGATCATCTTGCCGATGATCCGGCTACCAAAGTGATCGCACTTTATCTCGAGGGCCTCCGCAAGCCGAATGTATTCCAGGCGGCGGTGATGCGCGCGCGTGCGGCCGGGAAGCCTGTTGTCGCGTTTAAGGTCGGACGGTCGGAGGAGGGCGCGCGGTCGGCCGCATCGCATACCGGGGCTCTTGTGGGATCGGATGCCGTCTACGACGCGATGTTCCGGCAGCTCGGTGTCATCCGCGCCGAACGCTATTCCGATCTGCTCGACCTGCCGCTGGCGCTGACTTCCGGCCGGGTACTCAAGGGCAATCGCGTCGCCATCATCACCTCGACCGGCGGGTCGGCAAGCCTGCTCGCGGACGCGGCGGGCATGGCCGGTTTCGAAGCCCCACCGCCAGACGACGTAACCGCGGCGAAGCTCAAGGCGCTCGCTATCGAGGGCGCATCGCTGGACCGTAATCCGATCGACGTCACGCTGGCCGGCGTGAAATCGGAAACCTTCCGGACCATTCTCGACGCGGTTGTGACGAGTCCCACCTATGACGCCATCGCGGTGGTCCTCGGCTCATCGGCGCTGCGTGAGCCGGACACTGCCGGCATACCGCTGCGCGAATCCAGCGCTTCGACCCATAAGCCGATTGTTGGTTTCGCCAGCCCCCATGCGCCGGATGTGGTCCGCAAGCTCAACATCGCCGGCGTGCCTACCTTTGCCGCGCCCGAAAGTTGCGCGGCGGCGCTCGCTGCGATGCGCACGATGCACTTGGCGGGTGAACCAAGCCCCATTTTACCGGCCGACGAAACTGCCGCCGTCGATATTGCAGACGATATGCGTGCGCTGCTTCGGTCCGGTCCACTCAACGAGGCCGAGAGCAAGCAACTGTTCGCGCGTTTCGGCATTCCGAGCGTGCGCGAAGTCGCGGTGGCGACCGCCGAGGAGGCTGAAAGGTCGGCAAAAGCGTTCACGGGCAACGTCGTCGTCAAGGTCTTATCACGCGACGTGCTGCACAAGTCGGAGATGGGTGGTGTCGCGGTGAATGTCGCGCCCGCGGACGTGGCGCGTATCTGTGCGGCTATGACCGATCGCTTCACCAAAGCGACGCAGCTCGAGCCTGAAGGCTTTTTGGTGCAGGAGATGATCGTCGGCGGTGTCGAGCTGATCCTCGGCTTTCATCGTGATCCGCAGCTCGGTCACGTGGTTCTGCTCGGCACCGGCGGTGTCATGGCAGAAATTTATCGCGATACGGTGCTGCGCCTCGCGCCGGTGTCGCGCCGCGATGCGCGGGAGATGGTCGAGGAGCTCAAATCCAAATCACTATTGAAAGGCTTCCGTGGCCGCCCACCGGCGGATATTGACGCATTGATCGAGGCGATTGTCGCCTTCTCGACCATGATCTGTGCAATCGGTCACGAGCTTGAGGAAGCGGAGATCAATCCGCTCTTCGTCCTGCCGCAGGGACGTGGTGTCGCTGCAGCGGACGGCTTGGTCCTCGTCAAGCCGCGCGGACCCTAATTTCAAGACCAATTCTTCGCCTCAGCAGCCAATAGCTCTGAGAACAGCCGGGCAGGGCGCTCACTGCTGCCTCGCGCCGGGGTCAATTCCATCACGTCGGCCAATAGTGGCGGCGCATCGACGTCCAGGACGACGACGTGTTTATTGACGACATCGGCCCTCACCGATGCTTCGAGTGAACAGCACAGGCCCATATTGGCCACAGTGAGATCGCGCACGACACTGAACTCGGTGCCTTCCGACACGATGTTGAGTGGTTCGACGCCGATGGTCTGCAGCATCGCCGTCACGGTGCGGCCGAACATCGAACGCTCGGGTGGGCCGACAAACTCGTATTCGCCGAGCTCCGCTGGCGGAATTTTCTTGCGCCGCGCCAGCGGATGCTCGGGTGGCGCGAACACGACGAAGCGGACACGGCCCATCAGCCTGGATGTAACGCCTGTGATCGGCATATTGCTGACGAGGTAGCCCACATCGGCGGCGCTGCTGCGAATATTCGCAATCACCTCTTCCTGAAAGGCGATGCGCACCGTCATGCGGATATCGTCGCGGTGGTCTCGCGCGAAGCGCGTCAGCATCTCCCGCATCACCGTATTGGCGAGCGATCGCTGGCAGACGATCGAAAGCGTCTTGGCGCCGAGTTGCTTGCGCTCGCTTTGTTCGAGCTTGGCGGCGCTTGCCAATATGGAGCGGGCGTGAACGAGCAACTTGCGTCCACCGTCATTGAGGGTCGCGCGACGGCCGGACTCGCGCACAAACAGCGGACCTGCGAGCTCTTTCTCCAGGTTCTGGATATGGCTGCTGACCGAGGGCTGCGAGATGCCGAGCTGGCGCGCGGCCGCCGCAAAGCTGCCGGTTTCCGCAACTCTGACAAAGACCTGGAGCCGCCGCAGCGTTGGATAGAGCATCCGCTACCTATAGCCTAAATCCTATAGGCCTTAAAGCAGTTCCGGCGATTGCCATCTGACTCGGCTCGCCGTTTGATGGGTGATCGCAAGGCCGCAAAAGACGCGCCGGGCGAGGGGAGGAAGCATGCGAGCTTCAAGGAAGCGTTTCGCGGCATTGCTCGTGGCCTTCGGTATCGCTGCGCTGCCCTTGAAGGCGCACAGCGCCGACGCGGTGCGGATCGGCAAGGCCGTATCCTCCTCGTTCCCATTTGCCGGGCTGGAGCTCGGCAAGGAACAAGGTATCTGGGCCTCCGAAGGTATCGACATCCAGATCTCGGCTTTCCGTGGCGATGCTCAGCTGCAACAGGCCTTCTCCGCCGGCGCACTCGACTTCGGTTTAGGTTCGGGCCCGGCCATGGGCTATGTGGTGAAAGGCGTTCCGGCCCGTGCGGTGGCAAGCATCGCTGAAGAGCCGCGCAACATGTCGGTCGTTGTCACCAATAACAGCCCGGTGAAGACGATCGATGACCTCAAGGGCAAGCGGATCGGCGTGACCACGGCGGGCGCTTTGACCGACTGGCTGGCGCGGCGCCTTGCGGTGAACAAGGGCTGGGGGCCTGAGGGTGTCGAGGTCGTCCCGCTCGGTGAGATGCGCACGCGGCTCGCCGCGATGAAGTCGGGCGAGCTCGATGCCAGTGTAACCGCTACCGAAGAAAGTTTGCAGCTTCAGGAGCAGGGTGTCGGCCGCATGCTGATGACCTTCGGCGATGCAGTGCCGGACTTCCACACCCATGTGATGTTCGCGGCCGACGCGTTGCGCCAGAACAATCCGGACCTGGTGCGACGCGTGCTGCGCGCCTGGTTCAAGATCGCGGCCTTCATGCGCACCGATCGCGCGGCCACCGTCAAATCCGTCGCCAAGACGATGGGCCTGAGCGAGACGGTCGTCGACATGGCCTATGACGAAGAGATCAAGATGCTGTCGCACGACGGCTCGTTCTCGCCGAAGGCGCTCGAGGTCATTCGCGTGTCTTTGAAGGATATCGGCATTCTCGAGCAGGTGCCCGAAGCCAAAGATCTCTATGACGCGGGCTTCACGCCGGTGAAGTTTTGACGAGCGAAGGCACGGTCGTGGACAGCAAAGTGCAGAGCTTCCCTACACACGATATCGCAGGAAGGCCGCTCGCGATTTCAATTCGAAATGTGAGCCAGTGCTACGGTCAGGCCGGCTCGGCGCAGGCCGTGGTTGCGCTCGATAATGTCTCGCTCGACATCGGCCGTGGTGAATTTGTCTGTCTGCTGGGCCCGTCCGGATGCGGCAAGAGCACGCTCCTCAATATCGTCGGCGGGCTGGTCGCGCCGAGCGCGGGCGATGTCACTGTCGATGGCCGGTCGGTGCGCGGAGAGCCATTGCCGCGGCAAGTGGCTTTCGTGTTTCAAGAAAGCACGCTGTTTCCCTGGTACACGATCCTCGAGAATTTCCGCATCGCGCTGAAGTTCCAGGACATCGCCAGGAGCGAATGGGATTCTCGGGCCTTAGCCGCGCTCGACGCGGTCGGGATGGCGGGCTTCGCGCGGCACTATCCGACCCAGCTCTCGGTCGGCATGCGGCAGCGCGTGAATATGGCGCGCAGCATCTGCGTCGGCACCGATATCTTGCTGATGGACGAGCCCTTCGCGGCGCTCGATGAGCAGACGCGGATGGTGCTGGGCGAAGATCTTTCCATCCTGCTGGCGAAAACCGGCAAGACCATCGTCTTCGTCACCCATAGTCTCGCCGAGGCTGTGTTTCTCTCCGACCGCATTGCGGTGATGACGGCGCGGCCCGGCAGGATCAAGACGATCGTCGAAGTCAACGAAGCGCATCCGCGTTCGCCCGACTTCATGCTGGAGCCGCGTTTCAGCGATCTGCGTAACGAGCTTTATGCGCTGCTGCGTAATGAGATCAGGCAAGCGGTCGCTGCGCAACGCGATCCTGAAACGGGCGGCGAGGTCTCGTCATGAGCCGCTCGACCTTCTCGGCACTCGTGATCCAGGTCGGTTTCCTCGCCATTTTGGGCGGCGCTTGGTACTGGAGCACGGCGACCGGCAGTGTCAGCAAACTGTTTCTTCCAGAACCTGCCGCAGTGTGGCTGGCGTTTTCCCGGCTCGTCGTGACCGGGCAGTTCTGGTCCGCGGTGAGGGTGACGCTCACGACCATCGCGCAAGCCTACGCCATCGCACTCATCGTCGGTATAGCGGCGGGCTATCTGGTCAGCCGCTCGCGTTTCCTGATCGACGTGCTCGAACCTTTCATTGCCGGTCTGTTCACTATTCCGATCACGCTGTTCTTTCCGATGTTCATTCTGTTCTTCGGCATCGGCACCGGCTCGAAGGTCGCCTATGGCGCGAGCTACGCCTTCTTCCCGATCGCGCTCAATGCGATCGCTGCGTTTGCCAATGTCGAGACGCATTTCTTACGCGCGGCGCGCGCCATGGGCGCGTCGCGATGGGGCACGTTTCGCCACGTGTTGGTCCCGTCTGCGTTGCCCGTGCTGCTGAACGGCATGCGCATCGGTTTTTTCATCTGCTTTGCGTCGGTGTTGGGTGGCGAGACGCTGTCTTCAATCGCCGGCGTCGGCCGCAACATCGCGCAGGCTGCGGAGCTGATGGATTCGGCGCGCATGTATGCCTGGATCGCATTCGTCGTGCTCACGGCGATCACCCTGAACCTTCTTATCGGCGGCTTGGAAAGGCGAGCGTCGGTCAGGGGAGGCGGCGCATGGTGATGACGGCGAGCACGTGGGAGACGCGCAACAGCCGGTTGTCCTATGCAGCGCGGGTGCGCTGGGCGCGATGCCTCATCATCGTGGCAGCGCTCGTTGCGCTGGAAATCTACGGCCGGTTGTTCGCCGACCCGGCCTTCTTTCAGCCGCCGAGCAAGATCGTCCACGCCTGGCTGTTCACTGTGCTGTCCGACGCGCGCATAACCTCCGCGCTCGGCATGGCCGTGTTCGAAATCGCATTCGCCTATGCGCTGGCGGTGGTGTTCGGGGCGGTGATCGGCCTCGCGATCGGTGCGACGGCGCTGTCGCGCCGGGCGTTTTTCCCATTGATCCTGCTGCTCTATGCCATTCCGCAGGTCTCGTTCATTCCGCTCTTCGTGCTGATGTTCGGGCTCGGCGCGGCCTCCAAGATCGCGTTTGGATTCAGCCACGGCGTGTTTCCCGTGATCGTCGCCGTGGTCGGCGGCATGAAGAATGTGCCGGCGCTCTATATGCGCGGGGCGCGGTCGATGGGCGTCTCGAAGCTTGGCATCTTCCGGCATGTGGTCTTTCCGAATATCGCACCGGGCTTCTTCGTCGGCCTTCGGCTTGCCATGACGATGACTCTGCTCGGCGTGATCTTGGCCGAGCTTTACGTCTCGACCGCGGGGATCGGTTATTTCACCCGCATGTTCGCCGAAAATTACAACCCCGCTCCGCTCTTCGCTCTGATCGGATCTCTGGCGGCGATCGCGCTCGCGTTCAACGGCTGCGTTCGTATTGCCGAGCGCCGGCTGAGCCCGATGCGGAGAAGTGCACAGTTAAGCTGACGGAAGAGGACAATGAATATTGTAGGTGTCGATATCGGAGGAACATTCACCGATCTGGTCGGTGTCATCGACGGCGAGGTGGTGACGTCGAAGACCTCGACCGTGCCGGCCGACCCGACGGCCGGCGTCGCCGAGAGCCTGCGTCTGGCCAATTGCGATCCTCGTAAGCTCGCGGAGGTCCTGCACGGTTCGACCATTGCCATCAATACAGTGCTCGAACGCAAGGGCGCGCAGACGGCACTTCTGACAACCAGAGGCTTTCGCGACGTCTACGGTATCGGCCGCAGCAACCGCATCGAGGCGTTCAACCTATTCTTCCATCGGCCGAAGCCGCTGACCCGGCGCGAAATGACGTTCGAAGTCGACGAGCGTCTTAACGCCGCGGGTCAGGTGATCCGGCCGCTCGACGAGCGCCAGATCGAATCCATTGCGCGTCAGTTGCGCGAGCGGCGGATCGAAGCGGTCGCTGTCTGTTTCCTGCATTCCTACGCCAACCCGGCGCATGAGCGCCTCGCCGGGGAGGTGCTCCGCCGCAGCAATCCCGACATGTTCGTCACGCTCTCGCACGAGATCCTGCGCGAATTTCGCGAATATGAGCGGACTTCGACGACCGTGCTGAATGCCTATGTCGGCCCCCGCGTGCGCGACTATCTCGGAACGCTCGAGACGTATCTGCGCCGCGAAAATTTCGACGGCAAAGTGCACATGATGCGTTCGAACGGCGGCGTCATGTCGATCCGCAAGGCGCAAGAGGAGCCGGTCTCCATGATGGAGTCTGGCCCGGTTGCCGGCATGATCGGCGCGGGAAGGCTCGCTTCGCATCTCGGCATCGCCCGTTGCATCGGCTTCGACATGGGCGGCACAACCGCCAAGGCGAGCCTGATCACTGACGGAATGCCTGCCGTCGAGGAGGGCTATGTCATCGGTACGCCGGCAAGCGGCCAGCCGATGCAGCTGCCGGTGGTCGACATTGTCGAAGTGGGCGCGGGCGGCGGCTCGATTGCCTGGGTCGATCCAACCGGCGGCCTTCATGTCGGCCCCAAGAGCGCCGGCGCCGATCCGGGGCCCGCCTGTTACGGCAAGGGTTCGGCCGATCCAGTGGTGACCGATGCCGATCTGGTGCTGGGCCGCATCAATCCGGATCGTTTTCTCAATGGCGGCATGAAGCTCGATGTCGCGGCGGCGCGGAAGGCGGTGCAGGAAAAAGTCGCCAAGCCGCTCGGGCTCTCCATCGAAGAGGCGGCGCTGGGCATCGCGACGATTGCCGACAGTGCGATGTCGCTTGCAGTGCGCGCCGTCTCGGTGAACAAAGGCGTCGATCCGCGTGACACGACGATGATCGCGTTCGGTGGCGCCGGCCCGCTGCATGCGGTGAACATCGCCCGGCAGATCTTCATTCCGCGCGTCGTTGTGCCGAAGGTGCCCGGCACCTTCTCGGCACTCGGCATGTTGATGGCGTCGTGGCGCCAGGATTTCGTCCGCACCTTCATCGGCCGCATCGGTTCGCTCGATGCCGCGGCAACGCGGGCGGTGCTTGCCGAACTTGCCGGCGAGGGCCGCGCGCAGCTCAAGCGCGATGGCGTCTCAGCGCAAGGCGCTGACTTCCGCTTTTTCGCCGATCTGCGTTACGTCGGCCAGGAACATACGCTGCCGATCCGGATCGACGATGCCGGCATGTTGACCCGCGACACATCGGCGCTACGCGACCTGTTCCATGTCGAGCACGACAAGCGCTACGGCCAAGCCGCCGTCGACGAGCAGCTCGAGATCGTCAACCTGCGCCTCGTTCTGACGTCGGCGCGGGCCGACACCATTGCCGAAGAGTGGTTGGCACAGAAATGGTGGCCGGCGGAGCAGTCCGCCGAGACAAGCCGGCACGTGATCTACGGCGACGCGGCGAAGCCTGTCGAATCCCGCGTGCTGTGGCGCCCCGCCATGAAGCCGGGCGATGTGGTTGTCGGCCCGGCCGTGATCGAAGAGCCCAACTCGACCATCCTGATTCATCCTGGTGATCGCGTGATGATGACACCGGCCGGTCACCTCATCATCGATCTCGCTTTCGAGGCCTGAGCAGCATGCCCGATACCGAAGCTCATCCCATCACTGTCGAAGTCGTGCGCAATGCCATCGTCGCCTATGCCGATGAGATGGCGAATGCTTTGTGCAAGGCCGCCTACAACATGATGATCTATGAGGTGCGCGACTATTGTTGCGGCCTGATCGACACCCAGGGCCGAATGATCTCGCAGAATCGCGGCGGTCTTCCAATCTTTCTCGCCGATCTCGGCGTCGCGGTGGAAGACGGCATCAAGCGCTGGGGCCTCGACGGCTTCAAGCCCGGCGACGTGATGATCATGAATCACGGTCAAACTTGCGGGCAGCACCTCAACAATGTCGTGATCTATTGTCCGGTCTTTCATGGCGGGGAAATCGTCGCCTTCACCGCGAACCGGGCGCATTGGGTTGACATCGGCGGTGCGCGCATCGGCTTCGGCTCGTCGGCAACGACCGAGATCTATGCCGAGGGCCTTCAGATGCGCTCGCTCAAGATATTCGAGCAGGGCCGGCGCAACGAAACGCTGTGGCAGATCATCCAGGACAATGTGCGTTTCCCGGATTCATGCCTTGGCGACCTGCGCGCGCAGATCGCGTCCTGCCAGCTCGGCGCGCGGCGCTATTGCGAGCTGCTCGATCGTTATGGGCGCGCAACGGTCGAAGCCTGTATCGGAAAGATCTGGGATCAGGCGGACAGCGCGGTTCGTCACGTGGTTGAGAGCATTCGCGACGGCGTCTACACGGCCGAGTGCCGGCTCGACAATAACGGCCGCGATCTCGACCAGCCGTTGCGCATCAAAGTACGCGTCGAAGTGAAAGGCGCGCGGCTCACAGTCGACTTTTCCGAGATGAATCCGCAGACACAAAGCCCGATCAATTGCGGGCGCTCCGGCGGGATCGCGGCGGCGCGCGTGGCGTTCAAATGCCTCACTTCGCCCGATCTCGACGTCAACGAGGGCTGTTTTCGCGCCCTCGACGTTGTCCTGCCGGAGGGCACGATGCTGAGCGCGAAGCCGCCGGCCGCGCTTGGCCTGTGGAGCATCGCGCTGCCGACCGTCGTCGATACGATCCTGAAAGCGCTGGCGCCGGCGCTGCCGGATAAGATCCCGGCGGCGCACAAGGGCGACATGGGCGGTTGCTCGTTCTATGGCGCGCGCGAGGACGGCAGCCGTTTTTTGCTGATGAACATTTTCGGCGGCGGTTGGGGTGGCCGTCCGCACGAAGACGGCGAGGCGGCATCGGTCTCGGTGTGTCAGGGCGATGTGCGCAACACGCCGGTCGAACTGCAGGAGATCCGCTATCCATTTTTGATCGAGGCGCACGCCTTGCGCGAAGACAGCGGTGGCGCCGGCCAATATCGCGGCGGGCTCGGCGTTGCGCTCGGCTACAAGTGCCTCGTCCCTTGCCAGGTCAATATCAATTTCGAGCGGACCAAGGATCCGCCATGGGGCCTGCACGGCGGCGCCAAGGGCGAGGCAAATTACGCGATCATCCGTCGCGCCGACGGTTCGCCGGACGAGACAGTTCTGAAAGGGACGCAGATCCCGTTGCGCGCGGGCGACGTCGTTATTTTTTACACCGCGGGCGGCGGCGGTTACGGCGATCCCGAGAAACGAACACGCGAGGCGATCATGTCCGACTTGGCCGAAGGTTTCTTGTCGGCAGAGGCAGCGCGCCGTGATTACGGGCCTCTCGCATGACGAGTGCTGGCAAAATCAGCGTTTCGGCCGCGTATCGCGTACGGGTCGACGATCTGCGCCACGCCATGGAGGCAGCGGATATCGACGGGCTCCTGCTCTATGGCAATAACTGGCACGCAGATTACCTGCGCTATGCGAGCGACTTCGGCATTGTCGAAGGGCAGGGACTGGCACTCTTCGAACGCGACGGCAGCGTCACGCTGCTGCTCGACGATCCAAGCGAAGCGGAACGTGCGCGCGACGAAACAGCTCACGAAGTTGTTTGGGCGGGCGATCTAGTCGGGGCGGCCAAGAGCCTCATACTGAGGGGCGGCAACCGCCGCGTCGCGGCGGCTCCGTACCAGCTTCTTCCCTACGGCCTGGTCCGCCATGCCGCAGAGCTTCGCCTTTCCGATGGCGGCAGGCTGATCGAGCAATTGCTGATGGACAAGCGGGCGGAGGAGCATGTGCACGTCCGCCGCGCCGCTACGCTCGCCGACTGCGGCTACGAGATTTTTCGCGCGGCGGCACGGCCGGGCCGCAAAGACTATGAGCTGATCGCGGAGATCGAGCAGTTCTTCCGTTCGGAAGGCGTCACCGAGAATTTCATGATTATCGGCGTCGGTGGCCGGGAAGTGCGCGGCATGGCGCCGCCGTCGGGCAAGATCCTCAAAGAGGGGGACTTGGTCACGACAGAACTGACGCCTTGTGTCGAAGGCTATTACGCCCAGATCTGCCGCACGCTGGTCGTTGGTCAGCCCAGCGAGCTGCAACTGAAGAGCTTTAGTGTTTTTCAGGAGGCCCTCGATGCCGGACTCAAGGCGGTACGCGCCGGCGTTACGGCGTCTGATGTGGCGCGGGCGGAGAACGACGTGTTCCGCCAGTACGGTCTCGGCCAATATGTCACGTCGGAATATACGCGCGTGCGCGGGCACGGCATCGGTCTGTTTCCAGATCAGAAGCCGCATGTGCTCGAGGACGTCGCCATCCCGCTGACGGCGAATATGACGATCATCGTGCATCCCAATACTTACCATCCCGATGTCGGTTATCTGGTGCTGGGCGACACGATCATCGTGACGCCGGACGGCCATGAAACCTTGAGCGCGATGCCGCGCGTGCTGCTTTCAGCGTGAGGTCGTCATGCGTCGCGGATTGATGGGATGGAACGAGGCCGATCTGCCGCTTGATGCTTTGCGGCAACGGTTGTCACGTTTGCAGGCCGGCTTGAACAGCGAAGGGCTTGGCGGACTGGTTGTCTATACCAACATTGCCCGTCCGGCGGCCGCATCGTTTCTGACCGGTTTCACGCCGTACTGGTCCGAAGGCCTTTTGCTGGTTCCCGCATCGGGTGAGCCGGTATTCGCAACTGCGCTGTCCAAGCGTGTCTCCGAATGGATACGCTCGGTCATGCCGGTCGGCTCGATCGAGAACACTCCGCAGCCGGCGGCCGCTATACGGCGCAAGCTGGTGGACGCGGATATCGGCAGACTAGGTGTCCTCGAGCTTGATCTGTTGCCGGCGGCACAGGCGGCTGCCCTCGCCGGAGATGATGGTGCTGTCTCGCTCGAGGATGCCACCGGCCTATTCCGGTCGGTTCGGATTCGCGCCGACGAGGTAGAGGTGAACCTCGCGCATCGCGCCGATGGGATCGCCCGCAATTGTCTGGAAACGATCGACCTCGGCAGCGACGCGCGCCGGATGGCGGCTGACATTGAAGCGCGTGCGCGGCTTGCCGGTGCCGAAGAGGTCTTTGTCGGCATCAATCCCGATCTCGGCCGCACCAAAGCTTTTCTGCGCAGCGATCGCCTGGATGCTCTCGGCGCGCGGTTTGCAATCCGCCTCTCGCTCGCGTTCAAGGGCGCCTGGGTGCGGCGGACGATCACGCTGGCCCGCGCACCCGAGGAACAGGCGGCCTTGGCGGCCGCGGATGCGGCGCTGCAGCGTGGGCTCGCGTCAGGGGCGGCGCCGGCCGCCCTGAAGGCGCTGCAGGATGGCTTTCCCGGCAAGATAACGGCCTGGAACGTGGAGGCTTGCGTCGGCTCATACCCGCTTGAGGCAGTAGCTTGCTCTGGCGATGGCAGGCCGTTTTCAGGTATTCTTCCGATCAGCGTCGTCTCGGTAGAGGCCGAGATCAATCGGGTCCCTTGGCACGGTGCCGGGCTCGTCGGCCGGGCTCAATCGTCATGAACCGCAAACCGTATTCGTGATGGAGATTTGAAATGCGGATCATTGATTCTCATTTCCACTGGTGGCCGCGCCCGATCTTTGACCGGCTCTGCAACCGCAAAGGTTTTCCGCGCGCCATCGTCAACAATCGCGGCGGCTATTCCTATCTGCGCAAGCCGACCGACAAGACGCCGCTCAACAGCTGGGCCGAATGGTTCGATCTCGACAAGCAGCTCGAATACATGGACACGCTCGGCTACGACGTCGCTGTCGTCTGCTCGATCGGCCCATTTTCGATCTATTTTTCCGACCTGCCCCCCGAGGAAGGCAGGGACGCCGCCATGGAGTGGAACGAGTATATGGCGGGCGCGCAACGGCAATATCCCAATCGGCTGTGGGCCAGCGCCGCCGTTCCGCTTACCGACACGCGGATCGCCATCGAAGTGCTCGATCATGCTGTCGAGAAGCTTGGGCTGATGGGCGTGAACGTTCCCGGCAGCATCGGCGATGATCCGTGGATCGACGCGGAGCGGCTGGAGCCGTTCTATGCGCGTGTCGAGGAGCTTGGCCTCCCGATGTTCCTGCATCCGACCGACGCGATTTTCGTCGAGGCACTTGAGGGTTATAACGGCGCGTTGCATCTGAGCCTCGGTCGTGTCGTCGAAGTCAGCGTCGCGGCTTCCCGGCTTGTTCTATCGGGTGTGATGGAACGCCATCCGAAGCTGAAAGTGGTGCTGTCCCATACCGGAGGCGCGCTGCCTTATCAGGCGGGGCGCATGGACAAGAACACGCGAAGGGCCAATCTGCCGCAGCCGTTCAGCACCTATATGAAGCGCATGTACACGGACACGGTGTCACCGCACGCAATGGGAATGAAATTCGCGATCGACTATTACGGCATCGATCACGTCATGTATGGGACCGACTATCCCTGTTGGAGCCCCGAGGAGGCGTTGCAATATCTCGACGCGCTGGGGCTATCGGCCGAAGATCGGCAGAAGCTCTTTTACGACAATGCGCGGCGCATTCTGGGCCTGCGCAATGTTGGCACGACGGCGGTATCGGACAGGGTCGCGTAACCGCTCTGCCTCGGCGTCGCCGGCTTGCCGGTCAATGCGCCGCTTTTTGGCTATTTCACAAAGCCCTCAGCCTTCAGCGTGTCCTGCAGGCTCGTATCGACATAATCCTTCAGGTCGTGGCTCGCATCGGGTTTTGCGATCTGCGCGACAACTGCGCGGGCGGCGTCGATGTCGATCTCGGCATTGGGCGGCGTTTGTTCTTTGAAATCGGCGTAGCTGATATCGATTATCTTCTGATCGCTAATCCCGAATTGCTTTTGCAAGACCGCCTTGGCCCGCTGCTCGTCGGAAATTGCCAGACGATTGCCCTGGATTGTCGCTTTCAGAAACCGGATCATGGTGTCCCGATTATCACTTATGAAGCTGCGCTTCGCGACCAGTCCGGTGAACAGCCAGGGAATCCGCTGCGTTGCCAGATCGACAAGGGCAGGAAGCCCCGCCGCATAGGCGCGGCTTCGATCCGGCTCGTTGACCGCCGTCGCGGTGATCTCACCCGCCTGAACGGCCGCGAGGCGCTGAACCCCAAGCTCCTTGATCTGCACGTCGGCGCGCGTCAGGCCGAGCTTGCCGAGCATCAGCGGAAGCGTGGCGTCACTCTCGGAGCCGAGACTACTGATTGCGACCGTTCCGCCTTTCAGATCGTTGGGTGATTTGAGGCCTGGCTTGCCGAACAGGGCGAAGCGAATGACGTTGCTCAGCGAGCCGAAGGCACGAAGGTCCGCGTTGGCAGCATTGGCGCGTACAACCGACGACAGGCCGATATGCATGGCGTCGATACGGCCCGAGGCGAAGGCGCCGGCCATGTCGCGGCCGCCTGCCATGGGCACGATTTCGAGTTTGAGCCCATTCGCTTCATAGAAGCCAGCGTCATCCGCCATCCAAATTGCGAGGAATGTGTTAGCCGGCGAGGATTGGCCGATCCGGAAGGTCGTGGGATCAGCGTGGCTCATTGTAGGCAAAGCTCCTGTCAGACTGATGATTATCCCAATAGCGGCCAGCGCCTGCACACATCGAGTTGCCAAAATCACGACTTCCTCCCTCGCAAAGTCATAAGTTGATGGCTGCTCGTCGAGCAAACCGTCTGTTTATTCGTTGTAGCCATAGTCGCGTGCAGCGGCAGCGGGCGAGACGTAGCCTTCGGCAATGTCGCGCGCGAGCGACGTGCGGTCGCGCTGTCTCGGATCGCCATAGCCGCCGCCGCCCGCGCTCTGCAAAAAGAAACGTTCGCCGGCCTGCAATTCGTATCGGCCGGAGGCCGGCGTCTCCTGCTCCCGATCTGTGCCGAGGCGGATCACAAAGCGGCTGCGGCCGCCGGGTTTGCCGTCAGCAATGCCGTTGGGAGGAAATTTTGCGCGATCGTAACGGCGAACCACGGTTGCGTCTTGGAGGAGCTCATAGGTTCGGCGAAAAGCGAGTCCGCCGCGGAATTCCCCGGCGCCGCCCGAATCTGCGGCCAGATCGAACGCGACGATCCGGCACGGAAATTCGGATTCCAGGATCTCAATCGGCGTTATATGCAAATTGCTCAAATGCGTGGCGAGCGCCGAGGCTCCGTCATTACCGTGGCCGCCGCCATAAGCCGAGCCCAGGATTTCATATTGCATCGACGGCTGGCCCGGGCGGCCGCCGCCCTTCCATGAGATCAGGAGTGCGCCGCTTGATCCGGCATTGGCGACCGCGCGCTCCGGCCGGAACGGCGCCAGCGCCTCCAAAATCACATCCACCAGCTTGAGGTTGGCCGCCTGATACGAGCTCACTGGCGCGGGCTCGGTCGCATTGGTGACCGTATTCGGCGCATATTTGAACCGGATCACCTCGCGCATGCCGTCATTGAAATGCAGCTTCGGATCGAGCACGCCGATCAGCGCATAGAAAGTGCAGGCCTCGACCATCGATGGCCGCAAATTGATCGGGCCCTTGGCCTGCCGGTCGCTGTTGGAGAAGTCGAAAGTGATCTCGCCTCTTTCGACGCGAACGGTCACGGCGAAACGCACCGGCCGGTCGAGCTCGACGCCGTCGTTATCCATGTAGCCTTCGGCAGAGGCCTCACCGTCCGGTAGCGTCCTGATAGCTGCGCGCAATTCGTTCGCGGCGCCTGCAAGGAGCGTCGCAAAAGCGTCCAAAACGACCGTCGCGCCAAATCGCTCGCAGGCCTCGGCAACGCGTTCGGCGCCGATGCGCGTCGCTGCCATTTGCGCGTGCATGTCGCCGCGCACCAGTTCAGGCTGCCGGCTATTGGCGAGGATGACGCGCTCAATATCGGCAAGGAAGATGCCGCGCGAATAAATCCTCACTGGCGGCAGCAACAGGCCCTCTTGGAATATCTCGGTTGCGCTCGCCGAGGTCGAGCCCGGCATGCTGCCGCCGACATCGGCTTTGTGCGCGATCGAGCCGGCAAAACCCACGAGTGTCGAGCCGCTCATAATCGGCGCTACGAAGGCCATGTCGGAGACATGTGGCAGTCCCCCTTCGTAAGGATGGTTACAGACGAACATGTCGCCGGCGCAAATGTCGTCGCCATAGTCTTGCAGAATCTTGGCCACGAGGTGCCGATAGACCGGCGCGTGAAAGAACATCGGCGGTGCCACGATGACTCCGCCGCGGCGGTCGAGGATGACACAGGAAAAGTCGCGCGACTCACGGATGATAGTGGAATAGCCCGATCGATAGAAATGATAGTGCATTTCCTGCATCAGGCTGGCGATGCGGTTGCGGATGACCTGGGTGGTGATGGCATCGGCCATGTTGGTTCTTTGCCTCAATCGCTTTGCTCGAGCACAAGATTGCTGTGGCGGTCGACAAAAGCGCGCCACCCGGGCGATACGACAGTTGTGGCATCGAATTGTTCAACGATCGCCGGCCCGCTGAATGTCGTGCCAATGTCGAACCGGTCGCGATCATAGATCGTCGTGTCTATGGCCTTTGCCGCTTCAAAGAAGACGCGCCGTATGCCTTTGACTGCAGCGGAGGCCGGTGGCGATGCCGTGCGAGCCGGCAAAGTACGCGGCGTAAATTTCGGCACGCTTACCCGCACGCGCAGCCGATAGCTGATGACTTCGACAGGCTTTTCCTTGGCGGCGTGACCATGGATGCGCGCGTGCAGTTCATCGAAGCGTTCACGTGCCGCGGCAAGCGCCTTGCCGTCAAGGGTATCTCGCCATAAGCCACTCAAGGGGACGCGCAACTCGTAGCCTTGTCCTGCGTAGCGCAGGTCGAGCTCGCGCTCAAAGACGGCTGCCGCGGGGTCGAGCCCTTCTTCGGCAAGCTCTCCCGCCGCTTTCAGTTCGACTTCGTGAAAAATGGCCTCGGCATGTGCGGGATCGAGCCTGTCCAGCGGACCAAGCTCGGAACGAATGTAGTCGTGCAGTACGTCGGTGCAGAGCAGGCCAAGTGCCGAGAATGCTCCGGGCCGGGGCGGCACGATAATCCGGCGCATGCCAAGTTCTTCAGCGACAGCGCCGGCATGCACCGCTCCCGCGCCGCCGAACGGCAACAGCGCGAAGGCGCCGAGATCGACGCCGCGCCGCGCCGCGAAGACGCGCACCTCGTCCGCCATGCGCATATCGACGATGCGGCGAATGCCAACGGCGGCTTCCGGCAGAGACATCCCCATCGGCCGGGCGATTTTCTCTTCGAGGGCGCGGCGCGCCGCGTCGACATCGAGTTTTTGTTTGCCGCCGAGAAAGTAATCCGGATTGAGAAAGCCACAAATGATGTCGGCATCTGTGACGGTCGGATTTTCGCCGCCGCGGCCGTAACAGACGGGGCCTGGATCGGCGCCGGCGCTTTGCGGGCCGACGCCGATGAAGCCGGCGCGGTCGATCCAGACGATCGATCCACCGCCGGCGGAGATCGTGGTGATGTCGAGCGCAGGTATGTCAAGCTGCCGCCGCGCCAGGACGCTTTCCGTCACTTCGAGCGGAGCGGCGCCTTCGATCAAAGCGATGTCGCAGCTCGTGCCACCCATATCGAGCGTGACAAGACCACGCGCGTCGTCATCGTCTCGTGGCAGATGCGCGCTTGCCTGCGCGCCAGCCGCCGGACCCGACAGCAGGGTGTGCACCGTCTTGTGACCAGTGGTGGCGGCCGCGAACGGCATCACTCCACCGTTCGACTGCATCAGGAAGCGCTGTTGCGTCGAAATGCTGGCGGAGCCGAGCTGCCGTTCGAGATCCGCAATGTAGGTGACGAGGACGGGCGCTAGATAGGCATTTAGTAACGTCGCTGACAGCCGCGGCCATTCGCGGACGCGCGAGAGAACTTCGCAGGAGAGCGAGATGTGAGCGTTCGGAAAGACTTCACGAATGAGTGCGCCGGTGCGTTGCTCGTGCACCGGGTTCATGAAGGAAAAGAGATAGCAAACGGCGATCGAGGAAGCGCCTGTGTTCTTTAGGGCCAGAGCCGCCTGGCGGACGGCGGTCTCGTCCAGCGGTTCCAGGATCGCGCCGCTATAATCGATGCGGCCGCCGATCTCGCGCGTCAGGCTCTGCGGCGCAATCGGCGCCGGTTTCTGGTAGAAGTAATCGAACGGATTGCCGTCGCGCGCCTGGCCTTGCGTCTCTTGAATGGCGCGAAAGCCGCGATTGATCAGAAGGCCAACCCTGGCGCCGCGCATTTCCAATAGCGCGTTGGTGGTTATCGTTGTGCCATGTGAAAAGAAGTCGATGCTCGAGACATCGACACCGCGCGCTGCGAAATTGCCGATGCCGCGCATGATGCCGATGGCCGGATTGGCGGGCGTCGTCGAAACCTTCTCGACGGAGATCGTGCCGTCCAACGCATTGAGCAGCACTAGATCCGTGTGGGTTCCACCGACATCAACGCCCAACCGATGCTTGGTCGCCATTGTTTACACGCTTCGCCTCGATACGGATGAAGGTTGTCAGTCCAAGGTGATGTGAGATTCGTTGATCACGCGACCCCACAGTGTAGTCTCTTCGGCGATGAACCTCCTCGCATCAGCTGTTGTGCCGCCCATCGGTTCGAGCCGCAGCGAGTGGAGCTTGTTGACGACCTCGGGCTTTTTCAGAATGTCGGCGACATCGCGATTGATCTTTTCCACAAGCGCCGGAGGCGTGCCCGCGGGCCCGGCCATGGCGAACCAAGTGATCGAGCGGAAACCCGGAATTCCGGCTTCGTCGATGGTCGGCACTTCCGGTATGTCGCTGGAGCGTTCGGTATTGGCGACGCCGAGCAGTTTCAGCTTGCCGCCGCGATAGAGCGGCACCGACGTCGTCAGCGTATCGAAAAACATGTCGACATTGCCGGCCATAAGGTCGGTCAGCGCCGGTTGTGCGCCGTGATAGGGGACATGGACCATCTTGATGCCGGTAAGCACTTCGAGCTCGCTGCCGGAGAGATGCGCAGTCGAGCCGACGCCCTGCGAGGCGTAGCTGAGCTTGCCGGGATTGGCTTTGCCGTAAGCGAGCAGCTCCGGAATCGTGTTGGCCGGAAGGTTGGGCTGCACCGCCAGGACGTTCGGAATCTTGGCGAGGAGCGCGATCGGCACGAATCCCGCGGGATCGTACCTGAGATTGTGATAGAGCAGTTTATTGATCGACAGCGGCGAGGGTGGACAGATCAGCAATGTGTAGCCGTCGGGATCCGCCTGCGCCACGTATTCGGACCCGATGTTCATCGCGGCGCCCGGCATATTCTCGACAATGACAGGCTTGCCCCATTTCTGACTGAGCTGATCGGCGACGAGGCGCGCAAGAATATCGGTGGTTGATCCCGGCAGGACGGGAAGCACGATCTTTACGACGTGATTTGGATAGTCCTGAATCGGGGCGGTCTTCGTCGAGGTCGGCTCCTGGGCGCGAACCGTCATTGCCGCAAACCCTGCGACCAACAACGCGAGGAGCCACACACGTATCCTCATGGGTCATTCCTCCGGCAATGACTCTTATTATGGGTTTGTCGTCCTTCTGCTCCGACTTTACGCATTGCCCGGCATCAGGGCGGTGCAGCCGCCATCGACGAAGAGAGCGGTGGCGACGATGAAATCGGAATCGTCGCTGACCAGGAAGAGTGCAGCGCGCGCGAGATCCATGGGAACACCAGCCCTGCCGACGAGGTTGAGCACTGGCCGTGTCGGGTCAAATTCGTCCTTGCCGACAGGCGAGCCGATCTTGTTGGGAACGACGGCATTGACGCGGATTTTGTGCGGCGCGAGCTGGATGGCGAGCGATTTTGTGAGGTTGACCACGCCGCCCTTCGCCGCCGTATAGGCGATGGCCCGATCGCGGCCGTAATAGCCCGACGTCGAGCTGACATTGACAATGCGGCCGCCCTGGCCGCGCGCGATCATTTCCTTGGCGACGTGTTTACTGAACAGGAATGGTGCGGTGAGCGTTATTGCCAGCACCCGATTCCAGTCTTCGGTGCTCAGATCAAAGAGTGTCTTGTTGTCGGAAATTGCCGCATTATTGATGAGGATGTCGATCTGGCCGAAAGCCGCGATTACATCCTTCACGCAAGCGACAATATCCTCTTCCTTGCCGACGTCGCAGACGAAGCTCTTGGCCTTGCCCCCTGCCGCGACAATATCGGCAGCGACTTTCTGGCCGCGTCCGCGGTCGAGATCGACCACGGCGACGGTAGCGCCCTCGCTGGCAAACAGCTTTGAAGTGTCCTCGCCGATATTGCGGCCGGCGCCGGTGATGAGCGCGACCTTGTTCGCGAGCTTCATGTATTTCCTCCCGTCCGGACCCTCTTTTTATAAAGGCAGCGAAATGTCCGGCTGTCCGTTTCCGACGATTACAAAAACCGATGGTCTTCCCTGGAAAAGGGATGTTAGTTCAGAAGCGATCTCATCTTCTCTTGATTCATGCCTTTCATGAGCTGGTCGACAAGCGCCGCAAGCGGCACCGGAGTTTTCGCTTCCTGCGCAAGGTCGAGGGCGACGTCCATGTCCTTCTCGGCCCATTTTCCGGTGCTTTCGCCCCAGCGCGACAGCGACCAGTTGGCGCCGCTGGAATATTGCAGGGCTTCGATCATTTTCGGCACGTCAGCGCCCATCGCCTTGGCGAAACGCAGCGCCTCGTAGTTAGCGGACATGCAAGCCCACAGCAGCATATTGTTGATCGTCTTGGTGAGCTGACCCATACCGGCGTCGCCGACATGCATGACGCTCTTGCCGAACGCCTCCATGGCGGGCTTGGCTTTGGCAAAAGCCTCCGCTGATCCACCGCAGAACACCGTCAATGTGCCGTCATCGGCCGCCTGTTGACCGAGGACGACGGGTGTATCGAGGATACCGATGCCCTTCGCGGCGCCGATCTTTTCGAGCTCCTTTGCCGTATTGACCGAACAGGAGCTTGCGACGCAAATCACGGAGCCCCGTGCGAGACGATCAAGCAGACCGGATTTGACGATCACATCTTCGACTTGTGCGTCTGTCGCCACCATGACGACCACGATTTGCGCGTGCGCGCCGATCTCTGCGGGTGCGCTCACGATATGAACACCTGCAGCCTTCGCGCGCGCGTTGCAGGCTTCCTGTACATCGAAGCCGTAAACCGCGAAGCCCTTGTTCGCCATATGGCGGGCCATCTGAAAGCCCATGGCGCCAAGGCCGATGACGCCGGTTGTTGCTTTGGTCATTCCGCTGCCTTCAGTTGTTGAGTGAATTGTTCTGTCTTCGCCGCCGATGCACGCAGCTTTTCGGTAGCGGCGACATCGATCTTGTAGCGTCTGCCGTCACGAACCAGCGCTACGCCATAGTCACGTTCCGCCGCTTGCGGCGTCACGTAGCCTTCATTGACGTCGGCAGCGATGGCGGCCGGATCGCGTCGGCGTGGATCGCCGCTGCCACCGCCGCCCGGTGTGTCGAGCCGGAATATATCGCCGGCTTTGAGCGGATAATCGGCGTAGCGGGTTGGCAGGCGCTTCTCGGCTTCGCCGCCTGGATTGATGATGATGTCCCCGGTCCGCCCGGTGCCGCCGCCGGAAACGCCGTTAGGCGCAATCACATGCTTGGTGGAGCGGATCGAAAAGCGAGCGTCTTGCAGGTTGAGATATTCGCGGCGAATGCCGAGGCCGCCGCGATATTCGCCGGCGCCGCCGGAGTCCGGGATGAGTGTGAAGCCAAGGACGCGTGTGGGAAATTCGCTTTCGATGATCTCGATGGGCGCGATCTTGGCGTTGGACTGGTTGATCGACGTGCCCGACGCACCATCCTTCACCGCGCGGGCGCCCGCGCCGCCGCCGATGATTTCGTATTGCACATAGCCTTGGCCGGCCTTTGTGCTCCGTCCGCCGAGAATGATGGAGCGGCTGCCGCAACCGTCGGCGCGCGCCCTGGCGGGCGCGACTTTAGCCAGAGCTGCGAATACTGTCTCGACTGTCGCATGAACGGTTGGGTTATAGGTGTTCACCGGAGCGGGAAAGCGTGGATCAAAAATCGAGCCTTCGCGCACTTTTAATTCGAACGCTCGCATAAGCCCGCTATTGACGAACATGTGCGGATCAACCAGTGCGATAAGGCAATAAGCAATGGCGGCGCGCACCAGCGGCGGGCGGATATTGGCCGGTCCCACGGCCTGATCATCGCTGCCGGAAAAATCAAACGAAAGACAGTCGCCGCTTTTTTCAACGACAAGATGGATGCGGATGGGCTGGTTGAGGCGCACGCCATCGTCGTCGATAAAGCGCTCCGCCTCGAAGCGCCCGTCGATCCATTCCTTAATTGCCGCGCGCATGCCGCGCTCGGCGAGGTCGAGCAATCGCCCGAATGCGGCGAGCGTCTTGTCCTTGCCGAACTTCACCATCAGCGCACTGAGTCTGTCTTCACCGAGCCGGCTCGCGCCCAACTGCCCGCGCAAGTCGCCAAGCACGAGCTCTGGCGTACGGCTGTTGCTGGCAATGATGCGCTCGATCTCGATATTGCGCTCGAACGCCCGCTGATAACGCACGGCCGGCAAATGCAGGCCTTCGTTGAAGATTTCGCGCGCCTGGCCGGAGCAAGAACCTGGCACCGGTCCACCGATATCGCCCTTATGGGCGATCGATCCGCAAAACCCGACAAGCGTGCCGTCAACGAACACCGGAGTGATGATGCACATGTCCGGCGCATGCGGGCTGCCGCCCTCATACGGGTGATTGATGAGAAAAGCATCGCCACGGGCGATGTCGTTATAGTTCCGGATCACCGCCTGACAGCAGGCCGGAAATGAGCCGATATGCAATGGCAGAACGACGTGCTGCGCCACGACATCGCCATCCGCATTCATGATCGCGCAGGAGGCATCCTGGCTTTCACGCACAATCGTTGAGTAGCCGGTGCGGAACAGCGAATTCTGCATTTCCTGCACAATGCCGTCGAGGCTGGCTTTGATGATTTCGAGTTCGACTGCATCAGGGGCGGCGAGCTTAGAGATCTCGTTCATCTCAGGCCGCTCCCGTCGCGACGATGATGTTCTTGTAAGCGTCGACCGTCGCTTGTTGTCCCGGTGCAATCACGCTCGTGCAATCGAGCTGGTCCACAATGGCCGGCCCCGCAAAAGACACGCCGACATCGAGCCGTTCGCGCTGATAGACCGGGCACTCCAACATACCGCCATTGAAGCGCGCTTTGCGAATTTCGCGCACCGCGTCCGAAAGACGCATACCGGTTGGCTCGTATTTGGGCAGCTCCACCGGCGGAACATGGCCGATACCACGCAATCGCCAAGACACGATCTCAACCGGCTCGTTTGGCGCAGTGTGTCCGAAACGTTTGCGGTGCTCCTCGTCGAACGTCTTCCGCAATGACGCCAATTCGCCAGCCTTGAGCGGATAGGGGCACGGCACCGTCATTTCATAGCCTTGGCCCGCGTAGCGCATGTCCAGCGCATATTCGATGCCGATACTGTCAGGCGGGAAGCTCTCGTCGACGAGGTCGGCGCGCGCGCGGGTGGCGAGTTCGGCGAAAATGACATTGACCTCGTCTTCGGAAATTCGCGCCGCATTGACCAGGCGCGAGCGGATATAGTCATGCGTCACGTCCGACATGACCAACCCCATGGCCGAATAGACACCGGGGTGGAGCGGGATGACGACGCCCGGCATGCCGAGATCGGCAGCCATGGTGGCAGCATGCAGCGGACCCGCGCCACCGAAAGCCAGCAGCTTGAAATCACGCAAGTCGTGGCCGCGCATGGTCGAAATCGCTTTGATGGCTTCCTGCATCTTGACATTGATGATGCGGACAATGCCCTCGGCGGCATCGATGACGTCCATACCGAGGGGTTTCGCAACCACGGCCTCGATGGCCGCTCGCGCCGCTTCCACATCGAGCGGCATCTTGCCGCCCAGAAAGTTATCGGGGCTCAGATAGCCGAGCACCAGATTGCAGTCGGTGATCGTCGGCTGTTGTCCGCCCCGCATATAGCAAGCGGGGCCGGGTATCGCGCCGGCGCTTTGCGGACCGACGATGAGCTCGCCAAGGCGGTTCACATGCGCCAGCGTGCCGCCGCCTGCGCTGACTGTATTGATGTCGATCATCGGCAGCAGCAGATCACGGCCCTCGATCTTGCCGTGATTCGATATTGACGGCGCGCCGTCTTTGATGAGGGCGACGTCACAGGACGTGCCTCCCATGTCGAAGGTGATCAAGTTCTCAAAGCCAGTCGTACGACACGTATGCAGACTTGCCGTGATCCCGCCCGCCGGGCCCGAAAGCACGGTGGCCACTGCTTTCTTTGCCGCCGCCGTGAATGTCGACATGCCGCCGTTTGACTGCATGATGTACTTTTGTGGCGTGACGACACCGGCTTTTTCCAGCCGCCTGTCCAGGTTTTCGATGTAGCGCGCAAGAATCGGCTGCAAATAAGCGTTCACGGCAGTCGTCGACAGCCGGTAGTATTCGCGAATCTGCGGCACGATCTCGCTTGATAGCGATACGCTGCAGCCGGGGATCTCTTCAGCGACAATGGCGCGTACGCGCTCTTCATGCTGCGGTGCAAGAAAGGAGAACAGCAAACAGACGGCGACTGACTCGATGTCCTCGTCGCGTAAGTCCCGTACCGTTTGCCGCAGGGCTTCCTCATCGAGCTCCTGCAGGATCTCGCCCTCGAAGGACACGCGCTCGGCCACTTCGCCGGTGCGGCTTGCCGGGACCAGTTTGGCGGGCCGGTCATACATAATGTCGAAAATAATCGGGCCGTGGGGGCGCGATTGCTCGGCAACTTCGTAGATGCCGCGGAAGCCCTTGGTCACTAGGAGACCGGCTCGTACGCCTTTGCCCTCGAGCAGCGCATTGGTGCCAACCGTCGTGCCGTGACAGAAATAACGGATGTCGGCGGGTGCGACGCCGCGGGCGACGAGATCCTCGACACCGGCAAGGATTGCTTTTGAAGGATCGTCAGGGGTCGAGGGCAGCTTGGCAACGGTGATCTCACGCGTCGCCTCGTTCACAAAAACGAAATCCGAGAACGTCCCGCCGGTATCGACCGTCAGTCGGTGCTGCGCCATCGTCCGGCTCCGCGTTTCCTCAGCCAGGCTTGTGGCCAGCGCACGGGGGCAGGGAAGCCCGTGAGGCGTTGGTATCGAGAGTGCCCGGTTGGTGGCAGTTAAGCCGCTGCAGCAGTTCTCGTAAATTTAAAACTTTTTGTACTCGAGATACACTCTGGCTTAACCTGGAAGCCTTCAACCGCCCGGCAAACGGACCTCATCAAGTAGCGCGCGGACCAGCGGCAAGCGCAACGCGCCCTTACGGTACACGGCGCAAAAGGCGACCTTGCCAAGGCGTGGTCCGAGATCGACGGCTTGCACCAGCCGCGAGCGGTGTCGCTCCATGCAAAGCGTGTGAACGAGCGCAACTCCGACACCCATTTCCACAAAAGTGGCAGAAGTCTCGCAGGTGGGAGTCTCAATGACCGTCGAAGCCTTGCCGAGGATGTCAGCCATGTTGCGGTCGACAATGCTTCGGGTCACCGTCGAGCGCGGCGGGACCATGATGCGCTGTCGCGCCAGATCGGCAAGCCGCGGCTGCCGCCGATGCGGTTCGATCTCGCGCGGATTATAGGCGAGCGACAGCGTCGTCTCCTCGATGACGATGCGTTCAACACTCTTGGGCGGCTTGGAAAAGATGCCAAAGCCGACGTCGATTTCGCCGCGATCAAGCGCAACGAGCGCTTCCGCGGATTTATAGACCCGCAGGCTCATCGACACTTTCGGAAACCGGTTCAGAAAATTGCGGAACTTCGGGGCGTAATACCAGGCATGGTCGCTGCCGACCGATACGGCGATGCGGCCGTCCGGCACAGCACGATTGAGGTTGGCCAAAACCTGCTCGGCGCGCTCGAAGATGGTTTCCACTTCGCGCAGAAACGATTCCCCCGCAGGTGTGAGGACCAGCTTGTTCGGCAGGCGTTCGAACAGATCGAATTCGAGCTCGGTTTCGAGTTTGCGAATACGTGCTGAAATGGCCGGGATCGACTGTTTCAATCGCGTCGCAGCCTGCCGCAGGCCGCCGTGTTTGGCGACGAGATGAAAGGCGCGCAAACGTTGCAGGTCGAGCGTGTCGAGCTGAAGCATGGCCGACATTCAAAGCTATTGAAGCAAATGCGTAGTGTGGTCAAACACAGTAAAACGTCAAGGCGCTGCTGTTCCGGAGCGCCCGGCCGGCGGGCCGGCGCAGCCCGCGGCCAATTCGGCCTTCCGGCATTTCGGCGATTTCATCTTTGCTAAGAACCGCCACGGGCTTCAGGCGTTATTGATTGGACATTTGGGCAGTTCTCGATCCTTCGATGGGCGTAGCAAATCGCGAGACCTTCGGCGCCGACCGCTCGCCAATGGCTTTGCGGCGTCGCACCAGCCATTTGATTTTCATTCTTTTATTGGTGCTCCCTGGCACGGCTTTAGCCGCTGAACGCACCCCGTCACCTGGGGGCTCTGAGGCGATTTTCCTTGCCGAACTTGCGCTATTGCTTGTCGTGGGCCGGCTCCTGGGCGAGGCGGCCAGCCGGATTGGCCAGCCACCGGTGATCGGCCAGCTCCTCGGCGGCATTCTTCTCGGCCCGTCGCTCCTCGGCGCGATCTTTCCGAGTACGCAGCATTTGCTGTTTTCCACCAGCGGCGCGCAGAAGAGCATGGTCGATGCCGTCGCCCAGCTCGGTATTCTGATGCTGCTTCTGATTACCGGCATGGAAACCGATCTTCAGCTGGTACGGCGGGTCGGCCGCGCCGCCATCACTGTTGCCGCCGCAGGTGTGGCTCTTCCTTTCATATGCGGCTTTGCGCTCGGCGAGTTTATCCCGGCCGCGTTCCTGCCCAGGCCGGACGCCCGGCTTGTCACCGCGATTTTCCTCGGCACTGCGCTATCGATTTCTTCGGTGAAAATCGTGGCGATGGTGGTGCGCGAGATGAATTTCATGCGCCGCGATCTCGGGCAGATCATCGTCGCCTCGGCCATTCTTGAGGACACGATGGGCTGGGTGATCATAGCCGTGGCGCTCGGTCTCGCGTCAACCGGTACTGTCGACTTGTGGTCGGTCGGCCGTGCCGTGATTGGTACCGCGTTGTTCATGTTCCTGAGCTTCACGATCGGTCGGCGGATTGTGTTCACCGTGATCCGGTGGACCAACGACAATTTCGCCAGCGATTTTCCGGTCATCACGGCCATTTTGGTCATCATGATTGCGATGGCGCTGACCACCGAGTTGATCGGGGTCACCACCGTTCTCGGCGCATTCGTGGCCGGCATCCTTATCGGCGAATCTCCGATTCTAACGCGGCACATCGATGAACAACTGCGCGGCCTCATCGTCGCTTTATTCATGCCGATATTCTTTGGCTTGGCCGGATTGAGTGCCGATCTGACAATCCTCAAAAATCCGAGCCTTGCCTTACTCGCCATCGGTCTCATCGCAATCGCCAGCTTTGGCAAGTTTCTGGGCGCCTTTGTCGGCGGCAAGCTCGGCGGACTGACACGTGCTGAATCGCTTGCGCTTGGCTGTGCCATGAACGCCCGCGGTTCGACCGAGGTGATTGTCGCGACCATCGGCTTGTCAGCCGGCGTGATCAATCAGACCCTGTTTACGCTGATCGTCACCATGGCGGTCACTACAACGATGGCAATGCCGTCGATGCTGCGTTGGGCGCTCAAGCGGCTGCCGCTGCGCAGCAAAGAGCGGCTGCGGATCGAGCGCGAGCAGCTTGACGAAAAGAGTTTTGTGACGAACCTCGAGCGCCTGCTTCTCGTCGCCGACGAAAGCGCGAATGGCAAATTCGCCACCCAACTCGCCGGTATCATAGCCGGTTCGGGCAGTAAGCCTACGACCGTTCTCAATCTATCGAAGGATATGCGGAAACCCGCCGCGGCGCAGGTCGTCAAAGCAAGAAGCGAGCGATCGAAGCGCGAAATCGAAGCCGCCGCGCGAGCGACGACCACGCTCGAGGCCCACCCGGAAGAAGAGAAGCGGGGCAATGTCGATGTCATTGCGCGCTCGGACTCGCACGACGCCGAAGCCGTCGCATTTGAAGCCCGCAGAGGTTACGACTTGCTGATCGTCGGGATCGAGAAGATCCGCGACCGGCGCGGCGGCTTCAGCGAGGAAGTCTCGCTTGTCACGAAGGGATTCGAGGGACCGGTCGTCATTGTCGATACCGCAGGCGAAAGGGCCGGCCGGTGGCCCACGGCCCACAGCAAGATCCTCATTCCCGTGAACGGGACGGAAGCGTCCCGCCGTGCGGTCGAAGTCGGGTTGACCCTGGCGCGGGCCAACCACGCGCAGGTCACGACGCTTTACGTCACGCGCGCGGGCGCAAACGGCGTTGCGCGGAGACAGCGGCGGAGCGCAAGCCGGCGCAATGAGCTTGCGTTCCTCAAGGATATCGGTGCCTTGGCGGATCGCTACGAGGTCAAAGCGCGTAGCACGACGCGCGCCGACGTCGCGCCGGATGAGGCGATCTTGCGCGAGTCGGAGCGAGGCTACGATCTTGTGGTGCTTGGGGCGAACAGGCGCACCGGTGACACGTTATTTTTTGGCGACACGGCAGCGGCTGTGTTGGACCGTTCGCAGACATCGAAGCTCTTTGTTGCGAGCTAACAACACGGCAGAAAAAGCGAGATGGGAATCGCGCTTTCGACCGTCTCAAACAGAGGTCACCCGTGCAAACCGCCGAGCAACCAAATCAAAAGAATGATCGGTAACGGAATGCCCAAGAGCCAGAGTAATAAGCCACGTCCCATAATTTCCTCCTTCATCGCCGGTAGCGCTGCGAACAACGCCGGCCGGAAGTTCTTTCTCTTGTTGAAATAAACTCCTGCGGAAGGACGGGGTTCCGTTGCTATCAATCACGCGGTCATGGTGCGTGTTGATTTCCCCAGCGCTCCCGCAGGGAGCCGCACATGAAAGTGGCCAGGTTCAATCGCGAAGGTGTCGTTGCGGCGGCGCTCAGACACCCTGGCTCTGCAGCCAGGATTCCAGAACAGCGACCTGCCAGAGCTTCGAGTGGCCTTTGGGCGTCAGCTCTTCTTCAGGATTGGAAAGAAGACGATCGATATAGGCGCGATTGAACAAGCCGCGCTGCCGCGCACGCGGCGCGTCAAGCACGTCGTGCACGAAGTCGAGAAAGGCGCCGCGGATATATTTGAGTGCCGGCACCGGGAAATATCCTTTCGGCCGGTCGATCACGGCATCCGGGACAAGGCCGCGAGCGGCCTTTTTTAGGATGTATTTGCCGCCGTCGCGCACCTTGAGATCGGCCGGGATTCGCGCCGCAAGCTCCACCAATTCATGATCGAGAAACGGCACGCGCGTCTCCAGGCCCCATGCCATCGCCATGTTGTCGACGCGCTTGACCGGATCGTCGACCATCATGATCTGGGCGTCGAGCTGCAGCGTCTTGTCGATCGGGCTTGCAGCCTTGCAGGTCCGAAAGAAATCGCCGACGAATTCGCGGCTGTAGTCGCCATTTATGAGCGAGGGCGCAAGCGCCTGCGCCATTTCGGTGTGGTCACGATCGTAATAAACCCGCGCATAATCCTCCGTCGGATCGTTCGACCGCATCAAGGCGGGATACCAATGATAGCCGCCGAAAATCTCGTCGGCGCCTTGGCCCGTTTGCGCCACCTTCACGTATTTTGAGACTTCTCTTGACAGTACGTAGAAGCCGACGGCGTCATGGCTCATCATCGGCTCCGACATCGACGCGATCGTGCCGGGCAGGGCGCCAATCGCCTCCGATGTGTCGACCTCGATGCGGTGATGGTCCGTCCCGAAATGCCGCGCAATAAGATCGGAATAGCGGAATTCGTCGCCCTCGACGTCAGCGACTTTTTCAAAGCCGACGGAGAATGTCTTGAGATTGCTGTTCTCCTGTGCGGCAAGAAGGGCAACCAGGATCGAACTGTCGAGACCACCTGAAAGCAAGACCCCGACCGGTACATCGGCAATACGGCGCCGCTCAACCGCCTTGCCGAGCGTGTCACGGACTGCGTCGCACCAGTCGGCTTCGCGCAAGTCGCGATCCTCGGCGCGCGGACCGACCTCGAGCTGCCAATAGGCTTCCTCTTGCCGCTTGCCATGACGGTCGATCATGCAAATCGTTCCCGGGGCAAGCTTGCGTACGCCTTTGAAGATCGTCATAGGCGCCGGCACGACCGCGTGCCAGCTCATGTAATGATGAAGTGCGGCTGGATCGATGGCGGTGTCGATATCGCCTGCGGCCAGCAATGCGGGCAGCGTCGAGGCAAAGCGCAGCCGCTTATGCCCCTCCGCGTAATAGAGCGGTTTGATGCCGAGGCGGTCTCGCGCCAGCATGACGCGCCCGGAGTCGCGTTCCCAGATCGCGAAAGCGAACATGCCGTAGAAGCGCTCGACGCAACGTGGGCCCCAGGCGGCATAGGCCTTAAGGATTACCTCGGTGTCGCCTTGGGAGAAGAACCGGTAGCCTTTGCCGCGAAGCTCGCTGCGCAATTCGCGAAAGTTGTAGATACATCCGTTGAATACGATCGCCAAGCCAAGCTCAGGATCGATCATCGGCTGTTGCGAGGTGGCGGCAAGATCGATGATGCTAAGACGCCGGTGCCCCAAAGCCGCGCTACCTTGCAAAAAAGCGCCGCCGGCGTCAGGCCCGCGCGGGCGCATCTGCTCCGTCATCGGCATGACCGAGCTTCCCGCAGGGCCGCCGTCGAATGTCAGTTCGCCGCAAATACCACACATATCTCAACGTCCCAAAAGTTTTGAAGGTGCAATGGAAAGCTCGGCAGCAACGCTCGTTTGCGTTGACAGCAAATATCGCTTCGGCGAATGCCACGCTTCGCTTTGATCATTTCAGCTGATCGATGTGATGGCGGCGGAGTGCTTGAATGAGGCGAGATTGTAGCGCTGCTGTATTCGGCCATTCCTGATCGCGTTGGTTATGCTACCGATCAGATAACGCCGCGCCGCGTTGTGCGGTTCCTAGGTTCCCGAGACGGTGACATTACAAGCAAGGTGCGCTGGAACCGCATAGCAATGGAATGCCGGCGTCGCGAGCACGTTGTGGATGGATATTCGGTTCGTTTATCTGTCGAGCCAGAATAGACGCAGAGCTCGATAACCATAAGATGATCAAATGAACGGGAAGACCACGTGAAGACGTGTGATCGCGACAGCGCAGCCGTTGTTCCGAGTTCGGAACGGTTGCGCTGCACAAAAAAGCGAACTGCTCGCAATACGGATTACGTCGCCGAGCCAGCAGGCACTTGGGCTGCTTCGGTTTCGGGCGGCGCCAGTTTTACCTTATTGGGAAGCGCGTTGCCGTGAATGAGATCGTGGATTGCGCTCAGTTTCTCCACGACAGGTGGAGACAGGATGAATGGATAGAGATCCTGCAAGCCCATGGTGCGGTTGAGGCAGTTGAGCGCATTGCTCAACGGAATCCATGTCTCGATAAGCGGCGACGACTCGCGCACCAGATAGGGGTCGAAATCGACCTGCGCATCGAGCTCGCCGGGAGATGCCAAGCGTGGATGCACATACATGCCGAAGGCCCGCGCCATTTCCAGCGTATCGACGATATGCAGGTAATGCGCCCAAGTCTCGGCAAAATCCTCCCACGGATGTGATGACGCATAAGCGCTGATGAAATTGTCTTGCCAATTCGGCTGAGCGCCATTGGCGTAGTGGTTGTTTATCGCCGCACCGTAGTCTGCTGTCTCATCGCCGAAAACGGCGCGGTAGGCTTCGATAAGCCCGCCGTCGCGGACCAGAACGTCCCAATAGTAATGCCCGACTTCGTGGCGGAAGTGACCGACCAGCGTGCGATAGGGCTCGTGCATCATAGCGCGGCGCTTCTCGCGCTCGGCGTCATCGGCCTCCTCGAGCGCCAGCGTAATCAGGCCGTTGTCGTGCCCGGTCATGACGCGCGGTCCTTCCAGATGCGGCGGGCTTGCGAGGAAATCAAAACGCGGGCGCAGATTGCCGCTCTCGTCCTTCTCGTCGAGCGGCAGATGGAGCTTCATCAAGGTATAGAGCAGCATGTGCTTGGCGACTTCGATCTTTCGCCAAGCCACGACATTCTTTGGAATGGACGTATCAGGGACAGTCCGGTTGTGCTGGCAAGCAGCGCAATAGGCATCGCGCGAATCGGCGTCGACCATCCAGTTGCAGACGCCGAATTGCGCATTGGCGCAGAAGCGATAGAGCTTGTTGTCGATCGCGAGCGCCCGCCAAATGTCCTGCCTGCCGCCGGCCGGCTCCAGCGCCGAAAGATTCATGATCTCGGGAACGAAGCCCAGACGATGCGAGCATTTCACGCAAAGATCGTTCTCGAAATAGAGCAATTGCCCGCAATGCTGGCATTTGAAGAGCTTCATTTGTCCTATCTCAGAGCTCTCGGGGCGTCGGTCGAAGCCGCTGCAGCGGCTGCTCAGCCGCAATAGATGAGGCCGCGGTGTACAAACCGTTTTCACGTTTGCGGCCAAATATATCAGATCAGCGGCCGCATCGGCACTTCCTCATCGAAGTGTTGGGCAACGCGTTCCAGCACGCGCGGATTGATCAGCGTCATCGTGCCGTTGTGCTGCTTGAACATGCCTACGCGGCGAAGCTTCGCCAATGTCTTGTTGGTGTGGACAAGCGACAGACCAAGCGCGTCGGCGATGTGCTGCTGGGTCAGCGGAAAAGCGAATGTCTCGCCGTCGACCATTCCCAACACCTTGGCGCGTTTATATAGCGTGACGATCAGCGCGGCGATGCGTTCAGCCGAGGTACGGCGGCCGACGCTGGTGAGGTTTTCGTCGACGAAGCTCTCCGAGCGCGAGCCAAGCCAGGCGACGTCGAAGGCGAGACCGGGCATTTTGCCAAACAGCGCCCACACCTTTTTTCGCGGCAAAACGCAAAGTTGGACATCGGTCAGGGCGTCGATCCCGAACAGCGCGGCGTCGAACATCGCAGCCTGCAGGCCGAGCAGATCGCCGGGCAGAAGAAAAGCCAAGATCTGCCGGCGTCCATCGGACAGCATCTTGTAGCGAAACGCCCAGCCGGCATAAAGCGTGTAGATCTCCGGTGCCGCGTCACCGGCACTGATGATGACGCTGCCTGCCGGTATTTCCAGATGCTCGCTCTTGATCTCTTGAATAGAGGCGAGTTCTTCCCCGGTCACGGGTTTGAACAATCCATAAGCACGCAATTTACATTCATGGCAGGGCACCTGCATGTCGGAACGACCTCGGGTGAGCGAGAAGGATTAAGCGGAGAGACAATGAATGAGACGCGCGATCTGGCGGTCTATGACTTGCCGAGATCGTCTCTCCGGTTCAGCACAAGAACCTCGGAGGGCCGCCAAAGGTTCCACATTCTAAAGTCGCGTATTTTATCACCCGACGTAGCGGCACCCGTTCTCAGCACGAAGCGCGCGCGATGTTCGCGTGGGCCGGAGGTCAGGCGACGGCAACGGAGCGGCCGCCGTCCTTTATGAAGATCCGCTGCAGCGACTCGCGCTCGATCGGCTTTTGCAAAACCGGAATGCCGCTGAAACGGGAATCAATGCTCTCGGCATCGTAACCGGTGACGAAAACAAATGGCACGCCGCGCTGCGCCAATATTTCAGCGACCGTATAAACAAGATCGTCGCCTAGATTGATGTCGAGCACCGCCGCGTCGATGCGGCATTCCCGCGCCGCGGCCAAGGCCTCCGACGCGCTGCCCACGGGACCAAGCACATCGAAGCCAAACTCGACAAGCGTCTCCTGGATCATGAGCGCGACCAGCGCCTCGTCCTCGACCAAAAGAACGCGCGGCTGGTCCCGGCGTAGGAGCCCGATTCCGGAGCCGTTCTTGTCGGTGACGTTGCGCGTCGGCTGGAACACGCGTGACTTCGTCAATTCGCTGCGCGGGATGGATAGCAGACAGCGGAGGCCGTCTGGATTCCAGTCGAAGGCAGCCTTACCGCCGAGCTGCTGCTCGACGCTGGCGACAATAACCTTCAAGCCGAAATTGCGCGCCGACGGCGGCGCAACGACGGGCCCGCCTGTTTCGATCCAGTTCAAGGCCAGCACGTCGGGCTTCAGATCCCAATCGAGCTGGATCTTGCCGCTTGGCGACGACAGCGCGCCGTGTTTTGCCGCGTTGGTCGCGAGTTCGTGGAGCGCGAGCGCCAGGCCCTGCGCGGTCGCCGGCTGCAGCGAAATGTCCGGCCCCTTGCATGCGATCTTATCGCCGGCGCGATACGGCGCCAGCTCATCGGTGACCAGTGTCCCAAGGTCGGCGCCGTTCCAGCGCGCGTCGGACAACAGAGTGTGCGCACGCGCCAGCGCCTTGATGCGGCCCTCGATGCCCTGGACGTATTCCTTGACGGTCTTGGCGCGGGTCAGCCTGATGATGGATTGAATCACGGCAAGCGCATTGCGGGCACGATGATCGACCTCGCGCGCCAGCAATGTCTGGCGTGCCTCAGCCTCCTTGCGATCGGTGACGTCGACGGTGACGCCGGAAATGCGCACGATGTTGCCCGCGGCATCTACACTCGCCGCCGCGGTGCCGATGCACCAGCGGATGTCGCCGTTGGGGCGCGTGACGCGAAATTCGCTCTGCTGGGTCCGGGCGCCGGCCGCCATGCCCTTGCTGACGTCTTCCAGCGACCGCCAGTCATCGGGGTGAACGAGGGTGCGAATAGTGTCGGCGTTGATCTTGAAGGTCTTGGGGTCGACGCCGAAGATGCGATAGGTTCCTTCGTCCCATTTCCACTCGCCGGTGACGAGGTCCCAGTCCCAGGACCCCATTTGGCCCGCCGCGAGCGCGAGGCTGCGGCCTTGCTCGGCCTGTTTCAGGCGCGCATTCGACGCTTCAAGCTCGGCAGTGCGCTCGGCAACGTGACGTTCGAGCTGCGAATTCAGCCTCTCGAGCTCACGCGTCTTGCGGAACAGTTCGACGAAAACCTTGACCTTGGCGCGCAGTACTTCCGGGACGACGGGCACGGGAACGTAATCGACCGCGCCCATCTCATAGCCGCGGAGCCTGTCCATCTCACTCAGATGAATGGCCGAAATGAAAATGATCGCGATCTTTGAAAAGCGCGGATGATCGCGGATCATTGCCGCCAGCTGAAAACCGTCGAGCTCCGGCATGCAGACGTCGATGAGGATGACGGCGACGTCGTTCTTCAACAGAAACTGCAAGGCTTCGCGCGCCGAAGAGGTCTTGACCAGATTCTCGTCGAGCTGGCCGAGAATGACTTCGTAGGACAGAAGCTTGTCCGGCTGATCGTCGACCAGAAGGACGTTGACTTTATCGCTCGCGTCGGTGTCGAGTTTCTCGCGCATGGCTTCCGCCTCAACGGTGCAGCCACATCCGCAACGCGGACAACAGCTGTTCAGTATTGACTGGCTTGGCCAGATAATCGGACGCGCCGGCCAGCAGGCACTTTTCGCGGTCGCCTTTCATGGCTTTGGCCGTCAGTGCGATGATCGGGAGGCGGCGATAGGCCTTGTCCTGGCGGATCTTCTCGATGGTCTGATAGCCGTCCATCTCCGGCATCATGATGTCCATCAGGACAATGGCCAGCGACGGCGACTCTTCGACCAGCGCAATCGCTTCGGCGCCGGTGGTCGCCGTCAGCACGTTCATGCCGCGGCGTTCCAGCGCGCTCGACAGCGCGAAGATGTTGCGCGGATCGTCGTCGACAAGTAGCACGGTCTGGCCGACCAGATCCTCGTCCGAGGAGTTGAGCCGCTGCAGCATAGTCTGCTTTTCAGCGGGCAAGTCGGTGATCACGCGATGTAGGAACAGCGACGTTTCGTTGAGCAACCGCTCCGGCGACTCCACGCCTTTCACGACAATGCTGCGCGCCATGGTGTGCAGTTGCGCGTCTTCCTCGGCCGACAGTTCGCGGCCGGTGAAGACGACGACCGGAATATCGGCTAGCCCGAGATCGGAGCGCATGCGCTCCAGCACCTCGAAGCCCGACATGTCCGGCAGGCGCAAATCGAGCACCACACAGTCGCAAGGCTCGGCCTTCAGCGCATCGAGCGCTTCGCCGCCGGTTTCGGCATTGACCATTTCAATATCGTCGTGACCCAGCAATTCGCGGATGCTCATCTGCTCGGCTTTGTTATCCTCGACGATCAGGAGCCGTTTGCGCCGCGGTTCGGCGAATTCCTTGATCCGCGACAAAGCTTCGTCGATGCCTTCACGCGTTGTCGGCTTGTTGACGAAGGCGAAGGCGCCGCGGGCGAGGCCGTGCTGGCGGTCTTCGTCAAGCGAGATGATCTGCACCGGGATGTGCCGGGTCAGCGGATTCTGCTTGAGCTGACTTAAGACATTCCAGCCCAGCATGTCGGGCAGAAAGATGTCGAGCGACACCGCGGTCGGCTGATATTGCTTCGCGAGATCGAGCGCGTCATCGCCGCGCATCGCCAACAGCGCCTTGAATCCCTTGTCGCGCGCCAGATCGACGAGGATGCGGGCATAATGCGGATCGTCCTCGACGATGAGCAGGATGGCGTCGCCGGCCTGGACATCCAGCCGGTCGTCGGGGATTGGCTCGATCACGCGCTCGGGCGCGATATGCAGACCGGCCAATTGGGTCGCCGCAGAGGGCGGCGATGCCGCAGCGGCCTGCGCCGCGGCGCTCGGTCCGACATATTTGATGGGCAGATAGAGCGTGAAGGTCGAGCCGGTGCCTGGGGCGCTGCGCAGATGGATTTCGCCGCCGAGGAGGCTCGCCAATTCGCGGCTGATGGCGAGACCGAGCCCGGTGCCGCCGTATTTGCGGCTGGTCGACGCGTCGGCCTGCTGAAATGCCTCGAAGATGAGCTTCTGCTTCTCCTGCGGAATGCCGATACCGGTATCGGCGACCTCGAACGAGACCACGGCCGGCGCCTGGCCGAGCACCGGATGGTCGGCGCTCCAGCCATTGGCGGCCTGCGACACGACGAGGCGAACGCCGCCTTGCGCTGTGAATTTGAACGCATTTGACAGCAGATTCTTGAGAACCTGCTGCAGGCGCTTGGAGTCCGTCGTGATGGTGCGGCCGAGATTGGGGTCGGTGTGGACTTCGAATGAGAGCTGGCGCGTCTCCGCCTCGTGGCGGAATGGCCGCGCCACGGTGTCGAGCAGATTGGCGAAGAACATGTCTTCGGCATCCACCGTGACAGTGCCGGATTCGATCTTGGACAGGTCCAGAATGTCGCTAATGAGATTGAGCAGGTCCGTGCCGGCGCCGTGAATGGTGCGGGCGAATTCGACCTGCTTGCCGCTCAGATTGCCTTCCGGATTGTCGGTGAGCTGCTGACCAAGAATAAGGATCGAATTGAGCGGCGTGCGCAGCTCGTGCGACATATTGGCGAGGAATTCCGACTTGTATTTGGAGGTGAGCGCCAGCTCCGTGGCTTTCTCTTCGAGCGCGCGGCGGGCCTGCTCGATCTCCTGATTCTTGCGCTCCACTTCGACGTTGCGCTCGGCGAGCTGCTGCGCCTTCTGCTCGAGCTCTTCGTTGGTCTGTTGCAATTCGCGCTGTTGCGCCTGCAATTCGCCGGCAAGCTGCTGCGACTGCTTGAGCAGGCCTTCGGTCTGCATTGTCGCTTCGATGGAGTTGAGCACGATGCCGATCGAAGTGGTCAGTTGTTCGAGGAATATCGTCTGCAGCGCCGTGAACTCATGCATCGAGGCGAGTTCGATCACGGCTTTCACCTGATTCTCGAACAGAACCGGCAATACAATGAGGTTACGCGGCCGCACCTTGAACAGGGCCGAGGAAATCGGCGTCGCGCTTTCCGGCATTTCGGTGATCAGCATGCGGCGCTTATCGACTGCACATTGGCCGATCAGGCCTTCGCCAAGCCGCAATGCAAGCCGATGGCCGTCGGCGCCAGCATCGGCATAAGCGGAGAGCAAGTTGAGCCCGGAATTCTCCTCGCCTTCCATCTGATAAATGACGCCCTGTTGCGCGTTGACTAGCGGCGTGAGCTCCGAAAGCAGGAGCCGGCCGACCGTGGTCAGGTCGCGTTGGCCTTGCAGCATATTGGTGAATTTGGCGAGATTGGTTTTCAGCCAATCCTGTTCGGTATTGCGGTCGGTGGTCAGCCGCAAATTGCCGATCATGGTGTTGATATTGTCTTTGAGCTCCGCGACTTCGCCGCGCGCATCCACCTGAATCGAGCGCGTCAGGTCGCCTTTGGTCACCGCCGTCGCCACTTCTGCGATGGCGCGCACCTGCGTGGTCAGGTTGGCGGCGAGAAGGTTGACGTTGCCGGTCAGGTCCTTCCAGGTGCCGGCCGCGCCGGGCACATTGGCCTGACCGCCGAGCCGGCCTTCGACGCCGACTTCGCGGGCCACCGTGGTCACCTGGTCGGCGAAGGTCGCCAGCGTCTCGGTCATGTTGTTGATGGTTTCGGCGAGCGCGGCCACCTCGCCTTTCGACTTCACCGCGAGATCTTGTTTGAGGTCGCCGTTGGCGACGGCGGTCACCACTTTCACGATGCCGCGCACCTGTTCGGTGAGGTTCGCGGCCATCACGTTGACGGTGTCGGTCAGGTCCTTCCAGGTGCCGGCGACGCCGGGCACCTGCGCTTGACCGCCAAGCAGGCCCTCGGTGCCGACTTCGCGGGCGACGCGCGTGACTTCCGAGGCGAAACCGTTGAGCTGATCCACCATCGTATTGATGGTGTTCTTCAGCTCGAGGATCTCTCCCTTCACATCGACGGTAATTTTGCGGCTCAAGTCGCCGCGCGCCACGGCTGTCGTCACTTCGGCGATGTTGCGAACTTGCGTGGTGAGGTTTGCCGCGAGCAGATTGACGTTGTCGGTCAGATCCTTCCAAGTGCCGGCGACGCCGGGCACCACGGCTTGACCGCCGAGCCGGCCGTCGGTGCCGACCTCGCGCGCGACGCGCGTCACTTCGGCGGCGAACGAACGCAGCTGCTCGACCATCGTGTTGAGCGTGTCTTTGAGGAGCAGCATTTCGCCGCGCACGTCGACGGTGATCTTCTTCGACAGGTCGCCGCCGGCGATCGCGGTCGCGACTTCGGCGATATTGCGCACCTGTGCCGTCAGATTCGACGCCATGAAGTTGACGTTGTCGGTCAGGTCTTTCCAGGTGCCCGCGACGCCGGGCACGCCGGCTTGGCCGCCGAGCTTGCCTTCGGTGCCGACTTCGCGTGCGACGCGGGTGACCTCCGAGGCGAAAGCATTGAGCTGGTCCACCATCGTATTGATGGTGTTCTTCAATTCGAGGATTTCGCCTTTGACGTCCACTGTGATCTTGCGGCCGAGGTCGCCGCGCGCCACGGCCGTGGTCACTTCAGCGATGTTGCGGACCTGTGCGGTGAGGTTACCGGCCATCGAATTGACGCTGTCGGTCAAGTCCTTCCAGGTGCCGGCGACGCCGGGCACGTTGGCCTGGCCGCCGAGGCGGCCTTCGGTACCCACCTCGCGCGCGACGCGCGTCACTTCGCCGGCGAAGCGGTTGAGCTGATCCACCATCGTGTTCAGCGTTTCCTTGAGCTGAAGGATTTCGCCGCGCACGTCGACGGTGATTTTGCGGCTCAAGTCGCCGCCGGCAATGGCGGTGGCCACTTCGGCGATGTTGCGGACCTGGCCGGTCAGGTTCGATGCCATCGAATTGACCGAGTCGGTCAAATCCTTCCAGGTGCCGCCGACGCCCGGCACGTTGGCCTGACCGCCGAGCTTGCCCTCGGTGCCGACCTCGCGCGCGACGCGCGTCACCTCGGCGGCGAAGGCATTGAGCTGGTCGACCATGGTGTTGAGCGTGTCTTTCAGCTCGAGAATTTCGCCGCGCACGTCGACGGTGATCTTGCGGCTCAAGTCGCCGCGCGCCACTGCGGTGGCCACTTCGGCAATGTTGCGGACCTGGCCGGTCAGGTTCGATGCCATCGAATTGACGCTGTCGGTCAAGTCCTTCCAGGTGCCGGCGACGCCGCGCACCATGGCCTGGCCGCCGAGCTTGCCTTCGGTGCCGACTTCGCGCGCCACGCGCGTCACCTCACCGGCAAAGGCGTTAAGCTGGTCGACCATCGTATTGATGGTGTCTTTCAGTTCGGCGATTTCGCCGCGCACGTCGACGGTGATCTTCTTTGACAAGTCGCCGCTGGCGATCGCGGTCGACACTTCGGCAATATTGCGCACCTGCGCGGTCAGGTTCGACGCCATGGAATTGACCGAGTCGGTCAGATCCTTCCAGGTGCCGGCGACGCCAAGCACATTGGCTTGGCCGCCGAGCTTGCCTTCGGTACCGACCTCGCGCGCCACGCGCGTTACTTCGCCGGCGAAAGCGTTGAGCTGATCGACCATCGTATTGACGGTCTCTTTGAGCTGCAGGATTTCGCCGGACACGTTGACCGTGATCTTCTTCGACAGGTCGCCGCCGGCAATGGCGGTCGCGACATCGGCGATGTTGCGGACCTGGGCGGTCAGATTGCCGGCCATGAAGTTGACGCTGTCGGTCAGGTCCTTCCAGGTGCCGGCGACTCCCGGCACTTGCGCCTGACCACCGAGCTTGCCTTCGGTGCCGACCTCGCGCGCGACGCGCGTCACTTCCGAAGCGAAGCCGTTGAGCTGGTCCACCATCGTATTGATGGTGTCTTTCAGCTCGAGGATTTCGCCCCGCACGTCGACGGTGATCTTGCGGCTCAAGTCGCCGCGCGCCACCGCCGTGGTCACGTGCGCGATGTTGCGGACCTGATCGGTCAGGTTGCCGCACATGGCGTTCACGGAGTCGGTCAGATCCTTCCAGGTACCGGCGACGCCGGGCACGATGGCCTGGCCGCCGAGCTTGCCGTCGGTACCGACCTCGCGGGCGACGCGCGTCACTTCGGAAGCGAAGGAGCGCAGCTGATCGACCATCGTGTTGATGGCTTCCTTGAGCTGCAGAATTTCGCCGCGCACGTCGACCGTGATTTTCTTCGACAAGTCGCCATTGGCGACGGCGATGGTCACTTCGGCGATATTGCGCACTTGCGCGGTCAGGTTCGACGCCATCGAGTTGACGGACTCGGTCAAGTCCTTCCACACGCCGGTAACGCCGCCGACCTGCGCTTGACCGCCGAGCTTGCCTTCGGTGCCGACCTCGCGCGCGACGCGCGTCACTTCCGAGGTGAAGACATTGAGCTGTTTGATCATCGTATTGACGATCTCGGCGGAGCGCAGAAACTCGCCTTTGAGCGGGCGTCCGTCGACATCGAGCGACACCGCTTGCAGCAGGTCGCCTTGCGCCACCGCGGTGATGGCGCGCGTTACTTCAGTGGTCGGCCACAACAGATCGTCGATCAGCGAATTGACGCTCGATTCCATTTCGCCCCAAGCACCGGCATCGAGGCCGAAGCGCACGCGTTGTCGGGTGCGGCCTTCGCGCCCGACGACCTGGCCAACGCGCTCCAGCTGCAGCGCCATGCGCTGATTGGTGGCGACGATCTCGTTGAAGGTATCGGCGATCTTGCCGAGAATGCCGATTCGATCACCCGCCATGCGGACGGAGAAATCGCCGACACGCATCGCCTGCAAAGCGTGCAGCAGCTCCGCCAGACCGATCGCATCCGCGTCGCCGTTGGCAAGGTGCTCGCTGACCGGAGGGAGTGAGGAGAGGGAAGTGACGTTGCTTGACGTTGACGAACCAGACACTTCTTCGGCAGTCTTCATAGATATCTCCGGAGCCCGGGACGGCAGTGAACCCCCTATGCTCGCCGCGCCTCCACACGACGGAAGGGCAGCTCCGAGAGCCGCCCCCACAAAAGACATGTGATCAATGTGAAATCCCGCGCACTGCCAGCCTCGCGCGCCTTTTGCGCCTGAACCCAAACGCGTTTGGGTCGCAAAAGTTCCATTCGGGTTCCGACCGGGCAAATCTGCCTTTGTAAGAACTTACCAGCAACTCGGAACGAAAGTATAGGCCGGCCGCTTATCCACATGTATGTCAAACGACATGCGGAGGTGTCGTGGGGTACGAAGAGCGCGTGGCCTGTTATCGGCTATACGCGGCCAATTGCATTGAGCTGGCTAGGGGGACGGACGATAGCGAGCGTAGGGTCTTCCTTCTTCGTATGGCTCAAGCCTGGTTCAGGCTGGCCGAGCAGATGGAGCATCCCACAGCCGCTCGTGCCCCCGAAGAAGCACAGCCGGGGTCCGGGGCCTGACTGGCGACTTACTTCAGCTTCTCCGGCGTCGCGCGATTAATCGTTTCGCTCGACGAGAGCCTTGCGCGTCTTGGTCACATCGTTCGCTGTGATTGCCGGCGCGCTGTTTCCCCAGCTATTGCGGATATAGGTCACAACAGCAGCGACCTGGTCGTCATTCAAGACCCAGGCGAAGGCCGGCATTGCGGCGGCCGTCGGCGCCCTGGACGTGCCGACGCCGGGCGTGCCACGCAGCACAACATGCAAGAGCGAAGTTGGATCGCTTTGCTGTACGACAGGAGCGCCAGCCAAAGTCGGGAAAAGACCGGGCGTGCCTTTGCCGTCGGCTTTGTGGCAGCCCGCGCATTCATCAGCGTAAATCTGTTGCCCGATCTTCATCGCGGGTGACTGGGGTGCCGCAGGCGCCGAGGGTTCCTGTTTTTGCGTTGCGTTGGCAGAATCGCCCGGTCGGTCTTTCAGATAAACCGCGATCGCGCGAAGATCGGCGTCGGTCATTTTCGAGGTCGAGTCATTTACTTCTTCGGCCATCAAGCCGGTCGCGGCCGTGCTTTTGTTGTGGCCGGTCTTGAGATATGTCGCGATATCCTCGACCGACCATGAGCCCAATCCACGGCGCGGATCGTTTGTCAGATCGGCCGCGAACCAGCCTTGCAGCGCGTAACCCTGCATCGCGCGATCGCGCTCGTCGCCGCCAAGCTCGTTTTTCGGCGTATGGCACAGCCCGCAATGGCCAAGCCCTTCGGTCAGGAAAGCGCCGCGATTCCATTCGGCGCTCTTGCTGGGATCCGGCTTAAATTCGCCAGGCTTGAAGAACAGGCGGTCCCAAGCCACCAGGTTCTCGCGCACATTGAGCGGGAAGGGCAGTTGATCGGGGCGAACTTCATTGTGTACCGGCGGCACAGTGTTGAGATAGGCGCGGATCGCGAGCGCGTCGTCGCGGCTGATCTTGGTGTAATAGGTATAGGGCATCGCCGGGAAGAGGTGCGCCCCGTTGCGGCCCGTACCTTTGGTCATTGCATTGACGAATTCGTCGTCGGTCCAGGCGCCGATGCCGGTCACCGGATCGGGCGTGATGTTGGGCGAGAGCAGATTGCCGAAGGGCGTTTCCAGAATGCGGCCGCCCGCAAGATCGTGGCCGCTGCCCGGCAGGGTGTGGCAGGCGCCGCAATCGCCGGCGATGCTGAGATAGCGTCCGTGCTCGATCTGATCAAAACTCTGCGGATCTATGTCGCCAGCATGCGCGGCTGTAACAGCACTTGCAGCCGCGGATAGCAGCAGTGCGCACAAGATCCGATTCCAGGCGGTGGCGGCGTCACGCATGGACGAGTGGTCCTGGATTCTTGAGATATTGTGAACGGATCGCGGCGGCCGACCAAAAAGCGAGTGCACACACCGTGCCGGTCGGGTTGTAGCCTGCGTTCTGCGGGAAGGCGCTGGCGCCCATGACGAATAGATTAGGCACGTCCCAGCTCTGCAAGTAGCGGTTCAGTGCGCTGTTACCCGGATTGTCGCCCATGATCGCGCCGCCGCACAGATGCGATGTCTGGTAGGCCGTAACATCGTACGGCCCCTTGCGTGGCTGCTTGACGACCTGCTTGGCGCCCGCCTTTTGCAGGATCTCGGCATATTTGTCGGTGAGGTAAGCGCTCATCTTGAGTTCATTGTCGTGAAAATCGATCGTCATGCGCATGAGCGGCCGGCCGAAGCGATCTTTGTAAGTTGGATCGAGATCCAGATAGACGTCACGATAGCTGGACATCGAGCCGTGGCAGGCTGCGCCGCAATTGATGGTGCTGAGATAATTGTCCTTCAGGGCCTGCTTCCATTTCGAGCCCCAGGCCGGAGTGCCAGGCGGCACCGCGGTGATCTGGATCGGCCGGCCATTGGTCTGAACCTGGCCGATATAGCCGCCGCCGACGAAGCCGAGCGGGCCATGATCGAAATTATCGCCATTGAACTCGTCGATGCACATGCCGATCGAGCCGGCGGAGATGAATGGATTGAAGTTATATTTGTCCTTATCGAAGAAGCCGAGCGCCGCTGAAACCGTTTGGTGCGAGAAATTGCGGCCGATCTGGCCCCGGCCGGTTTGCGGATCATAGGGCGCGCCAATGCCGGAGATGAGAAGCATTTGCACGTTCCACAGCTGAAAGCCGCACAGCAACACGAGGTCGGCAGGCTGCTCGAACTCCTCGCCCGAGGTATCGACATAGGTTACGCCGGTCGCCCGCTTGCCCGTGGAGTCGAGGTTGATGCGCATCACCTCACATCCGGTGCGCGCCTCGAAATTCGATTTGCGCACAAGCACGGGAAGGATCGTGGTCTGCGGGCTCGCCTTGGAATAATTGGCGCAGCCAAACCATTCGCAGAAACCGCAAAAGGTGCACTGACCAAGCGTCACGCCGAGCGGATTTGTGTAGGATTCCGACAGATTGCCGGACGGCTGCGGGTAGGGCTTGTAGCCGAGCTGCTTCGCCGCGTCCGCGAAAAGAGTGTGCCCATAGCCTTGCTTCATCGGCGGCGTCGGATACGCTCGCGAGCGCGCGCCCTCGAACGGATTGCCGCCGTCCAGAATTTTGCCTTTGAGATTGCCGGCCTGCCCCGAAGTCCCGCAGAGATATTCAAACTTGTCGTAGTGGGGCTCGAGGTCGTCGTAAGTGACGCCCCAGTCCTGCACCGTCATGTCAGCGGGTAGGAAGCTTGCGCCATAACGCTGCGTCAGATGGCTCTTGGTGAGGAAGTCGCTTGGCAAAAAGCGAAAGGTTTCGGCGTTCCAATGCACGCCCGCACCGCCGGCGCCATTGCCGAGCATGAAGGCGCCCCAATTGCGT
>DATAQN010000203.1:0-26207 GCA_036264635.1 Xanthobacteraceae bacterium | reverse complement strand
CCGAACGGCGCCGGCAAGACCACGACGTTGCGCATGATCGCGGGCCTGCTTCGTCCCGATGCCGGCACGATCCGCGTCGCCGGCATCGATGCGCTGGCCAATCCGGTCGCCGCCAAGCACGTGATGGCGTGGATTTCCGATGAGCCGATGATCTACGACAAGCTCACGCCGCAGGAATATCTCGAATTCATCTCCGGCCTCTGGGATATCGCGCCGGAGCTTGCCGCGCCGCGCGCGCATGAACTCCTGCATTGGCTCGATCTTCTTCCCTATGCGCATGAACGCTGCGAAGGTTTTTCCAAAGGCATGCGACAGAAAGTAGCGCTCGCCGGCGCCCTGGTTCACGATCCGCAGGTCATCATCCTCGACGAGCCGCTGACCGGGCTCGATGCCGGCTCCGCCCGGCAGGTCAAGAACGTGCTGCGCGAACGTGTGCGCTCAGGTTGCACCATCATCATGACCACGCATATTCTCGAAGTCGCCGAGCGCATGGCCGACCGCATCGGCGTTATTAGCCGCGGCCGGCTCATCGCCGAGGGCTCGCTCGAGGAGCTGCGACGGCAGGCAGGCAATACTGCCGGTAATGCCGAGGTCGCAGGCGGCGCGAGCCTCGAAGACACGTTCCTCGCTCTGGTCGCCGAGCCAGCCGAAGCCGCGTGATGCCACAAGCGGGCACCGCCCTATGGTTCGCCCGGCACGAAGCGCGGCTGGCCTGGCGCGATTGGCTGTCGATGATGACCGCCGGCCGGCGCGAGCGCTTGCCACGTGCGCTGTTCGCCATCGCTTTCTTCGTCGTGTTCATGCACCTCGTGGCTTATTGGATGGTCGGCCGCTATGCCGACGCAGTCCCCGACAAAGCCGCGCTGGTGACGATCTCGGCGAGCATCCTGCTGTCGTTTTTCCTTATGGTGTCGCAAGCCATGGAGTCGGCGACGCGCGCCTTCTACAGCCGCTCCGATCTCGACCTCATTCTTTCTTCGCCTGCGCCGGCGGAAAAAATCTTTGCCGTGCGCATCGCAACCATCGCGCTGTCGGTCGCGATGATGGCGCTGCCGCTCGCTACGCCGTTTATCGACATATTGATCGTGCGCGGTGGCTGGCGTTGGCTCGGTGCCTACGGTCTGATTGTGGCGATGGGGGCCGCGGCGACGGCACTTGCTTTGGGCCTCACGGTCGCGCTGTTTCGCACCGTCGGCGCCAAACGCACACGCTTTGTCGCGCAGGTCGTTGCCGCGGTGATCGGCGCTGCTTTCGTCATCGGCCTGCAAGTGTCGGCGATCCTGTCCTACGGCACGCTGTCGCGCGCTTCGGTGGTTGAATCGCAAACCGTGGTCGCGCATGCACCGAGCCTCGCCAGCGCCGTCTGGTGGCCGGCGCAGGCCGCTTTGGGCGACGGGTTTTCACTTGCCGCTGTGCTGGCGACGAGCTTCGCTTTGCTCGCGGGCGTCATTCTTCTCGTCGCGCCGCGCTTCGCTGAATATGCGATTACGGCCGCGGGTGTGGCAAATTCGACAGCCGCGAATGCACGCCGCTCTGCAACGTTTCGTGCGACATCGCCGCGCGGCGCGTTGCGCCATAAGGAATGGTTGCTGCTGCGCCGCGATCCTTGGCTCGTCTCGCAGACCCTGATGCAGATGCTTTATCTCATTCCGCCGGCAGTGATGCTGTGGCGCAGCTTCGACGACGGCGGAGGCGCTTATCAATTGCTGGTGCCGGTCCTGGTCATGGCCGCCGGCCAGCTCGCCGGCGGGCTGTCCTGGCTCGCGATCTCCGGCGAGGATGCGCCCGATCTTGTCGCCACCGCGCCGATACCGCCAAGCTTCATCGTGCGGGCAAAGATCGAGGCGGTGCTGGGCGTCATCGCCATTGTCTTTGCCCCGCTTTTGGCGGTGCTGGCCATTGCCTCGCCCCGGCACGCGCTGATCACCTGCTGCGGCATTATCGTCGCCGCGATAGCTGCGACCTCGATCCAGCTCTGGTTCCGAACCCAGGCCAAACGCAGCCAGTTTCGCCGCCGTCAGGTCTCCTCGCGCGTCGCCACCTTTGCCGAGGCGTTTTCCTCGATCGGCTGGGCCGCCACCTCCGCCGTTGCCGTCGTCAGCCTCTGGCTGGCCATCGTGCCCGGGCTGCTTGCGCTGGCCGTGGTCGCGGGGGCCCGCTTCATGAGCCCGCGCCCAAAAGCCGCCTAGACAGAGCATGATCCCGAAAAGCATGCCCTCGGACTCGATGCGAGGGTGGGCACCGGTTGTCCGGCCAGGACATGCGCAAAGATCGAAGATTTAGCCGCCATGCGGAAATGCCCATGCGGCATCCTCGCGGGCGGCTCGACGCGGCTGAGCGAGGTGTGATTTAAGACGGCTCCCGTCTTTGTTCCCTCGAGGCGCGGCCGTCCCGGCCATCCTTGTTTGATCGGAGCAATCAACGACGCGGATACCGGCATATGGCCGGACACGCTGAGGTTAAAGGGTGGAACGTTCCGAATGATTCCGTTCGACATGGTAGAGCCGGCCTCGCTTGATGAAGCGATGGGCTTGCTCGATCCGGAAGACCCGACGATCCGTCCGGTGGCGGGCGGCACTGCACTGATGCTGATGATGAAGGCCGGCGTATTTCAGCCGAGCCGTCTCATCTGCCTGCACAAGATCGAGCCGGAATTCTCGCAAATTTCCGTCACCAGTGCCGGTGAATTGCGCATCGGCGCGATGGCGACGCTGAGCCAACTAGAGCACGACGCTAATGTCGCAAAGCTCTTTCCGGTGCTGAAAAACGGGATGAGCCGGCTGTCGAATCCGCGCGTGCGCAATGTCGCCCGCATCGGTGGTGCGCTGGCGCATGGCGATCCGCACATGGATCTGCCGCCGATGCTCACCGCGCTCGGCGCCCGCATCACCATCAAGAGCCCGCAGGGCGAGCGCGAAATGCCGCTCGAACAACTTTATGCGGGCTATTACGAAACCGTGTTGCAAAAGAATGAGCTGATTACCGCGGCAACCGTGCCCCCACTCGGCGCGCGCAAAGCGGCGTACATGAAAGTCACCTCGCGCACCGCTGACGATTGGCCGACGCTCGGCGTCGCGGTCACCTTTGCACTCAAGGATGGCGCGATGTGCGATCCGATCGCGGTTGTAAGTGCAGCGACCGAGAAGGTCACGCGCATGGTGGAAGTGGAAAAGCTTTTGCAAGGCGCGGCCGCCGAAGATGCCGTTCTCAATCGCGCCGGCGACGCCGCGGCGGAAGAAGCTTCGATCCTTTCCGACGCGCATGGCTCGGCCGCCTATAAGCGCGAGTTGTTGCGCGTCTATCTGCGCCGTGCAGTGCGGCGTGCGCTCGGCCAAGACACGCGGCAGGTGGCGTGATGAACCAGGTTGGCAGAAATATTCCGCGCCTTGAAGTCCGTGCCAAAGTCACCGGCCGCGCCGATTATACGCATCACGTGCGCCTGCCCGGGATGCTGTACGGCAAAGTATTCCGCTCGACGATGCCCCATGGGCGCATCGTCAATATCGATACGCAGGCGGCCAAAGAACTTCCCGGCGTGTATCGCGTCGTCACCGGCGCCGATATCCAAAAGCTCATCCCCGAGCCCTATTACGGCCCGGCGTTCCACGATCAGCCGATCCTGGCGCTCGACAAAGTGCGCCATGTCGGCGAACCGGTCGCGGTGGTGCTGGCCAGCGATCCGCATGTCGCCGAACAGGCCGTGCAGCTGATTTCCGCTGAATATGAGGAACTGCCGGCGGTCTATGACGAAGTCGCGGCCATGCAGCCCGACATCCTGGTCCATGATGTATTGAAGCCCGCCGGCACTTTCGCCGATCTGAAGCATCTGAAAGGCCGCGGCGGCACCAATGTCGCGCTCGATTATCACTTGCGGCGCGGCGATGCCGACGCCGCCATGGCCAAAGCCGATCATGTGTTCGAACACACGTTCAAAACGCAGCAATGCCTGCATCTGGCGTTCGAGCCGTTCGTGTCGGTGGCCGAGCCGGGCGACAACAAGCTCACGCTCTATACCGCGAACCAGTCGCCGTCTTTCGTGCGCATCGAGATCGCACGGCTGTTCGGCTGGCCGGAAAATCGCGTCCGCGTGAAGGTGCCGTATCTGGGCGGCGGCTTCGGCGGCAAGCTCTATATCAAGCTCGAAGCGCTGGTCGCTTCGCTTGCCATGCTCACGCGCCGTCCGGTCAAGATCGCGCTGACCATGGAAGAGCAATTCTACATGATCACCAAACATCCGACGACGTTCCGCATCAAGAGCGGCGTCAGCAAGGATGGCAAGATCGTTGCGCGCAAATGCGAAGTGTTCTGGAACGGCGGCGCTTATGCCGATATCGGCCCCCGCGTGGCGCAGAAATCCGGCTTCACCGCCGCCGGCCCCTATGACATCGACAATGTCAGTGTCGATTCCTACGAACTCTACACCAATCGCACGCCGGCTGGCGCGTTGCGCGGCTTCGGCATTCCGCAACTGGTCTGGGCCTACGAGTCCCACACTGATCTGATCGCACGCGGGCTCAACATCGATCCGGTCGAGTTTCGCCGCAAGAATCTGCTGCGCGATGGCCGCCCGCAGGCGAGCGGCACGATCCTCAACGATGCCGCCATTCCCGAGGTGTTCGAAGCGATCGTCAAGCGCATGAACTGGAATGCGCCGTTCGATCACGGCGCGGGTACGCTCAAGCGCGGCCGCGGCATTGCGATCGCGCTCAAAGCGGTGATCTCGCCGACCACGTCGGCCGCGATCATCAATATTTCCGCTGACGGCAGCATCACGCTGTTCACCGGCACCGTCGATATGGGCCAGGGCTCGGACACCGCTTACGCGCTGATCGTCGCCGAGGTGCTCGGCGTTGCCGCCGAAGACGTTCGCGTCATTCATTCTGATACCGACGTAACGCCTTATGACATGGGCACGCTCGGCTCGCGTTCGCTGTACCATATGGGTAATGCGGTGCGGCTCGCCTCCGAGGATGCGCGCGCTAAATTGCGGGCGCTAGCCGCCGAAGCGGGCCTGCCCGAAGGCACCAATTATCCGCCGATCGAGATCTTCAAGAAGCGTTTCGGCATGCAGGCGGGCAATATCATCGGCTCTTCGAATTTCGTGCCGAGTTACACTCCGCCGGACGCGAAAGGCATGTCGGAAAACGTCACGCCGTTCTGGATGGTCGGTGGCTCGGGCGTCGAGGTCGAGGTCGACACCGAGACCGGGCATGTGCGCATCTTGCGGCTGGTCAATGCCGCCGACTGTGGCAAGCCGATCAATCCCGCGGTCGCCAAGACGCAGCTGACGGGCGCGGCGATCATGCAGCTTGGGTTTTCCTTGTCGGAAGCGATGCACCTCGACGGTGGGCAGGTCACCAATGCCTCGCTCGCCGACTACAAGATTCCCGGTATCGCTGACATCCCGCCGATGGAAAGCGAACTGGTCACCGCCGAACAGCACACGGGGCCGTTCGGCGCCAAGGGGCTCGGCGAGTCGGGAACGTTCGGCGTGTCGCCGGCGATCGCCAATGCCATCCACGATGCCGTCGGCATCCGCATCACGGAATTGCCGATCACGGCGGAAGCGGTGTTGCGCGCCTTGCGCGCCAAGGAAGGCCGCCCGCTGGACGACGAATGATTGGATAGACGATGAGCACGCAGATCATCAATTTCACCCTCAATGGCGACCCGGTATCGACCGCGATCGAGCCGCACCGCAATCTCGTCGAACTGTTGCAGCGCTTCGATCTGCTCGGTGCGCGCGAAAGCTGCGGCCAGGGTCTGTGCGGCTGCTGTACCGTGCTGGTCGACGATGTCGCGGTGTCGGGCTGCCTTTATTTCGGCGTCTGGGTCGACGGCAAAAAGGTCACCACCGTCGAGCATCTCGACGCCGATGGCGCTTTGTCCAAGGTGCAGCAGGCCTTCGTCGATTGCGGCGCCTTCCAGTGCGGCTTCTGCACGCCGGGCTTCGTGCTGATGACGCATCAATTGCTCAAGCAGAATCCCGACCCGAGCGACGACGATATCCGCCACTATCTGTCGGGCAATCTCTGCCGCTGCGCTGCCTATCCCGAGATCATCGAGGCGGTGAAGCGCGCGGCGAAGGCGTGAGCCGGCGCTTCGGCGAAAAAAACCGCTGTGAGCGTCGCCCGCAAGGCACGATCAGGCAGCGGCAAGCCCGAGCTGCGCGGCGATACGGCGCGCCGTCTGCTCGCGCTGCGCCGTGATCTGCCGCATCGCTTCCTTAGCGCGCGCGAGCACCGCCGGCGGCGCCGTTTCCGGCGTGCCGCTGGCAAATGGCGGCTCGGGCGCATAGGCAATGACCAGCTGAATACCTTGCGCGACGTCGTCGCCGCGCAGGTCGGCGGCAACGCGCAGCGCGCCGTCGATGCCCGCGGTTACGCCCGCGGCGGATACGATGTGGCCGTCCCGGACAACGCGCTCGTTCACCGGCGTCGCGCCGAAATAGGGTAATAGATCGATCGAATTCCAGTGCGTCGTCACGCGGCGTCCTCTGAGAAGGCCGGCGGCGCCCAGGATCAACGCGCCGGTGCAGACTGAAAACACGCAGCGTGCGCCTTTGGCTTGCTGGCGAATCCAGCCGAGGATCTCCTGGTCTTCCATCACCGCTTCCTGGCCGAAGCCGCCCGGAATGTGGAGGAGATCGAGCTGCGGCGCCTCGGCCAGTGTCGCATCCGCCATCATGTGCAAGCCGCGCAGATCGCGCAGCGGCGCGGTGTTCTTGCCGTAGATGCGATAGGTGGAATTCGGGATACGGCTGAAGACCTCGAACGGTCCGGTCAAATCGATCTGATCCAGCCTGTCGAAGATCAGCGAGCCGATCTGAAGATGCGTGTCGGACGCAACGCTTGGCGCGGTCATGATTGTCTCCTCGCTTGCCGCTTTCGGCGAGAGCGCCTGCGGCGCTCTCTGGACAGACGCAATGTAGAGTGGCAAGCTGTGGCGGAAATGCCAAAGAACCCTCGGTTCACGCCAACGCCGTCGCGCAGCTCGAAGCGGCGCGCCACGAATTCGCGCGTCCCGAGCCCGCGCACCGTCGAAATCCTTGCCTTTCCTTCGGTGCAATTGCTCGACGTCGCCGGTCCTCTGCAGGTCTTTGCCACCGCGAATGAGCTCGCCGCCGCACGCGGCGATGCCCCGCTCTATGCGGTCCGGGTCGTCTCGTCCGCGGCGCCGGTTGTCACCGCGTCGGCGGGATTGGGGCTTGCGGTCGCGCCGCTGCCGCGGACGGCAACCAAGCTCGATACGCTGCTTCTGGCCGGCGGTCCGGGTGTCCATGCCGCGTCGCAGGACATTGTGGTGTTGGACTGGCTGCGCCGGCGGGCGACACAGGCGCGCCGTGTCGCCTCGGTCTGCACCGGCGCGTTTCTGCTCGGCGCGGCGGGCTTGTTGAACGGGCGGCGTGCAGCGACCCATTGGATGCACTGCGCGGAGCTCGGCCGGCGTTATCCGGACATTCGCGTCGAGTCCGATCCGATCTATGTCAGAGACGGCGCGGTCTGGACCTCGGCCGGCGTGACGGCCGCCATCGATCTCGCGCTAGCGCTGGTCGAGGAAGACGCCGGCCGCGCACTCTCGCTGGCGGTGGCGCGGCATCTCGTGATGTTCCTCAAGCGTCCCGGCGGCCAGGCGCAGTTCAGCACGGTGCTGTCGCTGCAGGGCGCTGAGGATCGCTTCGGTGATTTGCATACATGGATGGGCGGGCGGCTGAGCGGCGACCTGTCGCTGCCGGCGCTCGCGCGCAAGGCCGGTATGAGCGAACGCAGTTTCAGCCGGCACTACGCCAAGGCGACCGGTCTGACGCCGGCGCGCGCCGTCGAACGGTTGCGGGTCGAGGCGGCGCGGCGGCTGCTGTCCGATACGCGGCTGCCGGTCAAACGCATTGCCGAACGCTGCGGCTTTGGCTCGGAGGAAACATTGCGGCGCAGTTTCGGCAGGCTGCTGGCATCGACGCCGCAGGATTACCGGGCGCGGTTCAGCGCTTAGAGCATGATCCGGAAAAGTGGGAACCGGTTTTCCGAAAGGATCATGCTCCAACGAACAAACTTAGATCATGATCCGATTCAACGTGATCGGATCATGATCTGGGGGGCCCCGAGGTTCTATCCGGAAATGCCAGCCGGTAACGCACGAAGTCATCGGCCTTGGTGAATTCGTCGTAAAGCTGCCGCGCCGGATTGCTGTCGCGGGTGTGCCAATAAAGCCGTGACCAGCGTTGCGCCCTGGCGCGCTGCGCGAGATCGGCGATCAGCATCCGGCCGAGCCCCTGGCCGCGAAATTGCGGCGCCACGAAGAGATCTTCGAGATAACACATCGGGTGAATGACCCATGTCCCTTCGTGAAGCACGCAAATGCTGAATCCGGCCACGTCATCATCGGCGACGGCCAATCGGGCGAAAATCGGCGAAGCCGGATCGAGAATCCGCTGCCAGGTTCGCGCGGTGACGGTCTCCGGCAGCACGGTTTCGTAGAATGCGTTGTAACCCGCCCACAGGCTTCGCCACGCCGTTTCGTCGGCAGGCAGCGGATCGCGAATGGTTACGCTCCAGTCAGGCATGGGATAACGCAGCCTACAATATTCGCCGGCATGTCCTGAATACTTTTCGGCCGTGTCTGCTTTCGATGTCCGACTTCGGTAAATCAGCCGTTCAAAGCCGCGATGAAACGCTCTTTAATCGCGTGGCCGTCGCGCAGCGGCAGGACGCGCGGCGTGTCCTCGGATTTGATCTGCGCATGAACCAGGAGCGGGCCTTCGCCGGAATGCAGCAGCAAACGCACGGCGCCCGCGTCTTCGATCCTCGCAACGTGACAAGCTTCCTTGAAACGGCAGGCCAAAGCCATTGCAACTGGATCGATGCCTGATTGCGTTGCGCTCGCCTGCATGCCGGTCTCGCCGTAATGCGCATTGTCGAGCACAACGACAGCAAGATTCCTCGGTTGCTTGACGCCGATCGTGGCAAGGCTGCCGAGCCCCATGAGAAAATCGCCGTCGCCGGTGATCACGGCGACGCGGCGGTCGGGCCGCGCCAGCGCCAGTCCAAGCCCGATCATCAGCGTGCCGCCCATCGCGCCCCAGAGATAAAAGTTGAGCGGATGATCGCCGGCCGCGGCCGCATCATAGGTGGCCGAGCCAAGCCCGCTGACAACGAGCAGATCACCGCGATCGGTCAGCAACGCACGTACGAAGTCGCGGCGGTCGAGCATCATCGTGTCCATTGCTTGCGGCCGATCAGCCGTTGCGACAGCAAGATCGCGACCTGGAGATTGCCATCGAAGGCCATGTCGCAGCCGGCGCCGACGATATCCTCGACGTCCTCGGCGCTGTCCACCCGGTAGGTGAGAAAGCCCGAGCTTGAGCACATCCTCGGTGATCGAGCCCATCGGCACTTGCCATGGATTGAATTCGCCGAACTCGCCGCGCATCGTCACCAAGACGAGGCAGCCGAAGCCGCAATTGCGCAACAGCGAAAACATGTTGATGCAATTGCCCACGCCGCTCGATTGCATCAACAGCGCCGCGCGCTGGCCGCCGAGCGCCGCGCCCGCGACAAGCCCGACGCCTTCCTCTTCCGTGGTCAGCACCACATCGGTGACGGCCGGATCGTCCTGGCATAGCGTGATGAGCCGGCTGTGGCCGGCATCGGGCACATAGCCGACTTGCCGGATGCCGACACGCCGGAACTGAGCGTAGATCGCATCCGGCCAAGATAGTTGGGCCGATGCCGTCGCGATATCGGTCGCACTATGCAAGGCGGCCTCTCATTCGGTTCCGGCAATGCCGGCGTCGCGCACGACCTGGCCCCAGCGCACGATTTCAGACTGCAGGAATTTTTCCAGCTCCGCCACCGAGCCGGTTCCCGCCGGAATCATGCCGAGGGCTTTCAAGCGGGCGCGAACTTCTTCGCTGCTCACGATCGCGTTGATCTCGGCGTTGAGTTTCGCCAGTACCGGTTGCGGTGTTTGCGATGGCGCGATCACGGCCTGCCAGGCGGCGGCGTCGTAGCCCGGCACCCCGCTTTCGTCGAGTGGCGGCACGTCAGGCAGCGCCGCCACGCGCTGTTTGGTAGTCACCGCGAGGGCGCGGATTTTTCCTGAATTGATCAGCGGCAAAGCGGCGCTCATGTCGCTGAACATCAACTGAATATATCCGCCCATCAGGTCGTTGAGCGCCGGCGCCGTGCCGCGATAGGGCACGTGCTGCATCTTGATGCCGGCCATGTTGGTGAACAGCGCGGCGGCGAGGTGGTGGAAAGCGCCGATGCCGCCGGAGCCGTAGCTGAGCGGCCGTACTTTGGCGAGCTTGATCAGATCGGCGACGTCGTACACCGGCAGCGACGGATTGACGACCAGAACGAAGGGCACTGTCGCCACCATTGCGACAAGCGCGAGGTCCTTGCCGGGATCGTAGGGCAGTGATTTGTAGAGCGTCGCATCGATCGCGAGCGAGGACACCGCCATCATGATCGTGTAGCCGTCCGGTGGAGACTTGGCGACGAAGTTGGTGGCGATGACCGTGCCGGCGCCGGGCCGGTTCTCGACCACAAAGGGCTTGCCGAGCCGCTGTTGCAGCCGTTCTGCCAGGAGCCGCGCCAGCGTGTCGGTGCTGCCGGCCGGCGCAAACGGCACGATGAAGGTGACCTGACGGTCCGGATAAGTCTCAGCATCGGCGGTTTGCGCCCGCGCCGTGGTGACCGTGAGAGCCGGCAAAGCACAGCCGAGCAGGGCTTGGCCGAGCAGCGTGCGGCGCGACAACGCGATGGACGTCCTCAGTCCCGCCTTCGGCGCCATTATTTTGCCTCCTCCCGGCGGCCTTTCCTCGGCCTTCGCACGTCGCCCAGCTTGTTGGCTTTAGGACATGAATTCAAGCCGTTATCTTGACGCTTATCGGGCATCCGCCGAATATCGTTGTCCGAATCAGGTGAATAGATGCGCCGCTCGATCGTTGCCGTCGCCCTCGTCGCTGCGGCGCTGATGCTCTCCAACACAACGCCAAGTTTCGCCTGTCATGGCGACAAAGTTCTGCTCGCCGAGGATTTCACGACCGCGGACGCGTCGTGGGGCGCGCAGACCAATAGTTTCGCGATCAAGGACGGCGCGGCCGTCATCAAGGCCGACAGTCAGCGCGGCTACAAAGCGCTCGACAACGCGTTCCTGTTCGACGACGCCGATATCTGCGTCACCGTCACCGCGCTCGATATCGGCAAGCCGGAAGCTTCGGCCGGCGGGCTGGCCTTCTGGGCTCAGGATTACCGCAACGCTTACTTTCTCCTGCTCGCGACCAATGGCTATTACAAGATCGGCCGGATGATGGATGGCGCCTGGGTCAACGCGCCGCTCGACTGGACGCAGTCCGATGCAATCGTGCAGGGCGTGAACAAGCCCAACACGTTGCGGCTGACCATCAAGGGCCAGACGCTCACGGTCGAGATCAACGGCAAGCCCGGCGCGACCTTGCGGGCGCAGTCCCCGGAGGCTTCGACCCTCATCGGCCTTTATGCCGAATCCGCCGACAAGGTGGACACTTGGAAGTTCAACAACCTCAAAGTGACCAATGTGAAGTGAGGGCGGGCAGGCGCATCTACCGCAAGAGCGTGCCCTTGGACTTGATCCGTGGGTGGGACCCGGTTCCGAAAGGGACATGCGCCAAATTAGAACAGGTTAAGCGTCTCGACCCGTAGCCGTTTTCCATTTCTTGACAGGGCGTTACGGGACCGTCATAAGAGCGGCGGCTAGCGTGCATGTGGCCCGGCGCAGGTCGGGCATCTGGCCGCTAACTATCAGCAGAATCGACTGAAAGAAGCCGATCCGGACTTCAGGGTCCGAGCATCGGAAATTCGAACACGAGGAAAAAAGATGTTCGCGGTCTTTAAAACCGGTGGCAAGCAATACCGGGTTGCCACCGAGGATTTGCTCAAGGTCGACAAGATCAAGGGCGAACCCGGTGAAATCGTCGAATTCGGCGAGGTCCTCGTCGTTGGCGGCGACAGCGTCAAGCTGGGCACGCCGACGGTTTCGGGCGCCACGGTTGCGGCGCAAGTCCTGGAACAAGGGCGCGGCGCCAAGATCATCGCGTTCAAGAAACGCCGGCGTAAGAATTCGCGCCGAAAGATCGGCCATCGCCAGGAGTTCACGCTTCTGCGCATCACCGAGATTCTGACCGACGGTCAGAAGGCGAGCAAAGAAGTAAAGCCGCGGCCCAAGCGCGAGCCAAAGCCCAAACCCGCCGTAATGGCGGAGCCGGGCGCGGCCGCAGCCGGCTAGGCCCAAAGCTAGGCCCGGGCTAGGGCAAGTCCTCCGCGGAAGTTCTGCCGCAAACGGCAAAACTGCGGCGGCCAAAGGCAAAAAGAAGTGATTTTGGAAAGTGATGCTCCTGTCACATATCCTGTATAACCACTAGCTAGAGAGTCTCGGAGGCCAGCAATGGCACACAAGAAAGCAGGCGGATCCTCACGCAACGGCCGCGATTCGGCGGGCCAACGCCTGGGATTGAAAATATTCGGCGGCGAATCAGTGCTTGCCGGCAACATCATCGCGCGTCAGCGCGGCACCAAATGGCATCCGGGTCGCAATGTCGGCCTTGGCAAGGATCACACGTTGTTTGCGTTGATTAACGGCAAGGTCGAGTTCCGCACCAAAGCAAAGGGCCGCATCTTTGTATCGGTACTTCCGATGATCGAGGCAGCTGCCCAGTAACACGGTGGATCATATGAGGTCCGCCGGCATCCAGTCGAACCGGCGGGCCCAAATGGGCTCCGATAAAGGGGGAGACCGGGATGCCGGCTCCCCCTTTCGGTTTTTCTGCAGGAGCCCAGGCGATGACTCTATCGACTCAAAGCCTTCCGCAACGATTGTTGGAATGTTGCGTTCCCGTTCTCGAGACTGAGCGGCTTGTGCTGCGTGCGCCGCGCCTCGCCGATGCCAAAGCCATTGCCCGTCTCGCCAACGATCGTCGCGTTGCAGAGAACACTGCGCGTATTCCGCACCCGTATCATCTCGACGATGCGGAGCAATTCATCGCCGGCGCGAACCGGCACGTGGGCGAGGCTACATTTGCCATCGTGCTCAAAGGCGAAGTGATTGGCATGTGTGGTGTCGAGCCGCGCGATGGCTCGGCCGAGATCGGCTATTGGGCTGGCGTGCCGTATTGGAACCATGGCTTTGCGACCGAAGCTGTGCGCGCTGTGATCGATCACGCCTTCAGTGAGCTCGGGCACGAGGCTCTGCAGGCCGGTGCGCGCGTCACCAATCCGGCCTCGCGCCGGGTGCTGGAAAAGTGCGGTTTCCAATGGACCGGCGTCGGCCTCTACCGCATCCGCGCCATCAAGTCCTCGGCGCCGCTCGACCGTTTCCGCCTCGACCGCGGCCTGTGGGCCTCGCTCAAGGCCTGGGGGCGGGTGAGAGAGGTGGCGTAGCGCAGCTGTGAGCTGTTTGGTCATGTGCGGCTTTCGCCGCGCATGACCGCAACGTCACTGAGCGGTGCCCTGTCCGCCGGCGAAGAACGGCTCGAGCCTGTCGACCAGCGCCGGGCCGAAATGCGCCTGCGGATTTGACGGCGGGTCGTGATCCATCATTTCCCAGCCCTGGATAAGAACGCGCGCATGCTCGAAGGCCTGCGCCAGAGTAGCGCCGGGATGCAGGCTCTGGCGGAAGAAAGCGTCGCCGAAATAGGTCCAGTCGCGTTCCGGCGCACAGCCGAATGAGGTGTGGGTCGCGTCGGCTGCCGTCAGCACGATCGTGTCGTCGTTGGCGAGCGGCGGCAGAAAAATCCCGGCAAAGCAGGCGGACACGATCACGACGCGATTTTTGATCCCTTCGCCGTCCAACGCGGAAGAGACCTGCTGCGGCGTCAATTCCGTGGTCTTGCCCGGCACTTGCAGGGCAAAGCCGTTCTTTTCGCCGTGTGACGTCATGAAGAGGATGAGAACGTCCTGATCCTTGTTCATGACGCCGCCGATCGCGCGCACGGCCGCGGCAAAATTCTGCGGCGTGGCCAGCGGCGCGGTGTTGAGCGTCGCGCGATTGTTGATCAGCTTGATGGTGCGGCCTTTGATCGGCAGTACGCTTGCGATCGCGTCCAATCCGCCATCGAGCTCCTTGATGAAAACATCCTGCTCCGCCCAGCCGGCAATGCCGAGTGCATAGACGTTCACCGCATCTTTGCGCGGCGCGAGCTTGGCGACCTCGGTTTTCAACAATCCGCCCTGCGCCCGTTCCAGCTGCGTGACCTGCGACGGCGCGCCGTAATTGTCCCGATAATAAGCGTAGGCGACCTCCCACCAATTGGCGTCGTGCGGGTCGAAATCAGGCGGAACGAAAACCGGCGCATGCGGTACCGCTGCATTCGCCGCGAACAGCGCAACCCACATCGCCGCCGCCGTGCCGAGCGCTCGCAATCGCGTGCGTGGCTCGAGACTTTTGAGGACGCAGGCCATGGCACCCACCCACCAGAGAACGGCGACGGCGAAGATCGTGCTCCCGGTGATGGGGCTGGTCCAGACCGCACTTTCAGCTGCATCCGGATCGAACAGCGGCAGACCGAGCCTGACGGCCGAGGTGACGAGGTCGGCCATGATGGAGAGAATGAACATGGCCGACAGCGCCGTGACGCGGGCGCCCTGGCGCACGAACAGTGCCGCGACCGCAAGTTCCAGCGCGATCCAAGCGATAATGGCGTTCAGGCCGTATGGATTGAAGGCATGCGACGGAAAGGCCGCCGCCAGTTGCAGCACGATGCGGACGGCGGCCAGCAGGATCGCAACGCCGAGAAGAACCCGTAAGCCCACCAGCCGCGGTTCGGGTGTTGTCGTCCAGACCGCAGCCCGTCCGGCAAGCTTCAAAACACTCAACACGCCGCAAAATCTCCGCACAAAACGGGGTAGATTTTTGCTTTGAGCATGATCTTTTCCGAAAACCGGTTTCCACTTTTCGGGATCATGCTCCAAATCGCCCACCGAAAATTTCGAATTTGCACACTATATCAAGCGGACAATGCGGGCCACCGCGGCGATTGCCGGTTGTGCGGGCGGCCGCTCCGTTCTACGAAGTTGAAATCATGAAATTTCTCGACGAGGCCAAGGTCTATATTCGCTCCGGCGACGGCGGTAACGGCTGCGTGTCGTTCCGGCGTGAGAAGTTCATCGAGTTCGGTGGGCCCAATGGCGGCGACGGCGGCAAGGGCGGCGACGTGCTCGCGGTCGCGGTCGGCGGCCTTAACACGCTGATCGATTATCGTTATCAGCAGCATTTCACTGCGAAGAACGGCGGCGGCGGCATGGGCAAGGACCGCCATGGCGCCAATGGCGCCGACATTGTTCTCAAGATTCCGGTCGGCACCCAGATCTACGAAGAGGACGGCGAGACGCTCATTGCCGATCTCACCGAGGCCGGTCAGCGCATGGTACTGGCGCGCGGCGGCAATGGCGGTTTCGGCAATGCCTATTTCAAAAGCTCGACCAATCGCGCGCCGCGCCACGCCAATCCGGGCCAGCAAGGCATCGAGATGACGATCCGGCTGCGGCTCAAGCTCATTGCCGATGCCGGCATTGTCGGCCTGCCTAATGCCGGCAAGTCGACCTTCCTCGCCGCCGTCAGCGCTGCCAAGCCGAAGATCGCCGATTATCCGTTCACCACGCTGCATCCGCAGCTCGGCGTGGTCGATGTCGACGGCCGCGAATTCGTGCTCGCCGACATTCCGGGCTTGATCGAAGGCGCCCACGAAGGTGTCGGCCTCGGCGACCGCTTTCTCGGCCATGTCGAGCGTTGCCGCGTGCTGCTGCACCTTATCGACGGCACGTCGGAAGATGCCGGTGCGGCCTATAAGACGGTGCGCGCCGAGCTTGCCGCTTATGGACACGAGCTGACGGAGAAGCCGGAGATCGTGGCGCTCAACAAAGCCGACGCGCTCGATCCTGAGCAAATCAAAGAGCAGGCGGCGCGTCTCAAGCGCGCATCCAAGAAAACGCCGCTGGTGGTTTCCGGCGTGAGCGGCGAGGGTGTCAGCGAGGTGCTGCGCACGCTGTTCAAGATCATCGAGCGGGCGCGCAAGGGGGACAAGGGCGACGAACAGGAGCCGAACGTCGCCGACACGGCCTGGCATCCCTGATCACGCGCGAATTCAGCAAAGACACTGGGGGAATTCATGGCCCATATGTTCGTGCTCGTTCACGGCGCCTGGCATGGCGGCTGGTGTTGGCAGCGCGTCGCCGACCGGTTGCGCAGCGGCGGCCATAAGGTCTTCACGCCGACACTGACCGGGCTTGGCGAGCGTTCGCATTTGTTGCGGGAAGGTATCGACATCGGCACCCACATCACCGACGTGGTCAATGTGATGAAGTGGGAACGCCTGACCGACGTGGTGCTGTGCGGCCATTCCTACGGCGGCTTCGTCATTTCCGGCGTCGCCGAGCAGATGGCCGCGGCCATCCGCTCCGTCGTTTTCCTCGATGCATTTCTGCCGAATGATGGCGACACGACGCAGAATCTCACCAGCGCCGCGATGCAGGAAGGTATTCGTAGTGCGCTTGCGAGCGGCGCGCTCGGCATGCCGCCACGGCCGGCGGAATTCTTCGGCGTTAATGAAGCCGACCGCGTCTGGGTAGACAGTCTCTGCACGCCGCAGCCGATCGGCACTTTCACTTACAAGATCGCGTTGACCGGCGCGCGTGAGACGATTGCGCGCAAGACCTATATCCGCGCCAAGAACTACGCCAATCCGGGATTCGATCGCGCACTCGCCGTCGCGAAGGGCGATCCGTCATGGCGCGTCCACGAAGTCGCCAGCGGCCACGATGTGATGGTCGATGCGCCGGAGCGCCTCAGCGAGCTTCTTCTCGAAGCCGCGGCCTGAAACGGTCGAATTGCAGCGTGCCGTCGCGCTTGACGCGCGGCAACAGATCGACCTCCCAGTCGAGATATTCCTGCATCATCGCTTTGGTGTTGCCGGAGCGCTCATAGGGCTTGCGCCACTGATCGACCGTCTCATCGGCCATCTTGGCGTCGGCCGAGACCGGCTGCCCCGCGTCGCGCCAGGCGGCGTTGCCGCCGACCAGAAATCGCACAGGCTCATCGGTGAGCGCGCGCGCTTCAGCTACCGCGAAACGGGCAAGCTCGCCGTCCTCCGAGGTGAGAACGATCGTGCCGTTTTGTGGAATGGTCTTGAACGCGCGATCGAGCCGCGTCCTGATCGCAAACCAGGCGCCCGGAATGTGTTCGCGGAGATAATCGCGGCTCATGGAAAGATCGATGACCGTCGCCTCGTTGCGCGCCAACAATGCGGCGAGGCCGATGCAATCGATCGCACTGTCTTCCGGAACTGTCTCCGCCTGCAGCATCGGCGGCGACGGCCAGCCGGTTTCCGCGCCCTTTGCCGCCAGCACAAAGACGTCGGCGTAACCCATCTGCCGCAGCCACGATCCGGTCATCGCCGCGCGCACTTCAAGATCGTCGATCAAGACGATGCGCGCGCCGAAGGTGCCGACATATTGGTCGGTTGCCTGCACCAGCTGTCCGCCGGGTGCCGAAATGCTGCCTGGGACATGGCCCGCCTCGTATTCGGCGGGATCGCGCACATCGAGCACGTAAAGCGTGCGCTGATCGTCCTTGCGCCAAGCATCGAGCGTCGTCGGATCGACACGCCGGACGCCGCAGCTTTCCGCCACGCGCCACGCCGCATTGCGCGCCCAATCGAGCGTCTGTGACGAGGCTTCCGGCGCGCGGCGGTTCTTGCCGCTGTCCGGGGTGAAGCCGGCAAGGCTCCAGCCCATGGTGCCGTTGCGCAGCGCCATCACCTTGTTCGGCAGGCCGGCATTGATCAGCGATTGCGCGCCGATAATGCTGCGGGTGCGGCCGGCGCAATTCACCACCACCGTCGTAGCCGGCGAGGGCGCGATCTGGCGCGCGCGCAGCACCAGTTCGGCGCCGGGCACATTGGTCGAAGTCGGGATCGAGACCCGCGAATATTCATCGAACGGGCGGCTGTCCAGCACGACCAAATCGGCGCCCTCGCGAATCAGCCTTTCCAGTTCCGGCGCAGTGATATTGGGCGTGTCGTCGGTGTGCTCGACATATTCGCCGAAGGCCTTGCTCGGCACATAGACGCCCGAGAACAACTCCGAGCCGGCCGCGCCCCAGCCAGGCACGCCGCCTTCAAGAAGGGCGACATCGGTATAGCCGTTACGCGCCAGGATCGCCGCAGCACGCGTGGCGAGGCCGTCATTGTCGTCGCACAAGACGATGCGCGTACCGTGCCGTGGCACCAAAGCCGGAAATCGGAGCTCGAAACGGCTCAACGGCACCGAGCGCGCCAGGAGCAGATGACTCTGCGAAAAAATCAGCTCTTCGCGCACGTCGACAAGCGCAAGCTCGCCCAAAGAGTCGCCTCTGTCGCCGATCATGCGCCGCAGCTCGTGCGGACTGATGAATTTGCTCACGTCGAAACTTCCCAAACCGCGTCCGGATCAAGTCGCCTGCTGCGGCGTCATCTGCTTCACTTCGCCGGTTTTCAGGTCGAAGCGCACGCGGTTGATCTGGTCGAGATTGGTGCCGGTCACCCGCACGAAACGTGCAAAATCGGGATAGTTGATGGAGTGGATCCTGCCGTCCTGATAGATGCCGGCCTTGCCCGGCGTCAGCCGATACGTCTTCACCGGCTTCAGTTTGGCGTGGCTGGGATCGCCGCCGTCGTCCTCGCGCTCCCACTCGGTCATCTCGGTGTAGTGCGTCGCCTGGCCGTAGATCGCCCATGACGCGCCGTGATCGTGCGGCGGGGAAACGCGCGCCTTATCGTTGATATGGGCAAGGATCTGAAAGCCGAGCTCAGGGTCTTCGTAGAGCACATGCAGACCGCGCGGCGCTTCCTCGCAATGCTGGCGGACGAAGTCCGGATTTTGCAAGAGCCGCTCGAGGTTCACGCGCACTTCCTCGCGGCCTTGCGGCCCGGGATCGCGCGTCAGGCTGGAACGGCAATCGGAAACGAACTGGTCAAGCTCATAGGCCATTGCGATGACTCCCTGGCAAAGCGCTGCTTTTGAGCGTCCATTATTGCTACCTTCGCGCAATGAGGCGCCCGGCGCTAGTCCATTGGCCAGTCCATCCGGCCGGCCACCGCTCGTGCCGCTCGCGGCATTAGGCCCTTTGGCTCCGCCGCCATAAGTCATTACATTGGTTCCGATGCATGGCTTGAATCACATGTCCGGTTTGGACCGCATGTTCGGCCTGCCGCGAACCAACGAGCGGCCGCGCAACGTGCGGCTGGACACGTTGATCCGGCTGCGCTGGCTCGCGGTCATCGGTCAGTTCGCCGCCGTGCTCGTGGTGCATTTCGGCCTCGAATTCGAAGTGCCGATCTGGCCATGCCTCGCTGTCATTGCGCTTGCGGCGCTCCTCAATGTCGCGCTGCGCGTGGGTTTTCATCAGTCGCAGTGGCTCGAGCCGGACCGCGCGGCGTGGCTGCTCGGCTTCGACGTCGCCGAGATGACGGCGCTGCTTTATCTCACCGGCGGCTTGGAAAATCCGTTCTCGTTTTTGCTGCTCGGCCCGGTGCTGATCTCGGCGACGGCGCTGCCGCCGCGCATGACATTGCTGATCGGCACTTTCGCGATGTTCTGCGCCACCGCCTTGGTGTTCCTGCACTATAACCTGCCGTGGGATGCCGACGATCCGCTGGAACTGCCGGAAATCTACATGGTCGGCGTCTGGCTCTCGATCCTGCTGGCGATCGGCTATATCGGCGTTTACACGTGGCAGATTTCCGAGGAAGCGCGGCAATTGTCAGACGCGCTAGCGGCGACGGAACTGGTGCTCGCGCGCGAGCAGCATCTGTCTCAGCTCGACGGGCTCGCCGCCGCGGCGGCGCACGAACTGGGGACGCCGCTATCCACGATCACTGTCGTCGTCCGCGAGATCGAGCGCGCGCTCGAGGCCAATTCGCCTTATGCCGATGACGTGAAGTTGCTACGCGAGCAGGCGCAGCGCTGTCGCGGAATCCTGGCCAAGATCACCGAATTGCCGGCCGGCGAGCCGTTCGATCGCATGCAGCTCTCGGCCCTGATCGAAGAGGCTGTGGCGCCGCACCGTAATTTCGGAGTCTCGATCGGCGTCACCTATCCGCCGGACCGATCCGGCGAGCCGGGCGGCGCGCGCAATCCGGCGATCCGTTACGGCCTCGGCAATCTGATCGAGAATGCGGTCGATTTTGCCCATGGCCGGGTCGAGATTTTCGCGCAATGGTCCAACGACGAAGTCAGCATTGTGATCAGCGACGACGGTCCGGGATTCGCGCCCGAAGTGGTGGATCGCATCGGCGCCCCCTACGTGACCCACAGAAGGCCCGGCATACGCAGCGCGGAGGACCATGACGACGCGAGCTTCGGGCTGGGCCTGGGCTTTTTCATCGCCAAAACACTGTTGGAGCGCTCGGGCGCCAAGCTTTCGCTCATTAACCAGTCGCCGCCGCTGCACGGCGCCACTGTCACAGTAACCTGGAACCGGGCCGATTTTGAGCGCCCGATCGCTTCCCCGCCTCTTGAGCCGGCCGAGCAAACTTCTTAGCTTTGAGCCATCGGGCGACGTTATGGGAGATATGCGTCCATGGAGCAGATTGCCATGAACACCGCAGCGGCGAATGCGGCGCCCGTTCCGACCGAACGTACGCTTCTTATTGTTGAAGATGACAAATCGTTCCTGCAGCGTCTTGCCCGCGCCATGGAAGGTCGCGGCTTTTTGGTGACGACCGCAGAGTCGGTCGCCGAGGGACTGCTGCAGGTCGAGAAGGCAGCGCCGGCCTTCGCCGTCGTCGACATGCGTCTGGGCGATGGCAACGGGCTCGACGTGATCTCGGCGATGAAAAAGCGCCGGCCCGAAGCGCGCGCCATCATTCTCACCGGTTACGGCAATATCGCCACCGCGGTGAACGCCGTAAAGCTCGGCGCCGTGGACTATCTTGCCAAGCCGGTCGATGCCGATGATGTCGCCGCGGCCTTGCTCGCGCTCGACAACAAGAAGATCGAGCCGCCGGAAAATCCGATGTCGGCGGATCGCGTGCGCTGGGAGCATATCCAGCGCATCTACGAATTGTGCGGCCGCAACGTTTCGGAGACGGCGCGCCGCCTCAATATGCATCGCCGCACGCTGCAGCGCATTCTTGCCAAACGCGCCCCCAAATAGGGGCGCGTTTAATCAGCGCCCTCATTAACTCTGAGCCGGCCGCGCCGGTGCCTCGCGGCGCCGCACGGCCGGCAATGATTCAAATTTTATCGATCGGTTTAAATCAAATTTGTGCCGCGCCCGGCTATGAAAGCGCAAGCATGTTTGTGTATCGGCGAAGTTTGCATGTCCGAGTTGGAGCGATCCCGGAAGTTCGATGAAAAGGGCGCCGCGCAGGCCGCGCGCTCTCAAGAGGCATTGCCGCGCCTTCTGGTCATCGACGACGACTATTTGCATCGCAAGATCATCTGCCGCGTCGCCGCCAAGGCCGGCTACGCGCCCGCAGGTGCCGCGACCTACGAAGAAGCCGCGAAGCTTGCGCTCGAGAACGCGTTCGATTGCATCAGCCTCGATCTGTCGCTCGGCCAGCATGGCGGTCTCGATATCCTGCAATATCTGCGCGGCATAGGCTGCAAGGCGCCCATCATCATTATCAGCGGCAGCGATCAGGCCACGGTCCACGACACCTTGCGCGCGGCGAAGTCGCTCAATCTCGATGTCAGGGAAACGGTGCTCAAGCCGGTCGACCTCGAGATGCTGCGCTATAGCTTCGAGCGCATCCGCACGCAGCAACACACCCCGGCAGCGGCGTAACTATTCAGAACTCGGCCGAATATGGCCCCTGCGGATCGTTCAGCGCTTGGAGCCGCAGCGCCGCAGCATGCGCAAAGCGCAACATGATGGCTTTGCGGGTCGCTGCAGGCAGACGATGTTCCGGGGCTTCGTTGACGATCGATGCGCCGAAGGCGTCGGCCACGATCAGGCCGGCGTCGGGCGGAAAGATCGCGCATGGCACATCGAGGACCGTTGCAAAGAACAGCCGGTCGCAATGCAGCCGGTAGTCGGTCCATTTCTGATCGGCGCGGAAATCGGCAACCGAGGATTTGATTTCCACGATGATGATTTCGCCATCGCCGCCGAGCGCGACGAGATCGGCGCGCTGGCCTGACGGCAGCGGCAGTTCGGCGACCACGCAATAGCCGAGTGCGTGCAGATGGCGCGCGGTGCCGCGTGCGATGGCGAGCGCAGTCGGTGATTGGCGCCCGTCAACCGGCACGGCCGGCACGAGCGAGGTCAGGCTCATGGCGAGAATTCCTGGTAGCGGCAGGTTCGACAGCGGACGACACGCAACCTTACGCACGCCACGCACTCCGACTCGGCGAAACTCAGCCGCCTCATTTTGCCGTGCCGGCGCGCTCCGGGAAAGCCCCTGCCAAACCCTCGCGCGAAGCCTTCAGTACGCCGCGCTCCGTGATCAGTCCGGTGACAAGCCGCGCCGGTGTGACGTCGAAGCCGTAATTCGCCACCGGCGAGCCGTCCGGCACGATGCGCACGGTTTCAATGCGGCCGTCTTTGGTGCGGCCGGTCATGGTCGCGACCTCGTCGGCGCTGCGTTCTTCGATCGGGATTTCGGCGACGCCGTCGGCCACGGTGAAGTCGATGGTCGGTGAGGGCAGCGCGATATAGAACGGCACATTGTTGTCGTGTGCGGCCAGCGCTTTCAGATAGGTGCCGATCTTGTTGCACACGTCGCCATTGGCGGTGACGCGATCGGTGCCGACGATCACGATATCGACGAGCCCGTGCTGCATCAGATGGCCGCCGGTATTGTCGGCAATGACCGTATGCGGCACGCCATGATGGCCGAGCTCCCAGGCGGTGAGCGAAGCCCCCTGATTGCGCGGCCGCGTCTCGTCGGCGAAGACGTGAATGGGAATGCCTTTGTCGAAGGCGGTGTAAATCGGCGCGGTGGCGGTGCCGAAATCGACCGCAGCGAGCCAGCCAGCATTGCAGTGGGTGAGCACATTGACGCGCTCGCCGCTCTTTTTCCGCTGCGCAATGGCTTCGAGCAGCGGCAGGCCGTTTTGCCCGATGGCTTTGTTGATGGCGACGTCTTCCTCGGCGATCTCGGCGGCGCGCTGATAGGCAGTCGCCGCGCGCTCGGCGCGCGGCCGGTTGCGCACCGCCGCCACCATCTCGTCGAGCGCCCATTTCAGATTGATCGCGGTCGGGCGGGTGGCGAAGAGCGTCGCGTAGGCGCGTTCCAACGCTTCGTCGGAGGCGTCGGTTCGTAGCGCCAGACAGACGCCATAGGCCGCGGCCGCGCCGATGAGCGGCGCGCCACGAACCACCATCGCGCGGATCGCATGCGCGGCTTCCTCGAGCGTGGTCAGCCGCATCGTCACCAGCCGATGCGGCAACGCGGTCTGATCGATCACGCCGACCGACCAGCCGTCCGGCTCGAGCCAGATGGTGCGCATGGATTTGCCGTCAACTTTCATAAGCCACCAAATATGTCATGCGATGCACTACAGAAGATCGCGGCAACTTGCCAGCGTGCCGCGCATACCGCAATGTTGGTCACAGCCCGCCGGAGATGCCCGGAGACGCCGATGGCCGCCGTCGATTACGAGACCGAATACAATAATCGCGCCCGCGTGCCGGAACATCCGGAGATTTTTGCCCGCTGGACGCGCGAGGCTGAGGATTATCGCGCCGAAGCCCTCAAAGCCGGGCGCGCCGAGCTTGGCCTGTCCTATGGCGATACGCCGCGGCAAACGGTCGACTTGTTCCTTCCCGACTCCGCCGCAAGCGAGAACGCGCCGGTTGCGATCTTCGTGCATGGCGGCTGGTGGCGCTCGCTCGATGCTTCGCAGTTCAGCCAGATGGCGCGCGGGCTCAACGCCAACGGCGTCATCGTCGCCGTCGCCGGCTACGACCTCTGCCCCAATGTCGGCATCGGCGACATTATCGCGCAAATCCGCCGTGCCTGTGTTTTCATGTGGCAGCGTTACAATCGGCCGCTGCTTCTGGTCGGCCATTCCGCGGGCGGCCATCTCGCCGGCGCCATGGTGGCGACCGACTGGCCGCAGCTCTATCCCAAAGCGCCCGCGGATCTGGTTCCTGTCGGCTATGCGATTTCCGGCGTGTTCGACCTCGCGCCGCTCGCTGGCATCAGCGTCAATCAGGATCTGAAACTCGATGCCGCCTCAGCGCGTGAACTGTCGCCGCTGTACTGGCCGGTGCAGCCGGGGCGCATTTTCGATTCAGTGTGCGGCGCTCTCGAATCAGACGAGTTCAAGCGCCAGAGCCGCGTGCTGGCGGAAGCCTGGGGACAGCGCGGCGCCAAAACGCATTTCGAGACCATCTCCGGCACCAATCATTTCACCGTGATCGACGCGCTTGCCGATCCGCGGAGCGCAATGACGGCGCGGGTCACGGAGCTCGCGCACGCGATCAAGCCATAGCGCGCTACGGCGTCGCTTCGGCCGTGGTCTGTCGCGTCAACAGAACGAGCGCCGAAGCCGCGAAGATCAAAGCAAAGCCGGTCATGTCGGGCACGGTCGGGACCTCGCCGAGAATGAGAAAGGCCTGCACGACGCCGATCACCGGAACGGCGAGCACGCCCACCGATGCCGCGACCGCGGAAAGCCGCCGTGCCGCCGGGAACCACAGCGCATAGGCAACGCCATTACCGATCACGCCGGCCCAGACGATGCCGAGCCAGCCGTCGGTCCGCGCTCCGCTGACATCCAGATGGCCTTCAAAGACAAACATGAAGGCCGTGATGACCACAAAGGCAATGGTCATTTGCCAGCTGGCGACTCCCATCACATCGGCGTCGATGTGCGCCCATTTGAGATAGACCGTACCGGCGGCCCAGCTGACGGCGGTTAAGGCCGCGAGGATAATGCCGAGCGGAAGGCCGTTCCCGGCTAGCGGATAGACCAGGACGGCTAGTCCCACGACGCACAAAGCGAGCGCGGCCGCCTGCACCCGATTAGGGCGCTCGCCGAGAATCGGCCACGCCAAAAGCACCGACCAGACCGGCATCGTATAGGCCAGAATTGTCACTCGCGATGTCGCGGCTGTGAGCTGCGCGAACGTGCCAAGAAGACAAAAGCCGACAATGTTGAGCAGTGCCGCAATGACGATATGGCCCCAGGCCTTGCGCGACGGCACTTTCAGGCTGCGGCGCATGGCCACGCACACCAGGTACAGCGTCAGCGCGCCGAGTGCCGACACCACCGCGCGCATGGAGAGCGGCGGCACTTCGTTGAGCACGACCTTCATCACCGACCAGGTCGTGCCCCAGATGAAGCACAACACGGCCAACATGATTCGCGCCGCCATATCGCTCTGCGCGGCTGCATCGCGTGCCGGGGCGGCGTTTTTTACATTAACGTTCACGGCGCCTTCGGTCCGGCATCGGCGAACCAGTCGGCAATTTGCGCGCCGGTCCAGAACAGCACGTCGGATTTCTTGCGGATGGTCTCGAAGATGCGGCGGAAATATTTGGCGCGGTGCGGCGCGCCCATGATGTAGGGATGCACCGCCATCGCCATGATGCGCGGCGCGTCCGCGGTCACATCGTCGTAGAGCTGGTCGAACTGGTCGAGCGCGCGCTCGCAATATTCCGACGCCTTGTGGTGCTGGATCAGCATCATGGCGACGTCGTTGCATTCCTGCGTATAGGGCACGTTGAGGATCGGCTTGCCGCGCGTCTTCAGCCAGACCGGCTGATCGTCGAGCACCCAGTCGGCGACATAGTCGTAGCCTTCTTCGGAGAGGATATCGGGCGTGTACCAGGTCTCGGTCAGGCCCGGCCCAAGCCAGCCGCGCGGCGGCGTGCCGGTCGCCTTGGTGATGACCTCGCGCACCTTGCGGATGTCGGCGCGCTCGTTCGGCACTTTCTGCAGATTGCGCTGGGTGAAACCGTGGCCGATGAATTCCCAATTGCGCTCGATCGCGGCCTTCACGATCTGCGGATAGGCGGCGAGCGCCGAGCCGTTGATGGCGATGGTGCCGGGAATGGCGAACTCGTCGAAAATCTTGATGAAGCGCCAGAAGCCGACGCGATTGCCGTATTCATGCCAGGCCCAGTTCGGCACGTCCGGCATCGGCGAGCCGCCGGCCGGCGGGGTGAGCACCGTGCGCGGCATGGTCTGCAGCGGATCCCATTCTTCGACATTGACGATGACCCAGATCGCCATGCGCGCGCC
>DATAQN010000037.1:0-4396 GCA_036264635.1 Xanthobacteraceae bacterium | reverse complement strand
GATCTCGTTGACAAGGAGCTCCGCGTCGGCCGCGGAGCCGCGGTAATTCACTGCGAGCGAAGCGCCTTCGGCCGCAAGCCTCAGCGCGATTTCGCGCCCGACACCGCTTGTGGCGCCGGTCACCAACGCGATCTTGCCTTTTAATCCGAGATCCATGCTCGCTCTTCCTTGTTTTGAGCCGCCTAAGCTTTTTGTTTGGCGCGGGCCTCTTCGATGAGGCGGTAAAGCCGCTCTGGCGTCATTGGCAATTCGTTGATCTCGATCCCGAGCGGCGAAAGCGCATCCGCAACTGCGTTCGCGAGAGCAGCAGGCGCGCCGATCGTGCCGCCCTCCCCCATGCCGCGGAAACCGCCTAGCGTCGTCGGTGACTCGCTCTCGATATGAACGAGCTTCATGGACGGAATTTCGCAGGCCGATGGAACGAGGTAATCGACAAGACTTGCCGTCTGGATCTGCCCCTGCGCATCGTAGACGACTTCTTCGTAGAGTGCGGCGCCAATACCTTGTGCGACGCCGCCCTGTACTTGACCGTCAACGATCAATGGATTGACGAGCTTGCCGCAATCTTCAGCGACCGCGTACTGGCCGATACGGATCTCGAAAGTCTCCGGATCGATCTCGACTGTGGCGATATGCGTCGCCGAGCTGGTAGTGCCGAAAACAGGATCATAGGTCTTGCTCGCGGTAAGCTCGTCTCTGGCATCAGCAGGCAGGCGGCCGATCTCCGAATAAACAGCGCGCGCGACTTCCTTGAAGGTGATGGATCGATCAGTGCCGATGACAGAGATTTTGCCGCTTTCCGCGACGAGATCGTTGGTGGCAGCTTCAAGGAGATGCGACGCTGCATTAAAGACCTTTTCGCGCACGGCCTGCGCCGCAAGTATAGCCGCGCCGCCCGCCAGAACCAGGCTACGGCTCGCATAAGTACCGGTGCCGCCGGGGACGGCCGCGCTGTCGCCATGGACAATCCTGATATCTTCAATCCGCACGCCGAGATGTTCTGCAACGATCTGCGCCAGCGTGGTTTCGAGTCCCTGTCCGTGCGAAGCCACACCGAAAGATGCTGTCACCGCTCCGGTTGCGTCGATGCGTACGATCGCCGTTTCGGTGCCGGTATTAATCGGCATCCCGGGCGCTACCGAAATGCGCGAACCGATACCGGTGAGCTCGGCATAACTAGCGATTCCGATGCCGCTAAAACGGCCTGCCGCCCGCGCCCGTTGCTGGGCCGCGCGCAACTCATCGTAATGGATCGCGTCACACGCGGCGTTGAGACATTCTTGAAAGCCCGATTTGTCCCAAACAATGCCGGAAGCGACTTTATAAGGAAATTCTTGCGCAGTGATGAGATTGCGCTGCCTGATATCACGCGGGTCGATGCCGAGCTTACGACCGGCCATGTCCATTAACCGCTCCATGACGAAGGTCGAGGTCGGCCGGCCAACGCCCCGATAGGGACCGGTTGGCGCTTTTGAGGTGGCGACGCCACGCACGCGCCCATGATAGTTCGCAACGCGATAAGGCCCAGGAAGAAGGCTTATGACTTGGATCGGCTCAAGCGCCGCCGTCCATGGATAAATCGAATAGGCGCCGACATCGCTGATGACATCAGCGCGCAGCGCCAGGATTTGCGCCTCGTCATCGAGCGCGATTTCGGCTTCAACGATTTCATCAAAGCCCTGGCTGTTGGCAAGCAGGTCTTCCATGCGATCGGAGGTCCATTTGATGGACCGCGACAACCGTCGCGCCGCTGCACAGACAAAAATCTCTTCCGGGTAGAGCGATCCCTTGCCGCCAAAACCGCCGCCCACATCCTGTGCAACGACACGCACTCGGTGACCTGGAACATCGAGCGCTTCGGCGATTGCGTCGCGCACGATGCTCGGCACTTGCGTGGCCGAAAAAAGCGTCAGCGACTCTCGGCCCGCGTCATATTCAGCGAGACACGCGCGCGGCTCGATCGCAACTGGCGTCTTCCTATGCATACGAAAACGCGCGCCGACGCGCACCGGCGCGGTGGCAAAGACAGCATCGACATCGCCGCGCTTGAATTCGCGGCTCACTAGCACATTAGTGCCGGCGGCCTCATGCAACAGTGGCGCACCGTCCTGCACGGCCTGTTCCGGATCGACCACGACGGGTAATGGGTCGAACTCAATATTGACAGATTCGAGTGCGTCTTCAGCCTGATACCGGCTTTGTGCAATGACGCCAACAATGGGCTCGCCGACATAACGCACCTTGTCGCGCGCCAGCGGCAAGAGCGGCGTCGGGTGATAATTCTTCATACGTGAGGTCGCGATCAGCGGCTTGACCTGATCGGCCAAATCTTCCGCGGTGAAGACGGCTACGACGCCGGGGACGGTACGGGCTGCCGCGCAATCAATGACACGGATCTTGGCATGCGACTGGTCGCTGCGACGGAAGGCGGCGTGGAGTACACGCGGCGTCTGACGATCATCGGTATAAGCCCCGAGTCCGGTCAGTAGCCGCGGATCTTCGGTACGCTTGATGCGCGCGCCGACGACTTTGGGTCGCAGATAAGCTTCGCGCGCGTCATTCATAGGCCTCAACTCCCTTGCGCAACGAAGTCCATTGCCTGGCGTCATGGCCGCACAGAATTTGCGCGCCGCTCGCCTCGATGCGGCGGATCTCAGCGAGTGATTTTAAAAGTGCGTTTACGTTCCAGGTGTTCTTCGGCACCACGCCAGTATCGAGCGTCGTGCGCAGAGACACTGTGTCGGATGCAAGAAAGAAGGTGCCTGATTGGTCGAGCGTAACGAGCGCGCCAGTCGTGCCCGGCGTATGGCCTGGCAGCGGGAGCAGTACCATGCGTCCATCGCCGAACACGTCACGCTCACCGTCGATCATATCAATTGGTGCTTGCTGCTCCCATTCTACCGCGGCATAGCCTGCGCCTGCGCGCCGGGCGGGCGGGCAGCTTCCACTTCCTTGCGATGAATGATGAAGGTCGCGCGCTTGAAGAAGCTATTGCAGCCGCAATGATCAGGATGCAGGTGCGAGCACACGACGAGATCAATGTCGTCACAGCTAAGTCCGAGACCGGACAACGCTTCCACGACATTCTCGTTGGCCGGCATGATCGGCGTCATCAGCCGCGCCAGCCCAGCCCAGCGCGCTTCGGCATGTTCGGCCACTGTTGGGTGGCAGCCGGTATCGAACAGCACATTGCCTCGAGGATGCCGAATGAGCGCGCATGGAACGGACAGTTCGATGGTCTCGCTCTTATCGGCCTCGGGCACAAAAATACTCTTGCGCATGCGCAGCCGGCCGCCGGAGAGAAGATGCATTTTCATTGCTTCTTTCCCGTTTTGACGACTGCGCGGATCGCTTTGACAATATGTTCGTAGCCGGTGCAGCGGCAGAGATTGCCCGACAGGCCTTTGCGGATGTCATCGTCCGTGGCGAGCGGATATTTGCGCAGGAGATCAGTCGCGGTCATCAGCATGCCTGGGGTGCAAAAGCCGCACTGCAAGGCGTGATGCGCATGAAACGATTCCTGCAACTCGTTCATTTGCCCGATGCTACCGAGGCTCTCGACCGTTTCGACGCCGCGGCCATCGGCTTGCACCGCAAGCATCAGACAGGAACGCGCGCTGTCGCCGTCTACCAAGACCGTACAGGCGCCACAGACGCCGTGCTCACAACCCACATGGGTGCCGGTGAGGCCTAGCGTGTGGCGCAGAAAATCGGCAAGGAGCAGCCGCGGCTCGACGGCGGCTTCGTAGACCGCGCCGTTCACGGTCACAGCGATCTCGCAGATCTTTTTCATGCCGCGCTCTTATCGGGGCGCCCGCGTCGCCAGGCAGCCGTCAGCGCGCGGCTGGTGAGCACGCCGGCCAAATGCCGACGTAAATCGGCCGAGGCATGCAAATCGGTTTCGGGCGAGATCGCTTCGCGGACCGCTGCGATCGCGCGCCGGCAGAGGTTTTCATCAAACCCGCGTCCAACCAGGAGCGATTCTGCTTCTACGGCTCGCAACGGGGTTGGGCCCACGCCAGTCAAGGCGATGCGTGCCTGTACGATCTCGCTGCCGGATAAAGTCAGCGTCGCAGCCACTGCGGCCAGCGCAAAGTCGCCGTGCCGTCGTACGATTTCCTCGAAGCCCCAGCCGGTCTGCGCAGGCAGTTTCGGTAGGATGACCTCGGTCAGGAGTTCCGTGCCATCGAGATCTATCGTCATAGTGTCGAGAAAGAAATCGCCCGCGGCAACGGTGCGCGAGCCCGTAGCTGAAACGATCCGAAGCGTCGCATCAAGCAGGACTGCCATCATCGGCAGTTCGGCTGCCGGATCGGCATGCGACAGGCTACCCCCGATTGTGCCGCGATTGCGGATCGCAAGATGCCCCACATGCGCTACTGCGCAGGAAAGGACC
>DATAQN010000144.1:0-5492 GCA_036264635.1 Xanthobacteraceae bacterium | reverse complement strand
CGCGCCCATTTCGCCCGCGCCGGCTATCGCTGACACGCGCTATTCTTCTGCTGCGATGATGCGGATGTCGCGGACCGCGCCGTCGCCGAGCACTTTCAGCGCGGCCTGATAATCCGGACTTTTATAGGCGGCGATCGCGTTCTCGACTGACGGAAATTCCGAGATCACGATGCGCTCCTTTTGCCCGGCCTCGAACGCTTCGTTGGCGGTGCCGCGGGCGATATAGCGGGCGCCGAATTTGCCGGTCGCCGCCGGCGCGAGCTTGGCATAGGCCGCGACCTTTTGCGGGTCCGAGATCGAACGATAGACGGTCACCCAATAGGCTCTCGGCATCGGTTTTCTCCTTGGCGAATGCATCTTTTGCGGATGCTTGGGGAAGGAACGGGGCGTATGATCGATTTCTAGCAAGGCAAGAGAACGAAGGTAAGTAACGGAGAAGGCAAGTAAGGGTCTAACGGAGACGGGCTAACGGAGACTTGGCATGTCGTTTTGGAGCGCGCTCTTCGGTCGGCGTGCCGAGCCGGCGAAATCCGCCGATCCGGTCGAGTACAAAGGCTTCATCATTCGCGCCGCGCCGTACAAGAACAACGGCCATTATCAAACCGCTGGCACGATCGAGCGCGAGGTCGGCGGCGTGCACAAGGAACATCGCTTCATCCGCGCTGACGCTTACGCGGCCTACGATGACGCGGTGACGTTCACCGTGAACAAGGCGCGCCAGATCATCGACCTGCAAGGCGACAAGATCTTCGAGCAAACGCGGACGTGAGTTCTCACTTCTTCCCAAACACGATCAGCACCTTGGTCTGCCGCGGCGGCAGCGGCGCGAACGGATCGCGCGGGTCGGGCGGCGCCGGCGGCGGCACGCTCACGCCGACGCTTGAGAATTTCACATTGGTGACCTTCTCCTCCTTGACCAGATATTGCAGCAGCGCCGCGGCGCAGGCGTCCGCCAGTTTCTGCGCCGCCGCGGCCGGCACGCGGTCGGAGCGGCACTCGATGCGCACCGGCGACTTGGCACGCTCGTAGATCAGGTTCGCCGCCTGCGCCAACAGATCCGAGACGCTCAAACGCACTTTGGCGTCATCGAAACTGTAGAGCAGATCCGCATTCACCTCGATGCGGATTTCGTTGCCCATGTCGCGAAACGGCAAGCGCCGGTACGTTTCACTTGACTGCGGGCGGTCAAGCGGAACGCTGAAGACTGGCGTCTGCGCAGCCGCGGCACCGGCGAAAGCCGATAGCGCAGCAATCCCGAGAAGCGCCCGTCGCATGAGCGCGTCCGCCTGCGATCAGCTCACCCCTTCGACGATGCGCAGATCGCGCTGCACGGCATTGCCGAGCACCTTGAGTGCGGCCTGATAGCCGGGGCTGTCGTGCGCGGCCGCGGCCTTGTCGACGCTGTCGAACTCGATTAGCACGACGCGTTCGCGCACCCCTTTTTCGTACGCCTTTGCGGCGTTGCCGCGGGCGAGAAAACGCCCGCCGCCGGCGGTGATCGCGGGTCCGGCGAGCTTGGCGTATTCGGCGAGCGCGTCCGGGTTGGAAATCGAAAAGTAGGTCGCAATCCAGTAAGCCTTGGCCATCGTTGCCTCCCCAATTGCCTGGTTATACGAGCGCCGGCGAGATTATCAGGCCCGGCTTACGGAAAGCGAGAGTGTTCAATTGCCCCGTTCGTCATTGCGAGCGGAGCGAAGCGATCCAGCTTGGAGCGGGGAAAGCTCTGGATTGCTTCGTCGCCCTGGCGGGCAACTCGCAATGACGAATTTGATACGCCGCTCACCACGCCGCGAACGCGCGGCCGATATCGAAAATGAAAGAACCAAGCGCGCAGGCGAGCAAGCCTGAGCCGATCGATCCAAAAATCACCACCGACTCGATGCGCGAGAGCGTAGTTCTATCGGCCTTGTCGGCCGGATGAGCGACATCGAAATGAACCTTGCGACGGGCCATGGTCCTGTCCCTTTGGCAGCCTGTGCTGCCCTCGCTCGGCCGAACCTCCCGATGTGTAAAAACGATGCCTTAAAGCGGGTGACGCTATCAGTGACCTAAGTCACTCACCCGGAATAGGCGCTCACAATCCACTAAATAATCGACTCACCCTGCTGCCAGGCTGCTCCGAATCGGGTCAGCGTTGCAATTAAAGCATGATCCCGAAAAGTGGCCACCGATTTTTGGGCAGGATCATGCTCAAAGAACAAGCATGCGCCCGAAAAACGGGCCCCGGTCTCCGGAAAAGATTATGCCGCCACAATGAGGTAACTCACAAACCGATTCGGCCGATCGTCCTTTCACTTATCATTTCACTTTCCTGCGAGGTTTGCCGCATTCTTGCCCCATCCCAAATTCTTCCCCAATCCCATAGCGGCAAAGGTAAGGAAGCGAACAATGCAGGTCTTTAAGCTCGCCGACGAGGCCGAGTTCAATCCGGCAAAGCACGTCGAGAAGATTCTCGGCCGCATCAAAGACGGCGACTTTACCGTCGCCTGCTGGGAGCCCGGCCAGATCAGCCCCTATCATTGTCACCCCGACGCGACCGAAATCTATTTCTGCTTTACCGGCGGTGGCGTGATGCGCACGCCGCGCGAGACCATCGACGTCAAGCCCGGCGCCTTTATCGTGCATCCGCCCGGCGAGGTGCACGAATATGCCAATGGGCCGCAGCGCACGCTGCTGTTTCGCGTCCGCTACGGGGCCGATATGCGCGCCCGGCATTTCGAGTGGCGCGGCCGGCAGGGGTGGACTCAAAGCGCCGACGACGCTGAATATTACCGGGCGCATCCAATTTCTCCTCCCACGCGATAGCGGCGGAGGGGGCATAGGCGGCCTTCGGCCGCCATCGATTGAAGTACGCCGACACGAAGCGTCGGCTACCCGCAGCTTGCGAAGCAAGCGCAGGGTGGTGGAGGGGGCGCGTAGGTCAACGCCCCTTCCATCTCGGATGGTCCCCCTTTCCCGTTTTCACGGGGAAGGACAACGGCGTGATGACTCCCCGCATGCCGCCTGCTACCACGCCGCGTTTTGCGCACAGCGCGATAAAAAAGGGGAGGGCCGCTTGTTCAAGAAACCGCATTGTCCGGTCATTGCCATCGAAGAGCATTACTGGGACGACGAACTGGAAAAGACCTTTACCGGCGGCGAGGCCGGCCGGCCCGGCGAGCAATATGCCCGGCTCAAGGATCTCGGCGCGCTCCGGCTGAAAGAAATGGACGAAGCCGGCATCGACATTCAGGTGCTCTCGCACGGCGCGCCGTCGACGCAGAAACTTCCCGCCGACACCGCGGCCGACATCGCGCGGCGCGTCAACGACCGGCTGCACAAAGTCGTCGCCAGCAATCCGGCGCGCTTCGCCGCCTTCGCCGCGCTGCCGACCGCCGTCCCCGAGGCTGCCGCCGACGAGCTCGAACGCACCGCCGCGCTCGGCTTCAAAGGCGCCATGCTGCATGGCCTCGCCAACGGCGTCTTCCTCGACGACCCGCGCTTCTGGCCGATCTATGCGCGCGCGGAAAAACTCGATCTGCCGATCTACCTGCACCCGTCGCTGCCGCAAGCGGACGTGATGCGCATCTATTACCAGGACTACGCCAAGGACTTTCCGATGATCACCCGCGCCACCTGGGGCTATACGGTTGAGACCGCGACGCTGGCGATCCGGCTCGTGCTCTCCGGCGTATTCGAGAAATATCCGAAGCTGAAGATCATCCTCGGTCACCTTGGCGAGACGCTGCCGTTTCTGGTCTGGCGCGTTGACATGACGCTCAAACGGCCGGGCGGCAAAGCGGCGAATTTCCGCGATATTTTCTGCAACAATTTCTACGTCACCACGAGCGGCAATTTTTCCAATCCGGCGCTGCTTTGCTGTGTCATGGAAATGGGCATCGAGCGCATCCTGTTCGCGGTCGACTGGCCGTTCGTGCCGAACCCGCCGGGCACCAAATGGATGGAGGGGGTGCCGCTGTGCGACGAGGACAAGGCCAAGATCCTCTCCGGTAACGCCAAGCGGCTGTTGAAGATGTGAGGCGGCGTTGGCTCGTGCCCACTCGCCGTGCGGCGAGAGGACTTTTAAGGTGACGCGACGTCTTGCGGTCGAGCAAGGTCTAGAACGCCGCCCCTTCCACCCCATATAACGGCCAGCGGATGGCCTTAATGGCATCCGCTAACGGGTGTCGGAACTCCCTTTGATTTTCGGCTTTTGACTTAAGTCACGGAAGCGCCGGCGCCGCCTTGTAAACCCAATGACGATGTTCCGGCCGCGCCGCGGTTGGAGCAGGTGAGACGAGGTTGAACCGCTGGGTCGCGTTCATCATGGCCGGACTTGTTCCGGCCATCCCGGTCGAAATGGCACAGCAGTGCCTGACTAGACGGGATGCCCGCGCCAAGCGCGGGCATGACGGTCGGCCAAGTTTCAGCCAAATCTCTTCCTGCCCTAGGGCGCCGGAATAGGCCGAGGGAAGGGACATGAATTTCGACAAATATACCGACCGCAGCCGCGGTTTCGTCCAGTCTGCCCAGTCGCTCGCGCAGGGCGAGGGACACCAGCAGTTCGCCCCCGAACATCTCTTAAAAGTCCTGCTCGACGACCCCGAAGGGCTCGCCGCCGGGCTGATCGACCGCGCCGGCGGCAATTCGCGCGCCGCGCTTGCGGCCGTCGAGGCGGCGCTGAAGAAGCGGCCCGCGGTCTCGGGCGGCGGGGCGGGGCAGGTCTATCTCGATCCGGCTTTGGCGCGCGTGTTCGACGCCGCGGAAAAGGCTGCCGAGAAGGCCGGCGACAATTACGTCACCGCCGAGCGGCTTCTGCTCGCGCTCGCCGTGGACAAATCGAGCGAGGCCGGCAAGATTTTGAAGGACGCGGGTGTCACCGCGCAGTCGCTCAATGCCGCGATCGAGGCTCTGCGCAAGGGCCGCACCGCCGATTCGGCCTCGGCCGAGAACGCCTATGATGCCTTAAAGAAATATGCCCGCGACCTGACACAAGCGGCGCGCGACGGCAAGCTCGATCCGGTGATTGGGCGCGACGAGGAAATCCGCCGCACCGTGCAGGTGCTGTCCCGCCGCACCAAAAATAACCCCGTGTTGATCGGCGAGCCTGGCGTCGGCAAGACCGCGATCGTCGAAGGCTTGGCGCTGCGCATCGTCAATGGCGACGTGCCGGAGAGCCTGCAAGACAAGAAATTGCTGGCGCTCGACATGGGCGCGCTGATCGCCGGCGCCAAATATCGCGGCGAGTTCGAGGAGCGGCTCAAGGCGGTGCTCCAGGAAATCACCGGCTCGGACGGCGCCTACATTCTCTTTATCGACGAGATGCACACCATCATCGGCGCCGGGCGCGCCGACGGCGCCATGGATGCGTCCAATCTGCTCAAGCCGGCGCTCGCGCGCGGCGAACTGCACTGCATCGGCGCCACCACGCTCGACGAATACAAGAAACATGTCGAGAAGGACGCCGCCTTGGCGCGGCGCTTCCAGCCGGTCTATGTCGATGAGCCCTCGGT
>DATAQN010000138.1:0-16243 GCA_036264635.1 Xanthobacteraceae bacterium | reverse complement strand
GCCGGCGTCGAGCGCGTGATGGGCTTTTGCACCGAGGACGAGTGCGAGGAATTCTTCCGCACCGCGCCGGAATTCGAGCGCATGCTGGTGCGCTCCGGCATCATTCTCGTCAAATACTGGTTCTCGATCACCGACGATGAGCAAAATCTCCGCTTTCTCATGCGCATCCATGATCCGCTCAAACAGTGGAAGCTGAGCCCGATGGATCTGGAATCGCGCCGCCGCTGGGAGGCCTACACCAAGGCCAAGGAAGAGATGCTGCAGCGTACCCATATTGCCGAGGCGCCGTGGTGGGTGATCGAAGGCGTCGACAAGAAGCGGGCGCGGCTCAATTGCATCCATCATCTGCTGCAGCAGGTGCTGTATGAGGACGTTCCGCACACCCAGATCGTGCTGCCGGAGCGCGACCACAAACCGGATTATGTGCGCCATCCGGTGCCGAAGGAGATGTACGTACCGGCGATTTATTGATCGCACGCTGGAGCACGATCCGACGAGCGTGCTCTGGGCCATGATCCGATCAAGTCGAATCGGATCATGGCCTAGTCTCTTCGTTGTTGCATGATCTTTTCGGAAAACCGGTTTCCACCCTCGGATCAAGTCCAAGAGCATGCTTTTCCGGATCATGCTCTAGCGCCGGGGACGAGGCCCCTCAGCCGAAGGTGAAAGCGAAGGCCTGCACGCCGGGGTCGAGAAACTCGATCGTGAAAGTGCGATCCTTGACCATGCCACTCTGGCGGACGAGCTGATACAGGCGCTGTGCGTCGACTACGCCTTGGCCGTCCGCATCGACATCGGCGCCGCGATCCTCGCCGGGCGCGGCGCCATCGATCGTCACCTGGAAGCGGACAGGCTTGCCGTCCGGCGGCGGTCCGAGCACCAGATGCAGGTCGCGGGCATGGAAGCGATAAATAATCCGACCATCCGGCTGATTGAGCGCGGCGTGCTCGCCGGTGTCGGTCCAATCGCCCGAAAGGCTCCACTGATTGAGTCTAGGCTGCGCGGCCGCGGTATAGACATGGCTCTCGTCGGGAACGAGACCACCGGGCGAGACGAAATTGTCGGCGCGATTGTAGCCGACATAGGTCTCCGGCGATTGATCGCTGCTGCTCGGCGCCGCTTCGGCACCTGAGGCGTTCACATCGGCGATGCCGGTCGGCACATCTTTGTTGCCGGCTTCGGTCAGCAACTGCTGGATCACGCGTTCGGATTCGTCGTAATTACCCTCGCCAAAATGACTGTGGCGGATGTGGCCCTGTGCATCGATGAAATAATGCGCCGGCCAATATTCGTTGTCGAAGGCGCGCCAGATCTTGTAGTCGTTGTCGATCGCGACCGGATAGCCGATTTTGAGTGCGGACACCGCGGCGCGCACATTGGCGACATTGCGCTCGAAGGCGAATTCCGGCGTGTGCACCCCGATCACCACCAAGCCGTGAGCTTTGTACTTTTCCGCCCAGGCTCTGATATAGGGAATTGAGCGCAGGCAATTGATGCAGGAATAGGTCCAGAAATCGACCACGACGACCTTGCCTCTGAGACCTTCCGGCGTCAGCGGCGGCGAGTTCAGCCAGTCCGTAGCGCCTGCCAGCGACGGGAAACCGCCTTCGACGCCAAGATTTACGTTGGCAGCGCCTGACGCATCCGCTGTCTTGGCTGATGGCTTGAGCCGGTCGACCAGGCTTTGTTCAAGTGCAGTGTCCGAAAGCGAAATGCGGGTCAGGAATCCGGTGTCGAGACCCAAACCGATCACGACGATCGCCGCCAGAACGGCGACGCCCAGTCCGCGTCTGATCCATTCGCCCGCGCCGAGCGAGCGCTTCATCGCGGCGAACACGCGCCCGCCGACAGCCAGCGCCAGCGCCAGCGAGGTCACCGCGCCCGCGGCGTAGGCGAGGAGCAGAAACGTCGTACCAACATTGGCGCCATTGAGCGCAGCGCCGGTCAGGATGAGGCCCAGCACAGGTCCGGCGCACGGCGCCCACAGAAATCCCGTCGCCACGCCGAGCAGAAACGACGGCAGGATTGACGCGCTTTGCGGGCCGGCGATGCTCGCGGACTGGGACAGCTTTGCTCCGACGCCCACCAGCGGCGCCGTCAGCCGATCGGCCAGCGCGGGAAAGATCAGCGTCAAACCGAAGACCGCCAGCAGCGCCATCGCGATGGCGCGGCCATATGTATTGGCGTCGACGACCCAGCTGCCGGCGACGGCAGCGAGCGTCGCCACCACGGCGAAGGTCAGCGCCATGCCAATCAACATCGGCAGCACGCTTTTCCCGAAAGGACGGTCGGCGCGGGCAAAGACGAAAGGCAATACAGGCAAAATGCAGGGGCTGACAATGGTCAGCACACCACCAAGATAGGCCAGGGTCAGAAGCGTCATGATTTATTCCGGGCAAAAAACTATACGCCAAGGCCCGGCTCTTTTACTCAAGCCAGACGACGCAACGCCATTCAAACGCGTTCACGATGTCGTGCGATTACCGTTATATGCATTCGCATATAGCGCTTGAGAACGGCAAGTGCCAGAAATCAGCCGCGCAGCGCAACCACCTGCCCGCCATCGGCAACAATCGTGGCGCCGGTGACGAAGCGCCCGGCATCCGACGCCAGCAACAGAAGCGGTCCGTCGAGATCGCGCTCTTCGCCGAAACGGCCGACCGGAATTTCGCGCTTGAGCGCCGCGCCCGCTGCGCTCGACAGATATTCACGATTGAGCTCAGTGACGATCCAGCCCGGCGCAATCGCATTGACGCGCACGCCCTTGAAGGCGAGCTCGAGCGCCAGGGCCTTGGTGATCTGGATGACGCCGGCTTTCGCGGTGGCGTAAGCGACCACGCCCTTGGCGACGCCCAGGCCCAGCACGGAAGCGATATTGACGATCGAGCCTTGCTTGCCGGCCGCGAGCATCCGGCGGGCCGCCTCCTGCGCCCAATAGAACACGGCATCGAGATTGGTGGAGAGGATGCGCCGCCATTCCTCCTCGGGCATTTCGACGGCGCGGCCGGAATGGGCGACGCCGGCATTATTGACCAGAATGGTGACAGTGCCGAAGGCCTTTTCAGCCGCGTCGAACGCTTTCGACATTGCCGCGCGGTCGCGCACATCGGCCTCGATCGCCACGGCCTTGCCGCCCGTTTTCTCGATATCGGCGGCGAGCGCCTTGAGCCGGTCGGCGCGTCGCGCCACCAGCGCCACCGCCGCGCCGTTTTCGGCAAGGCACTGCGCAAAGCGCAAGCCAAGCCCGCTCGAAGCGCCGGTGACCAGCGCGACCTTGCCGGCAAGATCAAAGAGGTTCGTCCCAGTCATGGCTTGCTGTTCCTGCTTCCTCGCACCTACTAAACCCGATGCGGAGGCCAAATCGCAAGCGGCCCGGCGGACGAGGAAAGCGGCCTGAGCGGAACCCGGCGAAGCACACGAGGATATCTGGTGCGGCCTAATGCGGCCATGGCTCGACATCGTGCTCCGAAGGCAGATTGACCGGTCTGTAATCGGGAACGAGGCGTATCCGATCGACAACGGATTGATGAATACGCGGAATTGGCTTCTCGATTTCATCGCCAATGAACGGGTCCACGAGCTTGAACGGTCGCGGCTCCGAATCCGGAATATAAAACCCATCAATTTTCAGACGCCACTTCCATTCCTCATATTTGGTTCGCTTCGGAATCCACTCGAGCGGTTTCCACGCCGCTGTCATCGATGCGTGCAAAGGGGCAGCGGGGTCAGGCGCAACAAATATTTCGCGCGCCCCGGGAGCGTTCTGCCCAAGCGCAATGTGATCCCTTGTTGTTGCAACAATGCGCAGGCCGTATTTGACCGCTTCGTCGATCATCCAGTTGAGCGGATATTTGGATAGGCCGCTGCACGTCTCGGGATGGCCGCCGCCGATATCGGTGTGCGTGCCGGCGAACCAGACTTGCCTGATGTCCTGCGGCGTTGTGTTGTCCGGAGCGAAGGGATTAGCGATAAAATCCTGCGGGTCTTGCCAACGATTGAGCCGGAAGAAGCGCCGCTGCTCGTCGATGGCCTTGGCGTGACGGAACACTTTCACGCTGGAATTTCTGCGCGTGTACGGCAACATTTGCAGAGTGGGGATGGGAATGCAGCGGTCCCAGCGCGGCACGATCACCGAGGCGACGGTATCCCATGCGCCAAGGAAGTCGATGATGATCGGCCGGGCGCCGGCCACCCTGCCGAACTGCCAAACCGGCTCAAAGTCGCCTTTTTCGCTGGTCTTCTTATACGCGCTGAGTGCGTAGTTGGCGATATTGAGCTGATCCGGAGGCAGCAGGCCGACCATGTGAATGAAGGCTGCCAGTGCGCGCACCGTATAGGCGCCGCGGCTGAAGCCGAAAAGAAAAAGAAGGTCGTCCGGCTCGTGGTTTTCGGCGACAAACCTGTAAGCGCCGAGAATTTCGTCGTCGAGGCCGTAGCCGGTGGCCAGTTCGAACACGCCCTTGGCATTTTGCGTGAGTCTCGTCCACGCATCGTTGGTGCCAATCGCGCCGATACCCGGATTGTAATAGACGCGCTGGTCCGCGTTCTTTCGCAAAATGCGAAACAGCTTGAGCACGTTCGAGAGATTGCCCTCGATCTGGTTCCCCGTGCCGTCGCAGCAAATGACGATGTTCTTGCCCATGATGGCTCTCGCACACCAATGGCGACGCGCCAACACCGGAAGCCTACAACGTGGCCGCAATCCCTGGAAGACGCTTATGGGCCATACAACCGAAGCGGCAGAGTGGTCGCAAGCCCCGGCAAGAACCACAACGCCGCAAGCATCGCGAGCTCGATCAGCACGAAAGGAATGATGCCGATATAGATGTGCCGCGTCGTCAGCTCCGGCGGCGCGACGCCGCGCAGATAGAACAGTGTCGCGCCAAGCGGCGGGTGCATGTAGGACGTCTGCAGATTGACCGCGATCATGATGCCGAGCCAGACCGGGTCGACGCCCGGCATCTGCAGCAGCACCGGCGCGACGATCGGCACCACGACGAAGATGATCTCGAAGGCGTCCATCACGAAACCGAGCACGAAGACGGCGAGCATCACCACAAGCACGGCGCCGCCCGTGCCGCCGGGCAAATCGGTGAGCCATCGCTCCACCAGACGGTCGCCGCCAAGCCCGCGAAACACCAGGCTGAACATCGTGGCGCCGATCAGGATCAGGAAGATCATGCTGGTGATTTGCGCCGTACGCTGGACGACCGGCACGATGAGGCCCGGAAGCCCGGCGCGAAAGGCAGCGAGCAAGATAGCGCCAACCGCGCCGACCGACGCCGCTTCCGTCGGAGTGGCGATGCCGCCGAGAATCGAGCCGAGAACCGCGACGATGAGTCCAATGGGCGCGACCAGCGCCGCGAGCAGTTCGCCGAGGAGAGCCACGCCGCGCGGTGCTTTTGGATCAGGTGCGACAGCCGGCGACTTCTTTGGAAACAAAAACGCGACGCTGATCAGATAAGCCATATAGAGCAGGACCAGAACCAGCCCCGGTACGATCGCGCCGGCAAACAGATCTGCGACCGAGACCGTGCGCGGAGCGAAATTGCCCTGCGCCAATTGCGCGGCCTGATAGGAATTGCTGAGCTGATCGCCGAGCAGGACGAGGACGGTTGCGGGCGGAAAGATTTGCGCCAAGGTTGCCGTCGCCGCCACCGTGCCGGCGGCGAGCGCCTTGTCGTAGCCGTGGCGCAGCATGGTCGGCAGCACGATCAGGCCCATGGTCACGGTGGTTGCGCCGACCACGCCTTTGGCGGCCGCGAGCAGCATGCCGACGAAAACCACGGAAAGCCCAAGCCCGCCCGGCAGCGCGCCGAACAGCCGCGCCATGGTCTCCAGCAACTGCTCGGCAATGCGCGAGCGCTCCAGCATCACGCCCATGAAGATGAAGAGCGGGATGGCGAGCAGAATTTCGTTGGTCATCACGCCGTAGATACGTTCCGGCAGCGCGCCAAGGAGCCCGAGATTCATAACGCCGCAGGCTGCGCCCAGGACGGCAAAACCGAGCGAGACGCCGCCGAGCGTCAGCGCCACCGGATAGCCGATCATCAGCAAAAGACAGACCGCAGCCACCATGGCGATGGTAAGCGTGTCGTTTAACGCCGCCACGGTTCAGCGCCGGTTTCCGAGCACAAGCGCCGCGCGGATCGCCTGCGCAATGCCTTGCAGGCCGAGGAGCAGCGCAAACAGGGGAATCAGCGTCTTGAGCAGATAGACAAACGGCAAACCGCTTGCCTCCGGCGAATGCTCGAGCAAGCGCCATGAGCGCACCGCATAGGGCACCGACAGCATCATCAGCGCAACCGCAAAGGGTGCCAGAAAGATGACGGCCCCGAGAAAATCGACCGCCGCCTTGCTGCGCGGCCGGGCGTCGGCATAGAAAATGTCGACGCGCACGTGGCCGTCGCCCTGCAGTACCCAGGCTGCGGCGAGCATGAACAGCGCCGCATGCGCGTAGATCACCGATTCCTGGATACGGATCGAGCCGATGGCGAACGCGTAGCGCATCACCACCAGCGCGAATTCCGCAATGACGACGTAAAGGCAGCACCACGCCGCGGCGCGGCCGATGGCCGCGTTCACCAGATCGATGCGGTTTGCGGCCTTTTCGGCGAATTGCTTGAGGGGATGCATCATGGCTAAAATCACCATAGCATAGGCCCGCGGCGGTCGAGCGCCGCCCCATGAGAACGGCTTCCGGGATATCCACCATGGTTCAAGAAACGCATACCCAAACGCATACCCACCATCACGACGATGACGATCATCATCACGAGCACGGCTCGGAATTGTCCGAAATGCAGCTGCGCGTACGCGCACTCGAAACCGTTCTCGCCGAGAAGGGCTATTTCGACCCTGCGGCGATCGACGCGCTGGTCCAGGCTTATGAGACCAAGGTCGGCCCGCATATCGGCGCTCGCGTCGTCGCCAAGGCCTGGAGCGATCCAGCGTTCAAGAAGGCGCTGCTCGACGATGCCAGCAAGGCGGTGCAAGGCTTCGGCGTGATCAACCGCGTCGGCGACCATCTCATTGCCGTCGAGAACACGCCGGGCGAGCACAATATGATCGTCTGCACCTTGTGCTCCTGCTATCCGTGGGAAGTGCTCGGCCTGCCGCCGGTCTGGTACAAGTCGGCGCCCTATCGGGCGCGCGCGGTGAAAGACCCGCGCGGCGTACTCGCCGATTTCGGCGTTGCACTGCCGAACGGCACCGCGATCCGTGTGTGGGATTCAACGGCCGAAACGCGTTTCATCGTTCTGCCGATGCAGCCCGCCGGCACCGAAGGCTGGAGCGAGGATAAGCTCGCGGCGCTGGTCACACGCGACAGCATGATCGGCACCGGCCTCCCCAAACAAGCCAATGAGGCCGCCTGATGGACGGCATTCACGACATGGGTGGCATGGACGGTTTCGGCAAAGTCGAGCCGGAGCAAAACGAGCCGGTATTTCACGCCGAATGGGAAGGCCGCTGCCTCGCGCTCAACCGCGCCATGGGCTACGCCCGTATCTGGACCATCGACGAGACGCGGGCCGGCATCGAGGAATTGCCGCCGCACATTTATCTGACCAGCTCCTATTACAGAAAATGGGCGGTGCGGCTGGAGAATTTGGTGGTCGCGCGCGGCCTCGCCGATGCTGATGAAGTAAAGGCCGGCCACGCGCTGCGTCCCGGCAAACAACTCCAGCGCAAGCTGACATTGGCCGAAGTGCCCAACACGATCACGCGCGGCTCCTATCATCGGCCGGCGCCGGCGCCGGCGCGCTTCAAGGTCGGCGATCGCGTGCGCACCAAGAACATTCATCCGCAGACGCATACCCGCCTGCCACGCTATGCACGCGGCCGCACTGGTATCGTCGAGGCTCTGCGCGGCTGCCACGTTTATCCAGACACTGTCGCCATCGGCCAAGGCGAGAACCCGCAATGGCTCTACACCGTGCTGTTCGGCGGCCGCGAATTGTGGGGCGATGACACCGACCCGGCGCTGAAGATTTCGATCGAAGCGTTCGAGCCTTATCTGGAGCCGGCATGAGCACGCAAAACGCCGCGCTCCGCTCGTTCGGCCGGAATGACGATTTAAGCATTCCACACAATGATGGTGGCCCGGTCTTCAGCGAGCCCTGGGAGGCGGAGGCCTTTGCGCTGGCGGTCTCGCTCAACGAGCGTGGCATCTTCACTTGGAGCGAGTGGGCGCAAATTCTCGGCGACGAAATCAAAAAGGCGCAAGCCGCCGGCGATCCCGATACCGGAGAGACCTATTATCATCACTGGCTCGCGACGCTCGAGCGCGTGCTGGCGGAGAAAGGGTTGACCGATCCGGCGCAACTCGCACGCACCCGCGACGCCTGGGAGCACGCCTGCGCGCGCACACCGCACGGCGATCCGATCGCGCTACGCCCGGACGACTTCCGCGGCTGACACTCAGCCCGTCGTCTCCGCGACCTGGACGTCGCTCGGATCGACCTGCCGCGCGAGGCCGGAATTGAGCGCCTTGCGGTCGAGCTCGCCCTCCCACCAGGCAACGATGATGCAGGCGACGCCGTTGCCGGCGATATTGGTCAGCGCCCGGCATTCGCTCATGAACTTATCGATGCCGAGCACGATGGCCATGCCAGGAACCAGCTCCGGACGCACCGAAGCGAGCGTTGCGGCGAGGGTAATGAAGCCGGCGCCGGTAATGCCGCTTGCGCCCTTCGAGGTCAGCATCGCGACCACAAGAATGGTCATCTGCTCGCCGAAGGTCAGCGGCACGTTGAGCGCCTGGGCGATGAACAGCGTCGCCAGCGTCATGTAAATGTTGGTGCCGTCGAGATTGAACGAATAACCCGTCGGCACGACGAGCCCAACGACCGACTTGGAACAGCCGAGCCGCTCCATCTTTTCCATCAATTGCGGCAGCGCGCTTTCCGAGGAACTGGTGCCGAGCACGATCAGCAATTCGTCCTTGATATAGGCGATATATCTGAAGATCGAGAAGCCAGCGAAGCGCGCAATGATGCCGAGCACCACCACGACGAAGAGGATCGAGGTAAGATAGAACGTCGCGACCAGGCCGGCGAGATTGCCGAGCGCGGTCGGGCCGTAACGGCCGACCGTGAAGGCCATGGCGCCGAAGGCGCCGAGCGGCGCCAATTTCACCACGATGGCGATGATGCCGAAAATGGTCTGCGCCGCCTCGTCGATGATATTGCGCAGCGCATTGCCACGCTCGCCGAGCGCCGCCAGCGCCAGCCCAAACAGAATCGAGAACAACAGCACCTGCAGAATGTCGCCGGCAGCAAAGGCGCCGACGGCGCTGTCGGGAATAATGTGCAGGACGAAATCGACCGATTTCATCTCGCTCGCCTGTTTGGCGTATTCCTGCACCGCGGCGGCATTGCCGCCGCCGGAAAAGCCCGCGCCCGGCCGCAGCACGTTGGCGACGATCAAGCCGATCGCGAGCGCGAAGGTCGAGACGATCTCGAAATAAACCAGCGCCTTGACCGCGACCCGGCCGACCTTTCGCACTTCGCTGATATGGGCGATGCCCGACACCATGGTGCAGAAGATGATCGGCGCGATCGCCATCCGGATCAGCTTGACGAAGCCGTCGCCGAGCGCCTTCACCCAGTCGTTCCTGCCGAATTCCGGGAACAGCCAGCCAAGCAGCGCGCCGAGCACGATGGCGATGAGAACCTGGACGTAGAGAATCTTGTACCAGGGCTTGCGCGGTGCGGCGGCAGGCGCGGTGGCTACGGTTGTTCCTGACATAGCGTTCTCCCGGCAGCGGGGCTCTTGTTCGCAAGTCCGCGCAAGCGATGGCGGACCGTCATTGGGGTATCCCCCTAACGGGTTACCGCGATCAGATCAAATCCGTCTTTGCGACTTTGGGAGTAGGCAGGACGGCGCTTTTTCTGTTGTGCGCGAGGCCCGGCACAACCGTCAGAGCATCCCCAGCGCATGCGGCAGCCACAGCGACAACGCGGGGATATAAGTCACCATCGCCAGGAAGATCAGCATGGTGAGGAGCCACGGCAGGACCGCGATGGTCAGCTCGGTGATTCCCATTTTTGTTATGCCGGACGCGACATAGAGATTGAGCCCGACCGGCGGGTGGCACAGGCCAACTTCCATATTGACCGCCATCAGGATGCCGAGATGCACCGGATGAACGCCGAGCGCGGCCGCCATCGGAAACAGGATCGGCGCCATGATCAAGGTGATCGCCGCGGGATCCATGAAATTGCCGGCCGCGAGCAACACGACATTGGTCACCAGCAAGAAGGCGACCATGCCGAAGCCCTGCGCGGTCATCCATCCCGCCATGGATTGCGGTATCTGCTCCGAGGTCAGCAGCCAGGAGAACACCGCCGCATTGGTGATGATGTAGAGGATCATCGCGCTCATCGATGCTGCCTTGAGCAGCACCTCGGGCACTTCAGAGAATTTCAGGCCCTTGTAGACGAACACCGCAATGAAGAACGCATAGACCGCGGCAACCGCGGCGGCTTCCGTCGGCGTGAACAGGCCGGAATAGATGCCGCCGAGCACGAGTACAATGAGCAGCAGGCCCCAGATGCTTTCGCGGAAGGTCTTCCAGCAATCGCCCCAGCTCGCGCGCTCCATGCGCGGATAGTCGTGGCGCCAGGCGCGATACCAGGTCGTCGCCCCAAGCATCACCGAAAGAATGAGGCCCGGCACCAAGGCCGCGATGAACAACTGTCCGATCGAAGCGGAATCGACCACCGCACCTGTCGGCCCGCGTGGCTGCATTCCGCTCGTCGCCACCGCAAAGATGACGAGATTGATCGACGGCGGAAACAGGATGCCGAGCGCGCCGGACGTCGCGATAACGCCGGCCGAGAAGCGCTGCGGATAGCCCTGCTGAGCCAGAGCCGGCAGGATGATCGAGCCGATGCCGACGACGGTGGCCACCGAGGAGCCCGAGATCGCGGCAAACAAAGCACAGGCGACCACGCCGGCGAGTCCCAAGCCGCCGAACCAGTGCCCGATCAGCGACGTGGCGAAATCGATCATACGCCGCGCCACCCCGCCGGCGGTGAGGAAATTGCCGGCAAGGATAAAGAACGGGATCGCCATGATCTCGAAGCGATCGATGCTGGTGAACAGTTTTAAGCCCACCATTTTCGGATCGACATCCGAGAGAATGAACAGATAGGTCAGGACCGACAGGCCAAGTGCGATCGAGATCGGCATGCCGGTCGCCATCAGCGCCAAGAGCAGCGCGAACAGCAATTCGGCGCGCGTGGTGTGGGAGAGGTCAATGAGATGGAACCGCGCGGCGAAGCAGATCAGCGCCAGAGCGATCGGCGTGATCACGATCAGCGCCGAGGTTATCGCCGCATAGGGCCTCTGCTCGGCAGCGCTCGGCGAGCTGTGCGAGATCGCCGTCATCGCGCGCCCTCGCTGGCCGGCACCGCTGCCGCCGCCTCGTCATGCGGCTCCTCATAGTCGATGCCGTGACCCTGATGCGGCACATATCCGGTGCGCAGATAGCGCCACATCACCTGGAGGAAGCGGAAGCACATCAGATAGGAGCCGAGCGGGATGCACAGATAGATCATCCAGCTTGGCCATTCGAGCTCGGGCGAGACTTGGTCCGGATCGAGCTCATAGACATAGACCGCACCGAGCGTGCCGATGACGCCGGTGAACAGCGCCCCGCAGAGCAGCGCGAAAACGATCACCGGCTTGCGGGTGGCCGGCGTCAGCTTGTTCACAAAGACATCGACGCCGACATGGATGCCGGTGCGCACGCCGAGCGCCGCACCGAACTTGGCCATCCACACGAACATGTAGGTGGCAAGCTCCTGCGCCCAGGACAGATTGATCGCCGCGAGTTTCAGATAGACGAAGGTCGCCGCGGCCTTGAGCATCAACAGATTATGCGCACCCGCCCAGCGCGCCAGGCCGGCCGAATTGCTGGCACCATAGCGATGCACCACGGCGACGAAAGTCAGCGCCGTCGCCGCAGCGATCAGCGTGACGATGATCCACTCTTCGAGCCGATTGAGGATACGGTCGAGCACCAGCGTCCCCGCGCTAGATCCATCCTGCGGGCGCAATGCACGCGCCCGCGGAAAGAACCGTTCCTCTTAAGCCTGCGGCGGGATGAAGCCCGACGCCTTGTAGATCCGTTCGATGAAATCCTTGCCGAAGCGGCCCTGCATTTCCTGATGCACAGGCATCAGCTTGGCGATCCAGGCCTTCTTTTCTTGATCGGTCAGGACATGGAATTCCATCTTGCCGCCGGCCTTGATCTGGTCGAGCGCCGTGACATTGTCCTGCGCCGCCGTATCGTCGAAGAATTTCGTCGACTCCGCGACCGCGCGATCGAGGCCGGGCCGCACATCGGCCGGCAGCGAATTCCAGAACTTGACATTGGTCAGCAGCGAATAGGTCAGCCGTCCGTGATGCGAGACGGTCAGATATTTCTGCACGTCATAGAATTTCTGCGTCCAGATATTCGACGGTACATTGTCCTCGCCGTCGACCACGCCGGTCTGCAGCGCCTGATAGAGCTCGCCAAAGGCGATGATCTGCGGGATGGCGCCGAGCTGGCGGGCGACCGCGTCGAGCACCTTCGAGCCCTGGATGCGCATCTTCATGCCTTGGAAGTCGTCGGGCATGATCAGCGGCCTGTTGGCGGTATAGACATGGGCGCCGTTGTCCCAATAGGCGAGCGGCTTCACGCCTTTGTCTTCGAGCTTCTTGTTGAGTTCGCCCATCATCGGGCTCGCCATCATCTGGCGCGCGTGCTCGTCGTCGGTCATCAGGAACGGCAGATCGAAGACGTCGAACTCCTTGACGCCGAGCGGGCCGAATTTGGAGATCGAAGGCGCGAGCAAGTGAACCGAGCCGAGCTGCAGCGCTTCGAGTTCCTCTTTGTCCTTGTAGAGCGACGAGTTCGGATAGACCTCAACGGTCACTTTGCCGTCGGTATATTTCTCGGCCAGCTGCTTGAACAGAAGCGCGGCTTTGCCTTTGGGCGCGTCGGGCGACACCACGTGGCTGAATTTGAGGATGAGCGGATCGGCAAAGGCCGGTTTGCCGAAACCGAGGACAGGCACAGCAGCTGCCATGCCAAGCGCCGTGCGCCTGGTGATTTGAAACGTCATGTTTTCCTCCCGGGTGCGGCGACAGCCGCCCCTTAACAACACTTATCGGACTGCTGTTTTTGGTCTTGGCAGTCTTGAGCCATTTTCTTAGCGCGAAAGCCGGGGGTGAGCCAATGCCACCTTTTGTCCAAGACGCCGCAGGGTGGCGGCCACAATCATTAAATGGCTAATGCATGCCGGCTGGGCTGCGCGGCAAAAGCGAACCCGGATGGCGGATCACATGACCGGCCAGCCGATGCGCGGCGCCTGCCGCCTCGATCGGTACCGTTCCCGACAGCCGCGCTGCGAGATAGCCGGCGTTGAACGCGTCGCCGGCGGCCGTGGCGTCGACCGGGACCAGCACTTCAGGAACCGGGACGAATTCTCGCCCGCCGCCGGTCGCGACCAGAGCGGAATTAGGACCGTTCTTGACCGCGATTTCGCCGATGCCAAAAGCCTGCAGCCGCGCGACCGTGCTTTCCGGGCTCGGATCGCCCCACAGCACGGCCTCGTCGTCGAAGGTCGGCAGCGCGATGTCGACGCGCTTGAGCGTCTCGATGAAGACGGCGCGCGTGCGCTGCAAATCGCCCTTCCAGGCACGGGGACGGAAATTGCCGTCGAAGGCGACCTTGGCGCCTTGCTGGCGTGCGACTTCGAGCGCGGCAAGGAAACGCCCCAGACCTAAAGTCGAATAGAGCGACAGGGTGATGCCGGAGAAATAAATCAGACGCGCCGTCATGAGTCGCTCTGCAACCCGCACCCAGTCGGGAAGCTCGAACAGTTCGGACGCCGGCGCGCCTTCGCGCCAATAGCGAATGACGCGCTCTCCGGCAGGGCCATTTTCGATCAGGCTCAGCCCCGGCTGGCGGCCAGCGATGCGCAAAATGAGATCGGACGAAACGCCTTCGGCACCTGCGAGCGCCAGCACACTATTGGAGTAAGGGTCATCGCCAACAGCGGTGGCAAAGCCGACATTGAGGCCGGCGCGCGCCAGATAAATCGCCGCATTAAAAGTGTCGCCGCCGCAGGATGGCGAAAACCGGCCATCCGCCCCCCGCGCCAGTTCGATCAGGACTTCGCCGACGCATACGACGCTGGGCATCCGCTCTTCGCTCATATTTCACTCGCCGGCCGGGACGTTGTCTTAACCACCATACGCTTTCCTGCGGCCGGAAAAGGGTGGCGAAGGCCAGAATGGGTGTTATATTATAACATTACTGAACTCGCTCGTTTTGCCGGTAGCCCAAAGCCCATGACCCATCACCACCACCATGGCGGCGTGCCACATCCGTCGCCCGCGGTTTCGCCGTCGCTGCTCCGGCTTTCGGCTGCCCGGCGGCTGGCCGGCGTCGGCGTCCTGATCGCGCTGATCTGGCTGGCATTTTTCTGGGCGACCCGCTGAGTAAACGATGACCCAATTGCGCTTCCACAATCTGACTCTTGGCTATGAGCGCCATCCCGCCGTGCACCATTTGAATGGCACGGTGGCGAGCGGCGCCCTGCTCGCGGTCGTCGGCCCGAACGGCGCCGGCAAGTCGACCCTGTTCAAGGGCGTGATCGGCGCCTTAAAGCCGCTTGCCGGCACGATCGAGCGCGACGGCCACGATGCCGATGAGATCGCCTATCTGCCGCAAGCTGCCGATATCGACCGCAGCTTCCCGATCAACCTCTACGACATGGTGGCGATGGGGCTTTTGCGGTCGCGAGGCCTGTTCGGCGGCATCACTGCCAAAGACAGGCGCACCATTGAAGACGCTATCGCAACCGTCGGCTTGACCGGCTTCGAGCAGCGCGCCATCGGCACGCTATCTGGCGGCCAGATGCAACGCATGCTGTTCGCGCGTCTCCTGGTTCAGAATGCGCGGATCATTGTGCTCGACGAGCCGTTCGCGGCGATCGACGAGCGGACAGCAGCCGATCTGTTGCGCCTGGTACAGCGCTGGCATGACGACGGCCGCACCGTGCTGGCCGCGTTGCACGATATCAATCTCGTCAAAGCGCACTTCGCCGATACGTTATTGCTTGCGCGCGAGCCTGTCGCCTGGGGCGCGACGGCAAAGGTGCTCACCTCCGAGAACCTCGCCAGAGCGCGCCTGATGTGCGAGGCCTTCGACGACAGCGCCGAGACCTGCGCAATGCGCGAAGTGGCATAGAAGCAATGCTGTCGCATTTTTTGCTCGAGCCCCTAAGCGACGCCTCGTTTCGGCACGCGCTTGCCGCGGTATTCGCGCTTTCGCTCAGCGCCGGCCCAATCGGCGTCTTCGTGATGCTGCGGCGGATGAGCCTGGTCGGCGATGCCATGTCGCACGCGATCTTGCCGGGTGTTGCCCTGGCCTTTCTGATCGCGGGGTCTAATATCTTTGCCATGACGCTTGGCGGCATTGTCGCCGGTCTTGTCATCGCGCTTCTGGCCGGCGCCATCAGCCGCGCAACGGCACTTCAAGAAGACGCGTCACTTGCGGTGTTCCTCCTCTTGGCGCTCGCGCTCGGCGTTGTGATCGTGACGCTCAATGGCATCGACATCGAACAACTGATGACGTTCCTGTTCGGCGAAACTGCAGCGAAGATGAATACCGCGAGGCTCCTGGTGATCGCGATCAACGCGACGATCAGCCTCGTCGCGCTGGCGCTGATCTATCGTCCCTTGGTGCTCGGCTGTGTCGATCCCGGTTATTTGCGCTCGGTTGGCCGCGCCGACGGCGTTGCGCATCTGGGCTTTCTGGCGCTGCTGGTGCTCAACCTGGTCAGCGGCTTTCACGCACTCGGCACGCTGCTCGGCGTCGGCATCATCATCATCCCGGCCAGCATTGCCCGCTTTTGGACGCGCGACATTTCCGTGATGATCGCCATCGCCAGCGCCAGCGCGCTGATCGCAGGCTTTGCCGGCGTGCTATTGGCCTATCATGCCGGAATCCCGTCCGGGCCCGCGGTGACCTTGTTCGCCGGATTGATCTATATCGGCTCGGTCTTGCTGGGACCGGTCGGGGGCCTGGTCTGGCGCGCCTTCCCGGGCCGTCATTTGGAGGCCTGACCAGCTCTCAGCCAAATCGTGAGGGGTTTTGTTTTGGCCCCGACCTCAATATATCTGCGGCTCATCCGGAGACTGTCTCATGCCCGACGCCAAGCCCGACACTAACACCCTTTCG
>DATAQN010000133.1:0-52181 GCA_036264635.1 Xanthobacteraceae bacterium | reverse complement strand
CTAGGAGGCGGCTTTGCGCTGCCGCGACATTCCGGGCCGGCTGTGCGCGGCGCCGCGTTTTGTCACTTCGGCCCTGATCGGATTGACGATCACCTTGCGGATTTCGCTCGCCGGCACCGGCCGGCAGAACAAGTAACCCTGCATCGCATTGATGCCGAAGCGATACATGCGCTCCAGCTGATTTTCCGTCTCCACGCCTTCCGCTACCAATTCGATATGCAGGTCGCGCGTCGTCTTGGCGATGCCGCCGATAATGGCCGCAGTGCGTGGCGATGTGTCGATGCCTTGCGAAAACTTGCGGTCGATCTTGATCTGGGAAAACGGAAAGTCGTTGAGATAGGCCAGCGAAGCAAAGCCGGTACCGAAGTCGTCGAGTGAAATGTCGATCCCGCACGCACGCAAACGCTCGAGAATGGTCAGCGCCGCAGCGGAATCGTCGATGAGGACGGATTCGGTGATTTCCAGCACGAGCCGGCGTGCCGGCAGCCCCGTGGAGGCCAGCGCTGCGGTGACGATCGCGACAAGGTCGGTGCTGCGGCGGAATTGCACCGCCGACAGGTTGACGGCGACATTGATATCGACCGGCCAGTGCGTGGCCTCCACACAAGCGGTGGTCAGCACCCAGGAGCCGATTGGCACGATGAGGCCGGTCGTTTCGGCGAGCGGAATGAATTCAATCGGACTGATCTGGCCGAGGCTCGGATGATTCCAGCGCAGCAGCGCCTCGCAACAGATGGCGCGGCCGGAGCGCGGATCGACGATCGGCTGATAGACCAATTCCATCTCGCCGTTCCGTAGCGCGAACTGCAGATCGTGCTCGAGCTGCACGCGCCTGTCGTAACGTTCGGTGATGGTCAGGGTATGACGGACGATCTGGCGCCGTCCGGCCTGCTTGGCTTCGTAGAGCGCAAGATCGGCGTTGCGGAACAGCTCTTCGAGCGTCGCGTTCTGGTGCGGGGCGACGGCATAACCAATGCTGGCGCCGCACAAGTGCTGATTGATGCCGATCTTGAACGGAGCGGCGAAGGTGCCGAAGATCCGCTCGGCGATCCGGCGCGGCCGATCCTCATCAGCGCCGACCACGATGGCTACGAATTCGTCACCGCCGATGCGCGCCACCTCGTCGCCCGGATCGATGACCGATTTGACGCGCTCGCCGACCTCTTTAAGCACGGCATCCCCGGTCTGATGTCCGAAGGTGTCGTTGATGTCCTTGAAGCGGTCGAGATCGATCAGGATCAGTGCGATGATTTCGCCGGAATTGGCCGGGTCGTTCAGCTGCTTCTCCAGAAGCTCGATCAGGGCCTTGCGATTCCACAGTTCGGTGAGTGCGTCGCGGCGCGCGATCAGTTCTATCCTGCTGAAGGCGGCATGGCGGGAAATGATGTTCTCGAACACCGCCCGGCAGATGACGATGATGCTCAGCAACAGTACGCCGATGAAAACGGCGAGAACACCATGGACCAGATCAAGACGCGCCAGCAGCGCGATCATGAAGGGGACCGCGGTGAGCGTGACTTGACCGATCGATATCAGCGGCCGGCTGGCATTGCGCGAGGAAATGCCGGCGATGTAGCCCATCACGCAGCTATTGATGAGAAGCTCGACCTTGGTGTCGGGATGCACGATGACGCTATAAGCGCCGGTAAAGCCGACCAGACAGGCGAAGGCCCAGGCGCCGCTCAGGGCGCGGCGTTCCCACAGTGCGGTCGAAGTGCTGTCGCCGACGTCGTGCCGCGATGCCCGATAGAGCAGGAGCGTTACCGCGCGGCCGATGCCGATCGCCAAAAATCCGGCGAAGATCCACGCATAGGTCGGATCGCCGCTCAGCGCGAATGTGATCGCGGCAACGAGCAATGCGGCTACCGACGCGGCGAAGATCGACTTCGGCGTAGAGTAAAGCGCATCGACCAATTCGAAGCGCAATTTTTGTTCCGGGACCGAGACAAGCCAGCCGAAAATCGCTGCTTTGGATGATAGACGTCGTCGCATGTCTCGCACTCGTACCACCCCGCGCTGAGGACGCCGCTGCTCGGGGTGCAATTGCAATTACCGGCTGTCACTCTGACGGGCGTTTGCTAACAAACGGGCGTACGCAAATGGTAAAATAGAAGCCCGAGGGGTCGATAAAGACTTAACAAATTGGAACCGCGCGGCGTGTCATGATGGAACCGCCGCGCGGCGGCCTGCTAAAGACGCAGCCGATTGAGCGCTGCAAGCGCTGTGAGGCTGATCGCCGCGGCAAACATCAGGTAATAGCCGGGCGCGATGTTGGAACCGGTCACGCTGATCAGCCATGCATTGATGAAGGGCGCGAAACCGCCGAAAATCGCGACGCAGAACGAATAACTCACGGCAAGTCCGGACGTCCGCATTCGCGTCGGGAAGATATCCGACATCAGCGCCGCGAGCGGGCCCATATAGGCCGCGCCGAGCACAGCCATGATCGCCTGGATGATCAGCAGCGTCGGCAGTGCGGGCATCGCCGCCAGAAACGCGAACATCGGATATATCGCAACCAGCACGATAGAGCTTGCTCCCATCATGATCGGCAATCGGCCGTGCCGGTCGGAAGCAGCGCCGAAGATCGGCACCAGCACGATCTGGATCGCGCCGGCCAGCAGGGTGGCGAGAAAGCTGCCGGCTTGTGGCAGACCGAGCTGGCGAACGGCAAAGCCCGGCATGAACAGGGTCGTGTAGGTGAGCACGGTGCAGAGCACGGCGGTGCCGAGCGCCAGCAGCATGCGCGTCTTGGCATCCGAGATCAGCTCCGAGAGTGGCTTGGTGTTCGGCGGCAGCGCCTTGAATTCCGCAGTCTCGTCGGCATGGCGTCCGAGATAATAAGCGACCGGTCCGATCAGGAGCCCGAAGGCGAAGGGAATGCGCCAGCCCCAGGCCTCGATCTGTTCGGTCGCGAGCACGCCGGTCAGGATGACGCCGCAGGTGGCGGCGATGACAGTGGTGAGACCTTGGCTGGCGAATTGCCAGCTGGCGAAAAAGCCGCGCCGTTTCGGATCCTGCTCGGCAAGAAACGCCGTGGCGCTGCCGAAGCCGCCGCCGGCCGAAATGCCCTGGATCAGGCGGGCGACGACAATCGCCAGCGGCGCGAGCGGACCGATCACCGCATAGGTCGGCAAGACGGCGATGATCGCCGTTCCAAACATCATCAGGCAGATCGTCAGCAGAAAGGCAGACTTGCGTCCGTGACGGTCGGCGAAGGCGCCGAGCAAAATCGCGCCGAGCGGCCTGACGAAAAAGGTGATGCCGAACGTCGCCAGCGCGATGAGGAGCGATTTGAGCTCGCTCTGCGACGGGAAGAACAATCTGGCGATGGTGCCGGCGAAATAGCCGTAGACCACGAAGTCGAACCATTCGAGCGCATTGCCGAGCGAAGCGGCCGCGACGGCGGGCCAGCGCTGCGACGGCGCATCAGCCGCAGCGGGACTGCGCGCCGGCAGCGCCAAAGAAAACATGTGCCGGATTTGCGGCGATGCCTTGCTGAGTTCGAAATGCGCCATGGCCAGGCACGGATTTGGAATAGCCTGCCGGGCACTTTAGCGAGGAGGGGTGAATAGGACCTTTATCCGCGGTATCGGACGGAAGGCGCATTCCGTCCGGCCGCCCCCGGGACTATGATCGATTTCAATAAATCTGGAGGAAACAAACAATGGCCGCCCTCGAGCTCAGTTATGTGCACGGTGCGAGCAATGAGCCGCTGATCGGCGAGACTATCGGGCAGTTCTTTGATGCCATATGCGCCAAATATCCGTCCCGGCCGGCGCTCGTGGTGCGTCAGCAAAATGTGCGGTTGACCTATGGCGAGCTGCAACGCGAAGTTGATCGGCTGGCGGCGGGACTACTGACGCTGGGCCTGGATCCCGGCGACCGCATCGGCATCTGGTCGCCCAATAACAGCGAATGGGTGCTGACCCAGTTCGCCACCGCCAAAGCCGGCCTGATCCTGGTCAATATCAATCCGGCCTATCGGATCGCCGAGCTTGAATATGCGCTCAACAAAGTCGGCTGCAAGGCGCTCATTCTCGCCGAGCGGTTCAAGACCTCGGACTATATCGGCATGCTGCGCGAGCTCGCGCCCGAGCTCGGCCATGCGGTGCCTGGAAAACTGGAAGCAGCCCGGCTGCCGGGGCTGCGCTCCGTCGTATTGCTCGGCGACAGCTGGCATCCCGGCACATTTCGTTTCTCCGAAATCATGTCGCGCGGCAGCGCCGCGGAGGCTGCCCGCATCGAGGAACTGAAACCGCAGCTGCAATTCGACGAGCCGATCAATATTCAGTTCACGTCCGGCACCACAGGCTTTCCCAAAGGCGCGACGCTGTCGCATCACAACATCCTCAACAACGGCTTCTTCATCGGCGAGGCGATGAAGCTGACGCCGGAGGACCGGCTGTGCATTCCGGTGCCGCTCTATCATTGCTTCGGCATGGTGCTGGGCAATCTTGCCGCCGTCACCCACGGCGCCTGCATGGTCTTCCCAGGTGAGGGCTTTGATCCGCTGACGACCCTGCAGACTGTCGCCGACGAACGCTGCACCGCCTTGCACGGCGTGCCCACCATGTTCATCGCCCAGCTCGATCATCCGGAATTCGCCCGCTTCGATTTGTCGTCGCTGCGCACGGGAATCATGGCGGGCTCGCCATGCCCGATCGAAGTGATGAAGCGCGCCGTCGCCAAGATGAATCTGTCGGAGATCACCATCGCTTATGGCATGACCGAGACCAGCCCGGTCAGCTTCCAAAGCTCCACGGAAGACGCGCTGGAGCGGCGGGTGTCGACCGTCGGGCGCATTCAGCCGCATCTCGAAGTCAAGATCGTCGACATGAACGGCCGCATCGTGCCGACCGGCACGCCGGGCGAGCTTTTGACGCGCGGTTATTCGGTGATGCTCGGCTATTGGGGCGACGCGGAGCGCACGCGCGAGGCGATCGACGCGGCGCGCTGGATGCATACCGGCGATCTCGCGACGATAGACACGGAGGGCTATTGCAACATCGTCGGCCGCATCAAGGACATGGTGATCCGCGGCGGCGAGAACGTCTATCCGCGCGAGATCGAGGAATTCCTGTACCGGCATCCAAAGGTCCAGGACGTGCAAGTGATCGGTATACCGGACGAGCGTTACGGCGAGGAAATCTGCGCCTGGGTCAAGCTGCGGCCTGGCCAAAGCGCGACCGAGGACGAGATCAAGGGCTTCTGCCGCGACCAGATCGCTCACTACAAAGTGCCGCGCTATGTCAAATTCGTCGACGAATTCCCGATGACGGTCACGGGCAAGATCCAAAAGTTCATCATGCGTGAGCACATGATCAACGAGCTCGGCCTGAACGTGCAGAAGACGGCGTAGTCAAAAAGAGGCGGAAGAAGGCCGCCGGGAGTGTGACGGCGGCTTCATTCCGCCCAAGTTGAAGCAACGTCACATCGCACACGCAACGTTGCTTTTGCTGGGAGCTACGCGCGTTCTGCGCCGGCCGGATCGTTCAGTGGTCCGGATTTGGAATGGCGACGTGGCCGCCGTCCCTGCCGTAACCGGGGATCACATCGGAGGATGTCGCCGGATTGTCGCGGGCGGCCTGCGCCTTGGTCGCAGCCGAAGCTGAAAATGCCGCGCCGAGAACGAACGCGGCAACGAGCGCGAATTTTGATGCGGTAAGCATTGTCATTTCTCCTGAAGTGTTCGGCCGCGCGGATTGCAACACCCGCTTGGCCGGACACCGGAGAAGATTTCGAATCGCGCGCGCTTATTCCCGGCGGCGCGGGCTTCAGGCGCCGGCCGGGATGACGTTTATGTCATTGTGGTGTGAACGGCGGAGAGCATGATCCCGAAAAGCATGCCCTTGGACTTGATCCGAGGGTGGAAACCGGTTTTCGGAAAAGATCATGCACCAACGAAAAATCTAGACCTTGATCCGATCCATCTTGGTCAAGGTCTAGGGAATAAATCACACCTTCACTTTTTCATTTTCGACCACGCGCCCGACGGCTTCGCGCTTGAGCATGCGGTCCTTGTGCGCCGAAAAGTTCTTCAATTCCGCCATCGGCAGATCGCGGCGCACACCCCAGCTGTAGAAGACAAAGCCGTAAGGATCGAGCACCGAATATTTATCGCCGAACCATTCGCGGCCGGCCAGCTTGTCGTCGATCTGTTTCAGATAGGTGTGAAAGGTCTTCAGCCCCATGTCCTTGATGCCAGGAAAGGCCGATTGGTCGGCGGTGTAGCGTTCGGGCCGGCCGACATGGGCGTGCGCCGGATGCACGCTCGAGGCGAAGTAGCCGATGAGGGAGAGCGCCTTGGCTTCACCGAGCGTGTCCTTCGGCCAGAGATCGAAGCGCTTGCCGAGATAGGGCAGGATCGCGGTGTTCTCGGTCAGCGGCGCACCGTCGTCGAGAGCCAGCACCGGCACCCGGCCGAGCGGATTGAGCTTGAGATAAGTTTCCGTGCGCTGCTCGCCGCCGGCGAGATCGACTTTGTGTGGCTCGTATTTTTCGCCACTCTCCTCCAGCGCGATGTGCGAAGCCATCGAGCAGGCGCCGGGTGCGTAATACAGCGTCAACATGTCAAAACCTCCCTGACAAAAATCGAAAGCGATCCTCACTTCACCGGTATCTTGTCCAAGATCGGCAGCCAAGTCTTTTGCTGCTGGTCGACGAAGGCGAGCGTCTCCTGCGGATTCATGGTGCGGGTATAATTGGCGATCTGGCCGAGCTTTTTCTTCAGCTCCGGATCGCCCATCACCTTGATGAGATCGGCGCTGACCTTGTCGATGATCGGCTGCGGCGTCCCGAGCGGCGCCACCACGACCTGCCAGCCGGTGGCGTAGAAGTCGGGCAGTGTTTCGGAAACCGCCGGCACGTCGGGAAAATCCGGCAGGCGCTTGTTCGACGCCTCTGCGATGATCTTCAGCTGTCCGGCTTTCACCGCGCCCTGAATTCCCGAATAGCCCTCGATGATCATCGACACGCGATTGGTGCCGACATCGGCCATCGCCGCCGCGGGGCCGCCATTATAAGGCACCGGCAACAGCCGGATATCGGCGCGCTGCTGCAGCAACAGGCCGGTGAGGTGCGTGAGCCGGCCGACGCCGGTCACCGCGATCGAGATCGTGTCCGGCTCCTTCTTGGCGCGTGCGATCAGTTCCGGCAGCGTATTGACGCCGAGCGTCGGATTGACGGCGATGAACATCGGATTCTCGATGGTGAATCCGATGGGGAGGAAATCGCGCGGCAGCCGCAGCGGCAGATTGGGCGCGACCGACGGCAGCGAGGCGAACGTCGATAGCGCCGGCATGAACAGCGTGTAGCCGTCGGGTGCGGCCTGCGACGCAAAGTGGGCGGCGATGCTGCCATTGGCGCCCTGATGGTTGGCGACAATGACCTGTTGGCCCCAGATCTTGCTCAGGCCCTCGGCGGTGAAGCGCGCGTCGATATCGGGAGCGGAACCGGGCGCAGAGTCCGAAATCATCGTCACAGGCTTGTTGGGATAGCCGCCGGATTGGGCGAACGCAGTCCGCGCTACAGGCAAGCCCGCCAGGCCGAAGCCGGCGGCCCGCAACAAATCCCGTCGCCCTATCATGTTACCATCCCCGATCTTGCCGGAATTATACGATTTCGTTGTGCCGCCGGCACGGCAGGCGGCGAATTAATAAGTCCAGGATAGGGCCGTCAAATCACCGGTACCATCGCTTCGGATATAATGGGGTACATGAAGGCCTGCGCCAAAGCGACACGCTTTGCCGAGGTGAAGCCTCGCGATGCTTTTGCGCCGTGTTTTAAGGGCCAATCCCGACCCCCGATCTCTTTACCTTAACGCCACGTCAGCGGCCGCCGCCCACGCGCATTTAAGAAATCTGCCCTATGAATGAGGCATAGCCTCGCGCATGTCCCGGAAAAGTGGGCACCGGTTTTCCGACAAGGACATGCGCTCAAAAAAGTCATGCGCTCAAAATCCGCCCGGTTCATGCAGTGACACGCGCGACACCATTGACGGCGTTTCGAAATGCGAGCGCGCGAGCGGCCGCGATCCCCTTCGAAGCCGATCGCACCGCACATTCGCGCGACGCCGACATGTCTCCGGGCGCGGCGCCCGAAATCAGCTTCCGCATCCACACCAGTCTTGCCGCGGTCGAAAGCGAATGGCGGCGCTTCGAACAAGGCGCCGCGGCGACGCCGTTCCAGACCTATGAATGGCTCGCGGCATGGCATCGCCATATCGGCATCCGCAGCGGTGTAGTGCCTGTCATTGTCGTCGGCCATTTGGCCACGGGCGAAGTGGCATTCATCTTGCCCCTGGCCATCCACCAAAGACCGCCGCTGCGGCGGCTGAGCTGGCTGGGGCAGGATTTGTGCGACTACAACGCGCCGCTTTTGTCGCGCGACTTCTGCCGCCGCGTCTCGACCGAAAGCTTTCACGGTCTGTGGCGCAGGCTGCAGGCACAGATGCAATCCGATCGAGAGACGCGCTACGACTGGATCGATTTCGAGAAAATGCCGGCGACGATCGGCACCGAGATCAATCCGTTCATTGGCTTTGAGCTCACGCCCAACGCCAATAGCGCGCATATGATGTATCTGGGCGACGATTGGGAGACGTTCTACCGCGCCAAGCGCTCGTCGGCGACGCGCCGGCATGATCGCGCCAAGCACAAGCGCATGGCGCAATTCGGCGATGTCCGCTTTGTCACCGCCGCCGCGCCCGCCGACGCGCGCACGGCGCTCGAAACCCTGATGCGGCAAAAGGGCTTGGCATTTTCGCGCAAAGGCATTTCCGACATGTTCGCGCGGCCGGGCTGCCGCGAGTTCTTCCTCGACTTCGCCTCCAATCCAGCGACGCGACATCTCGCGCATGTCAGCCGCCTCGAGATCGGCTCGATCGATGCGGCGGTGAATTTCGGCATCGTCCGCGGCGATTGCTACTATCATATTCTGTCGAGCTATTGCGACGGACGGGTCGCGCATTTCGGGCCGGGCGCGCTGCATCTGCGCGAGCTGATGGCGCATGCGATCAATCTCGGCCTGCGCAAATTCGATTTCACCATCGGCGACGAACGCTACAAGAACGAATGGTGCGACGAGCAGCTGCGGCTGTTCGATTACAGCGCGGCGGCGACCTGGCGCGGCTGGCCCGCAAGCGCGCTATGCGCGGCGCGCCGGCGGCTCAAGCGCACCATCAAGCAGACGCCGCTGATGTGGAGCGCAGCGTCGCAATTCCGCGCCGCCTTCGGCGCGCTGTTTGGCGCACGCCGCGCGTAACATCCCAGCCAATTCGCAAATATTCGCTTAGAGCATGATCCCGAAAAGCATGCCTTTGGATTTGATCCGAGGCGGAAACCGGTTTTCGGAAAAGATCATGCTCAAACAAAATGTCAGACTTTGATCCGATTCAACTGAATTGGATCAAGGTCTAGCGGGCGCGGAACGCCGCATAATTGACGGTGCGGACCGCGTCAAAAAACAGCGGCATTGGCGCTGTTGGAATCTCTTCGAATAGTCCGCTTGCAAGAATAGCTGGCTTCGCCCAGCCGATCGCATTGTGCGAGGAACTGCCATAGATGATGTGGCAGTCCCGTTTGTGCGCCTTGAGCGAGGCGACAATATTGCCGAGCACGATATCGAAAACGCCTTGCGCGAACGGATTATAGAAGAACAGCACAAGCGGCGTGTTGGGGAATTCGAATTGCGCCGCGTCGGCTTCGACGACGGTGAGATCGCGGCACCTTTGCCGGTCGCAGCGGAAGCTCGCAATATTGCGCCTGGCGCAAGAGACCAGTTCTTTGGCGAATTCGACGCCGATGATCTTCGCGAAATTGTAGTGTGACGCGAGCAGCAATGTCCGCGACTTGCCGGAACCGATATCGACGAAGGTGTAAGCCGACAGATCGCGCGGCAGGCTTTGCATCATGAAGTCGAACGAGTTCGGCGAGGTGCAGACCGCTTCGTTGCCGTATTCTCTATTGGGGCCAATGATCGTCAGCGAATGCAGCTGGATCGAGCCCGCGGTGTCGACGCCGTGGTCGCGGTCCCAGTGTTGCGCGAAACGATGCGCGACCATGTGGCGAATGTTCTGCGCGGCGAACGCGATGCTTCTGCGTGCGCCGTGCTGCCGGATCAGGGCCAAGAGCTGCAAGGGCCCCATCAGCCGGGCGGCGCGGAGCGCGCGCCTGGCGCGGCCGGCGGACAGGTCCTGCATGGGGCCTGCGTCAAATGGACCGTTTCGCGACGCCGTATCCGGCAACGACATGAGTAATCTTTCAGAATGGTCGGCGTAATCCGCTGAGATTAGGGCGATGCGCGAAAGCCGGCCAATGTTGTGCGTGAAAGCGGTTAATGAAGTTCCTTCCTGCCCGGGATTTTTAAGACGTGATAAGATGACATCGACAATTTCGAGGCGTGGAAAGCTCGCGATGGAACAAACTGCAAAGCCGCAATGGCCGGATCTGCCGCTCGCGGCCTGGAGTGAGGCGTGCGATACGCTGCATCTTTGGACGCAGATTGTCGGCAAGGTTCGCATCGCACTTACCCCGCTCGTTAATCATTGGTGGAATTGTACTCTCTACGTGACGTCGCGCGGGCTCGTCGCGCCGGCGATGCCCTATCAGGGTCGCACGCTTGATATTGCTTTTGATTTTCTGACGCATCGTCTTTTGATCGAAACCAGCGACGGTGGCAGCGAAGAGATCGCGCTCAAACCGATGACCGTCGCCGATTTCTACGCAGCGTTCATGGCTGCGCTCCGCCGGCTCGATATCGATGTGCATATCTGGACCATGCCGGGAGAAATCGAAAACGCGATTCCGTTCGAGAAGGATAAGACGCACGCGCAATACGATCCGGTCTACGCGCAGAGATTCTGGCGGACGCTGGTTCGAGCCCATCGTGTGATGACGGAATTCCGCGCCCGCTTTCTCGGCAAGGCAAGCCCAGTGCACTTTTTCTGGGGCAGTTTCGATCTCGTCGTTACGCGCTTTTCCGGCCGCCCCGCGCCGCCGCCGCAAAGTGTCACGCCAAACGTCGCGGCCTGGGTCATGGCGGAAGCTTACTCGCGCGAATGCTCGAGCTGCGGCTTTTGGCCAGGCAATGGCGGCTACGGCCGCGCGGCGTTCTATGTCTATGCCTATCCGGAGCCTAAGGGTTACGGCGATGCGCGCTTGACCACGGCGGGAGCGTTTTACGACAAGAAGATCGGCCAGTTCATTCTGCCCTATGACGCAATGCGGCAGGCCAGCGACCCCGACGCGTTGCTTCTTGGCTTCCTGCAGGAGACTTACGCCGCCGCGGCCGATCTGGCGCAATGGGATCGCAAGGCGCTCGAGCGCAGCGAAGCGACAGCGCGCCGCTAGAGCGAAATCGTTTTAGATTGAATCGACTGTCGCTCTAGCGTTTTTATTGAGCATGATCTTTTCGGAAAACCGGTTTCCACTTTTCCGGATCATGCTCTAGCACGCCATTTCGCGCTCAGTGCTGCGCGAGAAAGTCGAGCACGAGCTTGTTGAAGACGGCGGGCTGTTCCCAGGCCATGGCGTGGCCGGCATCCTGCATCGTGGTCCATTCGAAGCTCTTCATGTGCGCCGCCCACAGTTGCATCAGCGCCGGCGGCGCGAGCAGATCGGCATCCGCGGCGATGATCAGTGTTGGTGCCGTGATTGTCGCGATCTTGGTGTAGGTGTTTGGCGTGTGCAGCGGTTGCGCGGCGGCCTCGGGCTGACGCGAATTGGCGTTGATGTCGTTCCAGCGCGCAGTGCCTTCCGGATTGGCGCCGCGATAGGACGGCGCGACTTCCAGATAGGCAGCCGGCTGTTTCCTGATCTCGGGAATTTCGATGCGCGCGATGAAGTCGGCGATCTCCTTGTCCTTGAGATCGCCGGTGCTGCCGCCGATGACGAGGCTTTGAACATGCTCCGGGCGCCATGCCGCGTAATCGAGCGCGGCAAAGCCTCCGCCGGCGACACCAATCAGGTGAAATTTTCCGAGCCTGAGATGGTCGACCAGCGCATCGAGATCGCCGGCGATACTGCCGGGCTGCGGGCCTGATGGATCGGGGATGCTGCGGCCCCAGCCGCGCCGGTCGAAGGCGATCACGCGATAGCCCGCGCGCGAAAACGCGCTCGCCTGCGGCGCCCAGATATCGCTGTTGCCGGTATTGGAATGCAAAAGCACGATCGGTGTGCCGAGGCCGCCGGTATCGGTGACCCAGAGCTTCACGCCGGGAATATCGATATGCATGCCGCTCACGGCGTCCTCAGCGAGGAGTGACGAAGCAGAGACGAAAAAGATCAGTGCCGAGAGCACGCCGGCACAAAGGCCGCGGGACCGGCGAAGCAAGCAAGGCATGTGTTACTCCAGGATTATCTGCTCTCGGAAAAATCATTGCGGCAAAGCCGCTCCGCTGCCCAGCCATTTTTTGATCAGATCGGGGATTGTGCCGTCCGTCATCAGGGCGGCTTGCGCCGTGTTGATGGCATGAGCCAGCGCAGCGTCGCCCTTGCGCACGCAGATTCCGAGAAGCTCGCGCGTGATGCCGGTCTCGACGACTTTAAGCCTGGGCCGGTCGCGCACGAACCAGGCGGTGACCGGCGCCAGCTTCATGAAGGCGTCGCAGCCGCCGGCCGACAGATCGTCGAGCGCGTTTTCAATTTCGTCATAGGCGTAGACGCGCACGCGCGCCGCGCGGCCTTCCGCCATCAGCTTGTCCGCTACCGGCTCGCTGGTATTGCCCTTCTGCACGCCGATCACGAGGCCTTTAAGATCGTTGACGCCATGCACATTTGGATGCCGGCTTGCATCGACGACAAGCGACTGGCCGGAGACGGCGTAAGGCGCGCAGAAGTCGGCGAGTTTTTGCCGCGGCGGCGTGATCGTGGTCCCCGATGCGACGCAGTCGTAGCTGCCGTCGTCGAGGCCGGAAAAAATGCCGTTGAAATCGGCACCCTTATAGGGCACGAGTTGCCATTCCCGGCCGAGCTTCGCGGCGATGCGCTGCATCAGCGTGATGTCGAAACCGATCGGGCCGTCCTTGCTCATGAGCTCAAAGGGCGGATCGGGCAGCGCAGCGCCGACTTTCAGTGACATTGCACTCTCTGCGGTTGGGGACCGAGCGCGAGCGCCTTTCGGCGTTTCATTTAACGGCCGCTCAGCTCACGCCGCACCAGAGCCGCGCCCTCGGCCATTGCCCGCATTTTGCCGAAGGCGACCGCGCGCGGCAAATATTTCATGCCGCAGTCGGGCGCCACGACAATGCGCTCGGCTGGCACAACGGCGAGCGCACGCCGGATCCGCTCGGCGACGATCTGCGGCGTCTCGATGGTCATGTCGGACAGATCGATGACACCGAGAACGATCGTCTTCGACGGCAATTGTTTCAGGACGGTGAGATCGAGCTTGGGCTGCGCCGCCTCGATGGAAACCTGCTGGGCCTTGGAGCCTTCAAGTTCGCCGAGAAACGAATAGCCGGACGGCTTCTCATGCACCACGGCGGCATAGCCGAAGCACAGATGCACGGCGACCGTTCCGGTCACGCCGTCGAGCGCGCGATCGAGCGATTTCAACCCATATTGCCGCGCTTTGTCGGGATGCTGCTGCATCCAAGGCTCGTCGATCTGCACTACATCGGCGCCAGCGGCGAACAGATCCTTGATCTCGGCATTCACCGCGGCGGCGTAGTCCATCGCTACGGCTTCTTCGTCTTTGTAATAGTCATCCTGCGCCTGCTTGCCCATCGTGAAAGGCCCGGGCACCGTCGCCTTGATGCGGCGGTCGGTGTTGGCGCGCAGCACGTTAAGGTCGCGCAGTTCGACCGCATGCCGGCGTCGGATCGGGCCGGTGATGCGCGGCACGGGAATGGCGCGGCCGGTGCGATTGATGACGGTGCCGGGATTTTCGATGTCGATGCCGTCAAGCGCGGTGGCGAAGCGGTTCGAATAGCTTTCGCGGCGTTGCTCGCCGTCGCTGATAATGTCGAGCCCGGCGCGTTCCTGGTCGCGGATCGCGAGGATCGTGGCGTCGTCCTGCGCCGCTTCCAGTTTGTCAGGCGCCACCAGCCAAAGATCGCTCACCCGCACCCGCGGCACCTGCTTGGAAAGCTTGTCGCGGTCGATCAGCCATTCAGGTTGCGGATAGGAGCCGACGAGGGTGGTGGGGAGGAGCATGGGCAAGTCTGCCTCAGCGGCGGTCTAAGGACGAATCCCCCGCCGGATCGGCGGGGGATTGTTTTGCGGCGTCGCCCTACTTCAACGCCTTCTCATAAGGATAGATCACGCTGCCGGTCTTGTCGTCTGCCGGTGTGAGCACGGTCTGGTAGCTCATGCCGCGCCAGGTATCGAGGTTCGCGGCGTCGGTGAGGTCGTGATACTGGACCTGCAGCATGCCGGACTTGGTCCATTCGCCATCCTTGCCGAATTTCACGTCGGCCATGATGGTCTTGAACTCATGGTTCTTGAGATAATCGGCGAGCTTGGTGTCGTCGGTACTCTTGGCGCCTTCGACGGCTTGCTGCAGCACCTGCATATAGGCGTAGCCCCAGCCGCCGAGATAATAGCCCAGTGGATCGACGCCTTCGGACGCCGCGCGCGCCTGGTACTTCTTGAAGAAGTCCGTGGCCGGCTCCAACAGTTTGGGCGACGGCACCCAGGTTTCATAGTTCACGATGCCGTTGAGCTTTCCCTTGAGCTTCTCCTTGAACGCGATCGCCTGCAGGCCGACCATGGCGCCGCCGATCATCTTCGGCCTGAAGCCAAGTTCGGTGGCGGACTGCAGCAAACCGACCGACGACAGCGGATAGGAGCAGAACACCACGAGATCCGGATTGGCCGCCGCAATAGCGCGGATGATCGGGGAGAAGTCGGTCGTGTTCGGCGGATAGGATTTGTCGTAGACTAGGTCGAAGCCGTATTTCTTTACATTATTGCGTGCGCCTTCGCAGGCGTTACGCGAGAACTCGGCGTCTTCGGCCGCAAGCGCGATCGTCTTCGGCTTGGGGTTTTGCGCCGCCGCCACCTGGAAGAAGCCCTCGGTGAAGGATTCCTTCGGCGTCGGCCCCGACGGTAGCATCGAGAAGTAACGCGGATAGTGGAATTCGCTGTTGGCGGCGAGCGCGAACAGGCTGATGAAGGTCTTGTTCTTCTGCATGACCACCGGAATGGCCGGCGCGACCATATTGGTTGCGTAGGACGAGACGACGAGATCGACTTTGTCGACGTCGAGCAGCTTGGTGTAGATGCCGGGCACGTTCGACGGATTGGACTGATCGTCGTAATTGACAAGCTCGACCTGACGGCCGAGCAGTCCGCCCTTGGCATTGACTTCTTCCGCCCAGATCTTGGCGCCGAGCAGCGCCTGCTTGCCGTTGGCGGCGAGCGGGCCGGTCAGCGACATGCTGAAGCCGATCTTGATCGGCGAGCTGTTCTGCGCGGCGGCCGGCACATGCCCCACAGCAAGACCGGCAGCGAGCAGAACGGCGCCGACAGCGCCTACGGCGCTCCGGCGCGAAAAGCTAAAACTCATGGTTTCCTCCAAAGGCGATTTTTCTCGTTACTTCACCCCGACGTGCCGCCCGGTAGCGGGCCTGACGCGACAGTGCCGGCCGGAGAATGCCCTGCTTTCGCGCCGCTGAAAAGGGATCAGGCGCGTGGCAAACTGCCCGCTGCGGCGCGGCGGTTAACGTTCAAAACTGCCTTTTTTTGACGCATTGCGAGGCGTTCAGGCAGTGGGCACGAGCCCCTGCGGCAATCACGCATTCTCGTAGAGCGCTGCCGTGCGGACGTCGTCCTCGATCAGCCGCCAGATATGATCGACCAGGGCCACGAACTCGCCGGTCCGTTTGATCTCCAGCGTGCGCGGGCGCGGCAGTGCGATCTTCACCTCTTCCTGCAGGCGGCCAGGACGGCGGGCGAAGACCAGAACCCGATCCGACAGGAAGACGGCTTCGTCGATCTGGTGGGTGACGAACAACACGGTTTTCTGGCCGCGTTCCCAGATGCGCAACAGCTCGGCCTGCATGATCTCGCGGGTCTGCGCGTCGAGTGCGGCGAACGGCTCATCCATCAGGAGGATTTCAGGATCGATGGCGAGCGCGCGCGCCAGATTGACGCGCTGGCGCATGCCGCCGGACAGCTGGCGCGGATAATAACGTTCGAAGCCCTCGAGGCCGACGAGCTTCAACAGCTCCATCGTTTGCTTGCGCTCGGCCGGGCCGACCCCGCCGGCGACTTCGCGCCCGATAATGGCGTTATCGAATATGGTGCGCCAGGGCAGCAGACTGTCGTTCTGAAAGACGAAGCCGCGATCGCCGGAGGGCTCGCGCACGGTGCGGCCGTCGAGCAGCACCTCGCCGGAGGTCGCGGGCTCGAGACCGGCGATGATGCGCAGGAATGTCGTCTTGCCGCAGCCGCTCGGCCCCACCACCGAAATGAATTCACCGCGCTGGATCGTGAGATCGATGTCGCGCAACACATCAAGATCGCCGAAGCGCTTGCCGAGATGCGAGACCGCAAGTTTCGGAGCCACGCTCATTGCACTCATTCCTTCGTTCAATCTAGAGCATGATCCGGAAAAGTGGAAACCGGTTTTCCGAGAAGATCATGCGCCAACGAAAAAACTAGACCATGATCCGATTCGACTTGGTCGGATCATGGTCTAGTCTCGTGTCCACGGCACGAGCCTGGCTTCGAGCTTGCTGAAGCCGGCGGTCATGACGATTCCGGCGAGTGCCAAAATGACGACGCCGGCAAACAGTTCCGGCATGTTGAAAGCATCAGCCGATTGGCTGATCAGCCGGCCGAGGCCGGCCCGCGAACCGAACAATTCGGCCACCACGACCGCGATGAGGCCGCGGCCGATGCCGAGCTTCAATCCCGTGAGGATGAAAGGCACGGCGGAAGGCAGCGAGATTTTGAGGAAGATCTGCCGCCGTGTGGCGCCGAAGCTGCGCAGCATTTCGATGAGCCGCTCGCTCGTCGTGCGCAATCCGGCTTCGGTATTGATCGCGACCGGAAACAGCACGAGAGAAATCACCACGATGACTTTCGACCAGATGCCGATGCCGAACCAGAGAATGAACAAAGGCGCGAGCGCGATCGTCGGCGTGGCGTAAAGGCCCGACACCCAGGGCTGCAGCGCCTGTTTCATCGTCACGCTCGACGCCATGGCAAAGCCGAGCGCGATGCCGATGAAGCTCGCAATGACATAGCCCAGCGCGAATTCAGCGGCGCTGACGCCGATGTGGCGCCAAAGCTCGCCGGTCATCGCCAGATGATAGATCGCGACCGCGATCTGCGACGGGCCGGCGAGAAACAGCGCATTGGCAACGACGTAGCGGCTGATGATTTCCCACAGCGCAAGTCCGCCAACGATCGACAATGTGGCGGCGAGATAGCGGCGGCGCAGGACGGCAAGGATCTCGCGCAGCGGCGAAAGGTCAGGACCCGCCGGCTGCGACGCCGGGGAACTGGCGGACTTCACGCTGACTGTGCTCATGCGGCCATCTTACTCGGAAATCTGCGTCACGCCCGGCAGCAAAAAACGGTCGACCGAGGCGCTGCCGGAAATGTCGCCGAGCTCGTGCAAGGCGTCGATCACTGTTGCGACTTTTCGCTTTGACACCACGCCCGTCGGCTCGAACAGGTTCTTGTCGTGCAGAAAGGCATAGGCCTTCTCGACGTCGTCCCGCGAGATGTGACTGATATCGGTCTGGATCTTCACGGCAGCGTCGTGGTTTTTCGGATCGTAAAACCAGGCGACGCCTTTGGTATAGGCGGCAAGGAAACGCTTGAGGACGGCGACGTTGTTTTCGGCCCATGGCCGGTTGACCGCCATTCCGGCGAACGGCATGTCGGGCAACACGTCGAAGGTGAAGCCGAGATTGTTGTAGCCCGCGCCCTCGGCATAGAAGTTGAACGGCGTCGTCAACAAGGCAGCGTCGACCGCGCCGGACTTCAGTGCCGAGAAGCGCGCGCTGGTGGCGCCGGCAAAGATGTAATCGTAATCGCCGGTTTTCAGGCCGTGCGGCTGCAGCATCCGGTCGGTGAACAGCCGGGTAATGTCGGCCGACCCGCCGACGATGATGGTCTTGCCTTTGAGGCCTTCGATGGATTTGATCTCGGGCTTCGCCAGAAGCGCATACGGCGGCGCCTGAATGACGATGCGCACCAGGCTCACCGGCGCGCCTTTGTCGATGGCGCGGATCGGATCGACGATGCCGGCGCTCGGCGCGACGCTATAAGAGCCGGCGGCAAGCTGCTGGATCACCGAGGCGTTCGATTGCGCGAAGACCAGATCGATCTTGATGCCGGCCTCGTCGAAATAGCCGTTCTTGAGCCCGATCTGCAGCGGCCAGAGATTGGCGGATGTGGCATCGACCGAGCCCACGGAGACCGTGTCGGCCGCAAAGGCCGCGGGCGCGGTCAGCAACGCGAATACCAGAAACAAGATCGCGCGTAGGGGCATCGTCGGCAAAACCTCAATCCGTCATCTCGGTGATGCCCGGCATGACGGCCTTATCGATGTCGAGCGCGCTCGGCAGATCGCCTAGGCTTTCCATGGCTTTGGCGAGATTATCGAGCTTTGAACGCGACACCTTCCCGGTCGGCTCGAAGAAATGGCCGTTATGGAAGAAGTCGTAGGCCTTCTCGACATCATCCTGCGACAGGCTGCTGGCCGTCTTGAGAATCCGTATGGCGTCGGCGCGGTTGTTGCCGTCCTCGAACCAGGCAATGCTTCTGCTTTCGGCGTTCAGCACTTTCGTCAAAGTCGCCGTGTTGGCGCCGGCCCAGGCCCGGTTCACGGCGATGCCGGAGAACGGCAGGTCTTTGACATAATCTGCCGTGAGACCGAGGCTCTTGAAGCCTTTCGCCACTGCCTGGAAATTGAAGGCCGGCAGGAGGATAGCGGCGTCGACCGCGCCTCCGGTCAGGGCCGAGGCGCGCGCCGCTGTTGCGCCGGCGAACACCATGTCGAAATCGCCGGGCTTGACGCCGCTCGAGGCCAGCATGCGTTCGACATAGATGCGGGTGATGTCTTTGGGACCGCCGAGCGAGATCAGCTTGCCCTTGAGATCGGCAAGGCTCGCGATGCTTGGCTTGGCGACCAGATCGTAGGGCGGCGCCTGGACGTCGATGCGCAGGATGGCGATCGGCGCCCCCATGCCGACCGCGCGCAGCGGATCGGCGAGTCCAGTCGAAATGCCGATGCCGATCGAGCCGGCCGTGACCTGTTGCACCAGGGCCGCGCTCGATTGCACATAGACGAGATCGGGCTTCAGATCCTCGGCGGTATAAAAGCCCTGATCGAGCGCGATCAGGATGGGCCAGAGATTGGCCGAAGCCTGGCCGATAGTGCCGAGCGTCACCGGTTCGGCTGCGCGCGCCGGAGCGGCCGCGAGGCCGGCCAGCGCGATCGACAAAGCCGCGGCCCACTGGCGCCAAATCGCGTTACACGTCATACGTGCTTCCGCCCCAGGTTCGCTCCAAATATGTATTTTATTGTATACAACATGGTCATCATGACAAGAAGTCTCGGTCGGCTGCGCTGTTCCGCCTCGGCGCACGAGGCTGCGCAACCGTCGCCACAACTGTGTCTTTTGGGCAGCGAAGTCGTTATTGCTTCGCCGCCTGCGCGCGGTAATGACGTGCAATATCCGCGCCAGTTGTCTTCCACACTTTGCCGTGCTGGCCGATGTAACGCAGTGCCGCATCGAACGCGTCGATCCGGTGCGGCACGCCTGTCAGATAGGGGTGGATGGCAATGGCCATCACTCGCCCGGATTGCGCGCCCTCGCGATAGAGCACGTCGAATTGCCGGCAGATCATGTCGCGGAATTCGTCCGCGGTGCGATGGAATTTCTCGAAGGCCGGCTTGTCGTTGATCTCGTGGCTGTAGGGCACGCTGACCAGCGTCTGCTCGTTCTCGAGGCTCATAATGTAGGGCTGGTCGTCATTGGTCCAGTCGCAGACATAGTCACAGCCGTTCTCGGCAAGCAGGTCCGGCGTGTCCCAGGTCTCCTGCAGGCCGGAGCCGAGCCAGCCGCGCGGTCGCGTGCCGGTTGCCCTTTCGATGGTCGCGAGCGAGTCCTTGATGATGCGCGGCTCTTCGCCGGGCGCAGCCGCATTGAGCCGGCGCGTATTGCTCTCGCAATGGCCCATCCATTCCCATTTCAGCTTATTGCCTTCTTTGATGATGGCGGGGTGCTCATCGCATAGCTCGCTGTTGAGCGCGACGGTGGCGCGGATGCCGTGCCGTTCGAGCACCTCCATCAGCCGGAAGACGCCGACGCGATTGCCGTAATCGCGCGCCGACCAGGTGGGAACGTCGGGCACCGGCACGCCGGTCCCACCGGAACCGGGCGGCACTTTTTCATCGAGCGCAAAGAATTCGATATTCGGAATGACCCAGAGCGCGACATGCGCGCCGTCCGGCCAGTGGAGTACCGGACGATCGATGATCGGCGAATAGGGAAACGGGCCGTAACGCGAAGGCTTCATCTCAGCTGGCTTTCCTGACCGACGGATTCTGAGCGAGATGCGCCGTCACTTCGTCGACATGCATGACTTCGGCATATTTGTGGTGCAAGTCGAATAGATTGACCTTGTGCGACAACAGGCTGCGATCGAAACAGCACTCCTCGACCAGAACGACGTGATAGCCACACGAATAGGCATCCACGGCGCTCGCCCGCACGCAGCCTGACGTGCTCTCGCCGCAAATGATCAGCGTCTGGATACCGAGCTGTGTCAGATGCGCCGACAACGGCGTGCCATAGAAGGCAGAGGCGCGCTGCTTGCTGATGACGACGTCGCCCGGCTGCGGCTTGAATTCGGGCCGGATGACGAAGTCGGTGGGGTCGATCGAGGGCTTGTTGCGTTTGGTGGCGTTGATCAAATTCGGCTGGCTTTCGCTGCGGGTGTCGCTGGTCGAATAAAATATCGGCAGCCCCGCCGCGCGGGCCGCGGCGAACAACCGCTTGGTCGGCTCGATCGCCTCATAGGCGTAAGTGCCGCAGGCGCTGGGAAAGTCTTTGGCGAGCTTGGTGGGCGGCTGTGCGCCGCCGCGATAGACCAGCTCATAAAGGTCGATGGCAAGCAACGCCGGCGCCGGGCCGACGAATGTCTTGCGCTTATAGTGCGAGTAAATGTCGAGAATATCCGGCGGTACGAGGTCTTTCCAGCAATGGTCTTCGAAGTCGTCGCTCATGTTCCGCTCCCAACGCTTTGCTTATCCGGCGCGCCATCCTTCGATCATTACCTGGGTAATGCAAGGTGCAAAAAATCATTGCTTGAGCGCGAGGCAAAACATCCGCGCGGGGCGTCAATGTCTGCGGCCAGGGATGGTTTCGTTTTGACCGCGAATTGAGCTATCCTGCGACTGCGAGATTTGGTCCAAGTGTCAACGCCACTTTGACGCGATTCCGCGACGCGGCATCGGCGCTTTGGCAACGGACAGCGGAGCGGAATGGGCAGACGGACATGATCGCACTCTCGATCAACGGTAAAACCCATAATGTCGATGTCGAGGGCGACACGCCGCTGCTTTGGGTGCTGCGCGATACGATCGGCCTCACCGGCACCAAATACGGCTGCGGCATTGCTCAGTGCGGCGCCTGCACCGTGCATATCGACGGCACCGCGACCCGCTCCTGTCAGGTCCCCGTCAGATCGCTTGCGGGCAAGAAGATCACGACCATCGAAGCGCTGATGCAGGACGGCAAACTGCATCCGATCCAGCAGGCCTGGATCGATCACGACGTGCCGCAATGCGGCTATTGCCAGAGCGGCATGATCATGGCGACGGTGGCACTGCTTGCGGAAAATCCGAAGCCGACCGACGCCGATATCGACGCGGCGCTGACCAATATCTGCCGCTGCGGCAGCTATCAGCGTGTACGCGCGGCCGTCCATGCCGTGGCAAATCGCATCAGCGCCGGCCGGGAGCAGGCCGCGTCAGCGCGATAGCATTTTGTCCGTCATCCTGAGGTGCGCGCCAAAGGCGCGCCTCGAAGGATGAACGGCCCGTGCGGTGCGTCCTAACGAAATCGGCTTTTGCCGATTTCGCATTGTTCATGGTCAAGTCGGCAACAGCCGACTTGATAGGGCCGCTTCGCGGCCGCCTCAGGATGACGAGGCAGGTCGAGCCTACTCTTTCACGTCCTTGACCGGCGTCTCGGGCCGCAAGCCGCCACGGCGCTGTGCAAAGGTTTCCTTGCCGCTCTCTTCCCATTTGCCGGCAACGGCGCGGCTCGCATAGGTGTCCCAGACCGCATCCCATTCGCCGAGCGAATAGCCGTGCCATGGCGATTGCGGGGTGAGCGCCGGCAGCCCGAGCTCTTCCCAGATCTTGCGCGCGCCTTCCATGAATTCGCGCTTCGGCAGTGCGAGCGGCGGCGCCGGCTCTTTCAGCGTGGCGTCGATGAGCATGGTGGAGTCGAGATTGTGCCCGCCCGATTTCGGACCGTGGCCCGGCGAGCGATACGGCGCGATCTGCACATCCTCGATCGGATTGGCGCGATAGGCCAGCGACCAGAATACAGCGTCGGTGTTTTCCGGTTCGATGTCCTCGCTCACCGCGATGACATATTTGCCGATATCGGCCTGCAGGCTCGCGGCGCCGTGCAGGGCGCGCCAGATTTCGGTGCGCGGCACGCCGGGCGCGAATTGCACGAACATCACCTTGCGCAGATTGGTCAGCGGCTCGTGCAGTACGACACGGCGGACGCCTTTGATGGCGAGCGTATCGCGCAGATGCGACAGGTAACGCGGCTCATAGGCGACACGCTTCATCACGCTGGATTCGCTCGGCGTCACTTCGCTCAGGATCGTGACCCAGACCGCCTTGCGCTTATGCGTGATCGCCGTGACCTGCATCGACATGTTGAAGTCTTCGAGCGCGACATGGCCGTGGCTCTCGCCGAACGGGCCTTCCGGCTCGAGCAGTTCCGGATCGATCAGCCCTTCGATGACGCATTCGGCATCGGCCGGAATGTCGAGATCGACAGTGACGCCTTTCACGGTGCGGATCGGCTCGCCAGCAAGTGCGCCGGCGATCGCCATCTCGTCGCAATCGATCGGCAGCTTCTGCGGCCCGGTGAACACGACGACCGGCGCGCAGCCGATGACGATGGCGATCGGCATCGGCGTTTTCAGCTTGCGATGTTTCTGCCAATGCAGATAACCGCCGGCGCCGCCCGGCCGCGCCGCCATGCGCACGCCGAGCCGGTCGGTGGCTTTCAGTTGCGCCCGATAGGTGCCCATATTGCGGACGCCGGTCTCGGGATCCTGGGTGATGCACAACGTCGCGGTGAGATAAGGCGCGGCGTCATAGCCGGGCGTCGAGATCGGCACCGGCAGGAGCTTCAAGCCGCCGTCAGGCTTGCGCAGCTCTTCGCCTTTGATGACGACTTCCTGGCACGGCGCGGATTTCACCACGACCGGCGCGATGGGATGATTGATCGCCTGCATCCAGGCATCGCCGATCTCGCCGACCGGACGGCCCATGCCGACGGCATAGATTTCCGCCGATGCGGCAAGTGCGCCGATGGCGACCGGCATGTCGTAGCGGCGGCCCGCGCCGTCGACCACATTGGTGAACAGAAACGCGCGCCGCTGATCTTCTTTCAAGCCGCCCTGGAACTGCCAGCGCGCCAGCGGATGCAACTCGGTGTCCTTGTTGATCCGCCGCTCGATGCGCACGAGCAGCCCATCGGCTTCAAGCCGCGCCAGATGCTCCTGGAAATCGAGCGGCGGGCTCGAGATGTTTTTCTTCTTCTTATCCTGCGCGGACTGATCGAGCATGAGGCGTGCCTTCTGTTACGTCACTTCTTGTTCTTCATATATTCGGCGATGATCGGCTTGGCGACCCGGAAGCAATCGACGCCGACCGGCGCACCGCAATAGATCATGATCTGCGTCAGCGCCGCGCGGATCTCGTCCGGCGTGAGGCCGTTATTGAGCGCGCCGCGCACATGGGTGCCGAATTCTTCCATCTTGCCGAGCGCCCCGATCATGCCGAGATTGAGGATCGAACGCTCGCGCGGCTTCAAGGTTTCGTCGCCCCAGGTCTCGCCCCAGCAATATTCGGTGAGCAGGCGCTGAAAATCGCGGGTGAAGTCGTCGACATTCTGCAGTGCGCGATCAACATAGGCGTCGCCGAGAACCTCGCGGCGCTTGGCAAGGCCGATCTCGTAGCGTTTCTGGTCCATGGTGATTCCTCGCTGCTTGATTTGCTGCGGCTTATTCCTCTGCAGCCTATTCCTCTGCTGGCCCGCCTTTCCAGCGTTTGACCATGCCGGTATCGATACCGAACAGATCGAGCAGCCGGCCGCAGGTGTGGTTGATGATATCATCAACCGATTGCGGCCGGTTGTAGAAAGCCGGCACGATCGGCGCGATCACCGCGCCAATGTCGGCGAGCGTCGTCATGGTGCGCAGATGGCCGCCATGCAGCGGCGTCTCGCGTACGGCGAGCACAAGCCGCCGCTTTTCTTTCAGCACCACATCAGCGGCGCGTGACAGTAGCGAGGAGGTCACGCCGGTCGCGATCTCGCTCATGGTGCGGATCGAGCAGGGGGCGATGATCATGCCGAGCGTCGGGAACGAACCGGAGGAAATCGCGGCGCCGATATCACTGACGGGATAGTGCACTGCCGCGAGCGTCCGCACGTCCTTGGGCTTCAGATCGGTCTCGTAGACCATCGTCATTTCCGCGGACTTGCTCATCACCAGATGCGTTTCGATCTCCGCTTTGCGCAGGATCTCGAGAAGCCGCACGCCATAGATCGTGCCCGAGGCGCCGGAAATGCCGATAATCAGCCGTTTTTGTTTTGCCATGCCCTTTTAGATCGCGCAGATACCGCGCCCCTTTCGGGCGCCCTTGTGCCATGCGGCGGGGCGCCAGACCAGCCCGAAGCGGTCACTGCCGCAAGCGGTTAATGCCCGATCACCGCTGCAAAAGCGCTGGCGAGCGCGGCGATGGAGGGTTTCGGGAAGTTTACGCCCAGCACGCTTTCATAGGCCAAGATATTGGCGAGCGCCGCGACCGGAGGCAGAGCTTCGGTGCCAAGAGGGCCGGATTTGGCGAACGCATACAGCGCCTCCTGCTGCAGCCGCTCGGCCTCGAGTTCGACTGCCTTGACCCTGTTGCGAAAGGCTTCCTGCGCACCCGGATCAACCAGGGTCGGCGCGCCTTTCAATTTTCGCCGTACGTCGCGGATTGGAATGATCGTGAGCTCGCGCCAGGCGCGCACATTGTCGTCCAGCATCTTGACCTCTTCGGCCGACAGTTGCCGGTCGTCGGAGGCGAGCCAGAGCAGGAACAGCAGCAGATTGACGTCGACGCCATAGCCGTCCTGCAAGGCGATGCAGGCTTCAGACACCGAAGCTTGACGATAGAACTTCAGCGAGAACCGCCAGAACGGCGTTTCGGCGGTTGTCGCTGTGTCTGTCATGGCAATCCGACCGTTTCGTTATGCTGACTTGATACCAAGCTCCGCCATTTCCTTGGCGTAAGCCGCGTCCATGCGCGATGAGAGGCCGTGCTTGGCGAGCTCGGCGGCGAAGACGCGCCGAATTTCAGGCTTCTCGTCGGTATAATCGATCTGATCGCCACCGACGCGTTTGCTGATCCATGCCTTCGGCACGCCCTGTGCGTTGCGGATGGCGACGCCCTCATGTTTGAAGGCGAGGTATCGTGACGGCGTAGTGCCAGTATTGAAGTGCTGGTGGAACCACATGTTCGGCGGCACGATGCAGGTGCCGATTTCCCAGTCGAAGCGCTGCGGCTCTTCGCCCTCCGGCCACATCATCGAGAAGCCTTCGCCGGAGAGCACGATGACATGCGCACCCGGGCCGTGCGCATGGCCTTTCTTGTAGGTGCCGATCGGGAACTGCGAGATGTGGCTGTTCATCGAGCCCTTGGCCATGTTGAAGCGGATATGGCCGCCGCCGGCGCCGCGCTCGGTCGCGGTGACCAGCGGAATGTTCACCGCGTCAGGCACGAAATTCGTGGTCAGTAGGAAGCCCTGCTGCTCGCCCTTCGAGGAGAAGTAATCCGGCTCGCCGGCAAAGCGGTCCTTGAAGTCGTATTTGGTGTTGAAGATGAAATCGAGGTCTTCATAGAGATTGATGACCGGCGGCGCATTTGTCACCGCGACATAGCGCGCCGGCTCCTTCCCGGAGCCGTTGAAATGCTGGTGATGGCAATTGAGCGGAATGGCAAACAGCGCGCCATCCTTCCACTCGAAGGTGATGCGGGCGCCGGCATCGTTCCACACTGTGGTCGAGCCTCGGCCGGACAGCACGAGCACCATTTCCTCGTAGAGCTGGCGGTGCGGCGCGAGGCTCTTGCCCGGCGGGATCTCCATCACATAGCAGTCGTTCGAGGTGCGCGAGGCGTCGTGATTGAGGAACACCGCATTGCCGCCGCGCCGCGCCCAGGGCTTGAGATCGACGCGCTTGAGGTTCTGCACATAGAAGGACGGGATGATGTCGAGCCCTTCCGATTTCACCCAGCGGGTATAGGGCGTTTCCTTCTCGGTCTTGAACTTGGCGGCGAGGTCATCGGAGACCTTGGCATCTTTCTTGGTCGTGTCGGCCATCTCTCATCCCTTACATTTTCCGGCGCGCTGCGCCGATCTTAGCGAACAAAGTGCGGAATCGGCTAGTGCTGGTCCCGCGCGGCTGCGTGCTTATGCTCGTGGTTGTGATCATGACCATGATGATGGTCATGATCGTGGTGGTGCCCGTGTCCGTCGCTATGCCCATGGTGATGGGCGTGCGCATGATCATGATCATGATCATGGTCGTGATCATGGTGATGCAGGCGTTGGCGCGGCCGCGGCCCGCGCGGATCTTCGTTGAACACCAGTGATTTGATGGTGACCGGCACGGTATAGGACGGCATGCGGATGCGGCCGAGATCGATATAATCGAAATCCCACAGCACCACGCCGTCAATGACCAGAAGCTCGCTGGCGACATGGAGCTCGTCGCGCAGGATGTGGCCGAGCGTCTGCGCCACATCGCCATCCAGCATAATGAAGAGCGGCAGCTTCTTGGCGATACGCTCGGCAAGCCCGCGCTTGATGCCTTCGGCGAAGGCCGCAAGCCGCTCATAGGTCGGCATGCCGGTCCAGCGCAAAGCGAGCGCAATCTCGTGCTCGACATCGGCGATGTCGAATGCGGTCATGTGATTGCGGATCGCTCTTGCCAGCGCCTCCGGATCGATGGTCTCACCGCAGGTGAAAGGCGGTAGCAGAACTTGCAGGTTCCGCCGCGGCAAGAGCTCGCCCGGCGCCGAGATATAACTGGTATTGCCGGAGAGCTGCACGCTGTATTCGGAAGCGCCCAGCGCGGTGGCGCGGATGCATTCGCCGGCCGGCAACACCGGCCAGGGCAAGGCCTTCTTTTCGATCAAAGCGTGGATGGCGCGGCCGAGCCGGGGCCCCATATCGCCGAAGTCGCGCGTTTCGCGCTCATAGATGTATTCGGCGACGCCGCCGGAGAACATTACGCCGTCGATGCGGCCGAAGTCTTCGATCGCGTCGGTGAGATAGAGATGCGCGATATCATGCGGCATCGGCCGTGCCGTGATCGCCGTGACCAGCGCATCCGCCATCACATCGGCGATCTTCGCCAGATCGGCCATGTCGATCGTGTCGCCGCGGTTCCAGGAGAAGCCGGCGCGCTTGGCGTGATGCTTGCCGGCCGGGTCGAGCCGCACGATCTTGCCATTCTCGACCACCTGCAGGCGGCCGCCGATATGGATCGCCGCGGTCGCGATGACTTTGCCGTTTTCGACCAAGCCGAGCTTCGTCGTGCCGCCGCCGATATCGATATTGAGGATGCGCTTGTGCTCGTCGCTCGACACCCGCGCGGCGCCGGAGCCGTAGGCGGCGAGCATCGATTCCATATGATGGCCGGCGGTCGCGGTGACGAATTCGCCGCCCTGCTCCGAGAGTATCTTGGCGATGCCCTGTGCATTCTCGCGCCGCAGCGCTTCGCCGGTGAGAATGACCACGCCGGTGTCGATATTGTTCGGCGACAGTTCCGCCGCGACATAGGCGTCGTCGATGATCTCGCCGAGCTTCCTGTCGTCGATGCGCTCCTCGCTCTGGTAGGGCGTGAGCGCCACGGGCGACTGGAACAGGGTCTCGCGGGAGATAACGTAATAGCGGCTGGTGAGATCTTCGGCGAGACGGCGCAGATGCACGCGCGAGAAGATGACCTGGGTGCCGGAGGAGCCGATATCGATGCCGACCGTGGTCAGGGTCACATTATCTTGGCGCCAGAGTGGATTATCCTCGATTGGCCCGTCGTCGGCCTCGATATCGTGGTCATGATCATGATCGGTGTCGTCGTCATGCGCATGGACGACATCGCGGCCGTAAAGGTGGTCGGCCAGTGTGTGGCCGGGCTTCTTATTTTCGTCGTCGGCCATTCCTATTTTCTTCCCCCTCGTCTGATCCCAAAACAGCCGGCCCCCCGGATTTGATCCAAGGGGGAGCGGTTTTCGGATAGGATCATGTGCAACTATTGTCCCCCTTCTTCTCGCGACTGCGGGCTGCGGTCAATACCGGGCTCAGTCTGGGTCGTCGTTACAGCTTTCGCGCGTGTAAATTTTGTGTACCCGCGCGCTGTTCGAGACTAATCGGAGTGCTGACAAAGGGGTGCCGCCAATGTCTCAAAACGGCCTGGCTACGCTGCCGAGCGTACATAGTGCCAAAGAAACCATGGACCGCCTCGAGGCCGACGTTAAGGCCAAAGGCCTGACGGTGTTCGCCCGGATCGATCATGCCGCCGGCGCCAAAGAGGTCGGCATGGCGCTCCGCCCGACCGAACTGCTGATTTTCGGCAATGCCAGAGGCGGCACGCCCCTGATGCAGGCGCTGCAGACGACCGGCATCGACCTGCCGCTGAAGGCGCTGGTCTGGGAGGACCCCGGCGGCAAGGTCTGGCTGTCCTATAACGAGCCTGCCTGGATCGCGGCGCGTCATGGCGATCCTGCGCAGGTCAGCGAGGTGACGGCGCGTCTCGCCGGCGCGCTCGCGGCGCTGGCAAAAGCCGCGACGACCTAGAGCATCGCGCCGCTCGGCATCGGATCAGGCTCGGGCGATATCAGCGGGCAGGTGAATCAAAAATTCGGTTCCCGGCTTGAGTCTATTGATTTCAAGCGTGCCGCCGAGCTGCCGCACAGTTGAGGCGACGATCTTCATTCCCAAAGACGTAGACTTGCCTTCCATTTTAAAGTCGTCCGGCAGTCCGCGACCCCGATCGGCAATGCTCAAATCGATGGCACCGCGCTTCTTGTGTTTCAGCGTGACTTTGATGAACCCGGATTCGTTCTCCGAAAAAGCGTGCTTGAGCGCGTTTGTTATGAGTTCGTGGGTCAGCATGCCGAGCGAAATGGCATGCGGGCCTGAAAGCTCGAGCGAGTCAGCCTCGACGTCGATAGATGGTCGCTTCGCACCAACATAAGCACTCCCGCTCGTACTGCAAATTGTCCTGAGAAATTCGCTGAATTCCACATATTCCAAAGCGTGGGTCTGATAAAGATGGCGATAGACCGTTCCCATCGCGACGACGCGGTCTCGGGCAATCGCGAGATTATCTTTTGCCACGGGACTCTTGGCCGACCGCCTTTGCATTTCCAACAGGCTCGAAAGCAAGGCCAGGCTGTTCATCACGCGATGCTGCAGCTCACGTAACAGAAGGTCTTTTTGCTTAAGGAGCTCATCGATCCTGCCCGCCATTCGCGTGAGCGCCGCGCTCAGCTGTCCAAATTCGTCCGAATACCTGAATTTTGGAAACGCCGTCGAGATGTCGCCCGACTCCCATTTGCGCGCGCTCTTGATAATCGCGCGCACGGGACGGTCGATCATGAGATAAGCGGCGAGCCATACCACGATGACGGCGAGAATTATGAAGACAAAATCGAAGGCAATGCCGCGCACATTGACGATGGAGGTTTCCGCCAAAGCGGCATCGCGATCAAGCGCAACCGCCGCGAATAGACCTTCAGCTGCGCTGCCGGGCGTGGCAACTCCGATAATCAGAGGCCGGCCGAGCGAATCTTTAACGTCAATCGTTTTCGACTTTACTGATGAAATCAGGGGAAAGACCTGTTTCGCAACCGCGTCCGCCTCCGCAGAATCGTTTGTCGGAAGCGTGAGCATCAAGGCGCCCTGACCGTCCATGATGATAAGCCGGTGTTCGGACCGCCATTGATAAGCCTGGAACCTTTCAGCCAGTTTTGCCGAGTCGCCGATAATGACAATCAATCCTTTTATCGAGCCGTCGGCGCCCCTGTACGGCATCGATAGTTGAATTGATCTCGAGCCGGTTGAGCGGCCGTGAATGATCGTTCCAATCACCAGCTTCTCGGCTTTCAGGGACTGATAAAAACTCACGCGATCGCCGACGTCGAGTGCTTCTTGCGACGGAATGGTAGAACAAAGAAACCTTCCGTCCGTATCGATGATTGCGGCTTCGCTGAAGGTCTGAACGTATGAAATGATCGATTGGAAATACGACGCGCATTCCTCTTTGTTGTCCGCATTCATAGGGTATTTTGCCATTGCGGTCATGAGCTGGCCCGCATTGTCGATGATTTGCGCGAGCTCGCTGGATGTAAGGCGCGCTTCCGAAAGCGCCGTGGCGCGGGTTTCGTCTTCGAGAAATATTCTCCAGCGCGCGGCATTATATGCCGTGAGCAATAACGACGGCACCAAAGCGATCGCGACAAGAACGGAGAGCCGGCGGCGAAGTCTCATGCTCGGATAATACAGATGCGCGCCTGAAGCACGATTGCGGAAATAGTGGGCGCGAAGATTAAAGCTGCAACGGACAAAATTTATGACGCTGGAGCGGCGAACCTTGCCCGCAATCGCAGGCCGTCACCCGACCGGAATCACATTCACCGACACGGCGATCCGCTGGCCGCCGGAACCGAGAATGACGCCGTCCATCGGCGCCACATCCGTATAGTCGCGGCCGAAAGCGAGCATCACATGCGCGTCGGACGCGAGCACCGCATTGGTCGGATCGAGCCCAATCCAGCCGAGCTTCGCGCCGCACCACAGCATGACCCAGGCGTGCATGGCGTCGGCGCCCTGCAGCCGCGGCTGGTCGGTGAGCGAAACAGTGCGCAGATAGCCGCTGACATAAGCCCCCGGCAGGCCGATGCCGCGCAGGCCCGAAATCATGACATGCGCGAAATCCTGGCAGACGCCGCGGCGCTGCGCGAAACACATTTTCGGCGTTGTCGTGGGCGTCGTCGAGCCGATTTCGTAGACGAGATCGGTCTTGATGCGCGTGATGACTTCGAGCGCAGCATCGAGGATCGGGCGTCCGGGCGGAAAACTCTCGCGGATATAGTCGCGGATAGCCGGGTCGAGCGAGACGATGCGGCTCGGAAACAGAAAATGCGCCGGCGACAACGGCCCGATATCGCTGATCGAGGAAGCTTCGTCGCGCACTTGTTCCCAAGGCGGCGTCGACAGCGGCGCGAGCTCGTCCGGCGTGTCGACGGCGACCCGCGCCGACAGTTTCACCGTCACCTCGCTGTGCGGTTCTTCGATCTCGATCCAGGTGAGGCGATTGCCGAAGAAATCCTCGCCCTCGCGCCGCTGCACCGGCTCGGGAATGATCTGCAGCGCCGCGACCTGAACCCGCTCGCCGTCGCGCGAGACTGGTGTGAGGCGCAGCACATGATGCGCGTGCGACACGGGGGTCGCGTAACTGCAAACTGTCGTCTGCCGCACATCGTAGATCACGCCAGCGCCTCCCACGTCGGTTCGGTGCGCTTGTTGTTGGTGAGGAAGGCCGCGCTGACCGCGTCCGACAGTTTCATCAGCGCGTTCTCGATGTCGATGATGAGTTTATCGTCGACCTCGTCGGCATTGGTGGTACGCAGCAGCGTTGCGGCGCTGGCGGCGATTTGCTGCGCCGGCGACAAGCGGCCTTCAGGGTTCTGCTTCGGCAGGGCGCCGAGATGGGTCTCGATGCGCTCGAGCTGAAATTCCACGGAACGCGGATTGTTCGGATCGAGCATCACCAGATCGATCACCGGCTTGAGCGCCGCGATCATCACATAACGCTGCCGATAGCTGATCTGGCTGTCGGCAAGTTCGAGTAGCAGATCGAGACTGCCCTCTGGCGCGCCCGGTTCGGCGAAGCAGCGTGTCAGCCGGCAGGTCAGGACCGCGCGCTCGATGCGGCGGCCGAGCTCGAGAAAACGCCAGCCGGCAAGCTGCGTCATGTTCTCCTGTGCGAGGCCCGAGAACGACGCGATGATGCGCAGCGCCGCTTCGACGCGCTCGGCGATGGCGCTTTCGGCCGGGCCTGGCGGAAGCGGGGAAGAGATCATGTCGACAAGATCGCTGATTGCGCGCCATGCGTCCGGCGAGAAGCGATCGCGGATGACAGAAGCCGCCGAACGCGCTGCCGCGCAGAGCCGCGGCAGCGCGCCGTCGAGATCGGCACGGGTGAGCACCGCGCGTGCGGTGAAAGTCGCCGGCGCCTGGAACGTATCGCTCGGCGCCGCATTCCAGGCGACCAGCAGCGACGTGATGCGTGCAATGACAGGTGCGGCGGCGCTGTCGGCGACGCGGTTGACGATGGCGCGGATGAGCCGCAGCGTCGCCTCGGCGCGCTCGACATAACGGCCGACCCAGAACAGATTGTCGGCGGCGCGGCTTGGCAAAAGCCCGGAGGCGCGCTGCACCGGCATGGCTTCTGCCGTCGGAAGCAGCGTCGTTTCCGGCACCGGGCCGCGCGCCAGCACCCAGGCATCCGCCGTCGCCGCGCCTTGTTGCAGGCTCACCGCTCGGGCGTCGATCGTGTCGGCAATACGCACGAAACCGCCGGGCATGACTCGCCAGCGGTCGCCGGTCTTGGCGATATAGAGACGCAGCGTGAAGGGGCGGGGCTGCAGGCGGCCGTCGCGCCAGACCGGCATGCTCGATAATGTCACTGCTTCCTGCGCCACGTAATCGATGCCGCGGTCGCGGATTGATTGCACCAGCGTTTTGCGCTGCGCCGTATCGAGCTTGGCCCCCAATATGCCGCTGCGCGGATGCGGATCGTCGAATTGTTCGGTGAAGGCCGGCGCGATCACCATAGTGTCGAACCTGCCGAGCATCTGTTCGCGCGTCGCCGCGCTGCCGAGCCACCAGGTCGCGACATTCGGCATTTTCAGCTCGGCGCCGAGCACGACCGGCGCCAGCGCCGGCAGGAAGGCGAGCATGGCACGTGCCTCGACGAGGCCCGCGCCGAGCGAATTGATAATCGTGATCTTGCCGTCCCGCACTGCTTGCAACAGGCCCGGCACGCCGAGCCGCGAGGCGGCGTTGAGCTCGAGCGGGTCGGCGAAATCGGCATCGATTCGCCGCAACAAGACTTCAGTGCGGCGCAGGCCAGACACAGTGCGGATGAAGACGCCGTCGTCCTCGACGCTCAAATCCTCGCCCTCGACCAGCAGCAGGCCGAGATAGCGCGCGAGATAGGCGTGCTCGAAATAAGTCTCGTTCAACGGTCCCGGCGTCAAAAGGCAAGCGCGGGCATCGTCGCGGTGGTTGAGCGCGAAAATTTCCGCTTGCAACGCCTGGAAGAAGGCGGCGACGCGCTCGACCTGCGTGGTGCGATAAATGTCGGGAATGGCGCGCGATAAAGCGAGCCGGTTCTCGATCGCGTAACCGGCGCCCGATGGCGCCTGCGTGCGATCGCCAAGCACCCACCAGCGCCCGTCGGCGCCGCGGCCGACATCGACGGCGTAAAAGCGCAAATGTGCGCCGCCGGGTGGCGCCACGTCGACCAGCGGCCGCAAGAATTCCGGATTGCCGGCGATCACCGCCGCCGGTAGCCGGCCTTCGCGCGTCAACGTTGCCGGGCCGTAGCAATCCGCCAGCACAGCTTCAAGCAATTGCGCACGCTGGGTGAGGCCGGCGACCAGCTGCCGCCATTCGCCGGGGTCGATGATGAGGGGGACATGGCTCAGCGGCCAGGGCCGCTCGATGCCGGCGGCATCCTCATAGACCCGATAGAACACGCCGGAGTCGCGCAGATAGCGGTCGGCGGCCGCGAAGCGGCGATTGATCTCGTCGCTGCCGAGAGCGCCCAGCATGGCGAGAAACGGCTGCCAATGCGCGCGCACGCGCCCATCGGCATCCATCATCTCGTCGAACACGCCCGGCAGCGGCCGATAGCCGGAGACCAGGGCCTTGAGCCCGGCATCGCTCGGCTCGACCCGGGGCTCGACTTGTATATTGGCGTCTGTGGCCATGAGGTGAGAATCGCCCGAAAACCAGGCTGAAGTGTTTCAGCTTCAGCGCCGCAGGTCGATAGTGAGCGGGTATTCGAGCGAAGTGTCCACCGCAGGGACCTCGATGACACCGCCGGTGAAGCCGTGATCCTGGAAGCGGGCGCGGCGGCGGCCTTCCGCTTCATAGGCGTTTACCGGGAACGTATCGTGAGCGCGACCGCCGGGATGCGCGACATGATAGACGCAGCCGCCCAGCGAGCGCTTGTTCCAGGTGTCGACAATGTCGAAGGTCAGCGGCGCCTGCACGGCGATGGTCGGCTGCAGCGACTGCGCCAGATCCCAGGCCTTGAAGCGCACCCCTGCAATATATTCGCCGGAGCGCCCGGTTGTCGCGAGCGGTACGCGGCCGCCGTTGCACAAGACCGCGTGCCGGTCGGCATTGAAGTTCGCAACCTTGACCTGGAGGCGGTCGACCGAAGAATCGACGTACCGCGAGGTGCCGCCCGGCGTACCTTCTTCGCCGAGCACATACCACGGCTCGATCGCTTGCCGCAGCTCGAGATCGACGCCAGAACGATTTACAGAGCCGCAGAGCGGAAAACGGAATTGACGTTGCGCCTCGAACCAGCCGAGATCGAAGTCATAGCCGGCATATTTCAGATCGTCCAAGACGTCTTTGAAGTCTTCCCAGACGAAATGCTCGAGCATGAAGCGATCGTGCAGCGCCGTGCCCCAGCGCACAGGCTTGCCCTCGAGCGGCGTTTTCCAGAACGAGGAGATCAGCGCGCGGATCAACAATTGCTGCGCCAGCGACATCCGCGCATCGGGCGGCATTTCGAACGAGCGGAATTCGACGAGGCCGAGGCGGCCGGTCGGACCGTCCGGCGAGAATAGTTTGTCGATGCAGATTTCGGTGCGATGCGTATTGCCGGTGACGTCGACCAGGATGTTGCGGAACAGCCGGTCGACCAGCCATGGCGGTATCCAATTGGTATCGCCTGGCCGCGGCACTTTGCTGTTCGCGATCTCCAGCTCGTAGAGCAGGTCCTGGCGCGCCTCGTCGATGCGCGGCGCCTGGCTGGTCGGGCCGACAAAGAGCCCCGAGAACAGATAGGACAGCGACGGTCGCCGCAGCGCATAGAGCACGAGACTCTTGAGCAGATCGGGCCGGCGTAGGAACGGGCTATCAGCTGCATTCAAGCCGCCGAGCACGACATGATTGCCGCCGCCGGTGCCGGTGTGCCGGCCATCGAGCATGTATTTGTCGGTGCCGAGCCGGGACTGATGGGCATCCTCGTAGACAGCTTTGGTGATATCGACGGCCTCGTGCCAGGATTCCGCCGGCTGGATATTCACTTCGATGACGCCGGGATCGGGCGTGACTTTCAGCACGTTGAGCCGCGGATCGGGCGGCGGCGGATAGCCTTCGATATGGATCGGCAGATCGAGCCCGGCCGCGGTCGATTCAACGCTCGCGATCAGTTCGAGATAGTCGTTCAGCGTTTCGGCCGGCGGCATGAAGACGCAGACATGCCCGTCGCGCACCTCCACCGACATGGCCGTGCGCACCGCGTAATCCGAGGTGGCGGCCGTCTGCGAGGGCAGCCGCTGATGCATCAGCGCTTCGGGTGCAAGCGGCGGCGAGTCGGAAAGCCCGGTCGCGCCGTAAAACACGCGCGACGGAAGCGGATGGGTTACGCGCGGATCGGGCAGGGGCGTGCGCGGCGCGAACGGATCGGCAGGACCCAAATAAGGGTAACTGGCGGCGCTGACATGAGGCAGCGATTGCAGCGGCAGCCGGAAGCCTGCCGGAGAATCGCCGGGCAAGAGAAACAGCCGCCCGCGCCGCGTGCGCCAGATCTCGCTCAGCCAACCGGGCTTGGCCTGCGCCGTCCAGCGCTGCAGCGGCAGTACGAAGCCGCGCGGTGTGCCGACCTGGCTGTCGAACAGTTTCAGGATCCGCGCCCGTTCATGCGGATCGTCGATGTTTGGATCGCTCGGATCGAAATTCTCCGGGATCAAGCCTTGTTTGAGCATCCGATCGACCGGATCCTCGTAAAGCGCCTGCACATATTCGGCCGCAAGTCCGGAACGCGCGGCAATGCCTTCGGCAAAACGATGCGCGTCGTCGGTTGTGACCTGACGCTCGGGCTTTTCGCGCATGATGAGATTTTCATTGCGCCACACCGGCACGCCATCGCGCCGCCAATAAAGTGCAAAGGCCCAGCGCGGGATCGCCTCGCCGGGATACCATTTGCCCTGGCTGTAATGCAGCAAGCCGCCCGGCGCGAAACGGTCGCGCAGGCGGCGGATCAGTTCGTCGGCGCGGATGCGCTTGGTCGGGCCGAGCGCGTCGGTGTTCCATTCCGCGCTCTGATAATCATCGATCGATACGAAAGTGGGCTCGCCGCCCATGGTCAGGCGCACGTCATTGGTTTTCAGATCGGCGTCGACCTTCTCACCGAGGGCATCGAGCGCCGCCCAGGCCTCATCGGAGAACGGTGCGGTCACGCGCGGCCGCTCGCCGATGCGCGTGACCCTCATGTCGAAGCCGAACGTGACCTCGGCAGGCTCGACCATGCCGCTGATTGGCGCCGCGGAGCGATAATGCGGCGTCGCGGCAAGCGGAATGTGACCCTCGCCGCAGAACAGGCCGGATGTCGGATCGAGCCCGACCCAGCCGGCGCCCGGCAGATAGACTTCGGTCCAGGCGTGCAGATCGGTGAAATCGACGTCGGTGCCGGACGGGCCGTCGAGCGACTTGATGTCGGGCCGCAGCTGAATCAGATAACCGGAGACGAAACGCGCCGGCAGGCCGAGATGGCGCAAGATCTGAACCAGCAGCCATCCGGTATCCCGGCACGACCCCGAGCCCAAGGCCAGCGTCTCCTCGGGCGTCTGCACGCCGGGCTCCATGCGCACCACATATTTGACCGTCTGCTGCAGGCGCTGATTGAGCTCGACCAGAAAATCGGTGGTGTTGCGCGGGGTGCGCGAAATCGAAGCGACGAATTCTTTCAGGAGCGGGCCGGCGGGCTCAGGCCCGATGAACGCCAGCAAATCCTCGTAAAGATCCGGCTCGAACTTGAACGGCCACTTTTCCGCATAAGGCTCGATGAAGAAATCGAACGGATTGATGACCTCCAGATCGGCGACGAGATCGACCGTGATGGAGAATTCCGTCGTTTTTTCCGGAAAGACGAAACGCGCCAGCCAGTTGCCGTGCGGGTCCTGCTGCCAGTTCACGAAATGCTGCGCCGGCGTAACCTTTAGTGAATAGCTTGGAATGCGGGTGCGGCTGTGTGGCGCCGGCCGCAAGCGCACGACCTGCGGGCCAAGACCGATGGCTCTGTCGTAGGTGTAGCGGGTGGCGTGGTGAAGCCCGACCTGAATGGACATGTTTACGCGCTACGCCCCGAAATATTTGCCCAAGAAATGCACAAATTCCATGCAATTTCCGGGCCGTCATTGAGGGATTACCGAGTGACCGCTGCTACTGAGCACGCATTATGCCGCAATCGCAGGCGTTGGCGACGCCGATCCCGCCACACCCTTAACCCTCGGCGACTAAACCCCATTTTTGTCTCGTCCGGATGAAGAAATTTGCGTCACATTCGAGCCTGGAAAGGCGCATAATAAGTGGCGAAAGGCAGAGGACCATTCCCGCCAAACGGGCATCGCGTCGGTTGGGGTGAATTCCGATGAGCCGGCAGAGTTCCAAGACCGTGCCCAAGACCGTGCCTAAGACCGTCCCGAAGGTCAGGCGGAAAAAGGTCGAACTCAAGAGAACGATCGTAAAGACTGTTCCGGAGGCGATCCGATCGGCGTCGGTCGGTCTCGACGCCTTTAAGCTCATTGCCCAAAGCGCGCTTGACGCCATTCCTACAGGCTTCTGTGTCTGCAAGCCCGACCGCAGTCTTATCCGTTACAACAGGCGTGCGGTCGAACTGTGGGGTTGTGAGCTGCCGCTTGGCGAACCGGCATCACGTTACGGCGGCAATCTCAAGCGCTATCAAGCCGATGGCGAGCTGCTGCCTTTCGATTCAACGCCGGTCGCACAAGCGCTGCGCAGCGGCGAGCGTGTGACGGCCGCGGAAATCATCATCGAGCAGCCGGATGGCACACGCGTTCCGGTGCTGATGAATGTCCAGCCGCTCCGCGATCATGCGGGCCTGGTCGAGGGCGCCGTCTGCAGCTTTCAGGAATTGACCGAGCGCAAGCAGGCGGAAGAGGCGCTGCGCGCCAGCGCAGCCGAACTGCAATCCGTCATCAACCGCACGCCGTTCATGCTGGTGCGGGTAAGCCGCGATCTGCGCTATCGCTTCATCAGCGAGGCCTATGCTCACATGTTTGGGCGGCCGCGCGGCGAAATCCTCGGCAAGACCATCGCCGAGCTTCTCGGCGAGAAAGGCCTCGAGACGCTGCGCCCTTACACCGAGCGCGTCTTGCGCGGTGAAGCGGTCAATTTCGAATGCAATCTTGATTTTCCCCATATCGGCACGCGCCGTCTTCTCATTGCCTATCGGCCCGAGCTCGGGCCCAAAGGAAAAGCTGTCGGATGGATCGCCTCGCTGCTCGACGTTACCGAGCAGCGCCGTGCCGAAGCGGTGATGGCCAAGCGCGCCGACGAACAGGCCGCGCTCTATCGTTTCACGGATCGGCTTTATCGCGCCGCGTCCTTGAACGACGTCTATGAGGCGACGCTGGATGCCATCGTCGCCGCGTTGCACTGTCGCCGGGCGTCGATTCAGCGTTTTGATTCAGACGGCGTCATGCGCTTTGCCGCCTGGCGCGGCCTGTCGGACAATTACCGCATGGCCATCGAAGGTCATTCGCCCTGGAAGGCCGACGCCGGCAATCCCGAGCCGGTTTGCGTGTCCAATGTCGATCACGCGCGCTTTGGCGCCGCGATCAAGCTTGCCGCAAAACAGGAGGGCATCGGCGCGATCGCCTTCATTCCGCTGATGGCCGCCGGCAAGCTCATCGGCAAATTCGTGACCTATTACGATGCGCCGCGCGAATTCCCCAGCGAGGATATCGAGCTCACTTTGACGCTGGCGCGCCAGCTCGGCTTCGGCATCGAGCGTATGCGCGCCGATCATGCCCGCACCCGGATCGAAGCGGAATTGCGCAAGCTCAGCGAGCGGCTCGAGGCCGAAGTTCATAAGCGCACGCTGGAGCGCGATCGCATCTGGAATGTTTCCGAAGACCTGCTCGCGGTGTCGAATTTCGACGGATTCTTTCTCAGCATCAATCCGGCATGGACGCGGCTCCTCGGCTGGAGCGAGGCCGAGATCAAGTCCATGAATGTGAGCGAACTGCGCCATCCCGACGATATGGCGCATTCGATCGCCGGGCGCGAGCAGCTGGCGCAGGGCGTGCCGACGGTGCGCATGGAAAACCGCTTCCGTCACAAGGACGGCTCGTATCGCTGGCTGCACTGGGCCATGACCGAAAGCAGCGGTCTGATCTATCTGGCCGGCCGGCATGTCACGGCGGAGAAGGAGGCGGCCGCCGCGCTCGAGCGCGCGCAGCGGCAGACCGCGCATTTGCAAAAAATGGACGCCATCGGCCAGCTGACCGGCGGCATTGCCCATGACTTCAACAATCTCCTCATGATCGTGAGCGGTCATGCCCAGCGGCTCAAGAACCACATCAAGGAGGTGCGCGACCAGCGCGCCGTGGCAGCCATCGAAATGGCGGCGACGCGGGGTGAGAATCTGACACGGCAGCTGTTGTCCTTCGCGCGCACGCTGCCTTTGAGCCCGACGGTGATCAGCCCGGCCGATACGGTCAATGCCATCCGCGACGTGCTGGCCGGCTCGATGTATGTGAACATCGATTTTCAGATCGCGATATCCGAAGACACCTGGCAGGTCCGCGTCGACAAATCGGAATTGGAGCTGGCGCTGGTCAATCTGAGCGTGAACGCACGCGACGCGATTCCCTTCAGCGGCGGCCGCATCATGATCTCGGCTGAGAATGTCGCGCTTGCGCCCGGCGATTTGTTGGAACAGATCAGCGGCGAGTTCGTCGCGCTCAGCGTCACCGACAACGGCAGCGGCATTCCGCATGATCTCCTGCCTCGTGTCGTCGAGCCGTTCTTCACCACCAAGGGTCCGGACAAAGGCACCGGCCTTGGCCTGTCGCAGGTCTACGGATTTGCCCGCCGCTCCGGCGGCACCGTTGCGATCGACAGCGAGCTCGGCCGCGGCACCAGAGTGACGGTCTATCTGCCGCGCAGCTACGCCGCGATCGCGATGCCTTCGCCGGAGGACGAAGCAAAATATATCGCCTCCGAGCGGCAGACCGTGCTGGTTGTCGAAGACAATGCCGATGTGCGCAACGTCGCGGTGTCGCTGTTGAAGGAGCTCGGCTATCGCACCATCGAGGCCGACACGGCGCGCGCCGCGCTCGCTCTCCTCGCCAATGGCAGGAGTGTCCGGCTCGTCTTCAGCGACGTGGTTTTGCCGGGGGAGATCGATGGCCTGGCGCTGGCGCGGACCGTCTGCACCAAATATCCGCACATCCCGGTGGTGCTGACCACCGGCTATACCAAGGTGTTCGAAAACGACCCCGAATTTCCGCTGTTACGCAAGCCTTATCAGATCGCGGCGCTCGGCCGCGTCATTCACGATGCGCTCGGTTCGGCGGAAGGAAAACCGCAGACATTCGCGAATTGACGAGCGCCGGCGAGGCGCATGAATCCGGCTCATCTGCGGATCAGTATTTTTCGCTTCGCGTTTCCGCTTCGTCCCTTATTTTTCTGCTGTTTGTGGATCACCTGCTTTTAGGGCGACAATGAACAGCAGCAATAATGCGCCGGTGGCCTCGCCAGCCGCGGCAGACGCGGGACTGATGGACGCTTTGTCCAGTTGGCGCACGCCGGCGCTGATCATCGGCTTCGGCTGCATGATTTCACTGGTGTCGTTTGGTCCGCGTTCGGCGCTCGGCTTTTTCCTGACGCCGATGTCGAGCGCCAATCACTGGGGCCGTGACGTCTTCGCCTTTGCGCTGGCGCTGCAGAACCTGCTCTGGGGCATCGGCCAGCCGATCGCCGGCATCGTCGCCGACCGCTATGGAGCGCCGCGGGTGTTCTGCGCCGGCGGCCTCATGTATGGCGCCGGGCTCGCGCTGATGGCACATGCGACGAGTCCATTGGCGCTCGATGTTTCGGCCGGCGCCCTGGTCGGTTTCGGGCTCGCCGGCACCTCGTTCATGGTGATTTTGTCGTCCTTTGCCAAGCTGTTGCCGATGGAATACCGCTCGCTCGCCTTCGGTTTTGGCACCGCCGCGGGCTCGTTCGGCCAGTTTCTCTATTCGCCGCTCACCGTGGCGCTGAATGACGCGCTCGGCTGGCAGCAGACGCTCACAATCTTCGCCGTGATCATGCTGGTAGTGCTGCCGCTGTCGCTCGCTTTCGTGACGCCGAACGAGCCCGTGGCCAGGGAGGCCGCGCCGCAATCGTTGCGCCACGCGCTGGCGGAGGCATTCGCTCATCCATCTTATGTCATGCTGGTGCTCGGCTTCTTCACCTGCGGTTTCCAGCTCGCCTTCATCACCGTGCACTTGCCGGCGTATCTGGTCGACCGCGGGCTCTCGGCGACGGTCGGCGGCTGGACGCTGGCGACGATCGGACTGTTCAATATCATCGGCGCGGTCGGCTGCGGCTGGCTCTGCGACTATATCCCGAGGCGCTATCTGCTTTCCTTCATCTATTTCGTGCGCGCCGCCGCGATCTTCGCCTTCATCATGCTGCCGATCTCGCCGCTCTCCTGCATCGTGTTCGGCGCCACGATGGGCCTGATGTGGCTGTCGACCGTGCCGCCGACCAACGGCATCATCGCGCTGATGTTCGGCACGCGCTGGCTCGGCACGCTAGCTGGCTTCGCCTTTTTCAGCCACCAGATCGGCGGCTTTCTCGGCGCCTGGCTCGGCGGCGTCGTTTTCGACCGCACCGGATCCTACGGCCCAGTGTGGTGGCTGGCGGTTCTGTTCGGTGTGCTCTCGGCGCTGATCAATTTGCCGATCGTGGAGAAGCCGGTGGAGCGGACGGCCGCGGCGACCGCGTGAATGTTACGCCGTCGCTGCGCCGATGTTGAATGCGATCTCGATCGTCTCGCCATGAGTCTCGCGCGGCGCGCAGCCGATCTTCATAGCAAGCCGCAGCATCGGCCAGTTGTCGCGCAGGATCGAGGCGCTCAAGGTCTTGAGGCCGCGACGCGCCGCGCGAATGAGCGCAGCCCGCAGCAGGTATTCGCCGATGCCGAAGCCCTTGAGGTCCGAACGCACGATCAATGCAATCTCGGCGTCGTCGGGCGAAAGCAAGATGCAGTGACACATTCCGGCGATCGCCGTGTCCTCGTCCAACGACCAGATCATTTCGCCGTTGGCCTTGATCCCGAACGCCCGCCGCAACGTGACTTCGTCATCGAAGGCGAGCGGATAGCCGAAGCGCCGCCGCAAATCTTCGCGTTCGGTGTGCTGCAGGAAGGCTCGCACACTGTCCCATTGTCCGTCGCTTAGCGGCCCCTCAATGACCGTCAGTTGCCGATAGCGAAACGGAATCCGATAATGGACAGGCGCGGGCGCGAAATCCCGGCGTTGCTCCTTGGCGAGTTCTTCCATCCGCATGCTGCAGATAAAGCGCCAAAAAGGCTACGATGCACGCGCGGCTTTTTCACCGGTACGTGAATTCCGCTCAACGGCTAGCGCGCAGCGCTCTTTTTGCCGCGCGGCTCCCGGGCTGTGGATTTGCGAGCAACGTCTTTCGCCGGTTTGCCTTCCGCTCTCTTGCCGCCAAGCTCGGCCAACAGCCAGTTGCGGAACAGCTTGACCTCGGGCTTCTGGAAATCGGTCTCCGGCGTGACCAGCCAATAGGCGTCGCCGCTCGGGATCGGCTTGCCCGCAAGAGCGACCAGCCTGCCACTTGCGATCTCGTCGTCGATCAATGGTGAACGGCCCAGGACGACGCCGAGACCACGCGCCGCCGCGTCGTAGCCCATCTGAAACGTGTCGACGCGAAGCCCGGTCTCGATCGACGGCGGAGGCTCGATCTTGTTGGTGGCAAACCAATATTCCCAATCCGTCGAGGTCGAGGTGACGTGGATGAGCGGTGCGCGCAATAGTGCGTCGAGGTCTGCTTGCTGACCCAATTTTTTCTTAAAAAAAGGGCTGCAGACCGGCAGCAGCGTCTCTTCCGCAAGCAGGGTCCAATCCGGCGCCGGCTTCTTGGTCGGCGCGAAGCGGATGGCGATGTCGAAATTGTCGAGTGTAAGGTCGACCCGCCGGCGCGAGGTGTCGATGGTCACCCGGACGTCGGAGAACTCGGCGGCGAATTTGTCGAGGAGCGGCAGCAGCATCTTGTTGGCGAAGGTCGGGGCGCTTGAAATGGCAAGCGTCCCGCTCGCCTTGCGTCCCGGAATCCGGTCGGTCGCCTTGGCCAGGATCGTCAGCGCCTGATTGACAAGAGGCGCATAGGTTTCGCCGGCGGACGTCAGCTTGAGGCCGCGCGCACCGCGATGAAACAGCGCGACGCCAAGCCAGTTTTCGAGCGTCTGGATGGCATGGCTCACGGCGCTCGCCGTGAGGTTCAATTCGGTCGCCGCCTTCTGGAAGCTGGCGTGGCGAGCGGCCGCCTCGAAGACGCGCAAGGCGCTCAATGGTGGCAGGCGGAACGCCATGGCCTTTGCTCCGGTCCTTTGCTCCGATCGTCGACTCCGGTTCGAAGCGTCGGCCGTGCCACTATAGAGCGGTTCGGTAAGCGGACCAATTTCGCGCCCGGCGCGCTGAAAATGCTTCGGCCGGCGCCGAAATATCTTCAGCTCTGGGACGGTTTGCCCGCCGGCAGGCCGAGCTCGCGGCGCAAGTCCTCGGTATGTTCGCCGACTTCCGGCGCCTGCCGCCAGAACGGCTCCGGCATGGCTGAAAAGCGCGGGATGACATTATGCATAGGCATGCTGCCGAGGTCGCGGTCTTCGACCTCGACGATTGCTTCGCGGCCTTTGACGTAAGGATCGTCCATCAGGTCAGCGACCGAACAGACCGGCCCCACAGTGACGCCCGCCGCCTCGAACAACGCGAGATTCTCGCCCTGGCTGCGCTGTGCGATGAAAGCACCGATGATCTCGTCGAGCTCATTGCGATGCGCGACGCGCGCGGTGTTGTCGATGAAGCGCGGATCGGTTTTCAGATCGGGGCGGCCGATCGTCTCCATGATTTTCTCCGCCATCGACTGCATCGAGCCTGACATCGCCACATAGCGATCGTCCTTGCAGCGATACACATTGCGCGGCGCGGTGTGCGACGACTGATTTCCCGACCGCATGGTCGGCTCTCCAGTGAGCCGGATATGCGCGGCTTCCGCGCCCACCATGGCATGGATCGGCTCGAACAATGAAAGATCGATCACTTGTCCCGGCGCGCCGCCCTGTTCGACACCACGCAGCGCCGCAAGCACGGCGGCAGCGCCATAGAGCCCCGCGATCATGTCGGCGAGCGCGAGCGGTGGCAGTGTCGGCGGCTTGTCGGCATGTCCGTTCATGAAAGCCCAGCCCGACATTGCTTCGACCAGCGTGCCGAAGCCCGGTCTGTTGCGCCACGGCCCGGTCTGGCCCCAGCCGGAGACGCGCAGCACGATGAGCTTCGGGTTGCGGCGCTTCAAGTCATCGGGACCCATGCCCCAGCGCTCCAGGGTTCCCGGCACAAAATTTTCGACCAGCACCTGCGCGGTGTCGATCAGCCGCCACAGAAAGTCACGGCCGTCGTCGGTTTGCAGATCGATGGCGACGCTGCGCTTGTTGCGCGAATATACCTTCCAGAACACGTCGATGCCTTTGACCCGCCAGCTGCGCAGATCGTCGCCTTTGCCGGGGCGTTCCACCTTGATGACATCGGCGCCGTAATCGGCGAGCACATGCGTCGTCATATTGCCGGCAACGAGCCGCGACAGATCGACGACGCGCACGCCGTCGAGCAGGCCTTTGCGTTCCGCATTGAATGTCTTGATTTCGGCCATCGCGATTCCTCTCGCCTCTGCCCGTTGCGCTTTCCAGTGCCGTGTTGTGATCGCCTTCCTAGTAACGGCTTGCCGGCATCTGCAAGCTCCGCATCTGTGCTCATCGTGCAACAGCACACCAGAATAACGGCAGGTTCGTCCGAATCTGACTTTTCTAAGCTGCCAAGGCTAGGTGTAATCCCGCCCGGACAATTGTGGTGCGCGTGGGGACAGTATGGCCCGCGTTGGGGTGAGCGGCATTGCCGCTTTGGCGTTTCTTCTTGCTTTTCCGGTCGGGAATTTCGCGCAAGCTGAGGAGCCTGCCAAAGAGCAGGCCAAGCAAAAGCCGGTCAAGCCACATGCCGCACCACCAGTTCTAGCCATCGCTCCGGCAGCCGCGCCGCAAGTTTATAGCTGGGACGGACTCTACGCCGGCGTGAATCTCGGCGCCGCTTGGGGCGCTTATGATCCCACCACTACGACCGCGCTTGATGGGCGCACCGGCTATTTGCTTCATTCAGCCGATATTGCCGCGGTCAACGCGGCTGGCGCGCAAATCATAGATCCCCTCGGTTTCGCCGGCGGCGGCCAGGTCGGCTATAATTTGCAATTCGGCCGCACGTTGCTCGGAATCGAAGGCGATCTCGATTATTTGCATCTCCTCGGCGCGTCGAATAGCGGCGCGGTGCGCTATCCGGCCGGCGGCTCCGGATTTTTCAACGGCGCCTTCAAGCTCAATCAATTCGTCGTCAGCTCCTATGCCGACGCAGACTGGCTGATGACTCTGCGTCCGCGCATCGGCATCACGGCCAACAACTGGCTGTTCTATCTGACCGGCGGCCTCGCGCTGACAAAACTGCAGGGACAGTTTCTCTTCACGGACGGCAATGCCAGAGGCGCCGTCACCGGCGCAGTGCAGCAGGCGAATGTCGATACCTTTAAGGAGGGCTATGCCTTCGGCGGCGGTGTCGAGGCGGGTCTCACGGATCGGCTCAGCCTGAAGGTGGAGTATCTGCGGGTCCAATTCGGCGATACAGCCGCGCATCAGGTCAGCAGCAATTTTGTCAGCGGCTTCACGCCGCCATCGCCGCAGAACTTCACACAGTCGATGAAGCTCTCAGCGAATATGGTGCGTCTCGGACTGAACTACCGGTTCGGCGCCGTGGATTCGCCGGCTGCGGGCGGCGGCGCGTGGCAGAATGCCTCGGCTACTCCGTTTCTTCCCGCGACTCCACCGGATTGGCAGTTCGACGCCGGCACCCGTTTCTGGTTCAGCTCGGGCAAAATCGGCGCGCCGCAACCACTGCTGTTCTTTGCGCCGGAGCCTTCGAAGCTGATCTCAAGACTGACCTATACCGATCTCAACGCCTATTCAGGCGAGACTTTCTTGCGGGCGGATCATGCCAGCGGCATTTTCATCAAGGGCTTCGTGGGCGCCGGCGGCATCACCCGCGGCAACTTGATCGACGAGGATTTTCCCGGTTTCGGCGGCGCTTATTCCAACACCGATTCGCGCGCTTCGGGACATTTGGGCTACGCCACGATCGACCTCGGCTACACCTTGCTGAAGACTCCCGCCGCGAAGCTCGGCGCCTTTGTCGGCTACAACTATTATACGCAGCATCTGAACTCTTTTGGCTGCAACCAGGCCGCCGGCGACACCACTTGCGCGCCATTCGATCCGAACTTCGAGGGGATCTCCGAGGATGATCATTTCAATTCCGTTCGTCTTGGCCTGGCGTCGGAATTTTGGCTGACCGACCGGATCAAGTTCAGCGCCGAGGCGGCCTATCTGCCGTGGACGGAATTCGGTGGCCAGGACGATCACAACTTTCGTGAAATACTGTTCCCGGAGACGGCATCGACCGGCAATGGCGTCATGCTGGAAAGCATTTTGAGCTATGCCATGACCAGCAACTGGAATATCGGCGCCGGCGGCCGTTACTGGGCGTGGAACACCCATACCGGGGCAGATTGGTTCGACGGCCTGGGCCTGCCGCCGCCGACCCAACCGCAACTCGCACGCTTCAGCACCGAGCGTTACGGTTTCTTCCTGCAAACGGACTATCATTGGGGCGGCGCTGCAACGGACGACGCCGCGCCGGAAGTGCAGCGCAGCCAGGCGGCCGCCGCCATGGCCTCGGCCGATTGGACCGGAGTCTATCTCGGCGGCTACCTTGGCGGCGGCTGGAGCGGCGATCGCTGGTCCGATCCGTTCGGCTCGACCGTCGGCTCCACCGGCCTCACCAATATCGCGGGCTTCGGCGACACCGTTCACAGCACCGGCCCGTTGGGCGGCGGTCAGATCGGCGTCGATTGGCAAACCGGCCCCTGGGTCGTGGGCGTCGGTGGCGAATTCGGCGCGGCGAATTTGCGCGGCGAAAATACCTGCTTCTCCGGCATCGGCGGCCTTGATTGCCAGCACTTTGTCGATGCGATCGGCGTCGCCGGCGCGAAGTTTGGCTACGCCTTCGGTCAGTCGCTGCTCTACGCCAAAGGCGGCGGTGCTCGAGTGAGTTCCACTTATGCGATCTTGGGCAACACGAACACGGGCGGCAACACATTGGGATTTGAGACCGTCGACAAGGCGGCGACGGGCTGGATGGCGGGTTTAGGCGTCCAATATGCCTTGAGCAGAAACTGGTCGACGGATTTTGAATACGAGCACATCGGCGTCGGCAGCGTCACGGTGCCATTTCCCGCGGTCGCGCTTATCAACACGCAAAACATCGGCGTCAAGCAGTCGCTCGATCTGCTCAAGCTTGGCGTGAACTATAAGTTCGATTGGGCGGCACCGTCGAGTTCCGGTGGTTGATCGCAAAATCGAAGAGCGGCCCGAAACTAAATGCGCCGCAATCCCGCGAGGGGGCTCACTCGCGTGAGGAAAGTTCCTTGAACATCATCCACCGGTGCGCATTCTTTTTCTGAAGACCGTTGGCCTCAAGCGCCAGCATAAAATCTGTAAAACATCGAACGCTGGTCAGGATCGTAATTGAAGCGTCACGGAGTTGACGCCAAAGCTTTACGGTGGCGCAAATATATTACCTTTTGCTTCATTTAAGGCGGGGGTCCCGCGGTGAAGCATACAGCCTGACCAAATTTCCCATTGTTCCCTTGGGTTCCCTGGAGCGTCTCGCTCATAGCGTTGCCGTCCCCAGTGGGTGCGTTGTCGTGGTGTGAATTGACAGCTGTCGTGATTTTGAGCCGGCCGGGAACCAGTAACGCAAGCGCTCGCGGCGTCGGTTTGACCGTGCAAGGTTTTGCGCCTGTCGACCGCCGTGGCTGGCGGACGCGCGCAGCTCTTTGTGCTGTGTTTGGCGCTGTCGCGGTCGCTGCTACCACTGCGTCAGTCAGCGCGCAATCGCTCGATGAAGTCGCGGAACGATACCGGCCATATATGATCAATGACATCGATCAGGCGCTCGCGGGTGCGCGCGAATTGCGCGATCGAATTGTCGCTCACGATATCGCCGGAGCCCAAAAGGCCTGGATCGCCGCACGGGTCGGTTGGGAGCGTTCGGAAGTCTTTACCAGCGGTTTCGTGCCGCAGCTCGATGATGCAATCGATGCGTGGCCGGACGCCACCAAAGGGTTCCACGGAATTGAAGCGAAGCTGTTCGGCGCCAACTCGTTCGACGTGCAGGATCAGATCGGCGCGCTGATCCAGAATTTAGCCAATCTCGACCAACAGATCCGCACTATACAGCTGACCGCTCAAGGCCTTCTCAACGGGGTGACCCGGCTGGCCTATGAGGTTGGCGACGGCAAGGTCGACGGCGGGGAGTCACGATTCAGCGGCACATCTCTCGACGACATGCGAAATAACGTCGAAGGAATCGAACTGGCGTATCGGATCGTGTTCGCTTCAACGCTCGAGGCGAGCGATCCGAAATTGGCGGGCACAGTGCAGGGCGAAATCGATCGCCTCAAGCAACTCCTCACAGTCGAGGATTTGAAACAGCTGGATCCCGACGCGCTGCGGAAGGCCAGCGAGGATCTCGTCGTCACCCTGCAGATTGCGGGGCCGAAGATCGGCCTAAGCACCCCAACTCTTGAAGAAGCCACGAAATGAATCCCCGGCTGCGCCATGGAGTCTCGCGCCGGTCGGACACGAGCGCAAAAGATAGCACAAAAGATGCAGACATTATGATCCGGCGCACGTGCTGGACGATTTGTGTGGCATTGGCCGGGCTGTTGCTGGCCTTGCCGCTTCGCTATGCCGCCTCTTTCCCCGTCGACGGCCGCGAGACGGTGTTGCCGTCCGGATCCGAGTTGAACGAAGAGGCACTCAATGTGCCGCGCGAGCAGTTCCATTCGGAAGCCGCTGGCGGCCGCAAATCCTATCTGATCAATCTCGGTGATCTTGCCTTCAGTTCGTCCGCGATCCTTGGCGGCGTTGCGCGGCAGGCCGGCATCAGTTGCAGCACCTGTCATGTCAACGGCGCTTCGAATCCAAAGCTCTTCGTCCCACACTTGTCGACGCGCCCGGGCAATTTCGACACGACGGGTCACTTGTTCAATCCTAAGGCCGACAACAGCGTGCTCGATCCGGTCCGGGTTCCGAGTTTGCGGGGAGCGCGCTATCTCGCGCCCTACGGAAACGATGGGCGGACCGCGTCGCTGCGTGAATTCATCCACAACGTCATCGTCAACGAATTCGCCGGGCCGGAACCGCCACCTGCGATTCTCGACGCTATGGTGACCTATATCCAAGACATCGACTTCTTGCGCGATTTCGCGCTCGGTCCTGGCGGGCGTCTCGCCGCGCAAGCAAGCGACGCCGCTCGCCGCGGCGAAGTGCTGTTTGCCAAACCCTTCCCGCATGATCCGAGCCTCAGCTGCGCGGGGTGCCACGTGCCGTCCGGGGCTTTTGTCGATCATGTGCCGCACGATGTCGGTTCCGGCGGCTTGTTCAAGACACCAACTCTGTTGAATGCGGACTTCAACGGACCTTATTTCCATGACGGACGCTACGACAGCTACGATCAGGTCGTCGCCCATTTCGATCGGGTGTTCGATCTCGGTCTCTCGGCGCAAGACCGCAATGATCTCGTCGCCTATCTGAACGCGATCGGCAACGCCGAGCGTCCTTATGAATACGAAGGCGTGGCCTCGAAGCTCAAGGAAATCGGCGATTTCGCCAGCGTTCTGGATACCGCTATCCCGGCGCATGATAGCGATGTCATTTCGCTCACGGTGAATACCGTCGATCTCGAATTGCGTGAATTGACCGAGCAGTTCCCCGACCACACCGATCCGTCGGTCACTGGCGGTCAACAAGAACGCGCCCGCGCGCGGTCCGCGTTGAAAGACCTGGTGCTGCGGCTCAATCGGATCGGCGCCGTAGCCTCGGCCGGAGAATTCGACGAAGCGGCGGCTGAGCATCGCAACTTTCGCAACTTATCGGTTGGTCCGCTACCCGTTTTGCTGCATGCAGCCCAACCTTGGTCGTTGTTCAATCCGACGATCCACGATGCCCATTACAACGCCCTGCAACAAATGCTGCAGACTGCCGGCAAGTAGAATTTGCAACAAGTAGAATCTGCAACAAGTATAATCGGCAAGTGGGATCACGTCATCAATGGAAGATCGTGCGCGTCCGACTAGGAACGCTTGCAGCCATCGGACAGGAGCGGCTTTGGCAAAAGCTGCGTCAATCGGATTCACGAGCACGGCACAAACTCCAAATAACGCGCTCGCTGTGCCGCAGGTTCCACTCTGCGAAAAATTTTCGTCTCGCAAAAAAATCCAACGCTGAAATTTTTTTACTCTGCAAAATCAGTCGGCTGAAACAAAAACGAAGACACGTTGTCACAGTGGATGACTAAACGTCGCATGTTTTTTCTATTCCGTTGAAGGGAGACAAATCGTGCAAGACCGCAAAATAATCCTGACGAAATGGCGCATGAAGGCGGCGTGTTGCGCCTCGATCTTCGCGCTGTGCGCCTTTGGCTATACCGCGACCGTGCGCGGCGCGCCCGCAACGACGACCGTGGAGGACGCGGCCGCCAAGTCGTCAACTGCGAGCCCGATCAAGCATGTCATCATCCTGATCGGTGAAAATCGCGGACTTGATCACACGTTCGGCGTCTATAAGCCCAAAGGGCCGGGAGAGAAGATCTCGAACCTGCTGTCCAAGGGCATCGTCAAAGAAGACGGCTCGCCGGGGAAGAACTACAATCTCGCCCAACAGTTCTCCGTAGTGCCGCAACCGCTTTATTATTTCGGCGCACCGAAAAAGTCGAAGACCGCTTACGGCACAGGCAATGTGATGCCGCAGCCGAACACCAACGGGGCGCCGACGGCGCAGAACAGCCAGTTCCCGGTTGCGCCCTATACCAGCTTCGCGGAAGTCGCGGCCATTGGCGGCGAACCCGACATCCAGCCCTCGAACGAAGTCTTTACGACGACCGGCGCCACCGGGCTGCCGGACGACTCGCTCGACACGCGCGTCCCCAGCGCCGGCAGTCTGCCGCCCGGTCCGTTCGTGCTCCTGGGTGCGAATATCGATGACGACGACTATACCGGCGATACCACGCATCGGTTCTATCAAGCCGCACAGCAGCAGGATTGCAGCCTGGCCAATGCGACCAAGGACAATCCGACCGGCTGCCTGAACGACCTCTTCCCCTTCGTCATGGACACCTATGCGCGCACTTCGGCGGCGACGCAGGGCAATTTCAGCGAAGGCAATTCGATGGGCTTCTATAATGCCGAACAGGAAGAAGCCTCGATCCTGAAGCAACTGGCCGATCGCTTCACCTTGAGCGACAACTTCCACCAGTCGTTCCTCGGCGGCACGGCGCAGAACCACGTCATGTTCGGCACCGCCGACGCGATCTATTGGAGCGACGGCAACGGCAATGCCTCGACGCCACCGTCGAACATGATCGCTAATCCGAACCCGGTCGCCGGCACCGTGAACAAGTACACGGTC